>NZ_JBIVVA010000002.1:0-283446 GCF_044757465.1 Streptomyces sp. NPDC091279 | reverse complement strand
CGCGGACCTTGTCGCGACCTCGTGGCGGAGCCGCATGTCGATACAGCCCCGCGCCCCTTGGCGGTGATGCCCGGAGGTCGCTTGATGGGCTCGCGGGACCTTGTCGCGACCTCGCGGCGGAGCCGCGCATTGGCGCGGTCCCGGGGGATTTCGGGGTGGGGGGCGGTGTGATGTTTGGCTTTTGGGGGGTGTGGGGTGTGCAGGTACGTTACTGGTTAGTAGCATGGGGGTGAGCGCGCGCTCAGCGTGTCGTAGCAGTGCCGTCCCGCATCTGGAGGAGAGCCATCGTGCCTCGTACCGTCAAGGACGTCGTCTTCGTCGACGGCGTCCGTACCCCGTTCGGCAAGGCGGGTCCGAAGGGCATCTACCACGAGACCCGCGCCGACGACCTCGTCGTGAAGGCGATCCGGGAGCTGCTGCGCCGCAACCCCGGCCTCGACCCGAAGAAGATCGACGAGGTCGCCATCGCCGCCACCACGCAGATCGGCGACCAGGGCCTCACCCTCGGCCGCACGGCCGGCATCCTCGCGGGGCTGCCGCAGTCCGTGCCGGGCTACTCGATCGACCGGATGTGCGCCGGCGCGCTGACCGCCGTGACCACCACCGCCGGTTCCATCGCGTTCGGCGCCTATGACGCCGTCATCGCCGGTGGCGTCGAGCACATGGGCCGCCACCCGATGGGCGAGGGCGTCGACCCGAACCCGCGGTTCGTGAGCGAGAAGCTGGTCGACGAGTCGGCGTTGTTCATGGGCATGACGGCCGAGAACCTGCACGACCGCTACCCGTCGATCACCAAGCAGCGCGCCGACGAATACGCCGTGCGCTCGCAGGAGAAGGCCGCCAAGGCGTACGCCGACGGCAAGATCCAGCAGGACCTGGTGCCGATCTCGGTGCGCAACACCAACGCGGAGGTCGGTGAGACCGGCTGGGGTCTGGTCACCGCCGACGAGCCGATGCGTCCGGGGACCACGCTGGAGAACCTGGCCGGGCTGAAGACGCCGTTCCGGGTGCACGGCCGGGTCACCGCGGGCAACGCGGCCGGTCTCAACGACGGCGCCACCGCCTCGATCATCGCCAGCGAGGACTTCGCCCGCGCGCACGACCTGCCCGTGAAGATGCGGCTCGTGTCGTACTCGTTCGCCGGTGTCGAGCCGGAGGTCATGGGGTACGGGCCGATCCCGGCCACCGAGAAGGCGCTCGCCCAGGCCGGTCTGTCGATCTCCGACATCGGTCTGTTCGAGATCAACGAGGCGTTCGCCGTGCAGGTGCTCGCCTTCCTTGAGCACTACGGCATCGCCGACGACGACCCGCGCGTCAACCAGTACGGCGGCGCCATCGCCTTCGGGCACCCGCTGGCCTCCTCGGGTGTGCGTCTGATGACGCAGCTGGCCCGCCAGTTCGAGGAGCAGCCGCATGTCCGCTACGGCCTGACGACCATGTGCGTCGGCTTCGGCATGGGCGCCACCGTCGTCTGGGAGAACCCGCACTTCGAGGGGGACAAGTGAGCACCACCGCTGAGCTTTTGAAGGGTGCGGCCGAGCTGTTCCCGGACGAGGTCGTGACGTCCGCGCACGTCCGCCACCTCGAACTGCCCTCCGGCGCCGGGCGGTTCGCCCTGATCACGCTGGACAACGGGCTCGACCACACCAAGCCGACCACCTTCGGCCCCGCCTCGCTCGCCCGGCTGGACGCGGCGATCGACCAGGTCGAGAAGGAGGCCGCGGCCGGGGAGATCGTCGGCGTCGGCATCACCGGCAAGCCGTTCATCTTCGCGGTCGGCGCCGACCTCAAGGGCGTCGAACTCCTCAAGGAGCACGAGCACGCGCTCGCCATCGGCAAGGGCGGCCACGAGGTCTTCAAGCGGCTGGCCGGGCTCGCCGTGCCGACGTTCGCCTACTACAACGGTGCCGCCATGGGCGGTGGCGTCGAGGTCGGCCTGCACTGCGCGTACCGCACGGTGTCGAAGGCGATCCCCGCGTTCTCGCTGCCCGAGGTGTTCCTCGGCCTCGTCCCGGGCTGGGGCGGCTGCACGCTGCTGCCCAACCTGATCGGCGCCGACAAGGCCGTCTCGGTGATCATCGAGAACAGCCTCAACCAGAACAAGCAGCTCAAGGGGGCGCAGGTCTTCGACCTGGGCATCGCCGACGCGCTCTTCGAGGGCGTCGACTTCCTGGAGCAGTCGCTGATCTGGACCGCGCAGGTGCTCCGGGGTGACATCACCGTCGAGCGGCCCGCGATCGATCGCGGCGAGGGCTGGGACCAGGCCGTCGCCAAGGGCCGGTTCGTCGCGGACTCCAAGGTGCACGGCGCCGCCCCGGCCGCCTACCGGGCGCTGGACATCATCGCCGCCGCCAAGAACGGCGACCTCCAGCAGGGCTACGACGCCGAGGACGTGGCACTCGCCGACCTGATCATGGGCGGTGAACTGCGCGCCGGCATCTACGCGTTCAACCTGGTACAGAAGCGTGGCAAGCGGCCGGCCGGGGCACCGGACAAGTCACTCGCGCGTCCCGTCACCAAGGTCGGTGTGGTCGGCGCCGGTCTGATGGCCTCGCAGCTCGCCCTGCTGTTCCTGCGCCGGCTGGAGGTGCCGGTCGTGCTGACCGACATCGACCAGGAGCGCGTCGACAAGGGCGTCGGCTATGTCCACGCCGAGATCGACAAGCTGCTCGGCAAGGGCCGCGTCAACCAGGACAAGGCCAACCGTCTCAAGGCGCTGGTCTCCGGTGTCCTGGACAAGGCCGAGGGTTTCTCCGACGCCGACTTCATCATCGAGGCCGTCTTCGAGGAGATCGGCGTCAAGCAGCAGGTGTTCGCCGAGGTCGAGGCCGTCGCCCCGGCGCACGCGATCCTCGCCACCAACACCTCGTCGCTGTCGGTCTCCGAGATGGCGTCGAAGCTGAAGCACCCCGAGCGGGTCGTCGGCTTCCACTTCTTCAACCCGGTCGCGATCCTGCCGCTCCTGGAGATCGTGCGCGGCGAGCAGACCGACGACGCGGCGCTGGCCACGGCGTTCGGGGTCGCCAAGAAGCTGAAGAAGACGGCGGTGCTGGTGAAGGACGCCCCGGCGTTCGTCGTCAACCGCATCCTCACCCGCTTCATGGGCGAGATCCAGAACGTCATCGACGAGGGCACGCCGGTCGCGGTCGCCGAGAAGGCCGTGGAGCCGCTCGGCCTTCCGATGTCCCCGCTGGTCCTGCTTGAGCTGGTCGGTCCGGCGATCGGCCTGCATGTCTCGGAGACCCTCAACCGGGCCTTCCCGGACCGCTTCACCGTCTCCCCGAACCTCGCGGCCGTCGTCAAGGCGGGCAAGCGCGGCTTCTACGTCTACGACAGCGGCACGCCCGAACTCGACCCCGAGGTCGCCGCGTTGCTCCAGCAGGGCGACTCGGTGCTGACCGAGGAGCAGGTGCGGGACCGGGTGCTGGACGCGGTGGCGCAGGAGATCGGGCTGATGCTCGACGAGGGCGTCGTCGCCGAGGCCCAGGACATCGACCTCTGCCTGATCACCGGCGCCGGCTGGCCCTTCCACCTGGGCGGCGTCACGCCGTACCTGGACCGCGAGGGCATCTCGGAGCGCGTCAACGGCAAGCCGTTCCTGGCGCCCGGGGTGGCGTCCGTACCGGCGTGACCGGGTGACGGTCCGGCTGCCGGACCGTGAAGAGGGGGCCTCCGCGCACTGCGGAGGCCCCCTTTTTCTCAGCCCAGTTGGGATGAGAGGGCCTCAACCCCCGTTGGCGGAACGGGACTTCGTCCCACCCGGCCTCGCGGGGCTCAACTCCCCTGCTCTCAGGCCGCGTCCACCCAGCGGGACGCCGCCGTGTCCTGCTGGGGCAGGGCGCCGATCGGGCCGGGTGGGGCGAGGGCGGCCGCCGACGCGGTGCCGAGGGCGTCGATCGCCTCGAAGACACGCTCGCAGTTGCCGCCGCCCCGGTGCACGAAGAACTCCGCGACCCTCGCGCGGTGGACCGGCTCCACGGTGAAGCCCCGGCGGACAGCGGCGATGATCTCGTCGACGGCCTGGTCGACGGTCCGGCAGACCGGGCCGAAGCCGTCGTCGGCGAGATGGAAGTAGCCGCGCTTGTAGTGCCGCCCGTAGAAGTCCTCCTCGTCGAAGGGGACATGGACCAGCGGGATGCCCATGTACGCCACGTCGAAGAACACCGACGAGTAGTCGGTGACCATCAGCGAGCACTCCTTCATCGCCTGCTGGACACTGCGCCGGTGCGGGTCGGCGACCTCGATGGACGGCGAGGAGAACTGGAAGGTGTGCAGATAGGGGCGGATCTCGTAGTGCGGGAAGAACTCCAGGTCGACGCCGAAGTGGTCGAGCGCGCGGCCGAGTCGGGGGTCGGAGAGCAGCGCCTTGTAGAAGCGGTAGTACTCGGACTGGGTGAAGGTGGTCTTCGCCGGGCCCGCCGACTTCTTGTAGGAGGCGGTGACGATCCACTGCCGCCAGGTCGGCATCAGCAGGATGCGCGGTTTGTGTCTCGGCTCCCGCTGGAGGGCGTCGAACCGGGGGAACCCGAGCGCCTGGGCACGGTCGCCGTAACCGGCCTGAGACGCCATGAACTCCCGTTCCTGACGGCCCGCGGTGACCAGCAGGTCGTAGCTGGCGATGCGCTGGTCGGCACCGGAGGTCACGTCGTTGTAGGTGACGCCGTGCTGGAGGAACACCCGCTGGTATCGCACCAGTTCACCGAAGCGGTGCAGGAACAGCGCCTTCTTGTAGCCCTCGGGGACGAGGTAGGACTCCGAGTCGTAGGAGCCGATGAGTTTGGTGGCGTGCAGCAGATAGGCGCGGTGCTTGAAGGAGCCCAGCTTCAGAACGTTGCCGTAGCGGGCGACCTTGGCGTGGTCGGCGCTGGCCGGGTCGATGACGTAGTACACGCCCCGGCGCCCCCGGTGCTGCCGGGCCCATGTGAAGAAGTGGAACGAGTTGTCCTGCGCGGTGTCGGAGCGCTCGCCGACCAGCCAGATCTCCTTGCCGTGCAGGAAGGGATAGGTCAGCCAGTAGGCGAGGCGCATCCGCCAGCCGGGGTTGCGGGTCTTGAGGATGCGCAGCTCACGCCCGGTACGCCAGAGCGCGTGCCGTATCCGGGCCAGTGGGCCGCGTGCCACCACCCGCAGGTGCAGGGCGTCCTGGGCGCCGATGGTCAGCATGTACGGGTGCCCGCCGACCTTGCCGGGACCCTTGAGGCGGTGCAGGGCGAGCCGGGCCCGCATGACGACGTTGCGGTGCCGGGTGCCGTCGGCGCGGTGCACGCGCAGCCGGAAGTCACCGACGCCGAACCCGGTGTCGGCCAGCCGGGCCGCGGGGATCTCGGCGTACCAGCCGGCGTACAGGTCGCGGTTGCCGCGCGCGTTGTAGAGGTCGCGGCGGTAGACCTGGGTGAGCGGGACGGTGACCTTCAACTCCCCCACCTGGTAGACGAGTTCGAGGCGGTTGCCCATCGGGCGGCCGAGGTCGATGCCGGGGAAGGCCATGCACCCTTCGAGGACCAGCACGTCACCCCGGGTGCGGACGCTCTCCACGACGACGTTGGGGTCCTTGACCCTGGCCGCGCTGCTGGGGAGGTTGCCGCCGGGGAAGGTGCGGTAGAAGCCGTCGTCGTCGACCTCCAGGAGCGGCGGGGCGGCGGCGAGGGCCGGTTCCGGGTCGCAGAACAGCGGGAAGTTGCCCGTGCGGGCCGCGTAGTGGTCGAGCTGCTGGGCGGGGCTGGTGACGAACTCGGTGAGGACGTCGTCGGGGATCTGCGCGTAGTGCCGGTGCAGGTCAGGGAACATCTCGGCGAGCTGCGAACGGCCCATCACATTACGGGCGTTGCACAGGAAGCCCTTGTAGGTGCGGGTGGCGTAGCGCTGGAACATGCGGCGGATCTCGGGCCGTTCCTCGGCGCTGTAGTTCAACAGGAAGTGGTTGAGCCGGAGATGGTCGCGGTAGTTGGCGGGCTTGCTCCACAGCGAGTCCATGATGGAGGAGCCGTCGGGGCGCCCCCGGTACCAGTAGACGGGCCGGTCGACGATGCTGAGGGCACCGGCGCGCAGCAGCGCGGGCAGCGTCAGCCAGGCGTCCTCGAAGTGCACGCCCTCGCCGAAGCGCAGCCCGAGACGGCGCAACAGGGCGGTGCTGAACAGCTTGTTGCAGGCGGACCCGCTGAAGACCATGTCGGGGATCTCCGCGAAGTCGGTGACCAGCCGGTCGCCGGAGCCGAAGTACTCCTTCCACGGGCCGTAGGGCCGGTCAGGGAAGTTGACGAGGTCACCCATGACGACCTCGGAGCCGTCCCGCCGGGCCGCCTCGACCAGTGCCGCGAGGGCGTCCTCACCGAGGATGTCGTCGGAGTCGAGGAAGGTGACGTACGGCGCGACGACCTGGTCGAGCCCGGTGTTGCGGGCGTTGCCGAGGCCGCCGTTGCGCTGGTGGACGACGGTGACGTTGGCGTAGTAGGCGGCGAACCGCTCCAGCATCCGGGGCGTCTCGTCGGTGGCGCCGTCGTCGACCAGGATGACCTGCACGCGCTCGAAGCCGCGCTGGGCGGCGAGGGAGCCGAGACAGTCGTCGAGGTACCGCTCGACGTTGTAGCAGGGGACGACGACGGCGAGTTCGTAGCCGCCGGTGACCTGGTGGATCGGCGGGTGCAGGCGGCCGCGCCACCACATCCAGGGGGCGGCGGGGTCGTTCTGCTCGGTCTCGAAGGTACGCCGGCCCGCCGTCGCGGAGCGGAAAGCGAGGTTGCCGCTGACCGTGCGGTAGCCCTCGAACTCCTCGCCGTCGCGCGTGAAGGTCAGGCCGTCCAGGGCGATGTCGCGGACGTTCAGCGCGGAGCGGGAGCGGCTGCGCTTCCACTCGACGACGACGGAGACGTTCCACACGGTGGCGTCGGCGAGGTCGTCGCCGAGCAACGTGCCCAGATCGGCGGTGCCTTCGAAGGTGACGAGGCGTTCGTCGACGGCGGTGCCGGCGACCGGCACGAGCACGTCCCGTTTCGTGTGGCGGTTGCGGACGGCGAGGAAGAGGGAGACGGAGTCGGCGGCGGCGATCCGGCCGAAACGGTTGACGAGTTCGCCGGTGTAGGTCAGCTCGGTGCCCGTCACCTCCCAGCTGTCGAGCTGGGCGAAGAGCGGGATCTGTGTGACGGGGGCGGCGGCCAGGCCGAGTTCGGTGACGTCGAGCATGCGGCGGGCGTCGGGCAGGTGCAGATGGTCGGCGGACCAGTGGACCCGGCCGTCCTCCTCGACCAGGTGGGACGAGAACACGCTCTTGCGCTGTGTGTAGTCGAGCGTGGTGAGGGCGGCCTCGATCTCCTCGTACATCAGGAAGTAGGCGCGCACCCGGTCGACCGGGCCGCACAGTTCGAACGCCTCCTCGCTCAGCGAGAACAGATAGCCGCTGACGATCTCGGCGAAGCGCTGCTGGAAGTCGGCGTCGCCCTCGGCCAGCGCCCGCATGTACAGGCGCAGGTCATGGGTGAGGAACTTGGCGTCCTTGCGCACCTTCAGCTGCCACAGCCCGCGCTCCAGGAGGAAGCCGTCGGTGGCGCGGTGCACGGCGATCCGGTCGGTGATGCTGCGCAGTTCGCCGGTGCGCCCGGTGATGGAGGGGCCGTCGGGCTCCCACATCCAGCGGTAGACGGGCTCGGTGAGGACGGTGATCCCGCGCGCGAGGCACCCGACGACGGTGGAGAAGTAGGTGTCCTCGTAGAAGACGCCCTCCGGGAACCGGACGCCGGACGAGCGCAGGAACTCGACGCTGTAGAGCTTGGCGGCGGCGATCGGGTCGGACAGCAGGAGCGGGAACTCCTCAAGTCCGGTGACCGTGCGGCCCATCGCGTACACCTCGGGCGCCCAGGCCTCGGACTCGCCGGTGGCCCGGTTGACGCGCAGGGCCTTGCCCGCGGTGATGTCGCTGCCGGTCTCCAACGCGCTCGCGACCAGGCGTTCGCAGGCGCGCGGCGGGAGTTCGTCGTCGGCGTCCAGGAAGAGCAGCCAACGGCCCTCGGCCTGGGCGATGCCCCAGTTGCGCGGGGCGCCGACGCCGCCGCTGTTCTCGGTGCGGCGCAGCACCCGCACCCGGGGTTCGCTGCCCGCGAAGTTGGCGACGACCTCGATGGTGCCGTCGGTGGAGGCGTCGTCGACGACGATCACCTCGACCAGTTCGTAGGTCTGGTTGACGGCGGACTGGAGGGCCTTGCCGATGGTGGTGGCCGCGTTGTGGGCGGGGATGACGACGGTGACCCAGAGGTTGCCGTCGTCGTGGGCCCGGTGCTGCTCGGGGTGGCCGGTGCCGGGTCTCATCAGTAGTCCTCCCAGCCCGCCGGGGCCTTGCGGGACGGGCCGTGCCAGGCCTGGCCGATCTGGGTGAGCGGCATGGTGTCGCCGTGCGGCGGCGGGATGCCGGGGAGTCCTGGGGTGGGTTCGTCGGCCGGGTCGGCGGCGGGTCCGGCGGTGGGGTCGGCGGCGTTCAGGAGGACGGGGTTGGGGCGGGGGTACGGCTGGAAGAAAGGATTCTCTTCCGGTTCGGGCGCCCGGTACCGGTCGTCGTCGAGGAGTGCGTCGGCCGCGCCGCCGCGCTGGCGGTGCCGTCCCTTGTGCAGGTGCGGGGCGATGGTGCCGACGGTGTCGGTGTCGGGGTTCAGCTCCTCCATGACCCGGGTGAAGTCACGGGTGGAGAGCCAGAACTTGTACATGATCACCAGCTCGAAGGCGATCAGGAGCGCGGCCGACACCGCCGTCGTCCACAGGATCTGGCCGATCAGCGGGCCCACGATGAACACGAACATCTGGAACTCGATGCCGCTGATCAGATGCGGGCGGACCCGGGTGCGCAGCATGGCCCGGCGGATGCGGGTGTACCAGGGGAACTGGCCGCGGAACTGCTCGTGCAGGTCGACCACGGTGGGCGCACCGGCCCCGGCGCGGAGGGTCTCGGCGGGCAGGTGCGGGTTCTCGCGGAGGAGGTCCTCCATGAAGACGACCGGTGTGTCTCCGGCGCCCTGCTGGACGCCGGCGCGGGCGTCCCGTTCGGCCTGCTCTGACCGTTCCGCCCGCTCAGCCTGCTCTGCCCGTTCTGCCTGTTCGGCCTGTTCGGCCTCGGCGCGGGTCCGGGTGACCTTCTCGATCTTGGCCCGCATCGACATGCGCATCTTGTAGATCTGGAGCGCGTCGACGTAACGCAGCATGTCGAGGAAGACGACGACCAGGGCGGCGACGAGGTAGCGCTCGTCGTCGTGCGGGAAGAACTGGCCGCCCATCAGGGCGAGCGCGCAGAACAGGACGCGGATGCGGTCGAAGACGTAGTCGAGCCAGCCGCCGAAGACGGTACCGTTGCCCTTGAGGCGGGCGAGCTTGCCGTCGATGCAGTCGAGGACGAAGCTCAGGTGGTAGAGCAGGGCGCCGATGATCAGGGACTGCCGGTCGCCCCGGAGGAAGAACCCGCCGGCGGCCAGGCCGATGAACAGGGCGGCCCAGGTCACGCGGTTCGGGGTGATGAACCGGAACCGGGCGAAGACCAGCAGGAGCCGGGTGGCCGTGGGGTCGACGAGGAAGACCGTCCACCAGGCGTCTCGTTTCTTGCAGGTCAGTTTCTGGACAGCCCGCAGCGAAAGCCTGGCCATAGCCCCCCGTCACCCCTTTAAAAGAAAAAATCCCCCATGCCCGTCCCGACACACCCCGGGGCGGACCTGCCCATACGGTCGACTTTTCACAGTTCGATCACATGGAAGACCCGAACTTTAACAATCCTTCACCTCTCTGTCGACGCGCGTTGACCTGCGCATTGTCGCGAGCTTGATCACAGGAACCGGGTACAACCCTTTGCGCTCTTCGCGCGGGGGAACCACGAACGACCCTGGGTGCACACACGTCCCTCACCTGCTGAAGGGGGCGCGAGCACCGCACCGGCGCGGGTCCTTCGGTCGGAATCAAGCCATCCGCTTGGCTGTGGGGAACGTACGCCGACATGTGCGGTGATCGTCCGGGAAGCTGTGAAACGGCGCCTGCTCAGCCGCCGACCACGCGCCAGGCGCCGAGGGTGATCGCCGCACCGTGCTCGGTGTACTCGGCGTGCTCGTCACGGTCCGCCATGAGCAGCCGCCCGCCGGGCAGCCGGGCCGCGACGGAGAGCCGCCCGCTGCGGCCGACGGCGGCTGCGGGAACGCCGGGCGAGGGGTCTCCCGGCGTGGGCGTTCGGGTCTCCTGCCACCACGTCCCGGTGTCGGGGCGGCCCGTGGGGTGCACGCCGAGGGCTGGGCCGCCGTCGGTGCCCCGGCCGAGCAGCAACGAGTAGCTCCAGACGCCGAGTTGGATGCCGGGGGCGGTGGCCAGGGGCCCGGTGCCGGGGTCCGGTTCGGCGAGCGGGGCGGGGGCCGGGGTGCCGGGGCGCCAGTGGCAGGCGCGGCCGGTGCGGGCGTCGCGGAAGAGCAGCGCGCCCGGTTCGGCGGCGGGGGCGAGGCTGCCGGGGCGGGCGGCGAACGGCAGGGTGCGGTCCTCGGTCCAGGCGCCGTCGGGCCCCGGGTACCAGCGCAGGACGGCCGCCGTGTCCCGGGCCAGGGCGAACAGTTCGACGCCGCCGTGCGCGCCGGTCACCGCGACGAGTTCATCGGCGACCCGCAGCCCGCTCAGGTGCTGCCACGGGGTCCAGGTGCCGTCGGCGGTGCGGCGGCGGTGACTGACGCTGTGGCCGAAGTTCCTTACGAACACGCAGAGTTCACCGGCGGCGTCGAACGCGGCGGCGGGGAAGCCGACTTCGCGTCCCTTCTGCCAGGCGGCGGTGTTCGGCCCGCCCAGCAGGAGCCACGGCGTGAGCGGGCGCCCGGTGCGGTACTGGGCCGCGTGCACGACGTCGACGTCCACACCGCCGTCGTCACGGGCGGTGCGGCGCAGCGCGAGCAGATGGGGCAGCCCGTGCGGGTCCCTGATGACCAGGAGCCCGGGGGCGAGCGTGGGGCCCTCCACGAGTTCCGGCCCGTGCCAGTCGCCGCCGGGCACCTCCTCGTACCAGCGCACGATCCCGGCGGCCGTCGGCCAGAACGCCGTGAGCCTGCCGTCGAACCCGGCCGAGAGCCAGTTGACCGGCGCCGGGTGACGCGGGGTGACACCGGCACCGGCGGCCCGCTCGGCCCGCAGACACTCGACGTGCAACGGCCGTCCCGTTTCCGCCTGTTGGGCCCGTGCGGCGTCCAGGGCAACGGCGGCGGCCTCGGCGTGCGCGGCGGGCACCCCGTAGGACAGCGCGCCGCTCACCTCGTCGAGCCCGGTGTGGACGGGGTCGGGGTCGAGGGTGCTCAGCCGCTCGGGTGCGAGTGAGCGCAGCACCTTGCGCAGGGCGGCCGTGGCATCACCGGCGTCCAACACGCTGATCCCTCCGTGCAGTTGGCAGCCCCGGGCCTCGGCGGCGCCCAACGCCCGCTCCAGCGCGGCCCGTCCGTCCTTGGCCCCGGCCCGCAGGCAGAGCACGGCGATCCGGGCCCCGGCCCCCTCACGCTCGACCAGTGCGACCGCGTCCTGGGGCTCGGGCACGACGACGGCGACGAGCTGCGCGCGCCGGTCCGACACCGGGCCGGTGGAACGGGGCGCACTGCGATCGGCCTTACGGGTCATGCGGTCACTTCCCTTGCGGGGGCCGGGAGTTGGGCGGGGGTGAGGTGGGGGACGGGGGCGGGGGCGGTGGGGGTGAGCGCGGGGGTGGTGAGGCGGGAGTGGGGGGTGCGGGCGGGTGCGGGGACGGGTTCCGTGGTGGGCTCGGGGGCCATCCCGGCTTCGGCGGGGCCGGAGTTGGGGGTGCGGGCGGGTTCCGTGGTGGGCTCGGGGGCAGGTTCGGGTGGGCGTTTCGCCGTGGAGGTTCTCGGTTTCACAGGGGGTTCCAGTCGCCCAACGTCAGGCCCGGTTCCGGCTGTTGGCGGGTGAGCGCCAGTCGCCCTTCGGGGGTGGCGGCCAGGAGGGTGACGCGGCCGTGGGCGTCGTGGGCGAGGACCGGGTCGCCCTGACAGGACGTGCCGGTGTCGGTCCACCAGACGCCGTTGCCCTCGTCCTCCGTGCCGCAGACGCCCAGCACGATCCGCCCCCCGGTGTCGCGGTGGGCCAGCACCGTGCAGGGGTAGCCGTCGAGCACGGTGGTGAGGGCGGTGTGGCGGCCGTCGCCGGGGTTGCCGCCCAGCGGGATCGGCCAGGCCCCCGCGCGGACGGCGACGACACCGCCGCCGACCAGGTCGGTCAGGTAGGTGGTGACCCGCCCCGGCGAGGTCTCCAGCGCGGTCACCGAACCCGGCAGCGGAACGACGCCGATGTCGTGCCCGCGCTCCAACGGGGCGCCCGGAGCCGCCCCGGTCCAGGTCAGAGCGCCGGACGCGGTGGGCACGAGGAGATGCAGCTGCCCGGTGGCGGTGGCCGCGAGGGCCGGGGTGTCCACAGCCGCGGCGACCTTGAGATCCCGCCACGCCTCCCAACGCCCCTGCGCGTCCTCGCGCCGCACGGCCAACCTGCCCTCGGCCGTGGGGACGACGAGGTGCAGGGCGCCCGAGGAGTCGACGGCGCCGGTCGGGGTGCCCATCTGGGCGGTGCGTTCGCGTGTGGCGTGCGGGTTGCCGACCGAACGCCATTCGCTGAGGGGGCGGCCCGTCTGGTACTGGATCGCGTAGACGAGGTCCACGGCACGGGCGGCGCCGGTGCCGCGTACCCGGCGCCCGATGAGGTGGGCGTAACGGTTCCGGCCCTGGACGACGGTGAGTTGGGTCAGCCCTTTGAGGGGCAGCACGTCGGGGCCGGTCCAGTCGGGGCCGCCGGGGCGGGTCTCCGTCCAGCGCAGGACGGCGTCGTCGACCTGCGCGTAGGCGATGAGCCTGCCGTCGTGCCCGGTCAGCAGCCAGGGCCCGGAACGCACCGGGCGGCGCTCCGCCTTGTCGGCCGACCGCGTCCCGGCGACGCCGTCGCGCACGGCAGTGCCCCCCATGTCCGCCCCCGTTCCTCTCCGGGTCAGTCCCCGGTTCCCGCTCCGAGCCGGGCTACGGTCACTGCGGAACCCGACGTTGCATCATAGGTATGTCGTACGAAATCGCCGTTCTTTGTTGATCGTTGCCGTTCGTCGGCATTCGTTGCCGTTCGTTGCCGTTCGTAGGTGTTCGTTGTCGTTCGTCGGCGTGGCCCGAGGTCCGGTGTGGCTCAGCGGTCGGCCTGGGTGTGGCGGGCCTCTGGGTAGCGGTGGCACCAGCCCGCCCAGGCCGAGGTGACCACCGCGCGGGTGTCGTACCGGGCGGTCCAGCCGAGTTCGGCGTGGATGCGGTCGACGGAGGCGACGACCCGCGCGGGGTCACCGGCCCGCCGGGGCAGTGTCACCGGCGCGGCGGCCGGACCGTATCCGGTCACCTCACCGATCAGCGTGATCATCTCGCGCACCGAAACGCCCTCCCCGCGACCGATGTTGACCGTCAGGTCGCTGCCCGCCTCCCGCGTGGACAGCGCTCGGGCGGCGGCGAGGTGGGCGGACGCGATGTCCTCGACGTGGATGAAGTCGCGGACACATGTGCCGTCGGGGGTGTCGTAGTCGGCGCCGAAGACGGCCGGGGCCTCGCCGTCGGTGAGCTTCTCGAAGACCATCGGGACGAGGTTGAACACCCCTGCGTCCGCGAGGAGTTCGTCCGCCGCACCGGCGACGTTGAAGTAGCGCAGGCAGGCCGTGGTCAGCCCGTGCGCCCGGCCCGTCGCGCGCACCAGCCACTCCCCCGCGAGCTTGGTCTCGCCGTACGGGTTGACCGGGACACAGGGCGTGTCCTCCGTCACGAGGTCCACGTCGGGGGTGCCGTACACGGCGGCCGAGGAGGAGAACAGGAAGCGGCGCACGCCGGTGTCGACGACGGCCTCCAGCAGCGTCCGCAGACCCTGCACGTTCTCCCGGTAGTAGTGCAGGGGTCGTTCGACCGACTCTCCGACCTGCTTCTTCGCCGCGAGGTGGACGACTCCGGTGATGTCGAGGTCCCGCAGCGTGGCGCGCAGCAGGGCGCCGTCCAGCACCGTGCCCTTGACGAAGGGCACGCCGTCGGGGACGCGGGCGGGGTCGCCCGTGGAGAGGTCGTCGTACACGGCGACGCGTTCGCCCGCGGCACGCATCGCACGGACGACGTGCGTGCCGATGAATCCCGCACCGCCAGTGATCAGCCAAGTCATGGCGGGCATACTATTTCTTTGGTCGGCGTTTACAAATAGATCACATCTTGTGCGTGAACTGTCCGGAGTCTGCTTATAGTGCGTGACTGATCGGGCAGCACACGGACCGGCTCCCCCCATCCGCGTCCTCACGCCAACAGACCGCCCCGCGGGGCACGACCTTTGAGGACTCGACGAGGATGAGCCATGTCTCGACGCCCCGGCCCAGCGACTCCGACGCGCCTTCGCGGCGCGGCGGCAATCGGCGCCGCAAGCGCGGGCGCACCGGCAAGCGCCGTACGGGCCGCTGGATTCTGCTCTGCCTGGCCGCTGTGCTGGTCGCCGGGGCGGGCACCGGCTACTGGCTGTACCGGGGGATCGACGGCAACCTCGACGGCGTCGACCTCGACCGGGCGATCGGTGACGACCGCCCCGAGAAGTTGCCGACGTCGGGCCAGAACATCCTGATCCTGGGCTCCGACTCGCGGGCCGGTGCCAACGCCGAGCTGAACACCGGCACGGTGTCCGGGGCCCGTTCGGACACGGCGCTGGTGATGCACATCCCCGAGGGGCGCACCGAGGCCGTCGCGATCAGCATCCCCCGGGACACGCTGGTGACGCGTCCCGAGTGCACGACGTCGGACGGTTCGACGGTCGCCGCCGCGCAGCGCGTGATGTTCAACTCCGTCTACTCCAAGGCCGGTCCGGCCTGCGTGGTCAAGACGGTGGAGAAGATGTCCGGCATCCGCATGGACCACTACGTCGAGGTCGACTTCGCCGGTTTCAAGGACCTGGTGGACGCGATCGGCGGCGTCACCGTCACCGTCGACCAGGACATCAAGGACACCTCCAGCGGCCTCGAACTGACCGCCGGTACGCACAAGTTGAACGGCACGCAGTCGCTCCAGTTCGTCCGCACCCGGCACGGCATAGGGGACGGCAGCGACCTCGGGCGGATCGGTCTGCAACAGCAGTTCATGCTGGCGCTGCTGTCCGAGATCAAGAAGCAGGATCTGCTGGGCAGCCCGGTCAAGGCCTATAAGATCGCCGACCAGTTGACGGCCGCGCTCACCACGGACTCCGAACTCGCCTCGCTCACCGCGCTCGCGACCTTCGGCCGCAGCCTCAACGGCGTCGACCCGGCCACCATGGAGACCATCATGCTCCCGGTCGCCTACGACAAGACCGACCCGAACCGCGTCGTGGCCGCCGAACCGCAGGCCACGACCCTGTGGAAGGCGCTCCGCACCGGCACCACGATCCCGGACTCGGCAAAGAAGTCCCCGGCGACCGGCGGCAACTGACCCCGCCACCCCTACCTCACCAACGCCAGCTGCCCCCACCCAGCCGGGCCACCGGTGCCGGTCCCACCTGATCGGCCGGGCCCACAAGGACAGTTGGTGCCGCCCGGCCGGGCCACCGATGCGGCTCCGCCTGACCGGCCCTGCCATCAGGGGCAGTTGGCCCCGCCCAGCCGGGCCACCGGTGCCAGTCCATCCCGACCGACCGGACCACGTAAGGCAGTTGGTCCCGACCGGCCGGAAACCGTACGACAGTCGGACCCGACCCGCCCTGCCACCGGCGGCAGTTGATCCCGCTCCGCCGGACCACGTACGGCAATCCGACCCGAACCGCTGCTCCACCAGCGGCAGTTGGACCCGCCCCTCCCCGGGTCACACCTCCCGCCACGCCTCCAGGGCGAGGCCTGGTTCGGTTTTGCGGTGGGTCAGGAGGAGGGTGCCGGTGGATGGGGACAGGGTCGCCGCGACCACCCGGTCGGCGGCGTCCACGGCCACCGACACCACCGCGTCGGACGGGAGCCCGGGTCCCGACTCCGTCCACCAGGCGCCCGCCGACTCCCGCTCGGTCGGGTACGCGGCGAACGCGACCCGGCCACTCACCGAGCGCTGCGCGAGCAACGTGCAGTCGTGGCCGTCGAGTTCACAGCGCACGGCGGACACGGGCCCGGGTCCCGCCGACGCCAGCACCACGACGGGGTCGGCACCCGGACGCCAGACGCACAGGTCACCGGCGTCGTCGGTGTAGAAGAGGGTCGTGGCGTCGGCCGAGGTGGCGAGGGCGTACAGGGTGCCGGGCCTGGCCCGCGCCTCGACCGCCTCCGCCAGCACCGGCACGGCGCCCGCCTCCTCCTGGAGCCAGTGCAACAGGCCGCCCGGCACCGCCGCGTACAGCTCCACGCGCCCCGACTCCCCCGTCACGGCGGCCAGTTGGTCCTGGACATCCCGGCCCTTCAGGTCCCGCCAGGGGTCCCAGCCGCCCTTCTCCTTCTGCGCGACCATCGAGACGCCGCCGCCCTTGTTCGGGACGAAGACATGGGCCCGCCCCTCGGCGTCCACCGCGACGGCGGGCGTCCCGGTGCGGTCGCCCTTCCTGTCGGGGTGCCCGATCGACACCCAGTCGAGGGCGGCGAGCCGGGGCCGGAAGTGGGTGGAGTGCACAAGCCCGGACTCGCCGGGGACGGTGGGCCGCCAGCTGACCAGATGGGCGTAACGGTCCGCGCCGTGCCCCAGAGCGGGCGGCGGCAGCAGGGTCTGCTCGCCGCCGACGGTCCTGGCGGGCGCCCAGGAGGCACCGGGCGCGCGTTCGGCCCGGCACAGGACCGCGTCCTGAGTCGACAGATAGACACCGAGCCGCCCGTCGCGGCCCCGGATGAGCCAGTCGCCGTTCACCGGTTCACCTTAAGCGGAACGGGTCGGGCGCGGTCGGGCGGGGAGCACGAACCGGGCCGATGGGGGCAAGCTGGGGGTGAGTGATCACCGTTCGAGAGGGAGACCGACCTCATGGCCGACAAGCTCACCGTGGGCGTGCTGGGCACGGGCATCATGGGGGCCGCCATGGCCCGCAACCTGGCCCGCGCCGGACACACCGTCCGCGCCTGGAACCGCACCCGCGCGAAGGCCGAGCCGCTCACGGCCGACGGCGTCCAGGTCACCGCCACCGCGACCGAGGCCGTCGAGGGCGCCGATGTCGTCCTGACCATGCTGTACGACGGTCCCGCGACCCTGGAGGTGATGCGGGAGGCGGCCGCCGGGCTGCGTCCGGGGGCGGCCTGGACGCAGTCGACGACCGCCGGGATCGCGGGCGTCGCCGACCTCGCCGCCTTCGCGGACCAGCACGGCCTGCTCTTCTACGACGCCCCCGTGCTCGGCACCCGCCAACCCGCCGAGGCCGGTCAGCTGACCGTGCTCGCGGCCGGTCCCGTCGCGGGGCGGGCGACGGTGACGCCGGTGTTCGACGCGGTCGGCGCGCGCACGGTGTGGACCGGGGAGAACGGCGCCGACGCCACCGCGACCAAGCTGAAACTGGTGGCCAACAGCTGGGTCCTCGCCGCCACCGCCGCGACCGGCGAGGTGCTCGCTCTCTCGCAGGCCCTCGATGTCGACGTGACGCACTTCTTCGACCTCATCTCCGGCGGGCCGCTCGACATGGGGTATCTGCGGGCCAAGACGGCCCTGATCCTGGAGGACCGGCTGACCCCGGCCCAGTTCGCGGTGGAGACGGCGGCGAAGGACGCGCGTCTGATCGTCGAGGCGGGACGCGCGGGCGGGGTCCGCCTCGACGTGGCCGAGGCGAGCGCCGACCGCCTGGCACGGGCGGCCGCGCAGGGGCACGGGGACGAGGACATGGTCGCCGCGTATTTCGCCAGCTTCGAGGAGAGTGACGGACCACGGAAGGGCTGAGCCGGCCCCGGGTCCGTGCGAACCTGGCCCCATGAACGACACCACCCCGCTCCTCGTGATCGTCGACGCCGCCAATGTCGTCGGCTCGGTGCCCGACGGCTGGTGGCGGGACCGGCGCGGGGCCGCCGAACGGCTGCGGGACCGGCTCGCGGCGGACGGGGTGCCGGGGCGCGCCGGGCCCGTCGAGATCGTCCTCGTGGTCGAGGGCGCCGCCCGTGGCGTGGCGTCCGTGCCCGGCGTACGGGTCGAGTCGGCGCCGGGCAGCGGGGACGACCACATGGTCGACCTGGTGGCCGACGCCGGTGACCGCCCGGTGCTCCTGGTCACCGCCGACCGCGAACTACGCCGCCGGGTAACGGAGTTGGGCGCGGAGGTCGCCGGCCCCCGCACGGTCCGCCCCGCCTAGCCGGAACGTCGACGAGGGCGCCGTTCAGCCGGATCGGCAACGGCGTCGGCAGTCCCGTTGCCCGCGCCGGTCACCGCGTCGCCGTTGCGTCCGTGCCGTCGTCTCAGCGGCGGCGTTCCGCCCGTCCGGGTCTGTCACGGGGCCGGTGGTGTCGCGTCCAGGCGGGTGTACAGGACCGCTCCGTCGACGCGGCCGGTCTCCTCGTAGCCCTCGGCGAGGAGGCGGCGGAGGGTGGGGACGCGGTCGGGGCCGTAGGGGCGGCCGCGTGAGTCGTCGACGATCAGCACCGGCGGCCGGTGTGCCATCTCCCGCCGGAACGTCGGCCAGGCGCCCTCGACCGCGAACCTCTCCCCCACCCGTGGGCCGTCCCGTCCCCCGCTGAAGTTGGTGAGGAGCCCGGCGGTGAGGTAGCGGGTCGCCGGGAGCCGCCCGGCGAGCCAGTAGGTCTCCGGGTGTATGCCCCAGACCAGGACCCGTTCGCCGGGGCGGGTGCGGTCGGTGAGGGCCTGGGCGAGGCGCTGGACGTGGGTGAGTTCGGTGCGCGGCGCGCACAGGCCCCAGGCCAGGAACAGGGCGCAGCAGCAGACGGAGGTCAGCGCGGCGGCCACCAGCCGCTGCCGGGGCAGGATCTGGAGCGCGGCGGTCGCCAACAGGGCCAGCGGGGGCACGAGTTGGAGGTAGTAGTGGCCGAAGAAGTGGAAGCCGGCCAGCACTCCGCACGCCGACGCGGCGAGCCACAGCCACAGGTCGACCGAGCCGGTGCGGGCGATCCGCAGGACCCGGACGACCGGTGGCAGCAGTCCCGCACAACCGGCCAGCAGAATCGCCGAGTTGGTCAACCCTCGTACCAGGACGTGGAGTTCGGAGCCGGTGAAGGAGGCGTAGGCGCCCGATCCGGTGACCGTCCAGAACAGGAACCCGGCCGGGTCGGTGAGCGCGGCTGTGCACAACAGCGGGGCGGCGAGGCCGAGTCCGAGGCGTAACAGGCCGCCCCGGTGGGTGCCGCACAGCCACAGCACCGGCAGCAGCACCGCGCCGCCGGTCTGCTTGGCGAGGAACGCGCAGCCGATCGCCACCCCGGCCGCGCCGAGGCGGCGCCGGTCCGCGCACCACATGGCGGCGGCGGTGAACGGCAGCATGAACACCTCGAACCCGGCGGCCTGCGCGTCCTCGGGGTTGAGCCCGATGGAGGCCAGCAGATAGAGCGCGCCCGCGGTGCGGCCCGCGGTGTCGCCCCAGCGGCGCCGGGCGAGGGAGGCGAGCAGCACGGCGGTCAGGAGGTGCGCGAGGAGGGCGAGCACCCGGACCGGGGTCAGCGAGTCCGAGCCGCAGAGCGCGAACGCCGCCTCGTACAGCCAGGGCACCAACGGTGGTTTGCGGTCGACGACGGTGTCGTACAGGGTGCCGCCGTGCGCCAGCATCCGGGCCTCGACGGCGAGGAAACCCTCGTCGGGGTTCCACAGCGGGCGGGCGACGGAGGGGATGCGGGTGACGCAGGCGAGCGTCGCCAGCAGGGGCAGCAACCGTCTCCAGTAGCCGTGCGGGGCGGTGGCGGAGCGTGCCGGGGCGAGCTGCGCGACGAGCATGGGGTGCACGCTATCCGGCCCCGCACTCCGCATCGAAGCGGGACATACGGGGCCGGGTGACGGATACGGCGGCTACTCCGTGGCGCCGGTGGCCGGGGTGATCTCGCCGCGGGCGAGGCGGCTGTGGGTGCGGCCGTAGAGGAAGTACACGGCGAAGCCGATGGCCATCCAGATCGCGAACCGGAGCCAGGTCTCGGCGGGCAGGTTCAGCATCAGCCAGAGCGAGGCGGCCACCGAGACGATCGGCAGGATGGGCATCAGCGGGGTGCGGAACGAACGGGGCAGGTCGGGGCGGGTGTTGCGGAGGATGACCACGCCGACGGCGACCGTGATGAACGCGAAGAGGGTGCCGATGTTCACCAGTTCGGCCAGCTCGCTGAGGCTGGTGAAGCCGGCCACGATCGCGATGATCACGCCGAGCAGGATGGTCGGCCGGTGCGGGGTCTTGAAGCGGGGGTGGACGTGCGAGAAGAACCGGGGCAGCAGTCCGTCCCGGCTCATCGCGAAGAACACCCGGGTCTGGCCGAGCAGCAGGATCATGCAGACGGTGGTGAGGCCGATGGCGGCGCCGAAGCTGATCACGCCCGCGTACCACGGGTGTCCGACGGCCTTGAACGCGTCGGCGAGCGGGGCGTCCACGGACAGTTGGCTGTACTTCTGCATGCCGGTGACGACGACGGACACGGCGACGTACAGCGTGGTGCAGATGACGAGGGAGCCGATGATGCCGCGGGGCATGTCGCGCTGCGGGTTGCGGGTCTCCTCGGCGGCGGTGGCGACGACGTCGAAGCCGATGAAGGCGAAGAAGACGACGGACGCGGCGGTGAAGATGCCCAGCACACCGAAGTTGGAGGGGGCCCAGCCCGCGATCAGCTGGATCAGCGGCGCCTTGATGTCACCGGCCGCCGAGGTCGACTCCGCCTTCGGGATGAACGGCTGGTAGTTGCTGCCGGTGATGAAGAACGCGCCCGCGACGATCACCAGCAGGACGACGGCGACCTTGATGGCGACGACGACCGAGGTGACCCGCGCCGACAGCTTCATGCCGAGCACGAGGATGCCGGTGAGGACGAGGACCAGGACGGCGGCGAGGATGTCGAACCCGAACCCGTGGGCGCCCTCCCGGCTGCCCAGCGCCGCCGGCAGATGCCAGCCCGCGGTCTCCAGGAGCGAGGCCATGTAGCCGGACCAGCCGACCGCGACCACCGCCGTACCGAGCGCCAGCTCCAGGATGAGGTCCCACCCGATGATCCAGGCGGGCAGCTCCCCCAGGGAGGCGTAGGAGAAGGTGTACGCCGATCCGGCGACCGGGATGGTGGAGGCGAACTCGGCGTAGCAGAGCGCGGCGAGCGCGCACACGACGCCGGCCACCACGAAGGAGAGGGCGACGGCCGGTCCCGCGTTGTTCTTGGCGACCGTGCCGGTGAGCACGAAGATTCCGGTACCGATGATCACGCCGACCCCGAAGACCGTCAGGTCCAGCGCGGACAGGCTCTTGCGCAGGGCGTGTTCCGGCTCTTCGGTGTCGCTGATGGACTGCTCGACCTTCTTCGTCCGGAAGAGGGCACTGCTCACGGGGTACCTCCCACGCTCGTCGTCCTCGACATGATCGAGAGGCAGCGCAAAAGGTATGCCCCGGCACACCCAAGATCACTCAAACACCACCCCCCAACCACCCCCCAGAAGCCAGGGCAGACGGAACCACGCAACCAACGGCCCGGCAACGCCGCTAAGGGGCGCGGGGCTGTTATCGATCTGCGGCTCCGCCGCGCGGCCACGCCAAGCCAGGGCGGACGGAACCACCCAGCCAACGGCCCGGCAACGCCCTAAAGGGGCGCGGGGAACGGCGCGACAAGCCCCCACCGGCCCGCACCCGCCCGACAACCCATAAGGGGGCGCGGGGAACGGCGCAAACCACCCGCACCCCCACGCCCCCTCACTCACCGAGGCGAGCGCCTCAATCTCGCGCGGGCTCCACCGAGTCCACGCCGGCGGCGTCCGTGCCGTACCGCCCGTCCAGCCGGGACACCAGCCCCGTGACCTGCCGGGCGATATCCGGCGCGGTCAGCCCGATCTCGGTCAGCACCTCCGCCCGCGAGGCATGGTCAAGGAACCGCGGCGGAATACCGAAGTCCCGCAACGGCACATCGACACCCGCGTCCCGCAACGCCTGCGCGATGGACGAACCGACGCCCCCGACCCGGCTGTTGTCCTCGACGGTCACCACCACCCGGTGCCGCTCGGCCAGCGGAGCCATCGCCTCGTCGACCGGCTTGACCCACCGGGGGTCGACGACGGTCGTGGTGATCCCCTGCTGATCGAGCAGCCCGGCGATCTCCAGGCACATCGGGGCGAGCGCCCCCACGGAGACCAGCAGCACGTCCGGCCTGTCGGTACCGGGCTCCCGCAGGACGTCCATGGAGCCGACGCGCCCCACGGCCGGCACGGCGGGGCCGACCGCGCCCTTGGAGAAGCGGACCACGGTCGGCGCGTCCTCGACCTGCACGGCCTCACGGAGCTGCGCCCGCACCTGATCGGCGTCGCGCGGCGCGGCGAGCCGCAGCCCGGGCACGACCTGAAGGATCGACATGTCCCACATGCCGTTGTGCGAGGCACCGTCGGTCCCGGTGACCCCGGCCCGGTCCAGTACGAACGTCACACCGCACTTGTGGAGGGCGACATCCATGAGGACCTGATCGAAGGCACGATTGAGGAAGGTGGCGTACACGGCGAACACCGGGTGCACCCCGCCTGCCGCGAGCCCCGCCGCGGACACGGCGGCGTGCTGCTCGGCGATGCCGACGTCGTAGATGCGGTCGGGGAAGGCGGCCGCGAACTTCTTCAGGCCGACCGGCTGGAGCATCGCGGCGGTGATGGCCACGATGTCCTCGCGCTCCTTGCCGAGTTCGACCATCTCGTCGCCGAAGACGGAGGTCCAGTCGGCGCCGGAGGCCTTGACCGGGAGGCCGGTGTCGGGGTGGATGGGGCCGATGCCGTGGAAGCGGTCGGCCTCGTCCTGGAGGGCGGGCTGGTAGCCGCGGCCCTTCTCGGTGAGGCAGTGCACGATCACCGGGCCGCCGAACCGCTTGGCGCGGGCCAGCGCGGATTCGAGCGCCTCGATGTCGTGGCCATCGATGGGACCGACGTACTTCAGGCCGAGGTCCTCGAACATGCCCTGCGGGGCGATGAAGTCCTTGAGGCCCTTCTTCGCGCCGTGCAGGGTCTCGTAGAGGGGCCGGCCGACGACCGGGGTGCGCTCCAGGAGGTCCTTGCCGCGGGCCAGGAAGCGTTCGTAGCCGTCGGTGGTGCGCAGGGTGGCCAGGTGGTTGGCGAGGCCGCCGATGGTGGGCGCGTAGGAGCGCTCGTTGTCGTTGACGACGATGACGAGGGGGCGGTCCTTGGCGTCGGCGATGTTGTTCAGCGCCTCCCAGGCCATGCCGCCGGTCAGGGCGCCGTCACCGATGACGGCGACGACGTGGTCGTCGCGTTTGCGGATCTGGTTGGCTTTGGCGAGGCCGTCGGCCCAGCCGAGGACCGTGGAGGCGTGGCTGTTCTCGATCACGTCGTGCTCGGACTCGGCCTGCGAGGGGTAGCCGGACAGGCCGCCCTTCATCTTCAGGCGGGAGAAGTCCTGACGGCCGGTGAGCAGCTTGTGCACATAGGACTGGTGGCCGGTGTCCCACAGCACCTTGTCCCTGGGTGACTCGAAGACGCGGTGCAGGGCGATGGTCAGCTCGACCACGCCGAGGTTCGGGCCGAGGTGGCCGCCGGTCTTGGAGACGGCGTCCACGAGGAAGGAACGGATCTCCTCGGCCAGCCGGTCCAGCTCTTCCAGGCTGAGCCGGTCCAGATCGCGCGGTCCCGTGATGCTGGTCAGCAGCGACACCCGTGCCTCCTTGCAGTAGAGCTGTTTCCGGGTTCGTCGAGTCTAATGTTCCGCCCTGGCGGGCGGTGTCCGGGCGGTGCGTCGTACGTCACGCGAACGGCTGTACCCAAGATCGGGCTTTCTTATGACATGACTGCGCCCGGTACCGCCGTCGGTACCGGGCGCAGGTGCGTGGGTCCGCTACGCGCGACCCGCCGTCTTCTGCGTCTTGCGGGTGATCGAGTCGATGACGACCGTGGTGAGCAGGACCGCCGCGGTGATCATGTACTTGACCGGTTCGGCGATGGACTCCAGCTGAAGTCCGTACTGGATGGAGACGATCACCAGGACGCCGAGCAGGGCGTTCCAGGTGCGGCCGCGTCCGCCGAAGAGCGAGGTGCCGCCGATCACGGCCGCGGCGATCGCGTTCATCAGCAGGTCACCGGTGCCGGCGCTCTGGTTGGCCGAGGCGATCTTGGAGGCCAGGAAGAGGCCGCCGATGGCCGCGAACCCGCCGGAGATCGCGAAGACCGAGATGCGGATCGCGGTGACGTCGATGCCCGCGCGGCGGGACGCCTCGACGCTGCCGCCGAGCGCGAACACCTTGCGCCCGTAGGAGGTGCGGCGGAGCAGGAAGTCGGTGCCGATCAGGAAGACCAGGAAGATCAGCGTGGCCAGCGGCAGCCCCTTGTACTGGTTGTACATCGCCGCCGCGGCGAACGAGATCACGGCCAGCAGCGCCGTCCGCATCAGGGTGTCGCTGAGCGGCCGGGACGGGATGCCGACGGCCTCCCGACGGCGGTTGCCGAGGAAGGAGGTGAGGAAGAACACCGCCACCACGACCACCGCGAGCCCGTAGGCGGCGGCCACGTCCGCGAAGAAGTACGTGGTGAGCTTGCCGATCAGCCCGTCGCTGTCGAGGTTGATGGTGCCGTTCTCGCCCAGGATCTTCAGCATGAACCCGAGCCAGAACAGCAGTCCGGCCAGGGTGACGGCGAAGGCGGGGGCGCCGAGCACCGCGAAGAAGAAGCCGTGGGCCGCGCCGATGGCGGCACCGGCGACGACCGCGATGAGCACGGCCGCCCATTCCGGCCAGCCCTGGTTGACGGCGAGGACGGCGGCGATGGCACTGGACGCGCCGCTGACCGAGCCCACCGACAGGTCGATCTCGCCGAGCAGCAGCACGAAGACGATGCCGACGGAGATCATGCCCGTGCCGACCATCGTGACGGTGATGTCGCTCAGGTTCTGCGCGGACAGGAACTGGGAGTTGAGGCTCTGGAAGATGACGCAGATGGCGATGAGGCCGATCACGACGGGCATCGAGCCCAGCTCACCGGCCTTCAGCTTGCGCCTGAACTCGCCGAGGTAGCCCGCGAGCCCCTGCTCCCGGACGAGCAGCCGCGGGTCCACGGCGGTCACCGCGGCGGCGGCCGCCTCGGGGTTGCCGACGGTGCTCGGGTCCTCGGGCGTCACGGGGGCGGTCTTGTCGACGCTCACTGGGAAACCTCCCCGTCGGTGCCGGGCATGCTGGTCGTGCGGGCGGCACGGCGGGTGACCGCGTTGTCGGTGGCGCCGGTGATGGCGGAGATGATCTCCTCCTGGGAGGTCGTCCTGACCTCGAAGACACCGTTGTTCTGGCCGAGCCGCAGCACGGCGACCTTGTCGGCGACGGCCTTGACGTCGGCCATGTTGTGGCTGATGAGGATGACGGCGTGACCGCGCTCGCGCAGCCGTTCGACCAGGTCGAGGACCTGCGCGGTCTGCTCGACGCCGAGGGCGGCGGTGGGCTCGTCGAGGATGACGAGCTTGGGCTCGCCCAGCATGGAGCGGGCGATCGCCACCGTCTGGCGCTGACCGCCGGAGAGCGAGGCGATCGGGATGCGCACGCTGGGGATACGGATGGAGAGCGTGCGCAGCAGCTCCTGCGAACGGCGCTCCATCTCGACCTCGTCCAGGACGCCCCACTTCTTCAGCTCGCGGCCGAGGAAGAGGTTGCCGACGACGTCGATGTTGTCGCACAGCGCGAGGTCCTGGTAGACCGTCGCGATGCCCAGGGCCTGGGCATCGTGCGGGCGGTTGATCGGAACGGCCCTGCCGTCCCACTCGATGACGCCCTCGTCGATGGGATGCACGCCGGCGATCGTCTTGACCAGCGTGGACTTTCCGGCTCCGTTGTCGCCCACCAGGGCGACCACTTCACCGGCGTGGACCTCAAGCTCGACATCGGTGAGCGCCTGAACGGCACCGAATCGCTTGGAGACCCCGCGCAACGCCAACACAGGCGTAGCGGACACGTGAACCATCTCCTTCGCCGCCTGACCCAGCGGAAGGTAATACAGAAAAGAACGGAGAGAAAAGGAAAGGGGGGAGGGCCGGGGAAATCCCACCAAGCCAACCCGAGCACATTCACCAACGGCCCCGGCAGCGCCCCACTAAGCCGACCCGAGCAATGTCACCAACGGCCCAGCAACGCCCCTGAAAGGGGCACGGGGCTGTGTCGATGTGCGGCTCCGCCGCGCGGGCGCGACCAGCCACGACGGCGCGCCAGCCGAAATTCGACCGAAGACCGCCGGCCGGCAATAAAACACCGGCCGGCAATCCCACCTACTTGAGCCCCAGCGCCTCACACGCCGACTTGTACTTGGCCGTGCAGATGTCCGCGACCGTGTACACCCCGTCCTTGACGACGGTGTCCTTGATGTTGTCCTTGGTCAGCGACTGCACAGGCACCAGCACCGACGGCACGTCCTGGACACTGGAACTGGACACCTTGTCCTTGGCGACAGAACCCAGACTCTGCCCCTTGGCCAGCGCGACAGCCATCTCCGCGGCGGCGTCCGCCTCGGGCGCGTACGGCTTGTACACGCTCATGTACTGGTCCCCGGCGACAATGCGCTGCACGCCCGCCAGCTCCGCGTCCTGCCCGGTGACGGGAACGGACACCCCGGCCGCCTTGAGGGCGGTGATGATGCCGCCGGCCATGCCGTCGTTGGCGGAGTAGACGCCCGCTATCTTCTTCGCGCCGACCGCCGAGATCGCCGTCTCCATCTCGGAGTTGGCGTTGTCCGGCGACCATTCCGGAGTGTCGTACTCCTTGGCGATGGTGACCTTGCCGTCGAGCGCGGCGTGCGCGCCCTTCTTGAACTGCGCGGCGTTCGGGTCGGTGACCGAGCCGTTGATCATCACGATCTTGGTGGCCTTGGTGGCCTTGTCGCCCAGGGCGGTGAGCAGGGCCTCGCCCTGCGTCTTGCCGACCTCTTCGTTGTCGAAGGAGGTGTACGCGCTGATCGGGCCCTCGGCGAGGCGGTCGTAGGCGACGACCTTGATGCCGGCGTCGACGGCCTTCTGGACCGAGTTCTTGATGGCCTTGGCGTCGACCGCGTCGACGATGAGGACGTCCACCTTGTCGGTGATCATCGTGTCGACCTGCTGCGCCTGGAGGCTGGCGTCCTGGCGGGCGTTGTTGTACTGGACCGTCGCCTTGTTGTTCGTGAGTTCCTTGATCTTCTTCTCGATCAGGGGGCGGTCGAACTTCTCGTAGCGCGCGGTCTTGTTCTCCGGGAGGAGGAGACCGACCTTGATGTTGTCGCCCTTGGCAGCGGCGGATTTCGAGGAGTCGGCTTTGTCGCCGGATTCCTTGGCGCTGCCACAGGCGGCCATCGAAACGGCCATCGCCCCCGCGGCGACGGCAAAAGCGGCACGACGCATACGCGTGTTCACTTCAGAGACCTCCCTGACGAGGCCGCGTCGTTGCGGCCGAGGTGGCTGGAAGTCAACTCGGCCATACGTTCGGCGTCAAGAAGTAAATTCTTAACGGGTTGGCAACGGTGCCATCCGTTTTCTAAGTGAAGGCGGGGGTCGCCGCGGGCGAGGTGCCGTCGAGGAGCGTCGAGTCGCCCATCTCGCTGAGGGCCAGGGCGAGCGCCCCGAGCACCTCGGCGCGACCGCCAAGTGCCCCGGGGAGCAAGGTGAGTTGGCGGGCGGCGCTGGGGATGGCGTAGCGGCCGACGGACTCCCGGATCGGGCCGAGGACCAGCTCACCGGCCTCGGCGAGGTCGCCGCCGAGGACCACCCGGCTGGGGTTGAGGAGGTTGCAGAGGTTCGCGACGCCGCTGCCGATGTGGCGGCCGACGTCGGCGACCACGCGGCGGCATCCCGGGTCGCCGTCCCTGGCCAGCCTGACCACGCCCTCCATGGTCAGGTCGGTGCCGTGGCTGGACTGGAGCAGCGGCAGGACGTAGCGGGCGGCGGCGAAGGTCTCCAGGCAGCCCCGGTTCCCGCACCGGCAGACCGGTCCCGACTCGTCGAGGGTGATGTGCCCGATCTCGCCCGCGGTGCCGCCGGGGCCCCGGTAGATCCTGCCGTCGATGACCAGGCCTGCCCCGACACCGCTGGCGACCTTGATGTACGCGAGGTCGCGCACGCCCCGGCCGCTGCCCCACACCAGCTCGCCGAGGGCGCCGAGGTTGGCGTCGTTGTCCACGTGGACGGGTACGCCGAGGCGGGCGCGCAGCTCCTCGGCGGGGCGGGTGCCGGTCCAGCCGGGCAGGATCGCGGTGGAGCCGAGGGTGCCGGATTCGACGTCGATGGGGCCCGGGACGCCGACGCCGACCCCGGCGACTTTGGAGAAGTCGCCGACGGTTGCTCCGATCAGGCGGTTGACCAGCTCTTCGGCGCGGTCGAAGCCCTGTGTGGCGGAGGCGTCGACGTCGAGCGGCTCGGACTCCTCGGCGAGCACCTGGTGGGCGAGGTTGCCGACCGCGACGCGCAGGTGGGTGTGGCCGAAGTCGACGCCGATGACGATGCCCGCGTCGCCGCTCAGCGAGACGCTGCGGGCCCGTCGGCCGCCCGCCGAGGTGGGGGTGACCTCGACGGTTCCGCCGGTCTTCAGTTCCCGCACGATGTTGGAGACGGTGGCGGCGGACAGGCCGGTGGTCCTGGCGATCTCCGCCTGCGTGAGCGACCCGGCGAGCCGGACGGCCCGTACGACCCGTTCCAGGTTGGCTCGGTGCAGCGACGACTGCGACCCCGGAGTCTCCACGACGACCTCCTGCGCGCGGGGCCGCAGCGACGAGACCCCGTATATGTCCAACTAGTGAACCCTAAGCTGAGCCGTTCGGGTTGCCTCCCGTCAAGAGGTTGAACCGTATGGAGGGCGCCCGGCGCACGCCTGAGCGCCGTCCCCGCGGGGTGCGGGGACGGCGCTCGTCGAGGTCGTCGGGGCGCTACTTGAGCGCCCCCGCGGTGAGGCCCTGGACGACCTGGCGCTGGAAGACGATGTAGGCGGCGAGCACCGGCAGCATCGCCATCACGAGCCCGGCGAAGAGCCCGGACCAGTCGCCCTTGTAGCCCTGGCTGACGGCGAGTTGGACCAGGCCCTGGGTCAACACCCGTTTGTCCGGGTCGGTGTTGAGGACCGTCGGCAGCATGTACTGGTTCCACTGGCCGAGGAAGTTGAAGATGCCCACGCTGATCAGGCCGGGCTTGGCCATCGGCAGCATGATCTGGAAGAACGTCCGGCTGTGCGAGGCCCCGTCGACGAAGGCCGCCTCCGCGACCGACGACGGCAGGGTGCGGAAGAACGCGGTCAGGAAGAAGACCGTGAACGGCAGCGAGTAGGCGATGTAGACCAGGATCAGGCCATGGATGGTGTTGAGGAGGCCCATGTTGTTCACGACGAAGAACAGCGGGACCAGCGCCAGCATGATGGGGAAGCTCATGCCGCCGACGAACAGGTAGTAGATGAGGCGGTTGCCCGGGAAGTCGAACCGGGCCAGCACATAGGCCGCCATCGAGCCGAGCACCAGCGTGCCGACCAGTGAACAGCCCACCACCACCACGGTGTTGAGGAAGTAGCCGCTCATGTTGGCTTCGGTCCAGGCGCGTGCCCAGTTGCCGAAGTGGAGCGTGTCCGGCAGCGCCCAGGGCGAGCTGAAGATGGCCCGGTCGCTCTTGAAGGACGTCATCACCGCCCACAGCAGCGGCAGCACGACCATGAACGCCCACAGGACCAGCATCCCGTGGGAGAACACGTTCAGGACGCCGCCGGTGCGCCGCTTGGCGCGGCTGGGCGGCGGGGCGGGGATCTTCGCGACGCGGGTCTCGGGGGCGGTCGGCCGGGGGGCGGGGGGTTCGGTCGTCGTCATCTGGTCAGTACTCCAGCCGCTCGCGCCGGCCCAGCCGCATCACCACGGCCGCGAAGGCCAGGGTGACGACGAGCAGGGCGACGCCGATGGTGGTCGCGTAGGCGGCCTGTCCGTCGCGGAACGCCTTCTGGTAGACGTACAGGACGAGGACGGTGGTCGAGTAGTCGGGGCCGCCGGGACCGGTCGTCATGATCTGGACGACCGCGAACGACTCGGCGCCCAGCGCGAGGATGCCCATGTAGACCCAGCCGGACTGCACGGTGTCCCACAGCAGCGGCAGGGTGATCCGGAAGAACGTGGTGGCCCGCCCCGCCCCGTCGAGCAGCGCGGCCTCGTACAGATCGGTGGGGATGGAGGCCATCCCGGCCGAGAAGAGGACGACGAAGAAGCCGACGGTGGACCAGACCAGGACCGCCATGACGCACCACAGGGCCAGGCTCGGGTCGCCCAGCCAGAGCGGCTGGACGCTGTCGAGGCCGATCCCGCGCAGCAGCGAGTTGATGGCGCCGCTGTCCGGGTTGTAGGCGAAGGCGAACAGCAGGGCGACGATCGCGATCGACAGCACCTGCGGGAAGAAGTAGACGATCTTGTAGAAGGAGGAGCCCCGGACGCCGGAGACGACCGGGCCGCCCCTCCTTCTGGGGCCGCCCACGTTGATCATGAAGGCGAAGAACAGCGCGAGGCCGAGCGTCACCAGCGGCAGCACGACCGCGAACATCAAGCTGTGCTGCAAGGACTTCCAGAAGATCTCGTCGTTCAGCATCCTCCGGTAATTGTCCAGGCCGACCATCGTGAACTCGGGGCTCAGCCCGGTCCAGTCCGTGAACGAGTAGTAGATGGACTGGATGAACGGCCAGACCACGAAGAGCGCGTACAGTCCGAGCGGCAGGGCCAGGAACCCCACGACGAACCGGTACTTGCCGTGCTGCATCACGTCACCGGTCCGTCTACTGGTGCTTGTAGTGCTTGATCGACGAGTCCTTGGCGGTGGCGTCGGCGAACGCCTGGATCTTCTTGACGGCCTCGGCCGGGGTCATCCGCCCCGCCATCATCTCGCCGAGCGCGCCGACGCCGATCTGCTCCTTCTGCAACTGGACGTACCAGTCCTGGAGTCGGGGGTTGACGACGTTGCTGCCGGCCTTCTTCAGGGCCGCCACGCCGGACTTAAGGCCGGGGGTGAGGGTGATGCCGGTGGTGCCGCCGTTGTAGGCGGTGAGCGACTTGACCTTGGTGGTGAAGTTCTTCGACGAGGCCTCGCTGAGCATGATGCGCAACTGCTCCATGCCGCCGGGGGCGTTGGCGGCCTTGGCGGGGACGATGAAGGGCTCGCCGCCGGAGGCCCAGATCGTGCCGAACGGCATCGCGTCGGAGGCGTCGAGTCCGGTGGGCGCGGAGACGGTGAGGTCGAAGTCCTTGGGGATGACGTTGGCCGACTCGTTCTCCACCCAGGAGCCGTTGGGGATGAACAGCGCCTTGCCCTCGGCCCACGCGGTCTGCGACTGGATGTGGTCGAGACCGGGGGTGCCCTTCAGGACGTACCCCTTCTTGTACAGCTCGTAGTAGGCCTCGAAACAGGCCTTGACCGCCGGGTTCTTCCAGGCGTTGGGCTCCAGGTTGTCGATGGCGTCGAGCACCTGGCGGCCGCCGACCTTGCCGATCATCGGGTAGAGCGAGAAGGGCAGGTAGTACGGGTACTTGCCGGCGTACGTCCAGCCGGCCATGCCCTTCTTCTTGGCCTTCGCGCAGACCGCGAGCATCTGGTCCCAGGTCTCGGGGTACTGCTCGTCCAGGCCGTCCAGGGCCTTCTTCGAGTACCAGACCCCGTACACCGTGTACGCGTAGTACATGATCCAGACCGGGTCGCCGTCGAGCTGGCCCATCTCGACGATGCCGGGGCGCAGGGTGTCGCGGACCTTCTTGGCCGGGTCGTCGTAGGAGGGCGCGTCGAGCAGCGGGGTGAGGTCGGTGAGCTGCTTCTTGCTCGCCAGGACGCCCATGTCCATCTGTTCGGCGCCGGAGTTGTCGATGAGGTCGGGCGGGGTGCCCTGGTTGAAACGGGGCTGAAGGGTGGACTGGATCTTCTGGGTGGCCGAGAAGGTGACCTTGACTTTCGGAAAGTCCTTTTCATACAGCTTCACGGCATCCTCGGCATACTCCGTGCCGAAACCGCCGTTGAAGACCACGAATTCCATGGGCGCGCTGTCATTGACGGCAAGGGGGTTTTTCGCCGTCTTCTTGCCCGCCTTCGCCTTCTCTCCGCCGTCGCCGCCGCTGCTGGCGCACGCGGACAGGAAACTCATCGTGGGCACGGACAGCAGACCGAGGGCGGCGGACCGCCTGATCAGATCGCGTCGGCCGACACCCCGGGTGCCGTCCGTGCCGTTGTACTCGGCGGAAGTGGGTCCCATGCTCAAGTCCTCGCCTTCTCCAGGACTCAGGCGGTGATCCGGACACTCCCGGCACCGCGGTCGGGTCAAGCAGGGTCGTGCAGGCTCTACGGAAAGGATGTACGGAAGGGGTGAATCGCCGACAGGTATAGTCCACTTTCGGTCGGCGGAGCAAGATCGAATGCAAGGTTGGCCATGGGTCTTTTCCGAGTTGAGACCTGCCGGAAATATGAGATGTCCGTGGACACCTTGCCGGAAAAATCCGCGACATAGGCCCCGTACGCCACATCCAACGCCCTTGACATCACTGGTCACTTGACCACTTACTGGTGATTGCTTGACCATTTGACAACGTTATCCAGGTGGAGAGTGTGAGCACATATGCAACTGCGGAGAACTCGGCACAGGTGGGGTCCGGCGATCGTGTGCGCGGCGGCCTTCACGCTGGCGGTGGGCTCCCAGGGGGCGGCGGTGGCGCTGCCCGCGAAGGCTCCGGCGGGCGAGCGGTCGTTCGCTTCCTCGTTCGAGGACGGTGATCCGGCGCCGGACTGGCTGAACACCGTCGACACCGGACCCGACGGCGCCCCGCGCGCCTCGGGCGTCGACGGCGGCTACCGCACCGGCATCCCCGGCAGCGTCACCGACCAGGTCACCGCGGTGCGCGCGAGCGCGGAGAACACGGCGGGCGGCGAGGTGAAGGAGAACCTCGTCGACGGCGAGGCGAGCACCAAGTGGCTGGCGTTCGAGCCGACCGGGTGGGTCGAGTTCGACCTCGACAGACCCGTCAAGTTAGCCGCGTACGCGCTGACTTCGGCCGATGACGCCGCCGAACGCGACCCCGCCGACTGGACCCTGAAGGGCTCCGCGGACGGCACCGCGTGGACGACGCTCGACACCCGCACCGGGGAGAGTTTCGCGGAGCGGCTCCAGACCAGGACGTTCGATCTCGCGGCGCCCGCCGAGTACCGGCACTTCCGGCTCGACATCACCCGCAACAACGGCGCCAAGGGCATCGTGCAACTCGCCGATGTGCAGTTCTCCGACGGCACAGCGGACGCCCCGGTGCCGCCGGACATGCTGACGCTGGTCGACCGGGGCCCGAGCGGGTCACCGACGGCGAAGGCGGGCGCCGGGTTCACCGGAAAGCGCGCCCTGCGTTACGCCGGACGCCACACCGTCGACGGCCGGGCGTACTCGTCCAACAAGGTCTTCGACGTGAACGTCCCGGTGCGCCGCGACACCCGGCTGTCGTACCGGCTCTTCCCGTCCATGGCCGACGGCGACCGCGACTACGACGCGACGAACGTCGCCGTGGACCTGGCCTTCACCGACGGCACCTATCTCAGCGACCTGGGCGCCACCGACCAGCACGGCTTCCCGCTGTCGCCGCGCGGGCAGGGCGCCGCCAAGAGTCTCTACGTCAACCAGTGGAACGACGTCCAGGCGTCGATCGGCTCGGTCGCGGCCGGCAAGACCGTGGACCGGGTGCTGCTGGCGTACGACTCACCGAGCGGCCCGGCGAAGTTCCGGGGCTGGCTGGACGACGTGACGATCGCGCGGGCCACCCCCGAGAAGCCGAAGGCCCACCCCTCCGACCACGCGCTCACCACCCGGGGCACCAATTCCAGCGGCTCCTTCTCGCGCGGCAACAACTTCCCGGCGACGGCGGTGCCGCACGGCTTCAACTTCTGGACGCCGGTGACCAACGCGTCCACGCTGAGCTGGCTGTACGACTACGCGCGCGGCAACAACGCCGACAACCTGCCGACGATCCAGGCGTTCAGCGCGAGCCATGAGCCGAGCCCCTGGATGGGCGACCGGCAGACCTTCCAGGTGATGCCGTCGGCCGCCTCGGGCACGCCCGAAACGGGCCGTGAGGCACGGGAGTTGGCGTTCCGGCACGAGAACGAGACGGCTCGCCCGTACTACTACGGGGTGCGGTTCGAGAACGGCCTGAAGGCCGAGATGACGCCGACCGACCACGCGGCCGCGCTCCGCTTCAGCTACCCGGGCGACGACGCGAGCGTCCTGTTCGACAACGTCACCGACCAGGCGGGCCTGACCCTCGACCGGGACAGCGGCACCTTCACCGGGTACTCGGACGTCAAGTCCGGCCTGTCCACGGGGGCGACCCGGCTGTTCGTGTACGGCACCTTCGACCGGCCGGTCACCGGCGGGTCGTCGAGCGGCGTCAAGGGCTTCCTGAAGTTCGACGCGGGCCGGGACCGTACCGTCACCCTGCGGATCGCGACCTCGCTGATCAGCGTCGACCAGGCCAAGGACAATCTGCGCCAGGAGATCCCGGACGGCACCTCGTTCGAGAAGGTCGAGCGGCAGGCGCAGCGCGCCTGGGACACGATCCTCGGCCGCGTCGAGGTGGAGGGTGCCACGCCGGACCAGCTGACCACCCTGTACTCCAGCCTGTACCGGCTGTACCTGTATCCCAACTCCGGTTTCGAGAAGGTCGGTTCGAAGGAGCGGTACGCGTCGCCGTTCTCACCGATGCCGTCCCCGGACACCCCGACGCACACCGGCGCGAAGATCGTCGACGGCAGGGTGTACGTCAACAACGGCTTCTGGGACACCTATCGGACCACCTGGCCCGCCTACTCGCTCCTGACGCCCCGTCAGGCGGGTGAGATGGTCGACGGGTTCGTGCAGCAGTACAAGGACGGCGGCTGGACCTCGCGCTGGTCCTCGCCCGGCTACGCGGACCTGATGACCGGCACCTCCTCGGACGTGGCGTTCGCCGACGCGTATGTGAAGGGCGTCGACTTCGACGCGAAGGCGGCGTACGACGCGGCCGTGAAGAACGCGACCGTGGTGCCGCCGTCGTCCGGCGTGGGCCGCAAGGGCATGGCGACCTCGCCGTTCCTCGGCTACACCAGCACCGACACCGGCGAGGGCCTGTCCTGGGCGATGGAGGGCTACGTCAACGACTACGGCATCGCCCGCATGGGCCAGCGGCTCTACGAGAAGACCGGCGAGAAGCGGTACCAGGAGGAGGCGCGGTACTTCCTCAACCGCGCCCAGGAGTACGTCAACCTCTTCGACGCGAAGGCCGGTTTCTTCCAGGGCCGCACCGCCGAAGGCGCCTGGCGCCTGGACTCCGCGACGTACGACCCCCGGGTGTGGGGGTACGACTACACGGAGACCAACGGCTGGGGCTACGCGTTCACCGCACCGCAGGACAGCCGGGGCCTCGCCAACCTGTACGGGGGCCGTCGCGGCCTCGCCGACAAGCTGGACACGTACCTGGCGACGCCGGAGACGGCGGGGCCGGAGTTCGTCGGCTCCTACGGCGGGGTCATCCACGAGATGACCGAGGCGCGCGATGTCCGGCTCGGCAACTACGGGCACTCCAACCAGGTCGCCCACCATGTCCTGTACATGTACGACGCGGCCGGGCAGCCCTGGAAGACGCAGAAGAACGTCCGCGAGGTGCTCTCCCGCCTCTACACCGGCAGCGAGATCGGGCAGGGCTACCACGGCGACGAGGACAACGGCGAGCAGTCGGCCTGGTACCTGTTCTCCGCGCTCGGCTTCTACCCGCTGGTGATGGGCGGCGGCGAGTACGCGGTCGGCTCCCCGCTGTTCAAGAAGGCCACGGTCCATCTGGAGAACGGCCGTGACCTCGTCGTCAAGGCGCCGCGCAACAGCGCGGAGAACGTCTACGTACAGGGCCTGAAGGTCAACGGCCGTACCTGGACGAAGACTTCACTGCCGCACGACCTGCTCGCCAAGGGCGGCACGCTGGAGTTCGACATGGGCCCCAAGCCGTCCTCGTGGGGTACCGGCACGAAGGCCGCGCCCGTCTCCATCGCGCAGGACGACCGGGTGCCGACGCCCCGCACGGACGCGTTGAAGGGCGCCGGTGCCCTGTTCGACAACACGTCGGCGACGGACGCCACCGTGACCTCCGTGGATCTGCCGGTCCAGGGTCCGGTCAAGGGCGTCCAGTACACGCTGACGTCGTCGGCGGACCGGGCGAAGGCGCCGACCGGCTGGACGCTCCAGGGGTCGGACGACGGCACCACATGGCGCACGCTCGACCGGCGTTCCGGTGAGTCCTTCGCCTGGGACCGGCAGACCCGCGCGTTCACCGTGGACTCCCCGGGTACGTACCGGAAGTACCGCCTGGTGACCGAGGGGGAGGCGGTGCTTTCGGAGGTCGAACTGCTCGCCTGAGCAGCTGAGTTGGGGGTCCCATGCCGCTTCCCGCGCCCGCCCTGCCCGAGGGTGTCGACCCGGCCTGGCTGCCGGACGAGGTGTTCCGGCCGCTCGGCACCCGGCGGGTCCTGGTCCGTGGACCGGGTCCGCTGGTGGCCACGGTGCACGGGGAGGTGGCGGCGGCCTGCGCCCGCTTCGGGGGCCGCGTCGAGCGTGCCGCGGCCCCCGAACCGTGCGACCTGCTCCTGGAGTTGACCGGCGACGACGACAGCGAGGCGTTCACCTTCGGGCGGGGCGCGGACCGTACGACGGTCACCGCGTCCGGCCCGACCGGCCTGCTGTACGGCCTCTTCCATGTCGTCCGGCTGGGCGAGCGGGCCTTCGCGGGCGAGCACCGACTCACCGAGAACCGGCCCCGGTTGGGGATACGGATGCTCGACCACTGGGACAACGTGGCCGTGCATCCGGTCATGGGGCAGGTGGAACGGGGGTACGCGGGCGGCTCGCTGTTCTGGGCGGCGGGCCGGGCCCGCGAGGAGTGGGGCCGAGTGCGGGCGTACGCCCGGCTGTTGGCGGCCTGCGGGATCAACGCCGTCGCCGTGAACAACGTCAACGTGCACGCCACCGAGGCGCGGTTGCTGACCGACCGGATCGGTGAAGTGGCCGCGCTGGCCGAGGCGTTCAGGCCGTACGGCATCCGCACTCATCTGTCGGTCACCTTCGCCGCGCCGATGGTCCTCGGCGGGCTGCCCACCGCCGACCCCCTCGACGAGGACGTGCGGGCCTGGTGGGCGGAGGCGACCGGGCGGGTGTACGCGGCGATCCCGGACTTCGGCGGGTATGTCGTGAAGGCCGACTCCGAGGGCCAGCCGGGCCCGTTCGCCTACGGCCGCTCCCACGCCGAGGGCGCGAACACGCTGGCCGCCGCGCTCGCCCCGCACGGCGGAACGGTGCACTGGCGGGCCTTCGTCTACGACCATCGCCAGGACTGGCGGGACCGCACGACGGACCGGGCGCGGGCCGCGCACGACCAATTTGCCCCGCTGGACGGCTCGTTCGCGGACAATGTCCTGCTCCAGGTCAAGCACGGGCCGATGGACTTCCAGGTGCGCGAGCCGCTCTCCCCGGTCATCGGCGCCCTGCCGCGCACCCGCCTCGCGGTGGAGGTGCAGGCGACCCAGGAGTACACCGGGCAGCAGCGGCACGTGTGCTGGCTCGGCCCGATGTGGAGCGAGGCGCTGCGCTTCGGCCACGAGGGCCCGGACGGGCCGACGGTAGGTGAGCGGGCATCGGCACTGGTCGCCGTGGCCAACGTCGGCGACGACCCGTTCTGGACCGGCCATCCGCTGGCCCAGGCCAACCTGTACACGTTCGGCCGGCTCGCCTGGCAACCCGACGCCGACCCGGGTCAACTCCTCGACGAGTGGATCGCGTTGACGTTCCCGGGCGCCTCCGCGCAGCTCGCGGACGGAGTGCGGCGCGTCCTTACCGGGTCCTGGCGGACGTACGAGAAGTACACGGCGCCGCTCGGAGTGGGCTTCATGGTGCAGCCGGGCCACCACTACGGGCCGAGCGTGGACGGCTACGAGTACAGCCCGTGGGGTACCTACCACTTCGCCGACCGGGACGGCGTCGGCGTCGACCGCAGCGCCGCCACCGGCACCGGATACGCGGCCCAGTACGCCAAGCCGTGGGCCGAGATCTACGAGTCCCCGAGCACCTGCCCCGACGAACTCCTGCTGTTCTTCCACCACATGCCCTACGGCCACGTCCTGCACGACGGCCGCACGGTCATCCAGCACATCTACGACACGCACTTCGAGGGCGTCGAGGAGGTCGCCGAGGCCCGCGCGTTGTGGGCGTCACTGGCCCCGCTCCTCGACCGGCCGCGTCACACGCGGGTCGCCGAGCGCTACGACGAGCAGCTGCGTAGCGCCCGCGAGTGGCGCGACCAGGTCAACACCTACTTCCTGCGGACGTCGGGGGTGCCGGACGCGCGGGGCCGGCGGATCTACTGAAGTCGCAGCACGGCTACACCGTACGGGTCGAGGGTCAACGGCGCCTGTTTCTCGACCCGTTCACCGGTGAGCAGGTCGGTCGCCGGGGCGTGGGCGGTCAACTGGGCCGGTTCCGCCGCGTGGTTGAGGAGGAAGAGGAGGCGGGTGCCGTCGGGGGCGGTGCGGTGGGCGGTCTCGACGGCGGGCTGGTCGGCGTGGGGGCCGAGCAGGTCGTGGCGGGCGAGAATCCGCCGGACGACCCAGTCGACGCCGGGTTGTTCGAGGGCGGTGGCGACGTACCAGCCCTCGCCGCCGTCGGTGCCGAAGGCGTTGCGGGTGACGGTGGGCGTACCGGCGTAGAAGTCGGCGCCGTAGGTCCCGACCGGTTCGGCGCCGCGCGGCCGCACGATCTCGAAGACGAGCCGCGCCCCGGTGCTCAACTCCCCCAGCCGGACCGGCTGGACGACGTCCGGTGGCCGGGCGTCCCACTCGTCGACGCGGATGCCCATGAGCCCGGCGAGCGGGCCGGGGACGTCGGTGAGGAAGGCGCGGTCGTGCGCGTCGACGCGGCCGGAGAGGAACGTCGCGAGGACGGTGCCGCCCCGTGCGGCGACGGCTTCGAGGCGGGCGGCGAGATCGCCCTTGACCATGTGCAGGACGGGCGCGAGGACCACGTCGTAGGCGGTGAGGTCGGCGGTGTGCGGGACGACGTCGACATCGGCACCGGCCTCGCGGGCGGCACGGTAGTAGGCGTGGACGGTGTCCTGGTAACGGACGTGACGGGAGGGGCCGTCGGAGATCTCCAGGGCCCACCAGCTGTCCCAGTCGAAGACGAGGGCGGTACGGGCCAGGGTGCGGGCACCGAGCGCGACGGCCCCGAGCGCCGCCAACTCCGTTCCGATCCCGGCGACTTCGCCAAAGACACGGGTGTCGTCGCGACCCGCGTGCCCGATGACGGCGCCGTGGTACTTCTCGCAGGCTCCGCGCGAGGCACGCAGCTGGAAGTAGAGGGCGGCGTCGGCGCCGTGGGCGATCGCCTGGAACGTCGCGAGCCTCAACTCCCCTGGCCTGCGCAGCGGGTTGACGTCACGACAGGCTGTCGTCGACGGGGTCTGTTCCATCAGCCAGAAAGGGGCGCCGTCCTTGAGGCCGCGCATCAGGTCGTGGGCGAGGGCGGGCCAGGTCGGCGGCGCGTCCAGGGGCGGGTAGCTGTCCCAGGAAGCGAAGTCGAGGTGGGGCGCCCAGCGGTGGTAGTCCAACGGGCGGTACATGCCCATGAAGTTGGTGGTGACGGGGGTGTCCTGGTCGTGGCTGCGGAGGGCTTCCTTCTCCGCGAGGAAGCAGCCGAGCAGGGCGTCGGTGGTGAAGCGGGACCAGTCGAGGGTGGTGCCCTGGAACGCGGTGTGGTCGGGTCCGCGCCAGTGCTCGGTGAGGGCGCTGGGCGGCTCGATCTGCGCGAAGTCGGTGTAGCGGTGGGACCAGAACGTCGTGCACCAGGCGTCGTTGAGGGCGTCGAGGTCTCCGTACCTGTCCCGCAGCCAGTCACGGAAGGCGTCGGCGCACAGGTCGCAGTAACAGGCGCCGCCGTACTCGTTGTTGACGTGCCAGGCGAGCAACGCGGGGTGTCCGGCGTAGCGTTCGGCGATCCGGTCGGCCAGCGCGGTGGCGAGCCTGCGGTACGCGGGTGAGCTGGGGCAGAAGTTGTGCCGTTGCCCGTAGCGGTGTCTGCGGCCCTCGAAGTCGGTGCGGTTGACCTCGGGGTAGGCGTGGGCGAGCCAGGGCGGGACGGCGGCGGTGCCGGTGGCCAGGCAGACCCGGCGGCCCTCGGCGGCGGCCCGCTCCAGGATGCGGTCGAGCACGCCGAAGTCGTAGGTGTCCTCGGCGGGTTGGGTGAGCGACCAGGCGAAGACACCGACGGTCAGGGTGTCGATCCCGGCCCGCGTGAACAGGCGGTGGTCCTCGTCCCACACCTCCTCCGGCCACTGCTCGGGGTTGTAGTCGCCGCCGTAGCGGATCTTGTCGCTCATGCCGTGAAGTCCTTCGCGGTCTCGGTGATCACCGGACGACTGCTGTGCAGCAGGGAGAGCAGCAGCGGCGCGGCCAGCAGCGCGGGCAGGGCCTCGGTGAGCAGAACGGTGAGCCCGGCGGCCAGCGCCAGCAGGGAGCCGGCGGCGAGGGTGGCGCGGCCGTGCCGCAGCAGGAAGTAGGCGGCGAGGCGGGCGGTGTCCCGGGCCCGGAACGTGAACAGCGAGGCCAGCACCAGGGCGTGGGCGCCCCACAGCAGCGAGCCCGCCCCGATCCCGGCGAGCAGCAGCGCCCACCAGCCGGGCAGGCCGGTCAGCGCGAAGTGCGTGAGCGTGAACGCCACGACGGTGAGCCACACCGACAGCGGCACCCATATCTCCAGTACCGCAACGGCGTTGAGCCGCCAGCCCCGCCAGAACGTCCGGGCCGGGTGGAGGTCGGCCAGGTCACGCCCTCGGTGCTCAAGGGCGTACAGGCCGGCGGAGAGCGCCGGGCCGACGGGGAGGAGACAGAGGGCGACGAGGGGGAGGTTGGAGGCGTCGGCGCCGAGCAGGAAGAGACCGACGATGCCCGGCGAGGAGGCGAACAGCAGGAGCGCCTCCACGGTGAGGAGGGTGTGGACGAGGGCGGCGGCACGAGAGAGGGGACCGTCACCGAAGGTGCGGGCTGGGGGCCCGGGGTGGTCGGGGTCGGCCAAGGTGGCTGGGGGGTACGGCAGTTGACGTTCGACGCCCAACGTCCTTGAGGTGAACGGACGTTGGACGCCATCGCCCAACCAAGGCGCCCCGTCCCGCCCGTCTGCTCTCGTGTGTGCCGCCCTCATCGCCCTTCCCTCCCCAACAGCCGTCGTTCGTCCGACCATGGGGGCGTCTCGTCCTCGACGGGGTGCAGTTCGACGAGGGTGATCTCGTGGCGGGTGAGGGTCAGGTCGAGGGCGACGCGGCCGTCGGTCACCGGGAGGCGTTGGTGGCGGCGGGCGGGTTCGGCCGCTTCCCGGAGCAGGTCGAGGGCGCGTGGGCCCGGCGCGTGCGGGCTGCCCAGCTGCTGCCAGGCGGCGCGGGCGTTGCCGAACTCCTCGTCCACGGTGGACCGGTGACTGAAGGCCGCCCTCGCGCGCAGCGGCACGGACAGCCGCACCCGGTGCCGTTCGGGTCCCGGGGTGGCGCCGCTCGCGTCGACCGGGGCCCAGGCGAGGACGGTGACGCGGCCGTCGGGGTGCCGGGTGACGAGGTGGTCGTCGCCGCGCGCCAGCAGGTGACCGCCCATCCGGGCCAGGAACGCGTAGAGGTGGTAGGTCGGTTTCTTCACCTGGCGGTGGGTGAGCAGCCCGAATCCGCCGTGGAAGAGGGCGGTCGGCACGCCGGTCTCCTCGAACATGTCGCTGAACGTCCAGTAGGAGAAGGAGTCGACGTGGTCGCCGCCGGCCGCGAGCACCGGGGCCAGGTAGGCGGCGTGGAACGCGGTGTCGTGGATCGGGTTGTCCGGGCGGTAGGAGGAGTTGAACTCCGTGATGTGCACGGGCAGTTCGGCGAGTCCGGTGCCCTTGAGGCGTTCCCGTGGGGTGGCGAACTGGGCGAGCAGGTCGGCCGCCGGGGCCAGCGTCTGGTGGACGCCGAAGGGGACGTGCTGGGCGGGGCCCGAGGTGTAGGCGTGCTTGGACACGAAGTCGACGGGCACGTCCCGGCGTTGGGTGAACTCGGCGAAGCGTTCCAGCCAGTCGTCGGCGCCGGGCGAGATCGCCGGGCCGCCGACCTGGAGGCCCGCGTCGACCTCCTTCAGGGCGTGCGCGGTCACCTCGTACAGGCGGTGGTAGGCGTCCTCGTCGGCGTCCTGCCAGAAGGCGGTGAGGTTGGGTTCGTTCCAGACCTCGATGGGCCAGGTCCGTACCTCGTCGAGGCCGTAGCGGTCGATGAGGTGGACGAGGGTGGCGCGGACCAGCGCGGCCCACTCCTGGTGCGAGGCGGGCGGGGTGACGTTGCCGCGCCACCAGAACACCGTCTGCTTGCCGGACGCCAACTCCTCGGGCATGAAGCCGAGTTCGAGGAAGGGCCGGATGCCGAGCGCCAGGTAGGCGTCGATGATCTGGTCGACGTAGGTGAAGGCGTGCCGGACCCGGCGTTCGTCCTGCCAGGTGTAGGGGCGGTAGACGCCCATGCCGTCGCTGAAGAGGCCGTGGCCCCGGATGTGCCGGAAGCCGATCTCGCGTTGGATCAGGGTGAGGGAGTCCTGATAGTCGCGGCGCAGGGCGAGTTCGAGGCGGCCGGTGCCGACGCAGAACCGCCAGGCGTCGGTGAAGGTGCCGACCGGTTCCTCGGGGATCACCCGTTCTCCTTCTTGAAGCGCTCGTACGCCGCGTTGTGCAGGTCGACCAGCTGCTGCATGTTCTTCGCCTTCAACTCGGCGAGGTAGGTGTTCCATTGGGACAGCGGGCGCCTGCCCAGGATGAACTGGAGACAGTTCTGGGTGACGTGGTCCTTCAGCGGGGTGTCCCAGAGGGAGGCCTGCTCCTGCTCGGTGGAGCGCAGCGGGTGGGCCGGGTCGATGGGCAGTTGGGTGCGCCGGGCCATGGCGGCCTGGAATCTCGTCTCGTCCGGCAGGAAGGAGGAGGAGACCAGCGCCCACCTGCCGCCGTAGGTGAAGACGCCGTTGAAGAAGCCGTAGTCCTTCTGGAGATCCTTCGGGGCGGACGGGTCGGAGCCCATCAGGCTGATGCCGTCCTTCAGCCGGTACGTGCCGTCGCTGTACGTGTAGGTGACGCCCTCGACACCCCACTTGGAGAGGCGCTGGCCCTCGTCGGAGTACCAGAGCCAGTCCACGAACTGCATCATCGCGACGAAGTCGGCGCTCCCCAGGGCCTTGCTGGAGATCATCACCCCGTTCTCCAGGCGGAGTCCGCTCGGCAGCACCGCGCCCGAGGGTCCGAGCGGTACCGGGATCATCTCGATCGTGGCGCCCTTGACCTGCTTGGCCAGGTTGTAGCGGTAGTTCTGCACCAGCTCCTGCGGGTTGGCGCTGATCGCGAAGGACTGCTCGGAGAGGAGCTTCTTCACGGCGTCGTCGTCGGACTGGGTGAAGCTCTCCGGGTCCATCAGCTTCTCGGCGACCAACTTCCGCAGATACTCGATGACGTGGCGGAAGCTGTCGGTGGCGCCGGTGAAGACGAACGTCTTCGCGCCGTCGTCCCAGCTGATGTTGTCGTAGGACCAGCCCGCCCGGGTGCCGTAGGCGGTGCCGAGGTAGTTGAGCAACGCGCCTACGGGGAACGTGGTGTTGGTGCTCCAGCGGTCGGAGAAGGGGTAGCGGTCGGGGTACTCCCGCCTCAGCGCCTTGAAGACGTCGTACACCTGGTCCCAGGTGGTGGGCAGGGTCAGGCCGTGCTTGTCGAGGATGTCCGTGCGCAGCGCCAGCGAGTATCCGGAACGGGGTCTCTCGTGCAGGCCGGGCAGCAGGTAGTACTTGCCGTCGGCCTGCCGGATGGAGTCGATCTCCGGCTCCAGCTTCCAACTCCTCACCTTGGCCTGGAAGTTGGGCATCAGGTGGACGTACTCGCTGACGGGCAGGATGGCGCCGGAGGAGACGAAGGCGGCCTCGGCGGGGTGGTACGTCTTGGGGATCAGGAAGGGCGCGTCGCCCGCGCCGATGAGCAGGCTGCGCTTCTTCTCGTAGTCGCTCAGCGGCACGTCGACGGGTTGGAGGGTGACGCCGGTGCGCCGGGTCACCTCCTTCCAGAACAGCCAGTTCTTCTTCAGGGGGTAGCCCGGGTTGTCGTTGTGCAGCATCGAGAAGGAGAGCGCCTTCGTCGCCTTGAACTGCTGACCGGCGCGATACTCGGGCATCGCGCCGTGCTGCTTCTTCGACAGGTCCTTGGTGTCGGCGCCGTCGGCGCCGCTGCCGCAGCCGGTGAGGGTGGCGAGACCGGCGAAGCCCGCCACGGCGAGGATCTGACGCCGCGTCAGATGTCCTGCGTTCTGCACGGATAACTCCCTTGTTCCCGTGGGCCGGGCGTCAGCCCTTGACGGCGCCGAGCGTCACGCCCGACACGAAGTAGCGCTGGACGAACGGGTAGACGCAGAGGATGGGCAGCGCGGTGAGCACGATGGTGACCGCCTGGATGTTGGCGGCGACCTGGGTGAGCTGCTCGGTCCCGGCGCCCGCGTTGCCGCCGCCGGTGGCGCCCGCGATGAGGTTGCGCAAGTAGACGGTGACCGGCATCAGTTCGGGCCGGTCCATGTAGAGGAACGCGCCGAACCAGGAGTTCCAGAACGACACCGAGTAGAACAGCACCATCGTCGCGACCACCGCCTTCGACAGGGGCAGCACGATCCGCAGCAGGATGCCGTAGGTGCTGAGGCCGTCGATCTGCGCGGCCTCCTCCAGTTCGGTCGGCAGGCCCTCGAAGAACGCCTTCATCACCAGCAGGTTGAAGACGCTGATGGCGTTCGGGATGGCCAGCGCCCACACGGAGTTCTTCAGGCCGAGGCTGGTGATCAGGACGTAGGTGGGGATCAGGCCGCCGGAGAAGAACATGGTGAACACGGCGACGCCGACGAGGAGTCCACGCCCTCTGAGGTTCCGCTTCGACAGGACGTAGGCGTAACAGGTCGTCAGAATCATCGCGACGACCGTGGAGAACACCGTGTAGTAAAGGGTGTTGCCGTAGCTGCGCCAGAACGTCCCGTCATGCAGCACGATCCGGTACGTGGTGAGGTTGAACCCCTCGGGCCACAGCTGGACTTCACCCGCGCGGATCTGCCGTTCCCCGCTGAAGGAGCGGGCGATGATGTTGACGAAGGGATACAGGGTGACGAGCACGACGAGGGTGAGGACCACGCCGTTGACGCCCTGGAAGACCCGGTAGGACCGGCTCGGCCTCACCACAGGCTCGTCCCGACCGCGCGGCGCGACACCTGGTTCGCGGACGTGATCAGCACCAGCCCGATGACCGCCTCGAACAGCCCGATGGCGGCGGCGTAACTGAAGCTGTTGGACTCGACTCCCGTGCGGTACAGGTACGTGGAGATGACGTCGGCGGTCGGATAGGTCAGCGGGTTGTACAGCAGCAGGACCTTCTCGAAGCCGACGGCCATGAAGGTGCCGATGTTCAGGATGAGCAGCGTGATCATGGTGGGGCGGATGCCGGGCAGGGTGACATGCCAGGTCTGCTGCCAGCGGTTGGCGCCGTCGATGCGGGCGGCCTCGTAGAGGTCCTCGTCGATCGTGGTGAGCGCGGCGAGGTAGAGGATCGTTCCCCAGCCGGCGGTCTGCCAGACCTCCGAGCCGATGAACAGGGTGCGGAACCAGCCGGGTTCCTGGATGAACCGGATCGGGTCGTGGCCGAACCGGCCCAGCAGATGGTTGACCGGCCCGTCACCGGCCAGCATCTGCATGGTGATACCGGCGACGATGACGATCGACAGGAAGTGCGGCAGGTAGGACACCGACTGGACGAACCGTTTCAGCGAACGGCGGCGTACCTCGTTGAGCAGCAGGGCCAGCACGATCGGCACCGGGAAGCAGAAGAGCAGGGTCAGTCCGCCGAGCCAGAGCGTGTTGCGGAAGACCTGCCAGAAGGTGGGGTCGGTGAGGAACATCTCGACGTAGCGCAGGCCGACCCACTGCTCGCCCAGGATGGACCCGCCCGGTTCGAAGCGGCGGAAGGCGATGACGTTGCCGATCATCGGCAGATAGCGGAAGACCAGGAAGAACAGCAGCGGCAGCGCGGCGAGGGAGTACAGCTGCCCGTCGCGGCGCAGGGTCCGCCGCCACCCCGGGCGCGCGCTCGGGCGTGGCGGCTCGGGGGCGTTCGGGGGCGGGTCCTGGGTGCCCGGTGGAGAGGCCGACGTGGTGGAGGTGCTCATGCTCGGTCCTCTCGGACGGAGGGCGCGGAACCGAAACTTTCGAGCTTCTTACCGGTAACTTCGCGGCAACTTAAAGCCACTCAGAAAGCGCTGTCAATGGGTACAGCAGCGCTCTGTTGATACGTGTGTGGAGAGTTGAAAGCGCCGCCGCCCGGGGTAGAACCCGGGAACCGAAGCCAGCGAACTCCGCAAGTTTCCATGCCTGGACCGACTCCTGCGAGGTGCCCCTGTGCCCGCGTTCGATCTGCCGTTGCCCGAGTTGGAGCGCTACCGCCCGGCCGTCGAGGAGCCCCCGGACTTCGACGCGTTCTGGCAGAACACCCTCAAGGAGGCCGACCGGGCGGACCCCGTCGTCTCGGTCCGGCCGGTCGACTCGGGGCTACGCCTCACCGAGTCCTGGGACGTGACGTTCCGGGGCTTCGCCGGCGACCCGGTCCGCGCCTGGTTCACCCGCCCCGCCCGCACGCCCCAACTGCTGCCCGCCGTCGTCGAGTTCGCGGGCTACGGCCGGGGCCGGGGCCTCCCGCACGAGCGGCTCACCTGGGTGAACGCCGGGTACGCGCACCTGCTGATGGACAACCGCGGCCAGGGCGACCAGTACGGCAACGGCGGCGCGACCCCCGACCCGCACGCCTCGGCACCGGGCGGCCCGGGCGCGGCGGTACGCGGCCTGCTCGACGCCCGCGACCACCACTACCGGCGGCTGATCACGGACGCGGTCCGCGCGGTGGCGGCCGTGCGCGCGCTGCCGGGGGTGAACGGCGCCCAGGTCGCCGCCGTCGGCAACAGTCAGGGCGGCGGGGTCGCCCTGGCGGTGGCGGGCCTGGTCCCGGATCTCGCGGCGACGCTGGTCACCGCACCCCTGCTCTGCGGTATCCGCCGCGCCTTGGACCTCACGGACGCGGGCCCCTACGGCGAGATGGCAGCCTTTCTGGCCGTCCACCGGGGCGCCGAACCGGCCGCCTACCGCACGCTCTCCTATCTGGAGGGCATCTCCTTCGCCCGCCGCGCCCACGCACCGGCCCACTTCGGGGTGGGCCTGCGTGACACGGTGTGCCCGCCGAGCGGAGCGTACGCCGCCTTCAACCGCTACGGCGAGCTGACCGGCACCACCACCCGCAAGGAGATCCACGCCTACCCCTACAACGGCCACGAGGGCGGCGACGCGCTCCACGTACGCCGCCAACTCGACTGGATGAAGGGGCTGTTGGAGGTCAGCCCACGGCCAACGTGAACACATGCAGATCATGGTCCACCGGCAGCCGCACGCTCACGATCCTCTTCCCCTCGGGTGCGGTGAAGGGCTCGGTGGCGAACACATGGGCCGCCACCGCGTCCTTCCCCCCACCGGCGACATTCCGATAGGCGGCCTTGCCGACGACGACGTTCCCGTACCGGACCGCCCCGCCCCCACCGCCAACGGTCCAGTCGGTCAGACCCAGTGGGAGGACGCCGGTACTGCCATCGTCGTAGGTGACCGTGGCCGCCCCGCTCCGATCCCCGTTGACCCCACTGCCGATGAACGACAACCGCCTTACACCACCTGCCAGTTGAAGGACCTGCCCATCGGCGGAGATATGGTCGACCCGTCCGGAGGGCGAGTCGGGCCAGGTGAACGCCAGCCCCTCAACCGTCCCGCGCCCGCCCGGCGTGAGACCGGCCGCCGCGAGCGCCTGACGGGAGTAACTCCGGCCACCCCCGTCGTAGTCGGCCTCGTCATGCTCACCCACGTCGTCCGAGACGCCGGTGTTGCCGTACGCGGCCAGCAGGGTGCCCGGCGCGGCGACGGTCAGGGCGAGCGGCTGCCGGTAGGAGCGCCCACCGGAGGTCACGGTCACCGAGGCGTCGTAGAACCCCTGACGGGCCCCGCCGGACGCGGTGAGCGTGATGCGCCGAAGCCCGTCGACGACGGCACCCTCGGCAGGGTCGGCACTCACCCCGCCCGGCGTCTCGACCCGGAAACGCACCTCGGGCCTGGCGCGCCCGCCCAACGACAGCGCACGCACGGCGACTTGAGTACGGGCACCCGGTGCGATCGTCGCCGTGGTGGGCCCGACGCCGATCTGATAGGGCTGCTCACCCGCCCGGAACGACGGTGGCGGCTGGGCGGCTCCCCAGTCCCGGTCGGCGACGGAGGAGAGGGCGTAGTCGAGCTGTCCGCCGTCCCGCACGAAGGAGGCGGGGAGCCAAGGGCGGTCACTGGAGCGGCCGTTGACCTTCAGGGAGCGGATGTAGGGGGCGTCGGCGGCGGCGCCGGATGCCCGGATGGTGAGGTGGTTGCCGCGCGGCCGGGCGATGTCCACGCGGGGGAACAGCGGTGAGGCCAGCACCAGTTCGGCCCGCGAGGGCACCTGCGGATACATGCCGAGGGCGGAGAAGACGTACCAGGACGACATGGCGCCGAGGTCGTCGTTGCCGGGGATACCGCCCGGCTCGGTCGACCAGAGCCGACGCATCGCCGCCCGCACGGTCTCCTGCGTCTTGTAGGGGGCACCGGCGTAGTCGTACAGATAGGGCACGTTGAGGGAGGGCTCGTTGTCCAACTCGGACTTGGCACCCCCGCTGCCGGTGAACGCCCACCTCCCGTCGCCCGCGTGGAAGAAGGAGTCGAGCCGCTCCACGGCACGGCTCTCACCTCCCATCGCGGCGAACAACCCGGCGGGGTTGTGCTGCACCATCCACGTGTACTGGGCGGCGGTCCCCTCCACGAACCCGTTGCCGGTGGACGGCGTGAACCCGGTGACCCAACTGCCGTCGGCCTTGCGGTTGGCGATGTAACCGCCACTTCGATCGGCGGCGACGTTGAAGGTGTTCTGCCACCACTGAGCCCGCTCGGCGAACTCCCCGGCAACGCCCATCTCACCGGCTGCCGAGGCCAGTTGGGACAGCGCGAAGTCGGCGGTGGACATCTCCAGGGTCTCGGCGGCCCCGCCCCAGGCATGGGACACGGACGGCATGTAGTGAAGCTTCAGGTACGTGTCCAGCGAGGGCCGCTGCCCCACCGCCATCACGGGTTTCCCGGCCGCCGACAGATCCTGCCCGGTCGGCACGGTGGCCGCCTTCACCAACGACTCAAGTGCCCCGCGCAGATCGAATCCGGTGCCCCCGAAGGCACGGATACCGGCGAGGGCGGTCGGCGAGGGATCGCCGTTCATGACGTGCGTGCCGCTCGCCCCGTGCAGCCAGCGGTCCCACACCCCGCCGTTCTGCCGGGCGAGTCGGTAGAGCGACTGGGCGATGTCGGAGCCGACGTCCGGGTCGAGCAGCGTCACCAGTTGCACCTGGTCGCGGTAGACGTCCCACCCGGAGAACGTCCCGTACTGGGCACCGTGGCGCCGTCCGACCCGATGCACCCGACCGTCGCTCCCCCGATAACGCCGGTCGGCGTCGCTGATGACGTTGGGATGCAGCAACGAGTGGTAGAGGGCGGTGTAGAAGATGGTCCGCTCGTCCTCGCTCCCACCGCCGACCCGCACGGCACCGAGCCGCTCCCGCCAGGCCTGCCGCCCGGCGTCCCGCACGGAGTCGAAGGTACGACGCGGAGGATTCTCGGCGTCGAGATTGGCAGCGGCCCCGGCCCGACTGACGTAGGAGATACCGACCTTGACGTTCACCTCCCCGGTCCCGGGAGCGAACCGCACGTACCCCCCGGCCCCCTTCCCCGCAACCGGCCGCCCACCGACCCCGAACCCCCCGCTTCCACCAGAGGCCTTCACACTCCCGGGAGCCAACTCCCCATCCACCCAGGCCCCTTGGCCATCAAAGGCACGATCGAACCGGGCCACGAAATACACCGTGTAGTAGTCCCGCCGCCCCTCGGGGTCCAGATACCCACAGAAGTTCCCGGAGGTGACGGACCCCGACACGGTCCGCGTCACCGGATCGATGGTCACCGTCGAACCGACCGACCCCACCTCGGAGTTGGCGGTACGGACGAGCATCGAGGCGGGCTTGCCGACCGGAAACGTGAAGCGCCCGGACCCGGTACGAGCCGTGGCGGCCAGCTCGGCGGTCACCCCGGAGGAGAGCCCCACCTTGTAGTGCCCGGCCTCGGCGACCTCGTCGTCATGACGGAAGTCGGCGGCATAGACGGCGTCCTGGGTATCACGGGCGGGCGAGGAGGTGACGTCCCCGGCGTACGGGAAAAAGGGAATGTCACCGCTGCCCCCGGCACACCCGGTCCCCGACATATGGGTGAGGCTGAAGCCCCGCACCCGGATGGCGTCGTAGTGGTACCCGCCGGGCGCGGCCGTCCTGGTGGCATCGCCCCGGGTGTTCTCCGGACTCCAGGAGAGCATCCCGAACGGCACGACAGCCCCGGGAAAGACATCGCCGCCGTTGGCGGTCCCGATGAGCGGATCGACATAGGGGACCGGATCACCGACCACCCCAGGAGCGGCGAAGGCAGGCCCGACACCACTGACCACGAGAACGAGGACAACCAACACAGACACCGGACGGACACGCATGACGCGACCCCAACTCCTCCACCCGGGCCGCGCACCGAAGGACACACAAGCCGCAGGGACAGTACCGAGCGCCAGCCCTACCACAGAGAGACGATCCCCCCGGGAAGGCACCACGCCACCCCACCCGAACGGCCCGCAGGCCCGGCACCGTCACGACCGGTACCGGACCCGCACCTCGCATGACAACCGACGCCGATCAACCGACCTGACAGGGCAGGCCGGTGGCGGTGTCACCGCCGGAGCCAAGGACGACGTACCCGAAGGTGGTGCTGGCACCGGGGGCCAACGACCCGTTCCAGTCGGCGTTGTGGACCATCACGTCCTGCCCGGTATAGGTGGCGTTGCCGTTCCAGAGGCTGTCGACGGTCTGCCCGCCGGGCAACGTCCAGTCGACCATCCAGCCCAGCATCGGCACGTCACCGCTGTTGGTGACCGTGACCTCGGACTGGTACCCACCGCTCCAACTCCCCGTGGTCCGACGGCTGGCGGTGCACTTGCCGGGGATCGGATCGGTCGGGTTGCCGGGTTCGTGGATGCCGGTGACCTCACCGTTGCCGCCGTCGAAGACGACGTCGGAGCACGAGTAGAAGGTCTCGGCACTGTCGGACCGCTGCCACACCATGTAGACGATGTGCCGCCCCGACTTGCCCGACGGAAGCTGCCCGCTCCACGCGTAGTTGGCCTCGACGGTGCCGGGACTGCCGTTGAGCGGCGGGTGGTCGACGCTGAGGAACGGGGTGTCCTCCATGTCGTCCCAGGTGAGGGTCTTCGTCGGGTCGTAGCCGTCCTTGGTGAGGTACACGTAGAACCAACCCGGGTGCGCGGCCCAGGCGTTGTAGGAGAAGTCGACGGTGGCCCCCGAGGTCAGATGGGTCAACGGCCAGTCGGTGCGCGGTTGGTTGAAGCCGGTGAAGTTGGGATTGCCGCCGCTGCACAGCTCACCGTCGGGCACGAAGCCCCGGGTGCGCCCGGCTCCGTCGGAGCGCAGCACGGAGAACCAGTTGTAGAACGGCGTTGTCCCGCTGACCTGTTGGGCGGCTCGGCAGGCGGGGTTGATCGGCTTGATCTCACCGGTGTCGGTGAGGGCGTCCTGCCAGCACAGGAAGGTACGGCTGCCCGGCTTCATCGGAGTCCCGTGAGCCTCGGCGCGACTGCCCGTCGACACCACGAGCCCCAGGGCGGGAACGGTGGCAAGCAGCGAAACCATGACGAGAAGCAACACTCTGGCGCGTGCGGGAAACACCTTCCGCGCCAAACTGATCATGCCCATGTCACATCACACAACTTCCTTCACATACGGCGGCGTGGGGTGCACTACGCGCGAACGAGCGAAGCGGGAACCCAACATGGGAGCGCTCCCACCCACCCGCACCGGGAAGCTAGCGCCAACCCCCTGACTTGTAAACGCCCATCCCCACCAGACCCAACCCCCCAGACCCCACCCCAACCAGCCACCCACCAGACAACAGAACCCCCAGCGCACCCCCACGCCCCCGGCGTCGATGAAGGCCTGCGCCCCCCGGGGCAGGCCGGGACTCCCCGGCGTTGACCGATGACTCCCCCAGGGGTTGGCCGGGATCGATACGGGAGTGGGGCGTGGGGGCGCGGCGAAAATCCGCCGCTTACCCGGTCACCAATCGAGTTCAGCCGTGGCAGCAGACAGCGGGGCCCGAGAGGCGGCGGATTCGCCGTGCCCACACGCCCCCGACCCCCCACCGGCGGCCGCCGCACCCCCACCGGCCGAAGCCGCCCCCTCACCGGCCGCCGCCGAAGCCGCCGACCCCCCACCACCGACCGCCGCCGCCCCCGCACCCGCACCCGCCGCAACCGGCAACTCCAGCGTGAACTCCGTCCGCCCAGGAACGCTGCTCACCCCGATCCGCCCCCCATGCGCCCCGACGATCGCCGAAACGATGGCCAACCCCAGCCCCGCCCCACCAGAACCCGCACCGGCCCGCCCACCCGACCGTGCCCGAGCCCGAGACGCGTCCCCCCGAGTGAACCGCTCGAACACCGTCGGCAACAACGCGTCCGGAATCCCCGGCCCGTCGTCCCGCACCCGCACCACGCACCGCTCCCCCACCACCCCCACCTCAGCCACCACAGTCGTCCCCACCGGCGTATGCACCCGCGCGTTGGCCAACAGGTTGGCCACCACCTGATGCAACCGAGCCCCGTCCCCGACCACCAGCGGTATCCCACCGTCCAGCTCCAGCCCGAGCCGCCACTCGTGCCCGTCCCCCGCCACCCGCGCGTCCCACACCGCCTCGGCGACCACCGCCGCGAGGTCCACCTCGCCGGACTCCAACGGCCGCCCCTCGTCGAGCCGCGCGAGCAGCAGCAGATCCTCCACGAGCCCGGTCATCCGCGCGGACTCCGCGGACACCCGCCGCCACGCCATCAGCGGCTCGATGCGATCGGTCCCCCGGTTCATCAACTCCGCGTACCCGGCGATGGAGGCCAGCGGCGTGCGCAGTTCATGGCTGGCGTCGGCCAGGAACCGCCGCATCCGCTCCTCGCTGCGCCGCACCTGCTCCTCCCCGCGCTGCCGTTCGGCGAGCGAGGATTCCACATGGTCGATCATCCGGTTCAGCGCGGCTCCGACCTGCCCGGCCTCGCTCCCGGGGTCGGTGTCCCGCTCGGGGACCCGGGTCAGCCCGGTGACGACGCCGCGTCCCAGCGGCGAGCGCGACACCTCGACGGCGGTGGCGGCGACCCGCCCGAGGGGCCGCAGCTGGCGCCGGATGACAACGGCGCACAGGCCTCCGGCGAGGGCGAGCCCGGCCGCCGTGACGCCCACTTCCACGGCGACGAGCCCGCCGATCATGTCCTGGACGTCCCCCATCGGCAGCCCGGCGAGGACCCGCACGCCGTCGCGTTGCAGCACGGCGACCCGATAGGTCCCGAGCCCGGGCACGGTGAGCGAGTGCATCGCCCCGTCGGCGGTGACGCCGGCCAGCGCGGCGCGCTGTGTCGCGGTGAGGGAGAGCGGCGCGGCGTCCTGGCTCACGACGGCGGCGGTGAGGATCGCGCCGGAGCTGTCGAGGCGGGCGGCGAGCATCCCGGCGGGGTGCCCGCTCTCTTGCAGAAAGGTCAGGTCCCGCTGGAGATCGGGGTGGAGGGAGGCTCCGCCCAGGGCCCGCTGGGCGGCGTTGCCGACGCGCTGGTCCAAGTTGCCGATCAGGTAGGCACGTTGGACCAGGACGGTGGTGACGGACATGGCGGCGCACACGACGACCAGTGTGGCCCCGACGAAGAGCAGCAGCCGAACCCGCAACGACCGAGCCCGAAAAGACCGCACGCGCGAGCCCCGAGCCCGAGGCCACGACCACCGCCGCCCAGTTTCCTGACGCTCCGTCATATCCATTGACCCACAAGCCCCTTGACGCTCAACGACACCATCCCCCTGCCCACGACCCCACCACCCGCGCGTCTCCCGGCGTCCGCTCATCGCCCGTCCTCCGCGGCCCGGATGGCGTAGCCCGTGCCCCGCACCGTGTGGATCATCGGCGCCCGCCCCCTGTCGATCTTCCGCCGCAGGCTGGAGATGTAGACCTCGACGAGGTTGCCGCCGCCGTCGAAGGAGCTGCTCCACACGTGATGAAGGATCTGAGCCTTGCTGAGCACCTGCCGGGGGTGGTCGAGCAGGAGGCTCAGGAGGTCGAACTCCTTGGCGGTGAGCTGGACGGGCGTTCCCGCGCGGTGCACTTCGCGGGCGTCCGGCGCGAGGACGAGGTCCCCGAGGACGCGCGCGGAGTCGTCGCGCACGCCGCCGTCAAGACCCCCGGCCCATCCGGCGCCACCGCCACCGGCGCGCCGCAGCAGCCCGCGCAGCCGGACGACGACCTCTTCCAGGGAGAACGGCTTGGTGACGTAGTCGTCGGCGCCGTTGCGCAGGCCGTCGATGCGGTGTTCGGGGGCGTCGCGGGCGGTGAGCATGAGGACGGGCAGCCGAGGGTGCTCGTGGCGCAGCCGGCGCAGTACCTGGATGCCGTCGAGGTCGGGGAGCATGCCGTCGAGGACGACGACGTGCGGGGCGCAGCCGCGGGCGAGCCGCAGGGCGGTGTGTCCGTCGGCGGCGGGGTAGGGCCGCCAGCCCGCCTCGGTGACGGCGACGGAGAGCACCTCGGTGAGCGCGGGCTCGTCGTCGACGATGAGGACGCGGACCCGGCCGGTGCGGGACGCGGGGGTGGCTGCCATGTACCGATCGTGTCCCGGTCCACTGAGCAAGTCCTGTGTCCCACCTGGGTCCAGGCGATGTCTCGGGACGGGAACGACGAGGGCCGTATCCCCGATGATCTGGGGATACGGCCCTCGACTACCGTGTGCGGCCGCTCACTTGACCACGTGAGCGGCTGAAACCGCCTACTTGCGGATCAGGTTGCGCAGCACGTACTGCAAGATGCCGCCGTTGCGGTAGTAGTCGGCCTCGCCGGGGGTGTCGATGCGGACGACCGCGTCGAACTCCACACCGGTGTCGGTGGTGACCTTGACGGTGGCGGGGGTGGTGCCGTCGTTCAGCTCGGTGATGCCCGCGATGGAGAAGGTCTCCTCGCCGGTGAGGCCGAGGGTCTCGGCGGACTGGCCTGCCGGGTACTGCAACGGGACGACGCCCATGCCGATGAGGTTGGAGCGGTGGATGCGCTCGTAGGACTCGGCGATGACGGCCTTGACGCCGAGCAGCGCGGTGCCCTTGGCGGCCCAGTCGCGGGACGAGCCGGAGCCGTACTCCTTGCCCGCGAGGATGACCAGCGGGATGCCCTGGTCGATGTAGTTGCGCGAGGCGTCGTAGATGAACGACACCGGCGCGTCCGCCTGCGTGAAGTCGCGGGTGAAGCCGCCCTCGGTGCCGGGCGCGACCTGGTTGCGCAGCCGGATGTTGGCGAAGGTGCCGCGGATCATGACCTCGTGGTTGCCTCGGCGGGAGCCGTAGGAGTTGAAGTCACGCCGCTCGATGCCGTGTTCGGTGAGGTACTTGCCGGCCGGGGTGTCGGCCTTGATCGCACCGGCCGGGGAGATGTGGTCGGTGGTGACCGAGTCGCCCAGCTTGGCGAGGACGCGGGCGCCGGCGATGTCGGAGACCGGGGTGGTCTCCATCGTCATGCCCTCGAAGTACGGGGGCTTGCGCACGTAGGTGGACTGCGGGTCCCACTCGAAGGTGTTGCCGGTGGGGATGGGCAGCGACTGCCACTGGGCGTCGCCGGCGAAGACGTCCTGGTAGGACTTGTTGAACATGTCCTCGCCGATGGCGTTGGCGACGACGTCGTTGACCTCGGCCTCGGTCGGCCAGACGTCGGCGAGGTAGACGGGCTTGCCGTCCTGGTCGATGCCGAGGGCGTCCTTGGTGATGTCGACCTTCATCGACCCGGCGAGGGCGTACGCGACGACCAGCGGCGGGGAGGCGAGGTAGTTCATCTTGACGTCGGGGTTGATCCGGCCCTCGAAGTTGCGGTTGCCGGAGAGCACCGAAGTGACGGCCAGGTCATGGTCGTTGACGGCCTTGGAGACCTCCTCCGGCAGCGGGCCGGAGTTGCCGATGCAGGTGGTGCAGCCGTAGCCGACGAGGTTGAAGCCGACCTTGTCGAGGTAGGGGGTGAGCCCCGCCTTGTCGAAGTAGTCGGTGACGACCTTGGAGCCGGGCGCGAGGGTGGTCTTGACCCACGGCTTGCGGGTCAGGCCCTTCTCCACGGCCTTCTTCGCGACGAGCGCGGCGGCGACCATGACGTACGGGTTCGAGGTGTTGGTGCAGGAGGTGATGGCCGCGACCGTCACCGCACCGTGGTCGATCTCGTAGGTCGAGCCGTCGGGGGCGGTGACGGTGACCGGGTTGGTCGGAACGCCGTTGGTGGCGGCCGGGGCGTCGGAGGCGGGGAAGGACTCCTTGCCGGCCTCGTCGGCGGTCTCGACGTAGTTGCGGACGTCGAGGGCGAACTGCTGGGAGGCGTTCGCGAGGACGATGCGGTCCTGCGGGCGCTTGGGTCCCGCGATCGACGGCACGACCGTCGACAGGTCCAGCTCCAGCTTCTCGGAGAAGTCGGGCTCGGCCTTCGGGTCCAGCCAGAGGCCCTGCTCCTTGGCGTACGCCTCGACGAGCGCGACCTGCTGCTCGTCGCGGCCGGTCAGGCGCAGGTACTTGAGGGTCTCGTCGTCGATCGGGAAGATCGCGGCGGTGGAGCCGAACTCCGGCGACATGTTGCCGATGGTGGCGCGGTTGGCGAGCGAGGTGGCGGCCACGCCTTCGCCGTAGAACTCGACGAACTTGCCGACGACGCCGTGTTTACGGAGCATCTCGGTGATCGTGAGGACGAGGTCGGTGGCGGTCGTGCCGGGCTTCAGCTCACCGGTGAGCTTGAAGCCGACGACGCGCGGGATGAGCATGGAGACCGGCTGGCCGAGCATCGCGGCCTCGGCCTCGATGCCGCCGACGCCCCAGCCGAGGACGCCGAGGCCGTTGACCATGGTGGTGTGCGAGTCGGTGCCGACCAGGGTGTCCGGGTACGCCTGTCCGTTGCGGATCATGACGGTCCGCGCGAGGTGCTCGATGTTCACCTGGTGGACGATGCCGGTGCCCGGCGGGACGACCTTGAACTCGTCGAACGCGGTCTGGCCCCAGCGCAGGAACTGGTAGCGCTCGCGGTTGCGGCCGTACTCCAGCTCGACGTTCTGCGCGAACGCCTCGTGGGTGCCGAACTTGTCGGCGATGACGGAGTGGTCGATGACCAGCTCGGCGGGGGCGAGCGGGTTGATCTTCGCCGCGTCACCGCCCAGCTCCTTGACGGCCTCACGCATGGTGGCGAGGTCGACGACGCAGGGAACGCCGGTGAAGTCCTGCATGATCACGCGGGCCGGCGTGAACTGGATCTCCTGGCTGGGCTGGGCCTGCGAGTCCCAGCCGCCGAGGGCCCGGATGTGGTCGGCGGTGATGTTCGCGCCGTCCTCGGTGCGGAGCAGGTTCTCCAGCAGGACCTTCAGGCTGTACGGAAGGCGAGCCGAGCCTTCCACCTGGTCCAGCCGGAAGATCTCGTACGACTCGTCGCCCACCTGCAATGTGCTGCGGGCGTCGAAGCTGTTCGCCGACACGACAGTCTCCTTCATTGATGTGCGCTACCACCACGATCCTGCCGCCACGGCGTCTTGGCCGATCCACTGAGGTTCGGCTAAGTTAGGTAACCCTTACCGGGGTGACGGCTGCGGTGCTCCTCGGCAGATATCTCGATGTCGAGATAACTCTAGTGCATAGGGCCGGGCTGGTCATGCCCGGCCCCACTGTGGCGTGCGTCCCCTCGGCGCTCACGCACCTCTTCGGGAGGGGTCCCGGGACCGGTGGACTACAAAGGCCGGGCGGGACATCCCCCGCGCACCGGCGGCCATCCCGTACGCACCGGCGGCCATCCGGGGGCCGAGTCGGGGTATCCGGAGGGGGCGAGGAACATCAGGCCGACCCGAAGGGAGTCACCGTGCCCCTCACCTTCCGCAAGAGCTTCCGGATACTGCCGGGCGTACGACTGAACATCAACAAACGCTCCTGGTCCCTCACCACGGGCGGAAAGAGCGGCCCGCACTACACGCGCAGCAGCTCGGGACGCCGGACGACATCGATGGATCTGCCGGGTCCGTTCGGCTGGCGGCGCACCACGAGGACACGCCGGAAGTGACACATCACCCGGTCGGCGGCAGGGAGGCCTCCTCACCTCAGAAGACCTCCCCGCCACCCCGGTCCGCCACCCCTCAGCACCCCCTGACGGGGCGTCACCCGAACGGCGGGCGATGCGGGCGTGATCTCATATCTGAGATAGCCTCGACGTCATGGCAGACGACTACCTCGTACGCATCGGCAAGCTCATCCGTGACGCACGACAGCACCGGGGCTGGACACAAACGCAACTCGCGGACGCTCTCGGCACCAGTCAGAGCGCGGTCAATCGCATCGAGCGCGGCAATCAAAACATCAGCCTTGAGATGATCGCCCGAATCGGTGAAGCCCTGGACAGTGAGATCGTCTCTCTGGGCTACGCGGGTCCGATGCATCTGCGGGTGGTCGGCGGACGTCGGCTGTCCGGCTCCATCGACGTCAAGACGAGCAAGAACGCGTGCGTGGCCCTGCTCTGTGCCTCGCTGCTCAACCAGGGGCGCACGGTGCTGCGCCGGGTGGCCCGCATCGAAGAGGTCTACCGCCTCCTGGAGGTCCTCAACTCGATCGGCGTGCGCACCCGTTGGATCAACGACGGGGTCGACCTGGAGATCGTGCCGCCGGCCGAGATCGACATGGACGCGATCGACGCCGAGGCCGCCGTCCGGACCCGTTCGATCATCATGTTCCTCGGCCCGCTGCTGCACCGCATGGACCACTTCAAGCTGCCGTACGCCGGTGGCTGCGACCTCGGCACCCGCACCATCGAGCCGCACATGATCGCGCTGCGCCGGTTCGGGCTCGACGTCGCCGCCAGCGAGGGCCAGTACCACGCGACGGTGGACCACGCCATCCGCCCCGCCCGGCCGATCGTGCTGACCGAGCGCGGCGACACCGTCACCGAGAACGCGTTGCTGGCCGCCGCCCGCCACGAGGGCGTCACCGTCATCCGCAACGCGTCCTCCAACTACATGGTCCAGGACCTGTGTTTCTTCCTGGAGACGCTGGGCGTGCGGGTCGAGGGCATCGGCACCACCACGCTCACCGTGCACGGCGTCGCGAACATCGACACCGACGTGGACTACTCCCCCTCCGAGGACCCGGTAGAGGCGATGAGCCTGCTGGCCGCCGCCGTGGTCACCGAGTCGGAGTTGACGGTGCGCCGGGTGCCGATCGAGTTCCTGGAGATCGAGTTGGCGGTCCTGGAGGAGATGGGCCTCGACCACGACCGCACCGCCGAGTACGTCGCCGACAACGGCCGCACCCGGCTCGTGGACCTGACCGTGCGGCCCTCCAAGCTGGAGGCGCCGATCGACAAGATCCACCCGATGCCGTTCCCCGGCCTCAACATCGACAACGTGCCCTTCTTCGCGGCCATCGCCGCCGTCGCGTCGGGCAAGACCCTGATCCACGACTGGGTCTACGACAACCGCGCGATCTATCTGACCGACCTCAACCGCCTCGGCAGCCGGCTCCAACTCCTCGACCCGCACCGCGTGTTGGTCGAGGGCCCGACCCGCTGGCGGGCCGCGGAGATGATGTGCCCGCCGGCCCTGCGCCCCGCGGTCGTCGTCCTCCTCGCGATGATGGCGGCGGACGGCACCTCGGTGCTGCGCAACGTCTATGTCATCAACCGCGGCTACGAGGACCTGGCAGAACGCCTGAACTCGGTAGGCGCCCAGATCGAAACCTTCCGGGACATCTAAACGCCACGCCCCGCCCACGCCCCTCCCTGACCTGCACGAGCGCGGGACGGGGAGGGGCGCGGTCGTTTTTCTCGGCGTCTCCCCCAAGCCCTCCGCACCTCCTCCCCGGCTCTGCGGGGCATCTCCCGTGCGGTAGGCGGGTGTTCAAGGGAATCCCTGTCAAAGCCTCGGAATTATCGAGTACCGGGATACGAGACGGGCCGTCGAATTCCTTGACCCGGTGAAAGCGCCCCTGCTTTGATCGGCGGCATGAAGAAGCAGCCCGGATTCACGCGACGACGTCACGTCGATCTCGCGCGCGTCTCCAGCGCCTTCTGTCGGCCCTGTATCTGAGGTCGCGGCGATAGGGCGCCCTTCGCACCCGCCCGCGCTCCCGGCCTCCTCCCACGGCCCCTGCCCGCTCGGCACCGCCCGCTGAATTCCGCGGGGCCGCCTTCCGTGCCCTGAACCGGCACCCCTCCTCTCTCCCCCCCCTTTCCGGACACCCGCACGCGTCGCACCGGCCGCGCCGCTCGCTGTCGCGTGCCGCCGCCGAAGGATGCCCCATGCCCAGTGCCCCGTCCTCCCCTGCCCGTTCCCGCACCGCCCAGGTGATCGCCGACGACGCCGAAGCGGTGGCCGTCGCCGCCCGGCTGGCCGACTCCTTCCGTGCCGGAGCGGCCCGCCGGGACGCCGAACGGCTGCTGCCGCACGCGGAGTTGGCCGAGCTGTCGGCCTCCGGGCTGCTCGCGGTCACGGTGCCGCGTGCCCAGGGCGGCGCCGAGGTCAGCACCCGCACCCTCGGCGAGATCGTCCGGCTGCTTTCGGCGGCGGACCCGAGCATCGGGCAGATCCCGCAGAACCACTTCTTCTTCGTCGAGGTGCTCAAGGAGAACGGCACCGAGGCGCAACGCGCCTTCTTCTACGCCGAGTTGCTCGCCGGTGCCCGGTTCGGCAACGCCCTCGCCGAGAAGGCGACCCGGCACGCCCTGGAGTTCGCGACCCGGCTGGAGGAGCGGCCCGACGGGACGTACCGCCTGGACGGGGTGAAGAACTACGCCACCGGCGCCCTGTTCGCCGACTGGATACCGGTGTTCGCGCTCGGCCCCGGCGACCGGCTCACCGCCGCCTTCGTGCCGTCCGACGATCCCGGGGTGGACGTCGTCGACGACTGGGACGGCATCGGGCAGCGGATCACCGCCAGCGGCACGGTCCGGCTGACGGACGTCGTCGTTCCCGCGCATCTGGTCGTGCCGCACCACCTCACCTTCGAGCGGCCCGAAGTCTTCGGCGCCTACGGGCAGTTCATCCATGCCGCCGTCGACACGGGGATCGCCCGGGGCGCGTTGGAGGAGGGCGGCGAGCTGATCCGAACGCTGGCCAGGCCGTGGGGCGAGGCCGGGGTGGAGCGGGCCGCCGAGGAGCCGCTCGTCATCCAGAAGTTCGGCGAACTCACCCTGCTGGTGCGGGCCGCGGAGGCGCTGTTGGAGAAGGCGGGCGACGCGATCGACGCCGCCCACCGCGCCCCCGCCGACGCCCGGGCCGCCACCGACGCCTCCCTCGCGGTGACCGCCGCCCGCGCCCAGGCCGACACCGCGGCCGTCACCGTCGCCGGTGAGGTCTTCGCGCTCATCGGCGCCCGCGCCGCCACCCGCGCCCAGAACTTCGACCGGCACTGGCGCAACGCCCGCACCCACACCCTGCACGACCCCCGCCGCTGGAAGATCCAGCACCTCGGCAACCACTCCCTCAACGGCGTCGCCCCGCCCGCCAACGGGATCGTCTGACCCCGCCCGATGTCGATTCCGAGCCCGAGCCCCCGGCCCTGCGCCCCGAGCCCTGTGCCCCGAGCCCTGAGAGAGCGAGCCTCATGACCACCGCACCCACCGCACCCACCGCACCCGTGACCACGGACACCGACTGGATCGCCGTTGCCCGTACGGTCGCCGCGCGCCTCGCCGAGGACGCCGCCGAGCGGGACAAGGCCAACCAACCCCCGTTCGCGGAAGTGCGGTTGCTGCGGGAGGCCGGGCTGCTCACCCTGCTGGTGCCGAAGGAGCGGGGCGGTGGCGGGGCCGACTGGCGTACCGCGTACGGGGTGATCCGGGAGATCGCCGCCGGAGACGGTTCGATCGGCCAACTCATCGGCTACCACTACCTGTTGTCATGGAACGTCCGTTTCTTCGGCACCGCCGAGAAGACCGCGGAGCTGGAACGGGCCGCCGTCGAGGGGCAGTGGGTGTGGGGCGGCGCCTTCAACCCCCGTGACCCGGACGTCACCCTCACCCCGGACGGCACCGGCGACGGCTTCCTCCTGAGCGGCCGCAAGAGCTTCGCGACCGGTGCCAGGACCGCCGACCGGATCGTCGCCGGTGCCGTCAGGACCGACACCGGCGAACCCGTCGTCGTCCTCGTCGATCCGGTGCACGCCGGTGTCGAACGGCCCGACGACTGGGACCACTTCGGGCAGCGGCTGTCGGCGAGCGGCAGCATCACGTTCCGGGACGTGCCGGTAGCCGCCGCCGACATCCTCGGCGTGCTCTCCGAACAGGAGGGCGCCCTCGACCCGTTCGCGACCCTCGTCACCCCGGCCATCCAGGCGATCTTCGTCCACTTCTACCTGGGGATCGCCGAGGGCGCCCTGGCCGCCGCCCGCGACTACACCCGGACCGTCACCCGGCCCTGGCTGCTGTCCGGCGTCGAGTCGGCCACCCAGGACCCCTACGTGCTGGCCGCCTACGGTGAACTCGCCGTCTCCGCACGGGCGGTGCGCGCGCTGGCCGACCAGGCCGCCGACGCCGTTCAGCGCGGCCTTGAGCGCGGGCACGCGCTGACCGCCGGGGAACGCGGCGAGATCGCCGTCACCGTCGCCGTCGCGAAGGCCGCCTCCACCCGGGCCGCGCTCGACATCACCGCCCGCGTCCTGGAGGTCACCGGCGCCCGCGCCACCGCCTCCGACCTCGGCTTCGACCGGTTCTGGCGCAACGCCCGCACCCACACCCTGCACGACCCCGTCGCCTACAAGCTGCGCGAGGTCGGCGACCACTTCCTCAACGGCACCCACCCGCCGTTCACCCTCTACACCTGATCGCCGACCCCCGCCCCGCCACCCCGAAAGACCCCGCCATGCTCACTCGCAGAACCCTCCTGCGCGCCACCACCGGTGCCGCCGCCCTCGCCGCCGCCTCCCCGCTGCTGGCCGCCTGCGGCTCCGACGCGTCCGCCGCCCTCGACCCGCACGCCACCCCGAAACTGGACGGCGTCACCCTCACGATCCTCGCCAACCAGCCGAACGCGCTGTCCTTCCAGTACCTCGCCGAGCCCTTCGAGAAGGCGACCGGCGCCAAGCTGAAGGTCACCCCGGTCCCCTACGACAAGCTCACCGCGAAGGCGGTGCTCGACGTGCAGTCGGGGGCGGGCCAGTTCGACGTGTTCATGTACTGGTACGCGGCCGTCGGGACCCTCGCGCAGGGCGGGGTCATCGAGGATCTGACGGCCTACATCAAGGCCCACCGGGACATCGACGAGAGCGACTTCCTGCCCTCGCTGTACGACACGTACACCCGCTACGACGGCAGGCGCTGGGGGCTGCCCTACGACGGCGACACCCACATCCTCTTCTACAACACGGAGATCTTCGAACGGCACAAGGTCCAGGCGCCCAAGACCTGGGAGGAGTACAACGAGACCGCCGCGAAGATCACCAAGGACGCCAAGGGGAAGTACTACGGCGCCATCATCGAGGCCCAGCAGGTGCCCGTGATCCTCGGCTGCGCCTTCGCCAACCGCCTTGCCGGGTACGGCGGTTCGTTCCTGGACGCGGCCGGGAACCCCACCCTGGACACCCCGGAGGCGATCGCCGCCGCGCAGATCCTCTTCGACGCCGCGCCCAGCGCCCTGCCGACCCCGTTGCAGATCGGCTTCGACCAGGCGACGCCCGCGTTCCTCGACGGCAAGGGCGCCATGCTCGACTTCTGGACCGACTTCGCCAAGCGTGCCCAGGACCCCAAGCAGTCCAAGGTGGCCGGGAAATGGGGGGTGACGACGCTGCCGGTCGGCGGCGCCCACACCACCCCGCGCACCTCGCTGGACGCCGGGTTCGGCCTCGCGGTGTCCAAGGCGTCCCAGCAGAAGGAGGCGGCGGCCGCCTTCATCGCGTGGGCGACGTCCGCGCGGCAGAACCTCCTGGTGCTGTCCAAGCCGGACGCGGGCGCCGACCCGATCCGCACCAGCACCCTCAACTCCCCTGAATTCCGCACCTATTCGCCCGACTCCTACGAGGTCGTCCGCACCGGTCTCGCCGGTGACCCGCTGCCGTGGCCCACGGTCCCGGGGGCGCCGCAGCTGCTCCAGACCCTCGTCGACGAACTCGCCCTGGGCCTCCAGGGCAAGCAGAGCGCGAAGGAGTCGTTGCAGAACACCCAGAAGGCGTGGGAGAAGGAGCTGAAGAAGGGCGCGTCGGGATGAGCGCCGCCGACCTGACGGCCCCCGCACGGGCGTCAACGGCCTTGTCCGCCACGCGCGTTCCGAAGCTGCTGGCCGCTCCCGCCGTCGCCTTCCTCGCGGTGTTCGCCGCCTATCCGCTCGTCTATCTCATCGGGCTCGCCCTCACCGACTCCACGCTCGCCCAACCCCTCCAGAAGTGGACGGGGTTCGCCAACTTCCGTACGGAGCTGGAGAGTCAGTCCTTCACCGGCTCGCTGTGGCGCTCGGTCGCCTTCGCCGTGCTGGCCGCCACCGCCCAACTGCTCCTCGGCACCGGGCTCGCGCTGCTGCTGCGCGCCCGGGGCCGGCGTCCCGGTCTGCTCGGCACCGTGCTGCTGCTGCCGTTGGTCACCCCGCCCGTGATGGTCGGCGTCGCCTGGAAGCTGCTGCTCGCCCCGGTCGGCGGCGCCCTCAACGGCGTGCTGCACGGCGTGGGTCTGCCGGGTGTCAACCCGCTCGGCGGCGGCCTGTCGGCGTTCCTCACGCTGGTCGTGATCGACACCTGGCAGTGGACGCCGTTCGTCATGCTCCTGGTGTACGCCGCCCTGCTCGGTGTCCCGGACGAGCTGACCGAGGCCGCCGCGATCGACGGCGCCGGGGCCTGGCGCACGCTGCGCTCGGTCACCCTGCCCGCGATCGAACCCACCCTGCTCTCCGTGCTGTTGCTCAAGCTGGTCATCGGTTTCAAGGTCTTCGACCTCGTGTACGTGGTGACCTCCGGCGGCCCCGGTTTCTCCACGACCACCAGCACCTACGACATCCAGCGCACCGCCCTCCAGGAGTTCGACGTCGGCGCCGCGGCCGCCGGGACGGTCGTCTTCTCCCTGGTCATCGGCGCCGTGACGAGCCTGGTCGCGCTGCGCCGCAGGCACCACGAGGAGACCGCATGAGCACCACCGCCCCACTCGCCCACCAGGAACGGCAGATCGCCCCGCAGGCCGCACCCGCCCCGCCGCGACCGGGGAAGGCCCGTAGGCGCCGGCCGCGCTGGCCGAGTGTCGTCCTCGCCCTGGTCGCCCTGGTCATGGCGGTCCCGATCCTCTACGTCGTCTCCCTCTCCCTGCGCTCCCGCGACGACGTCCTCAACGGCGGTCTGCTGCCCAGCGCGCTGTTCTGGCGGAACTGGCCGGACGCCTTCCGCGCCGTCGACCTCGCCCACTACGCCCTCAACTCCTGGGCGGTGGCGGCGGGTTCGGTCGTGCTCACGCTGGTGATCGCGGTGCCGGGCGCCTACTGCACGGCGCGCGCCGGACGCGGTGGTGCCCGGCTGGCGAGCCTGGTCCTGTCCAGCTACTGCGCCCCGCCGGTCGTCGCCGTGCTGCCGTTGTTCTTCCTGCTGCGCACCCTCGACCTCGACAACACGGTGACCGGTCTCGCCCTGGTCGACGGCCTCGCCAACGTCCCTGTGGCGATCTGGCTGTTGGACGGTTTTGTGCGCCGGGTGCCCCGGGAGGTGGAGGAGGCGGCCTGGCTTGACGGGCTCGGCAGCGCGGCCACGCTGCGCCGGATCGTGCTCCCGCTGATCGGCCCCGGGGTCGCGGCGGCGGCCCTGATCTGCTTCTTCCTCAGCTACAACGAGTTCCTGTTCGCGCTGAGCTTCGCCCAGGACAGCGGTTCACAGACGCTGCCGGTGCTGCTCTCGCTCTTCCAGGGCGACAAGAACGTCGAGTTCGGACAGCAGGCGGTCGTCTCGCTCGTCGGCATCGCCCCCGTCTATCTCCTCGCCGTGGCCGCGCAACGCCGCCTGGTCGCCGGCCTGACCACCGGAGCTGTCAAATGACCTCGCCCACACCGCCGTTGACGCCCCGGCGTATTCATCTCAACGCCTTCGACATGGCCTGCGTCGGGCATCAGTCGCCGGGGCTGTGGCGCCATCCCGACGACCAGGCGCACCGGTACACCGACCTGGAGTACTGGACCGAGCTGGCCCGCCTCCTGGACCGGGGCGGCTTCGACTCCCTGTTCATCGCCGACGTCCTCGGCGTGTACGACGTCTATCAGGGCTCCCGGGACGCCGCCGTCCGCCAGGGCGCGCAGATCCCGCTGTCGGACCCGCTGCCCGCGATCTCCGCGATGGCCGCCGTCACCGAGCACCTGGGCTTCGGCGTCACCGTCTCCCTCACCTACGAACAGCCCTACAAGCTGGCCCGCACCCTGACCACCCTGGACCACCTCACCAAGGGCCGGGTCGCCTGGAACGTCGTCACCTCCTACCTGGAGAGCGCGGCCCGCAACCTCGGACTCGACCGGCAGCAGGGCCACGACGACCGGTACGAGGTGGGCGAGGAGTTCCTGGAGGTCTGCTACAAGCTGTGGGAGTACTCCTGGGACGACGACGCGGTGGTCCGGGACCCCGAGCGCGGCCTCTACACCGACCCGGCCCGCATCCGCGACATCGCCCACAAGGGGCGGCACTTCGAGGTCCCCGGTGTGTTCCTGTCCGAGCCGTCGCCGCAGCGCACCCCGGTCGTCTTCCAGGCCGGTGCCTCCTCGCGCGGCCGTGCCTTCGCCGCCCGGCACGGCGAGGGCGTCTTCATCAACGCGGTGAACCCGGCGGCGACCCGGAAGGTCGTCGACGACATCCGGGCGCGGGCCGTCGCGGAGGGCCGGGACCCCGCGAGCGTCAAGATCTTCATCCTGCTCACGGCGGTCACCGCGCCCACCGACGAGGAGGCCCGGGCCAAGCACGAGGACCTGCTCCGGTACGCCTCCTACGAGGGCGCCCTCGCGCTCTACGGCGGCTGGAGCGGCCTCGACCTGTCCGAACTCGCCCCCGATCAGCCCCTGGAGTACGTCGACACGGACGCCGTGCGCTCGGCCCTCGCGATCTTCTCCAGCGCCGATCCGACCCGCACCTGGACCCCCGACCAGGTCGCCCGCTACCTCGGCATCGGCGGCATCGGGCCGGTCGTCGTCGGCTCCCCGGCCACCGTCGCCGACGCGTTGGAACGGTGGGTCGAGGAGGCCGACATCGACGGCTTCAACCTCGCCTACGCCACCACCCCGGGCACCTTCACCGACTTCGTCGACCTCGTCGTTCCCGAACTGCGCGCCCGGGGCCGGATACCGGTGACCCCGCCCGGCACGACGTTGCGGGAGCACCTGTACGGCGCGGGCACCCCCCGGGTCCGCGCCGACCACCCGGCGGCCCGGCACCGCGAACGGGGGGTGGCCGAGAGCGGACGGGCCCGCGGCCCCGCCACCACCCCGTCGGACGGCCGGAGTTGACCTCGCCGGGCACCTGATCGCGTTCCTACGCTCGCTCGTCGAGTTCCCCGATGCGCCGGGCGACCTCCCGGGCGATCACCTCCACCTGCGCGTCGCGCAGCAACTCCGGGTGGGTGCACGGCAGGTCGAGGTTGCGAAGGTCGCCGCTCACGTGCGGGGCCCAGGCCGTGTGGGTCAGCCAGTCCTCCGGCCGAGGGGCCGCCGCCGTGAAGAACAGGACGTCGCCGTCGTAGCGCCGGTGGGTGTGCTCGCGCAGGGCGCGGGCGTGGTGGGGGACGATGTCCACGATCCGTGACAGGGTGCCGTCCTCAAGTCCCGCCAGCGGACTGCCCGCCGCGCGGAGCGTGGCGAGGACGTCGGCCCGGGTGCGTTCCGCGCCACGCTCGAATCCGGCCATCCGCAGAACGGCGGTGAGCGCGTCGCCCTCCTGGGGCGCGGGGCGGGCCCGCCACTGTTCCGAGGGGAACGCGTCCAGCAGCGCGAGGAGGTCGACCCTCTCCCCCGCCTCCTGCAACAGGACCGCCACCGTGTGCGCGAGGACGCCGCCGACCGACCAGCCGAGGAGGCGGTAGGGGCCGTGCGGGGCGATCTCGCGGATGCGGGTCACGTAGTGGGCCGCCTGCTCCCACAGCGATTCCGGCAGCGGCCCGTCGCTCGTCAGACCGGGTGCCTGGAGGCCGTGCACGGGCTGGTCCTGGCCGAGCCGGGCGGCGAGGCCCGCGTAGCACCAGGAGAGGCCGCCCGCCGGGTGGACGGCGAACAGCGGGGTCCGGGTGCCCCGGGCGTGCAGCGGCAGCAGTACGTCGAGGGCGTCCGCCGCCACCGGGGAGGCGTCGGTGATCCGGGTGGCGAGGGCGGCCGGGGTCGGGGCCTGGAAGAGCGAGCCGATGGTCAGCTCCGCGCCCAGTTCCTCGCGTATCCGGGTGAGGAGCCCGATGGCCAGCAGCGAGGTGCCGCCCAGGTCGAAGAACGCGTCGTCCGGGCCGGTGTGTTCGGCGCCGAGCACCTCGGCGAAGAGCCGGGTGAGCGTCTCCTCCAGCGGGTTCGCGGGGCGTGGTGTGCCCGCGCCGGTGTAGACCGGGTCCGGCAGTTCGCGGCGGTCGAGCTTGCCGCTGGGGCCGAGCGGGAACGCCGGGAGGGTGACGATCGCCGACGGCACCATGTGCTCGGGGAGTTCCCGGGCGAGGGCGGCACGCAGCGCGGCGGGGTCGGCCGTGCCGGTCACATAGCCGACGAGGCGGTCGTCGCGGACCACCGCGCAGGCGCCGTCGACCCCTTCCCCGGCCGCGAGCGCGGCCTCGATCTCGCCGAGTTCGACGCGCTGGCCGCGCAGTTTCACCTGGTGGTCGGTGCGGCCGAGGTACTCGACCTCGCCGTCGCGGGTCCAGCGGGCCAGGTCGCCGGTGCGGTACATGCGGGCGCCGGGCGCGCCGAACGGGTCGGTGCCGAACCGCTCCGCCGTGAGGTCCTCCCGGTTGAGGTAGCCGTCCGCCAACTGCCGTCCCGCCAGGTGGAGTTCGCCGACCACGCCGGGCGGGCAGGGCTGCCCTGCCGGGTCGAGGACGTACAGGCGGGTGTTCCAGACGGGGCGTCCGATCGGGACCGGACCCGTGCCGTCCGCCGCGCACGCGTGATACGTGACGTCGACGGCGGCCTCGGTCGGCCCGTACAGGTTGTGCAACTCGACGCCCGGCAGGGTGCGGGCGAAGGCGCTCGCCGTCTCGCGCGCCAGCGCCTCCCCGCTACAGAACACCCGGCGCAGCACCCCGGCGGCCTGCCGCGCGCCCGGCTCGGCCAGGAACACCTGGAGCATGGACGGCACGAAGTGGCAGGTGGTGACGGACTGTTCGCGGATCAGCCGGGCCAGATAGGCCGGGTCCTTGTGTCCGCCGGGGTCGGCCAGGACCAGCGTCGCGCCCTCCCGCAGTGGCCAGAAGAACTCCCACACCGAGACGTCGAACGACGACGGGGTCTTCTGGAGCACCCGGTCACCGTCCCCGATCGGGTACGCGTGCTGCATCCACCGCAGCCGGTTGTCGATCGCCGCGTGCGGTACGACGACGCCCTTGGGGCGGCCGGTCGAGCCGGAGGTGTAGATGACGTACGCGGGGTGGGCGGGGGTGAGGGCGCGGGCCGGGGGCGTCGCGGGGTGGGCGCTGACGTCGAGGCCTTCGAGGGCGACGAGCGGGGTGCCGGTGCCGTCCGGGAGCCGGCCGGCGTGGTCGGTGAGCGCGCAGACGGGCGCGGCGTCCTGGAGCATGAGCGTCAGCCGCTGCTCGGGGTAGTCCGGGTCGAGCGGCAGATAGGCCGCGCCGGACTTCAGGACGGCGAGCAGCGCCACGATCAGGTCGGCCGAGCGCGGCAGGGAGACCGCCACCCGTTCGCCCGGTCCGGCGCCGAGGCCGCGCAGATGCCGGGCGAGCCGGTTGGCGCGGGCGTCGAGTTCGGCGTAGGTGAGGGTGACGTCCCGGTGCTGGAGGGCCGGTGCCCGGGGGGTGCGGGCCGCCTGTGCCTCGATCGGGCCGATCAGGGTGGTGGCCGGTACGGCGTGCTCGGTGCGGTTGAACTCGTCGAGGACCAGGGCGAGTTCGGCGCGGGTGGCGATCGGCTGGGCGGCCAGGTCGGTGTCCGGGTCGGCCGTCGTGAGGCGCTCCAGGAGGTCGATGTAGCGGGCCTGGTGCGCGGCGAGGTCCGCGTCGTCGTAGAGCGCGGGGTTGCCGTCGTGGTCGATGCGCAGGCCGTGGCCGTCGGCGCGGTCGTAGACGTTGACCGTGAGGTCGTCGACGGGTCCTGCGGACAGGTTGTGGGCGCGGGCCGGTGCCCCCGCGAAGGTGGCTCCGTAGTCGAACGGCATGACGTTGACCAGCGGTCCGGCCAGGCCCCGGTGCTCGCCGAGCAGGCCCAGGTCGCGCCGGATGTCCTCGTAGCGGTAGCGCTGGTGGCGGCGGGCCTGTCGGAGCCCGAGGACGACCTGGCGCACCAGCTGCGTGAAGGTGGTGCCGGGTGCGATGTCCAGGCGCAGCGGCAGCACGTTCATGACCATGCCGGGCACGCGCAGCGCGACGGAGCCCAGGCGGCCCATCAGGGGGACGCCGAGGACCACGTCGGTGCGGCCGGTGGCGCGGGCGGTGTACAGGGCCTGGGCGGCGACGAGCACGTCGGGCCAGGTGGCGCGGGTGCGGGCGGCGAGGTCGCGCAGCGCCTCGGTGGTCGCGGGCGACAGCCGGGTGGTGTGCCGGCGGAAGGTGCGGGAGGGCAGCGCGGCGCGGCCCGCGAGGCGGGAGGCCTCGGGCCGGTCCCGGAACGCCTCGTTCCAGAAGGCGCGGTCGGCCGCCAGGTCGCCCGAGGAGCGGTACGCGGCGTCGACGGCCAGCAGGTCGGACAGGGCGGCGAAGGGGCGGGGCCCGGGGTCCTCGTCGCGGACGAGCGCGGAGTACACCTCGGCGGTGCGGCGGACCAGGAGCGCGTAGCCGAAGCCGTCGATGGCGAGGTGGTGGATGCGCTGGTACCAGAGCCAGCGGCCGGGGCCGACGCGGAACAGGGCGTGCCCGAACAGGGGTCCCGCGGCCAGGTCGCAGAGGCGGGCGAGGTCCGCGCGCATCCACGCCAGCGCCTCGTCCTCGCCGAGGTCGCGGTGGACGGTGAGCGGCGGTTCGACGTCGGCGCGGACGTGTTGGCGCGGTCCTTCGGGGGTGTCGGTGACGCGGACGCGCAGGGTGTCGGCCTCGGCGGTGACCTGCCGCAGCGCCCGGGCGAACAGGCCGGGGTCGAGTTCGCCGTCGATCTCCAGGTACTCGGCGGTGTTCTGGGCGGGGCTGAGCGGGTCGAGCGCCTGGGCGTACCACATGCCGGTCTGGGCGGCGGTCAGCGGCAGCACCTGGTCGCGGGTGCCGGTGGCCTCGGGGAGGGTGGCGGTCATCGGAGGGCCGCTCCCAGGAGAACGGCCCAGGCCTCGACGACGGGCTGTTCGGCGAGGTCGACGTAGGACAGCTGGGTGTCGTGCTCGCGGCGCCAGCGTTCCAGGAGGGTCATGATGCGCACGGAGTCGAGCCCGTGGTCGACGAGGTTCTCGTCGACGGGGATGTCGGCGGGGTCCTCACCGATGCAGTCGGCGACGTCCTGGCGGATCTGTTCCACGGTGAGGGTCATGCGGCCCGTACCTCCTGGACGACCGTGTCGGTGGTGGTGACGACGGCGCAGCGGCCGGCGGCCCAGCGCAGGGCGAGGTCGTGGTCGTCGCGGCTGAAGTCGGCGACGGCGTCGGCGACGACGAACGCCTGGATGTCCCGCATCCACGCGTCGGCGGCGCTGACGAGCACGCCGATGTGGGCGTAGACGCCGACGATGACGAGCTGGTCGCGGCCCGACTGCCGGATCAGGGACTCCAGTTCGGTGCGGACGAAGGCGCTGTACTTCCACTTGGTGAGGACGGTGTCGCCGTCCTCGGGGGCGACGGCCGGGGGCATCGCCAGGGCGGCGGGGTCGTCGGCGGCTCCTGGGCCCCAGAAGTCGAGCTGGAGTCCGCGTTCCTCGGGGGTCTGGCCGCCGCGCTGGGCGGAGTACAGGACCGGGATGCCGAGCCCGCGGCTCTCCCGCAGCAGGCGGGCGGTGTTGGCGAGCATGCCGGTGAGCGGCTGTTCGCCGGGCGGGTAGGGGGCGAGGAAGTGGTGCTGGAGGTCGTGGACGAGCAGGACGGCGCGGGCGGGGTCCACGGTCCAGTCGACCCGGTTGGCGGGCAGTTCGTCCGGCCCCGGCAGGGGGTAGGCGGCGATGGCGGGCAGTGCCATGGTGGGGGAGCCTTTCAGTGCTGCTCGGCGGCGGACCGCTGGTGCTTCTTGCTGACCTTGCCGATGCCGGTCTGGGGGAAGGCGGCGACGAACTCGACGAGGTCGGGGACCTTGTAGGCGGCGACGCCCCGTTCGCGCACGAAGCGCTTGACGGCGACGGCGGTGAGGGGGGCGGCGTCCGCGCGCGGGATCACATAGGCGAGGGAGCGTTCCCCGAGGTAGGGGTCGGGGACGGCGACGAGGGACACGTCGTGGACGGCGGGGTGGGCGAGGATGATGTTCTCGATCTCCTCCGGCGCGATCTTCTCGCCGCCCCGGTTGATCTGGTCCTTCGCCCGGCCCTCGACGACGAGGTGGCCGCCGGGGGTGCGGCGCACGATGTCGCCGGTGCGGTAGAACCCGTCCGCGGTGAAGGCGCGGGCGTTGTGCTCGGGGGCCCGCCAGTAGCCCCGGATGGTGTAGGGGCCGCGGGTCAGCAGGTTCCCGGGCTCGCCGTCGGGGAGGTCCCGGTCGGCGTCGTCGACGACGCGGATCTCGTCGTGCGGGGAGATGGGGCGGCCCTGGGTGGTGACGACGGTCTCGGTGTCGTCGTCCAGGCGGGTGTAGTTGACGAGGCCCTCGGCCATGCCGAAGACCTGCATCAGGCGGCAGCCGAGCGCGGGTTCGAGGCGGCGGGCGGCGACCTCGCTGTACTTGGCGCCGCCGACCAGGACCAGTTCCAGGCTGGTGAGGTCGTGGTCGGTGGTGGCCGCGGACTCGGTCCAGACGAGGGCGAGGGGCGGTACCAGGCCGGTCATCGTGACGCGTTCGCGCGCGACGATCGGGAACGCCGTGTCCGGGTCCGGCGCGGGGCACAGCACGACGGTGCCGCCCGCGTACAGCACGCCGAGCCAACCCGGGCTGCTCATCGGGTAGTTGTGGGCGGCCGGCAGGGCGACGAGGAAGCGGGTGTCGGCGTCGACGCCGCAGATCTCGTTGGAGCCCCACAGCGAGTACAGGTAGTCGTCGTGGGTGCGCGGGATCAGTTTCGGGCGGCCCGTGGTGCCGCCGGACAGCTGGAGGAAGGCCAGTTCGTGCGGGGCGGGTCCGGTCAGGGCGACGGGGTCGCGGGCCACGTCGGCGAGCGCGGTGTGCGGGCCGGGGTCGTCGCCCACGACGAAGACGTGCCGCAGGGTGGGTGTGTCGGCGCGGACCCTGGCGGCGAGTGCGCGGTGGTCGAAGCCCGCGTGCCGGTCGGGGATCACATAGGCGACGGCTTCGGAGAACGCGCAGAAGTGGGCGATCTCCGTGTCACGGTGGGCGGGCAGCGCGTAGACGGGGAGCGCGCCGATACGGAAGAGCGCGAAGACGACCTCGATGAACTCCCCGATGTTCGGGAGCTGTACGACGACGCGGTCCCCCTTGCGGATGCCGCGCTGTGCGAACCCGGCCGCCAACCGGTCGGCCCGCTCGTCGAGTTGGCGGTAGGTCCAGGTGCGGCGGGTGGGCGCCGGGTCGATCAGGGCGATCCGGTCGGGGTGCTGTGCGGCGCGCTCGCGCAGGACGCCGCCGAAGGTCTCCCCGCGCCAGTAGCCGGCGGCGCGGTACCGCTCGGCGAACTCGGCGGGCCAGGTCGGCGCGTCCACGCCGGGTGTGGTGGCGTCGGTGGTCACAGGGTGGCTCCCACGGCGTTGAGGAAGGTGCGGAACTTGGCGTCGGTCTCGGCGGTCTCGGCCTCGGGTGAGGAGGCGGCCACCACGCCCGCGCCGGCGAACAGCCGCAGCACGGTGCCCTCGGCCTCGGCGCAGCGGAGGGTGACGACCCATTCGCCGTCGCCGTCCGCGTTCTGCCAGCCGACCATGCCGGCGTAGGCGCCCCGGTCGAAGGGTTCGGACTCCGCGATGACCGCGCGGGCCACGGCGGTCGGGGTGCCGCAGACGGCCGGGGTCGGGTGCAGGGCCAGGGCGAGGTCGAGGGCGGTGGTGGTGGCGGGGCGGGCGAGGGTGCCGGTGACGGTGGTCGACAGGTGCCACATCGCGGCCGTCCGCACCAGCGTGGGGCGTTCGGGGACGTCGAGGGTGTGGCAGAACGGGGCGAGGGCGGTGCGGACGGCGTCGACGACGACGGCGTGTTCGTGCAGGTCCTTGGGCGATTCCAGGAGCGCCGCCGCGCGCCGCACGTCCTCGGCGAGGTCGGTGCTGCGCGGCGCGGACCCGGCCAGCGGGTTGGCGGTGAGGGTGGCCGCGGTGCGGGAGACGAGGAGTTCGGGGCTCGCGCCGACGAGGGTGCGGCCGGGGCCGCTGGGCACGGCGAACGTGTAGCCGGCCGGGTCGCGGCGGGCCAGTCGGCGCAGCATGGCGCTCAGGTCGGGGGCGTGCGGCGCGGTGAGTTCCAGGGTCCGGGCGAGGACGACCTTGTCGAACTCTCCGGCCCGCATCCGGGCGACGGCGGCGGCGACCAGGGCGCCGTACTCGTGTGCGGCGGGCACCTCGCGCAGCTGCCATCCGGCGGGGTCCTCGGTGTGCGGCACGGGCAGCGAGACGAGGGGGTCGGACCGCAGCGGGGGCGCCCAGCGCACGTCGCGCGGGACGGCGAGGGCGGGCGGGGCGTCCGGGGAGAAGGGCAGGGCGCCCATGACGACCGGGTCGGGCTCGCCCGCACGGCGCCGGGCGTCGAGCAGTTCGCCGACCCGCTCGGTCAACGGCCTCGCGGTGTGCGGGAGTTCGGCGGCGGTGCCGGAGCCGAGGAGGGTGCGGTGCGGGGTGGCGAGGAAGCGGTCCCCGGCCGGGTGGTAGGCGTCGAGCAGGGCGGTCGCGGCGCCGGGGCGTATCAGCTCGGGCGGGGTGGCGTCGAGGGGGGCGGTGGGCCGGTGGACGGAGGTAGCCATGAGGGTCTCCAGAGGGAGGACGAGGGGGCCGTGCGCGGCGGTTCAGGCCGGTCGTGGGGAGCGGGCCGGGTGGCACGGGAGCGCGGGTGCGGTCGCGGGCCGGGGTGAGCGGTCCGGGGCGCGGCGCGGGTCAGGGCCGCAGGGTGGCGCCGCCGTCGACGTACAGGTCGTGCAGGGTGATGTGCCGGGCGCGGTCGGAGACGAGGAAGGCGACGGCCTCCGCGACATCGGCGGGGTCGGCGATGCGACCGAGCGGGATGCCGGTGCGGTAGGTGGCGAGGTCGCCCTCGACGACGCGGCGCGCGGCCGCTTCCAGGTCCTGTTCCCCGGACGACTCCCACATGCCGCGCTGCATGTCGGTGAGGGTGGAGCCGGGGCAGACGGTGTTGCAGCGCACGCCGTGCGCGGCGACCTCCAGGCCGAGGCATTTGGTGAACATCACGGTGGCCGCCTTCGACGCGGCGTACGCGGCCATCCCCGCGCGGGGGACGCCGGCCGCGTTGGAGGCGACGGTGACGATGCTGCCGTCGCCTCGGCCGCTCATCCGGCCCGCGACCGCGCGCGAGACGTGGAAGACGCCGTCGGTGTTGACCGCGAAGGTGGCGGCCCAGTCGTCGTCGGTGGTCTCGGCGACGGAACCGCCGCGCAGCACACCGGCCACGTTGACGGCGATGTCGAGGGCGCCGAGGCTCTGTTCGGCGTCGGCGACGAGCGTCTCGACGGCCCTGGCGTCGGTGACGTCGAGCGGGCGGGCGACGACCCGGCCGTCGGCGTAGCGTGCCGCGACCCGCGCGACCGAGGCGGCGTCGAGATCGGTGGCCAGGACCCGGGCGCCGCGTCCGGCGAGCGCCCCGACCACCGCCTCCCCGATGCCCCGGCCCGCCCCGGTGACGAGGGCGAGACGGCCTGTCAGTTCCCCTGCGGGGGTGGCGTTCGGCTGCCCGGACATCACTTGACCAGCGCCTTCTCAACGTCGTCGAGGACGATCCGGGCGGCGAGCGGGCCGCCGGCGCTGTTCCACGCGGAGCCCTGGACCACTACGACGTGGCCCTCCTTCTGTGCCGTCAGCCTGTTGAAGTTGGTGACGTTCCGGGCCTGGGCGTAGGCCCTCTCGCCGTCGGCGCGGCTGCCGAGGGTGCCGAAGAAGAGCCAGTCGGCGTCGATGGTGTCGAGCTTCTCCAGGGAGACCGGTTCGCTGTGCCCGCTGCCGGTGCCCTGCTGGGCGGCGGGCCGGTGCAGGCCGAGTGCCGTGAGGGTGGAGCCGACCACGCCGTCGCCCCGGCCGACGACGGAGGGGGCGCCGCCCTGCCAGCGGACGACGGAGACGGACTGCCCGGCGGCCGCGCCGAGCCCCTTCTTCACGCCGGCCACCCGGGTGTCGAAGCCGGTCAGCCACTGCTGGGCGGCGGACTTCCGGCCGAGGGCGTCGGCGGTGTCGGTGAACGCCGTCCGCCAGTCCTCGTTGAGCTTCGCGGTGACGACGGTCGGGGCTATCTTCTGGAGCCCGGCGACGTTCTTCTTGGCGCCGGTGGTCTCGTCGAGCAGGATCAGATCGGGGTGCAGCGCGGCGACCCGCTCCAGGTCGGCCGCGGCGACGGTGGCCACGACCTGGGTCTTGGCGGCCTTGCCCGCGAGGTACGTCGACACTCCTCGCTGGCCGCGCCCCGCGGTGGCGCCGACCGGTTCGATGCCGAGTGCGAGGGCCGCGTCGAGGGTCGGTTCGCTCAGCGCGACGATCCGCTTCGGGGTGCTGGGGACGTCGACCTTGCGGCCCTCGGCGTCGGTGATGCGGTGGGTCGTGGCCGTCGCCGTCTGCCGGGTGCCGGCCGGGTCGCTGTCGCCGCCGCTGCCACAGGCGCTCAGGAGCAGGGCTCCCGTCAGCACGGCACCGGGGAGCAGCGCCGCGCGGCGGGAGGGTCGGGGGGTGGACATGTGCGTGGTGCTCCTTGGGGAGTGGGGAGAGCGGGGCGGGGTGAGCGGAGTGGGGTGAGCGGGGGTGCGGGGCGTCGGTGGGGGGCTGTGCGGACGGACCGGGGCGTCGCGAAGCGCGGCGGGACGGCACGGGAGGTCGTGCCCGCCGTCGAACGCGCCTCGGACGGAAGGGGAACGGGCCGGGTGGGGAACCGGCGGGGTGGCGGTGGTCGGTCAGAAAGTCCCGGTGGAGCCCGTGGTGGGGGACGCGGCGAGGGGCCGCCGGGCGGACCGGGTGCGGGATCTCACGGGCCGGGAAGCCGTGGGGAGCCGGACACCCCGGGCGTCGACGGGGGTGGTGGCCCGGTGTTCCGGGAGCCTCTCGACGCGGGGCCCGACGGCTCGGAGCGGCCGTGGTTCCCGCAGGACGGTGGCCCGGGCGGCGGGCACGGCGACTGGACGGTCATGTCTCCTCTTCCTCCGGCGACCAGGGTTGTCAACAGAGTTGTCAGCAGGCGTTATTAGGTTAGCCTAACCTCATTACATGTCCAGAAAAACGCCAACCCGGCTGGAAAGAACACAGCGAACTTCGGCCACCCCCACCCTCGCCCGCCCCACCCCGCCGCCCTACTCCTGGGGCCGTTCCCGCTGGTCACGGCGGTGGCACTGCCGTTGACCGTGGGCACACCCCGGGGCGTCCGAAGCGGACCGTTCTCGCCATCCGGCTCCCGGCTCGCCAACGACGCCGAGTGGTTGCGACTGCCAAGAACCCTCACCGGGGTGACCGTCGACGCGACCCTCGACTCCGTGGGCAGCGTCACGCGGCTCGCCACTCCCCCGAGGCCGGTCGCCGGGTCGGCCTCCCCATCCCCTCGCCCCCTGCCCCCCGCCCCTCTGTCCCCCGTCCCGCGATGCTCCGAAAGGGCGACGCCACCATGACCCACGTGACCACGGCCGACGACATCGAGAGTCCGCGGCTGCGGCGGCTGTTCGACGCGTGGACGGCGGAGGGGAACGCCGCCGTCGACCGTTTCTGGCGGGAACTGGCCGACACCGGAACGCCGTTGATCGAGCCGGTCGCGGGGGCCGCTCGGGAACGTCTCGTGACGGTCGTCTGGCGCCAGGACCGGCCCGTGGCGGGCGTCTATGTGATGGCCAACCGCGTCACCGACAAACACCACGCGGCGCGGGGCATGATGCGCCGCCTGGCGGGGACCGACGTGTGGTTCGTCAGCCTGCGGCTCCCGCTCGGGCTGCGCTGCGGCTACCGCGTTTATCCGTTCGGCCCGGACGATCCGCACCTGGGCGCGGACGGCCCCCGCTCCGGCTCGGCGCGCGGGCTGCCCGACGACCGGGTGGACCCGCTCAACCCGCACGCGGAAGGCCCGTTCGGCTCGCTGATCGAGCTGGACGGCGCCCCGTCACTGGCGGAGTGGCGCGGCGTTCCGGCACCGGCCCGAGCCGGGCGGACCGACACCTTCGGCCTCCCCGGCGACGGCGTGAGCGGCTGCCGTGTCCGCCGGTTCGTGCCGGTCACCGACGCGCCGGACGCCGAACTGGGCCTGCTCGTCCTGCTCGACGGCGAGAAGTGGTTCGACCGCTTCCAGGTCACCGGCGCCCTCACCGCGGCCGTGGCGGCGGGCCGCATCCCGCCGCTGGCCGTCATCGGCGTCGAGGCGAGCCCCGACCCCGGGGCCCGGATGCGTCAGCTCGGCGCCGACCCCGCCTTCATCGACCTGCTCTGCGACGCGCTGCTGCCCGCCGTGGCCGCCGACCTGCCCGGCCGCACGACGGCCCGGCACACGGTGCTGTGCGGACAGAGCCTGGGGGGCCTGACGGCGCTGGCGACGGCGTTGCGCAGGCCGGACGCGTTCGGCACGGTCCTCGCCCACTCCCCCTCGACCTGGTGGCGCCCCGGCATGACCGCCCGCCCCCGGACGATCGCCTCCGACGGCGACACCTGGCTGTACGAGCAGGCCGCCACGGCCCCCGTCGGTGACGTCACCGTCCGCATGGACGTCGGCTCCCGCGAGGGCCCGATGACCGACGATCTGCACCGGCTGCACGCGCTCATGACGGCCCGGGGTTTCGACTCCGCGCTGCACGTGTACACCGGCGGCCACGATCACTGCTGCTGGGCCGCCGCGTTGATGGACGGCCTCACCGACCCGGCCACCCGGCTGCCGACGCGGCAGTTGGCCTGAATTGACCCCTCTCCTCCCCTCGGCCACGGAACTGCGAGGAAGGGATCGGCGCTTTTTCGAAGCATCCGGATTCGCCCCGGTAATAGTCGGTAAAAGACACCGGCCTCACACATTTCTCACACTTCTCCGGTCAACTCGTCGCGTTTTTATGGTTAGTTCTGGTCGCTTTTGCCCTGCCTCCCTGATGGAGATTTCGAAAAGATCGCTGATACTTTTGTATCGTCGCGAGGCCGTGGGGGTGGCCGGTGGGGAGAAGGGGGACGTCAGTCATGTCCACGTCAGCTACGTCGACCCGCCCGAGGCACGCGCCGTGCGGAGGGGAGACGCAGTGACAGAGGCAGGGCGGGAATCGGACGGCCCCGAGGAGAGCGAGGGCCCCCCGGACCGTCGGCGGACCTCCCCCGGAGCGCCGCGCGCCACCGACCCGGACGCCGACCAGGCACCGGCACGGATGGACCCCGAGCTGACGATGCAGTTGAAGGCGCCGCCGCCCCAACTCGCCGACCAGACGATGCAGTTGAAGGTCCCGCCGCCTCAACCCACCGACCAGACCATGGCGTTGCGGATTCTGCGGCTGAAGCCGTCGGGTGGGCGGGCCGACCGGCGCAAGGCGGCCCGGCCACCGTCCGCCCGGGTCCGCGCCGGGACCTCGCTGGCCGCGCTCGGCGCCCGACTGACGCCGTACGTACGGCGGTTCAGGCCCCGGTACCCGCGTCCCGGCCGTGCGGACTGGCGCCGTTGGATACCCTCCGGGCGGCAGTGGCTCGGGGCCACCGTGGCGGGCGTCAGTCTGACCGGGCTGTTCCTGACCGTCGCCTACGCCGTCACCGACGTGCCGCGCAACCTCAACGCGTACGCCACCCAGCAGGACAACGTGTACTTCTGGTCCGACGGGACGCCGATGGCCCGCACCGGGTGGGTGCAGCGGCAGGCGATGCCGCTCAAGGACATTCCCGAGGACGTCCGTTGGGCCGTGCTGCTGGCCGAGAACGAGAGCTTCTACAGCGACCCCGGCGTCTCTCTCACGGGCCTCACCCGCGCCCTGTGGCGGACGGTCGGCCAGGGTGACACCCAGGGCGGCTCGACCATCACCCAGCAGTACGTCAAGAACGTCTACCTGAACCAGAACCAGACCCTCAGCCGCAAGTTCACCGAGGCGATGATCTCGCTCAAGCTCGACAACCAGATGAGCAAGGACACGATCCTGGAGGGGTACCTCAACACCAGCTGGTTCGGCCGCGGCACCTACGGCATCCAACGGGCCGCGCAGGCGTACTACGGCAAGGACGTCAACGAACTCGACGCCGGCCAGGCCGCGTTCCTCGCCTCGCTGCTCAAGGGCGCCGGGCTGTACGACTCGACGCTGAGCGCCGCCAACCACAAGCGGGCCGTGGAGCGCTGGAACTGGATCTTGGACCGGATGGTGAAGTACGGCAAGCTGTCGGCGTCCGAGCGGGCCACGTACCGGACCTTCCCGGAGCCGCTCAAGCGCAACCCGCTGTGGGACACCGGCGAGCAGAGCGACTACCTGGTGGAACTCGCCTCCCAGTACGCCCAGAAGGCCGGCCACATCTCGGCCCGACAGTTCGACCTGGGCGGCTACCAGATCTACACGACGTTCGACCGCAAGCGGGAGGCGGCCCTCGACGCCGTGGTGGCCAAGGAACGCGACAAGGCCCGCGAGAGCGACCCGAAGGCGAAGGCCACGGCCCACTACGGCGCCGCGTCGGTCGCCGACGACGGCCGCATTCTCGCCGTCCACGGCGGCCCCGACCACCGCAAGCAGGGCTACAACGAGTCCAACTCCACGACGGTGGCGGCCGGTTCGGCCTTCCTGCCGTTCGTGTACGCGGCCGGTCTGGAACACGGCGCCCTCAAGGAGCGGGACGCGCCCCGCGAGCCGGTCACCCCACAGTCCCTCTACGACGGCGACGACGCCGTGCCCGTCACCACGCCGGAGGGCCCCTACTGGGATCGCAACGGCAAGAAGGTCGCCGCGCACAACGACGGCCGCACCTCCTGGGGCCGACTGACCCTGCGTGAGGCGCTCGCGAAGTCGGTGAACACGCCGTTCATGCAGCTGGGGATGGACGCGGGCCTGGACAAGGTGAAGCAGACGGCGCAGGCGGCCGGGCTGCTCGCCACCAGCATGGGGCCGCAGGTGCCCGCCCTCTCGCTGGGCAGTTCCACGCCGAGCGCGATCCGCATGGCCAGCGGTTACGCCACGTTCGACGCGGCGGGCCGGCACACCGAGCCGTACTCCGTGAGCCGCGTCACCAAGAACGGTTCGGCGGTGCGGCTGGCCCGCCCGGACAGCCGTCGCGCGTTCGGCGCCCGGGTGGCCGAGAACGTCACGCAGGCCCTCACGGACGCCTTCCGCACGGCGCATCCGGACGCGGCGCCCGCCGGGGCCGCGGTGGCGGGCAAGGCCGGGACCACGGCCGACGACACCGCTTCCTGGTACGTCGGTTCGGCCCGCGCCGTGTCGACGGCGGTGGTCGTCTACCGCATGGACCTGGCCAAGAGCCTGGAGCCGCTGCCGCTGGACGGGCTCGCGGGAACCGCCGACGACAGCGTCCCGTACACGATCTGGGCGGGCGCCATGAGCCCCCTGGGCTGACCGGTGCCCCCGGTCCCCGTACCCGTGCCCGCACTGGAACCCCCCTCGCAGATTTGAGCCGCGTATGAAGCCGACCTCCGGTCGCCGCCGCCGTAAGGCGTCCTCGTTCCGCCGTGCCGTCCCCGCCCGGTTCCTGGCGCTCGCGGCGGCCTTCCTGGTCGTCTGCTCGGGGGTCGGCGCCTATCTGGCGTTCGGCGGGCGGGGCGGCACCGAGCTGGCCGCCTCCTCGGCCAAGGACACCGGCCAGAACGCGGCCCGCGCCACGAAGGAACCCGCGTGGGACGGCAGGACCAAGGTGCTCGGGGACGGGTCGACCTCCTACACCGGCCCACAGAAAGGGCAGTTGAAGGCGGTGCCGCTCAAGCCGGGTGAGAAACCACCGCAGTTCGTCGTCTTCTCCTGGGACGGCGCACTCCAGGGCGACGACCAACTCTTCTCGCACTACCGGGAGTTGGCCCGCGAGTACGACGCCCATATGACGTTCTTCCTCACCGGCATCTATCTGCTGCCCAAGAGCAGGAAGGACCTCTACCACCCGCCCCAGCACGCCCCGGGCTCCGCCGCGATCAGCTATCCCACCGACGAGCACATCCGCACCACCCTCACCCAACTCGCCGCGGCCTACGAGGACGGCGACGAGATCGGCACCCACTTCAACGGCCACTTCTGCGACGCCAAGGGCGGCGGCGACTGGAGCGTCAAGGAGTGGAAGAGCGAGATCGACCAGTTCTACGCGTTCGTGGAGAAGTGGAAGACGAACACCGGCTACAAGGATCTGCCCGCCCTGCCGTTCGACGTCCGCAAGCAGGTGGTGGGCGGCCGCGCCCCCTGCCTTGAGGGCCAGCCGAATCTGCTGAAGGCCATCAAGGACTACAACTGGCGCTACGACGCCAGTTCGCCGGGCGACTTCCAGATATGGCCGTCCAAGAAGAACGGCATCTGGGACTTTCCGCTTCAGATGCTTCCCTATCCCGGCGGGAAGTATCAGAGCCTGTCGATGGACTTCAACTTCCTCTACAACCAGTCCGAGGGCGAGACCCAGGGCGATCCGGCCAAATACCCCGACTGGGAGGAGGAGACCGTCGCCTCCTACATGGCCGGTTTCGACCGCGTCTACTACGGCAGCCGGGCCCCGCTGTTCATCGGCAACCACTTCGAGGACTGGAACGGCGGCATCTACATGAAGGCCATCGACCAGGTGGTGCGGAACATCTGCGGCAAGAAGGGCGTCCAGTGCGTGTCCTTCAAGGAGCTGGCCGACTGGCTCGACGTGCAGCGGCCCGAGACGCTCCAGCGGCTGCGCGACCTCGACCCGGCCCAGTCCCCCGACTGGTCCACGGTGGTCAAGTGAGCCTGGAATCACGGTAGTTCGGGCACCGGACCACTCTTCACACCGCGCACACAACCTGTGCGAAGATGCCACCGCCGTTGCGTAAGGACAGAGAAGGGAATCTCGTTGAGATCAAGGAAAATAGGCCGTCGGCAACGCCGTGCCGTCATGATCACGGTGGCCGCGTCCTCGGTGGTCGCCGGTGTCGCGCTGCCCAGCTGGAGCGCGGGCGCGGCCGTCGTCGACGACCCGACGGTGGACGCCGGCACGAAGGCCACGTTCCAGCGGCTGGCCGACGCGGTCTTCGCCGACCGCACACAGGCCCTGGTGAGCCCGGCGTCGGGCACGGCCGACAAGCAGGCCAGGCAGCGCACCTCCCGCTTCACCGGCCAGGTGCGGCTGTCGGGCACGCAGTCCCGCGAGGAGAGCGCGACCCTCGGTCAACTGGGCGCCCGCAAGGCCCGGTTGGCCAAGCTCGGTGAGAAGTACAGCGCGGCCGACACCGCCGTCGCCCTGAACGCCACCCGCGTGAAGGGCCGGCAGGCCACGGTCGCCGTCACCGAGACCACGACCCTCACCTACGCGAAGGCCGAGGGCACCGCGCCGAGGACCACCGGGTTCCAGGCGCACCACGAACTGACCTTCCGCGCCGACCGGCAGGGCACCTGGCAGCTCACCGGCGTCCGGGACACCGACGACGGCTACCTCGCGGTGAACCAGGTGGCCGCGCCGTCCGTCGCGGTCGCGGCCGCCGCTGCCGCCGACCCGCCCTCGGCGACCCGCTCGGCGACCACGCTGCCCGCACCGGCCAAGCCGAAGAGCCTGACCGCCTCCGGCTACGACTACAAGGCGATGGTGGCCTACGCGACCAAGTACTGGAGCACGTACAACGCGGCCTACCCCGACTTCAACGGCGCGGGGGCCGGCGGCGACTGCACCAACTTCGTCAGCCAGGCCCTGAAGGCGGGCGGCTGGGTCCATGTCCCGGGCTACACGAACGACTTCACCAAGTGGTTCGGCAACTCCGAGATCCAGTCGGACTCCTTCGTCGGCGTGAACGAGTTCTCCTGGTTCGCCCTCTCCTCGAAGCGGGCCACCAGCCTCGCCAACGTCTACCAGATGGACATCGGCGACGTGCTGCAACTGGACTTCGACAAGGACGGGTCCAAGGACCACTCCATGATCGTCACCAACCGCACGGCCCAGGGCGTCCCGTACCTCACGTACCACTCCACCAACACGTACAACAGGTCGGTGGCCAGCCTCATCGCGTCGTACCCGAACGCGGCGTACTACGCGTACCGCACCTGAGCGGAACCCGACGCGAGCGGGGACCGGCTAATCGGCCGGACTGACTGACCGTCACTGGGCCAGCCCCCGCCGACTCGTTGGGGACGACGGCTGTGGAAGCGAGTGCCTTCTGGCCGGGGACGAAGAGTTCAACCGATCCAGGCAGAGGGCACTTTCCACTTACTGGGCACGGTCGCGGTCCTGCCCTCAGATCCGTACCGATGGTTCGGGGACCGATGGTCGGGTGGACCCACGCACGACCATCGGTGGTACCTGTGTCAGCGTCGCGTTCGGGCGAAGCCCGGTTCACGCCACGGCATCAGAATGCACGCTCGTCGCGTGGCCCGCGTCGCCCTCACCTGTCGCAGAAAAGGAGCGGGCGGCGGATTCCGTCCGGGCGCCCGCATCTGCGCATACCGGCGGCTGGCCAGGATCGGATGCCGTTCCGTGGGTCTCCTTCCCCTGCACGGTGGGAAGCACGTACTCGCCTGCGAGGCGCGCCAGGTGCAGCGGGAGCGGGCGGGCGAGTGGAGGATAGTCATCGTGATAGCGCAGTTGATGCGTCAGCGTCGCCCACTCGGCCGGCTGGTCCGGCGGGTCACCTTCGCGCCCCGAGTCCGCCAGTGCCTTTTCCGAGAGACAGCCGAGCACGGTCACCTCAAGTTGTCCCGGGTTCCAGGCGGTCTTTCCGGGAGCGGTCCGGCCCGTCGCCGTCGGCACCAGCTTCATGAGTCCCTTGGGGAGTTTCGCCGCCGTATGCGGGGTGGGAGTCGTACTGGCGAACACTCGGCTCTCCTCCTCAGACGTCCCCCACACGCCTTCGGCAAAGCCGATCTTCTCCTTTCCGTCATGGGCGTACCATTCCGCCACCTCCTCCCGCGCGTTCGCATCCCGTACGAGCACCATCCGCAGATCGTTCCCATAGCCCGTGAGGCGCTGGTCGGGCTCCATGCCGAAGCCGAGCATGTCACGGGCCAACGAACCGTTGCGCAGCCGCGGCCAGCACTGACGCAGATTCGCCGCGTCCACCAGCAACAGCGTCGGGCGGTCGCGGAGTTGAAAGAGCAAGGCCCGAATCTGCCTCTCAATCTCTAGCTGTTGACGCTGCCGCACACCCACGTAGCCGGTAGACCGACGCTCTTTCCCGGGGGTCGCGTCGTCATGCCGCCCCGCCGGGCCCACAGTTTCCGCTGCCAGCGCGGGGGTCTTGGAGAGCAACAACAACAGCTGCGGGTACGGCAGCCACTCGGAACGCTCTGCGTCCCACCCCTCGATGGCGTCGGGTCCGTCTCCGGGGCGGACCCGTACCGCGACGAGATGGCGGACAGGACAACGGGTGGGGCCCTTCCTGGTATGCCGGACCAGCCAGAGCGCCGCGTACTGAAGATCACCCGGGATTCCGGCTCCCACCCTGTGAGCGGGAGGGCTGATCGCACCGAGTTGCCTGAACGCGTCCAGCCACGTCCACCGAGCACGGTGCTCCAAGGCATTTGCGGCGTCATCGGACGGGTTCACGAACTGGCTGAGCCACCCCAGTCGCGCCCAGGCGATGCGCAACGCGTGTTTGGGATCGGAATCCGGGACGGCGGCGAAACGCTCCTTACCGGCGATTTCCGCGATGACGACACCGACGTCGCCGAGCGGCGAGCCCATCCGGTCCGCCACGATGTCGCAGCGCCCCTCGACCGCCTCCGCGAGTCGGACAGCCCTGGAACGCCTGCGGTCCCGAGAGACGGGCAGAGCCTCGGCCAAGGGTCCGGCGGGTCGGGCGTGCACGCGGATCTCGATACCGTCGTCTCGCCACTGCCAGATATCGTCGGTACTCGGGCCCACCCTCTCACCCGCAGGGAACCCGATGAGCTTGGGCAATTCCGACAAGAGTGCGGCGCGGGTCTCCGGAGACTGCCAGAAGACCTCGACTTCCAAAGGGCGGCCGTTCAGAGTGCGCGCCAGTGCCTCGCGGCGTAGCAGAGCCATCTGTGCGTCTCGAACACCGGGCTCACCCTGGGTACCCGAACGAGGCAGCAGCGACGGGGTGTTGCGTCGAGTCACCCGCTTGAGATCGGTGACCCGGCGCAGCACCGGACGCAGCCCTTCCTCCACCCATGCGTTCAGGTCTGCCCGCTCTCGTGGCATCAACCCGGGTCCTACCGCGTGCGGACCGACCGACGGGTGGTAGACAATGCCGGCGGCCACGTCGCGGCATCCGTTGATCCAGCGTTCCGGGTGAGTGAAGAGTTCCGCAGGTTCCGGGTAACCACGCACGATGTCCAGTTCGGGCAGCAATAGTGCGGGGCTGTGGCGGCGCCAGCCAAGTTCCTTTCGACCCCGGTCATAACTGAGGGTGTTCGATGTCAGCCGGTAGCCTCGATCCGGTCCCTCCGGCCACGGCAGCGGGGCATCGAGCAGAACTGTCGCCCCGCCGAGCTGATAGGGACGTACGTCCAGCCGTGTGGCCCACCGGCGCACCTGGGTGGACACATGAACGCGGAACTGAGGGGCGAACGGCACTGTGTGGACAGTGATGTTCAAGCACGCCGAGTAGTACCAGGTCTGCTTGCGGTGTTCGTACCGCTGGGGCGGCCAGGAGACAAGACGCGCTCCGTTCCCCGAGCTCTCCACGCGGAATTGGAGCGTTGTACCGCGTGTACGGAACGGCCGGGCGGCCAGCCGAAAGGCGACCCATTCCGGCAACAGGCTGTAGAGACGTCCGGCGGGTTCGGCGGTACCACCTGGCGATGTCACGGTCTCAGTCAGGTCGACCGCCTCGGTCTCCCATTCGGGGAGCCGCAGAGCGGCAGCCGGGTCCTCGGACGCCAGGGACTCCTCCAAATCGGCACCCTCGCAATCGTCGCCCTCCCGGAACAGGCCTGCCGACCAGGTACCGATCAGCGGAGCAAGGACGTCCGGCGGCACGGCTTCCCGTGCGTAGAGCCATGGCAGGCGACCGTCGGTTCCCGCGTTGCGGCCGGTAGCGACGACACCCGGTGCCATCGCCTGAAGCAGGGAGTTGAGCTGGCGTACGGGCAACCGGTCGACGCGGCCTGTGTCACCGTTGGCCTCGGCATGAATCCGGGTGAGCTCCGCATGCACATCCTCGCCGAGCCGCAGGACGCGTAATTCCTCCCGCCAGGGTCCGTGGAGCGGATCGGGTTCATAGGCCGTGACGCGAATGGTGTGGTACATGAGGGGCTCTCCTAGATGGTGGGATAGAGCTCTTGCGGATGGGCCGGAGCAGGAGTCTCGGCGAGCAACCTGGCGAGCATGCGCCGCAGCGGCTCGTACAACGCGCGGGCGATGAACTGCTCCTCGGCCTTCTTCGTGCCGTCGTCGAAGTACGGGTCCAGCACTTCGAGCACGCTGTGCAGCAGACTGGACTGTGGTGTGTCGGCGCGCGGTGGTGTCGCCGCGCGGTTCGGAGCGAAAGCGGCGTCGATGAAGACCACCCGGGCCGGCACGCCGCCGCGCACCAGCCGCCCGATCACCTGCCACATCAGAACCAGCAGGTCCCAGGTGACCCGCTCCCGTTCATCGCCGAGGCGGCTCCATGCCATCGAGCGTTCGAGCACCTGGTACCAGCGCGAGCGGGCAAGACGCCGGACTTCTTCCGCGCCCTCCTCTATGCTGGCGCACCCTCGTACCCAGGTGTCGAAATCGCCGTTTTCGATCGCGCGGACGATCCAGTCGTTGACCGCGTGGACGGCCAGGGACAGGTCATCGGGATGCGGATTGGGCCGGGCCAGGAAGTAGACGGTGCCGATCGCGGCCTCGGCGTTGTCATTGAGAATGTTGTGGCCACGTTCCACAGCGAGCAGGGGTGCCACCAGGATGTTCGCGTCAAGGTCTTTGAGGTGCTCGACGTCGCCTCGCCGTAGCGACCGGGCACGGTAGGCAGACGGTGCCTCGTCCTCCGGACCGATCTCCTCGTCGTCCGAGACAAGACACAGCACGCTGTCGCGCCAGCGGGAGTTGAGGTTGTGCAGGGTGTCGGCCACGACGCGTGCCTCGGCGTAACTGCCGACCAGGAGCAGGATCTGGTCGCGCCCCGGTGGCAGGGACAGGAGTTCCCGCTCCAGCGGACCACCGTCGAGAGCGTCGTACTCTCCCGCACCGAGGTACGTGGCGATACGACGCAACTTTGCGGGACGCTCCTCCGGATCGGTCCCGGACAGGCGCAGTTTCTCGTCACCGTCGTCGATGAACTCGAAGCGCATCTCGCTCTCGGCCGCAATGCGCTCGGTCACTTCGAACGGCGGCTCGATGATCACGCCCACCGGGACACAGACGTGGTAGCGGCTGGAGGCACCTGCCCAGCTGCTACCGGACATGAGCAGCAGCTGGGCACCGGGCCGGCCGTCCACGGAAGCCAGGTGGGGCATGGCGCGCAGCAGTTCACGGCCGACTCCACTACAGCGGAAGAAGGTCAACTCGCCGCTGCGGACGCCACCTTCGTCCTCGCCAGGGACTCGGAACTGGAATCCGAGCACATTGCCCATGGGTGCTTCGGGCACCATGGGTCCGTAGTCGAGCGGCCGACGGTACATCTCGTTGTAGCCCAGGCTGAGGGCAGCCTCCACCCTGGGCCACATAGCGTTGATCATGGCGAGGCGGGGTTCGAGGGCGCTCAGCAACAGTGTGAACTCGAAGCGTTTGGCAAGTTCTTCTCGCCACTGCTCGGGGGTCTGCGGCGGCTTACCCGGCCTGCCTTCGCGACCGCGCTTCTTCTGCCGTTCTTCTTCCTTGAGCTGCCACACGGCGAGTTCTTCTTCGTATTCCCGTCGTCGGGAGGCCATGTACGCCGCGTCGATACCGAAGGTGTCGTCCATGACATCCGACAGGTGACGCCGGGTGTTCTCCGGATTGCCCGTGTGGAGCAGTTCGTTGAGAAGTCCGGTCAGTTCGCCGAAGTCCTGATCCGTCCGTCGGAGGCGATCGCCGAAGGGATTGTCGCGGAACGCGTCGAGGAGATTGCCCAGTGCTTCCCTGGGTGCGCGGTTCGGGTGGTCCTGTCCGCTGTCCTCCGGCAGTGGGTAGCGTTCGTCGAGCAGCCCGAGTTGGAGCGTCCACGCGCTGAAGTACCCCGTCCGTACCCAGCGGCGAAGGTCGTACTCGGCGACGAGCATCGCGTACAAGCGATCCGTCGCGGTTGCCGCGGTGTTGAGGGCAGCGGAGAAGATCTCCACGTCCCGTTCGGAAAGCTGGGTGCGTCCGCTCGCCGCGAGTTCCCGAATCTTGTGCCGAGTCAGTTCATCGATCAGACCCTTGTCCTCGTCACTGGCGAGAACTACCGCAGGCGCGAAGGTCTGGTCCCACTGCATCTGGACGCGGTCGGCCTCATCGACGATCACAAGGTCGCTGCGACGGCATGCGAGTTCGAGGTAGCGGATACGCTCACCGTTCTGTGCACGGGGCGGTGACGAATCGATCAAACTGGCCGGCGTGGCCACCCAAATATGGGCACCGGCCAAGGTACGGGCTCCATGGTGTCGAGGGCAGACCGACCAGTAAGGGCAACTTCTCAGATTCTTCTGCCATGCGGGCCCCCGCCCGTCTCTCGTGCCTCGTCGTGGGTCGGACGGTGGTCGCAGCCGGGTACAAGGAGCCTCTCCGAAGGCGAGCGGCTCGGCGGACGGCGTGGCTTCCTGCCTCCTCACGTTGAGCAAGCAAGAGGTGCCGAGGTACGCAAAGGCGGGGTCGTCATGGGCGAGCAATCGGTGCTCTCCGCGCCCGGCCAGCCGACGGTGCAGCCGCTGGGCGTGCCGTTCCCGGCCGGAGGAACCGAGCACGGGGGAAGCCGCTCCTTCGGTATAGAGGTTGTAGAACTCGACCAGCTTCAGCACCTCCGCGACGTCGGAGACCACCACGGTGGTGCGCTTGCCGAGTTTCGCGAGGTGAACGGCGATGATGTCGCGCAGGGTGCTCTTGCCCGTGCCCACGATGCCGAGCAGATGCTGGATCTTGTCGACGGTAAACGTGAAGTCGTGAACCTTGCGGAAGGTGCCGTCCTCATTGGTGGACAGCTCGAAGGCCCGGAGCCGCTCCAGCCAACGCGGTGGATTTCCCTTACCGACACGAGCGTGCGCGGCGTCCATCTCCGCCGCCGTACGTTCCAGGTCCTTCCTGGTGAAGAGCAAAGGCGCACCGGCCCCGGCCGGTTCCATGTCCATATCGTGGGCTACGACGGGGACGTCCGGAACGACTGGCAGGTCGACCACCGCCATGGAGCGACTGACGGGAAAGGCGTGTGGGCCCGGGCCCGCGATCGGCAGTCGCTTGCCCGCCAGTGGCGGAGCGGTTCGCAGCAGTTGCTCGTAGGCCTGGAAGCGATCGCTCGCGACGGACAGCTCGCGGCGGACAGCCGGGGACTCGGTGTCCGACACGTCGTAGCCACGTACCCTCATGTCGAACCGCTGATAGCTTTCGAGGGCTTCGCGCCAAGCCCGACTCCTGCGCAGGGTCCACAGCGAGTACCGGGCGACACGCAGTGTCTTCGCGGCGTTCGGTGGCAGCGGCACTCCGTACGCCTCCGCGAACCCGTATCCGCTGAACAGAACCCAAGCACTGCCCGCCGGGCTACCCGGCATCAGTCTCTGCTGGAGGTACAGGCCGAGTTCTACCTGGCACATCCCTTCCAGCACGGGCTTGCGCACGGAAGGCCCCAGGAATGCCTGGAGCGCGCGGAGCACGTCGTTCAAGGGCGGTGTGAGGCTACGCATCGTCTTTCTCCTCTCCCCGGGTCGGACCCAGGTCTCGGTGGTGTGCTGTCCCGGCGTCGTCACGATCGGCGGGCGACGCTCCGAAGCGGTGCACGAGGTCCTCGGGCGAAGTCAGCGCCACTCGCTCCCGGAACAGGGCGGGCAGGGCGGCAGTGAAAGTCGCGTGGTAGTTGTCGCGCCTGGCCAGCCGCTGTGGCACCACAATGAAAGTGAAATCCGCCGACAGCATGGTGTCGGTCACATGGGCGGCGAGAAGTCCCGGCTGCAATCGGTCGTACACCTGGATGTCCAGAGTTTCGGGACCGGTATTCCGCAAGCGGTAGCCGCACAGGTGTCCCGATACAGCCTCGTAATCGATTCCGGCGTGATCAAGTTCGTCCAGGGCCGCCTCTTCGACTCTGTGCGGCAGCGCGAGGAACACACGCAACGAACGCCGTAGTACCCAGGCGTGGTCCGGGTCGCGGATCATTTCCATACGTTCACCGCGCGGGCATTCCTCTCCCTCACACCAGACGCCGGTTCCGGAGACGGGCGGGACCGGCACGGTACGACCGCGCGGCAGGGCGGGAAGCCCGCATGAAGAACAACGCAGGAAGACATCGCCGACAATCAGGGATTCGGGCAGTGGCCGGTAATGTTCCTTGACTCTGGTCCACACGGCCTTGCTCCACCCGGACCCGAATCGGTCCCGCTGATGGACCACAGGGTGGCGTGCCAGAAAATTCCGGCATCGCCGGTACCGTTCAGCCGTTCCGCACCGTGCCTCCAGGTCACCCAGGATCGTGTGGGCCTCCATCGCCACGCCCCGGGCCGACCGGTGGGAGGCGACTTCGAGACAAGTCCGAGTAGGCATCAGGCCGACGGGGTGCACCAACGTCGCATCCGGGCTGACCAGGGAGGTGGGGACCCCGAAGAGCGAGTCGCCGGCTGGTCTGTTCCGACACCACTCCCACAGCTCCGGAAGACTTCTCGGCGGAGTCTGCCCGACATCGAGGCAGTGCGTCACCACGCGGTCCAGTGCACTCTGGGCATAACCGGGGTAGGGCAATGTGAACGAGCGGAGGCCCTGGATCTCGGCCAACGCCGCCACCATGCCGGCGAGTTCGCGGAACAGTTCAGCTCCCGTACTCCCCCATCCCTCGCCGGCGTCCGGCTGAGTGTCCCGGCGCCCAGCCGTCCACGCGCTCACGCGGGTACCCCGGCGGCGAGCGAGGCCGAGCACCAGCGCGCGACTTCGCACCGGTTGCAGGAAGGGCCGGGGGTCGGCACGTAATCGTCGTCCCCATGCCACTCGGTCACCATTTCCCGCAGGACCTGCTCCGCCGCGGTCCTGTTGGCTGCGGCGAAAGGATCAATGATCTCCAGGTCCGCCCCGCTGGGGCGCAGCACCTCCAGTTCGACCCGGGCACGGGTCGACGTACCACCCAGATCACCTCGTGCGACGAGCAGGACAGCCAAGGCCAGTTGGGGGTAGCGCTCCAGCAACGGGCGGTTCGACCGCCCGTCGACGGCCGAGGTCTTGGTCTCGCGCCACACCCATGAGTCCGCGTCCCGGTAGAGCAGGTCGGGAACGGCTATCACCACCACGTCGGCGGCGGTGTCGTGGCGGACCACCCGCGGCTCGGTCCGTACATCCGTAACGTCCTTGACGCACCGCAGGGGACAGACCGCAGAGTGTCCGCGCAACAGCCGTGCGCCGAGGGCGCGTTCGTGGTCGGGCAGCTCAAATCCGTCCGGCACCCACTCTTCGGGCACCTCGACGGTGCAGGGTCGTGGAGAGCCATGGCCATGGCGGTCAGCGAGGTAAGCGTGCAACGCCCGGCCACGCTCAGCTGTCACCTCGCGTTCGACGGAGTCCGCCGTGGGCAGGTGTAGCCGACGCATGTGGTCACGCGCCGGGCAGGCTCGGTAGTTGCGCCCGTTGGTCACCGACCAGGTTCGTCGCGGTCGATCCGTCGCCTCGATTCCCAACAGTCCGGGCGCCGACCGCAGCGCCGGGCAGACACGCGCGTAAGGACACTCGGCGCACGGGGCTCCGGGACGGTACTCCTGGCCGTCCAGCAGGCTGGCCAACGCACCGGGGCCATGTTCGCGGTATCGGGCGAGTGCCCGCGCCCTGGTTCCGTCGAAGAGTTCACGTGTACGGCCGTCATGCAGCGCGAACTCAACGATCCGTACCCGCTCCGGCGGCGGCCCGGGTGCCCCCTCGGCCAACACCAGGGCAGCAGCAGCGATGAACCCTTCCGGCGGAAGATTTCGATTCAGGCGGTGAACAGGCAGACGGAGTTCACGGAATGTCCCGTCGGCAGACGCCAGACAGCGACCCCACACGGTGAGCCTGTATTCCACCGCGTTCCGCAGGTCCGGACCGGACGGCCGGTAACGGTACGTCCACGGTTCGGGGACCTCGCTCAGGGGACGTTCCGGATCTACGGGGAAAGCCGCGTCGTACATGGCCAGCCCATGGTCCGACCAGACTTGGAGTGCGTCGTGGGGAAGCGCGGTGCGAGTCCGGGCATGGTGGGGCGCGGCATCGGAGGTCCGAACGCGAGCGTCACAGGCGGCCATGAACGGGCCGAGGGCGAAGTGCTCCAACCGCTCACGGCGACGCGGCGCGAACTCTGCGGACTGGTAGCCACGTGCCTTGAGGGCATCGGCCACCGGGCACCGGAACTCTCCTACCTTGAACATGCCGGCGGATACCTTGATGACCTCGGATGTGCGGTACACCCCGTCGGGGGGCAGCCATGTCTGAGGCATTCCTTTCCTCTTTTCTTCGAGCGTAGCTATCAGTTGTCAGGGTCGACTCGGCGCCCCACCTATGGGGGCTAGACGGAAGCTGAAAAAGGCATGAAGAAGATCGAGAAATTTGGCAAAATCGAAGAACACTATGAGGTACTGGACATGTTCGGGTATGGCGGCCAGGGCGACCTTTTCACCGGCCGCGACCGAAAAAACGGGAGAAAGGTGGCACTGAAGGTCCAAAAACCCTGGGGGCTCGAACCTAAAACAGATTTCCGTTGGGCAGGAGAAACCCTCCTGAAGGAAGGTTCTCGCATGGCCGCAATGACTGAAATCGAGGCGATTCCAGAGATCATTGCGACTGGCACCTACAAGGGCCGTGGATGCTTGGTGATGGAATACATCGAAGGACGACAACTTCGGGACGTCCTGATGGCCTCACGACCAGTCAGGTACCCGGATGCAGTGGCCTCGATCATCGGTCAGTTGTGCCAGATCCTGCGGGAAGTGCACGACAAAGGAATGGTGCACTGCGATCTGAAGCCTGAGAACGTCATCGTGGAGCCGGACGGCCGCCTTCGCCTCATCGACATGGGGCACGCGGTCGAGATGGGGGTGGAGACGCAGTGTCCGCACGGCACTCTCGGCTACGCCTCACCTGAGCAGTGGGACACCAACCCCGCCGGGCTGACGGAGCAGGCGGACATCTTCGGGTTGGGCTGCATGGTGCTGGAGATGACCATCATGTGGTTGCCCTACGGCGGGCTGGAGGCACGTGTACCGAAGGACTACCCTGTGTTGCCGCCCGATCGGCTCGACGCCCTACCCGCAGAGTTCGCGCCCCTCGCGTTGCAGATGGTCCAGTGGGAGGCCAAGCATCGCCCGACGGATGTCCGGGAGGTGTTCGATCGGCTCCGCCCGCATCTGCCCCCACTCGGATCGAGCCAACCATCGAGGCGCCTGCGCCCCGACCCCAGGGAGTATTACCGCACCCACCTCCCACGGTTGTGACGCCGCGGTCATCGACAGGAACCATTACCTCAGCCCCTCCAACAGATCCCGGACTTCCTGCACGTTCGCGCCTCCTGCCTGCTCACGCAGCACAATGACCCTCTCCAGTTCGGCCACCGCCTCGCACGTGCGACCGGCGGATACCAGAACGTCCGCGAAGAGCCGTCGCGTCTTGTCTTCGTTGGGCCAGTCCTCCTGTTCCCGATAAATGTCGCAAGCCTGCTCGTACAAGCGGATGGCCTTGTCCCGCTCCGAGCGGGCCAGACACACTTTGGCCAAGGTGAACAGCACGTCAGCCCGGCCGCTACGTTCCTCCGTCCGCTCAATCACTCGGAGAGCGTCCGTGCACCAGCGGAGTGCCTCTCCGAACTCTCCACGATCGTGGTGGAGCGCCCCGATGGTGTTCAGGGCAGCTGCCTCCCCCACCAGATCCGACACCTCCCGGAACAACTCCAGCGCCTGGCGGAGGTGTTCCTCCGCAGCCTCCCCCTCGTCCTGCTTACGCAGGGTGAGTCCGAGCGTGTGCAGCGAGCGGGCGAGGCTCAGCCGACCGGTCTCGCTGTCGTCCTGTCGGCTGAGCCGGACAGCCCGTTGCAGGTGGGCGGCGGCCGAGTCGAACTTCCCCTGTCGCCACTGTGTTCCCGCCAGCATCCGGTAGACCATGGCGCAGTCAGCGGGGGAAGCAACGGCTTCCGCGACCTCCGCTGCGTACCCGAGACCTGTCAGCGCATCGGTAAGACGGCGGCGACGCCATTGATAGGTGACCAGCGCCATCGGCAGTAGCCACGTATATCGCTCGATCCTCTGGCTGACGGCCAATTGGATACCTCGCTGAACGGTCTCGTATTCCTCGTCCAGCAGCGCTATGGCCTCCTCCGGCTCCGCGGGTTCGGTGAGCGTGACCCCGTCGGGCTCACCGATGGGCAGGGTGCGCTGGTGATCAAGAATCCGGTCGCAGGCGCGCACATTGTGCAACTGGTGTTCCAGTACCTGCCGCACGGTCGCTCGTTCCAAAATCGGCTTTTCCTCGCAAGACACAGGGTCCAGGTGGTGGCGGGCGAAGGCCCGCACCAAGTCATGCAAGCGGTAGCGGCCGGACTGAAATTCCACCAGGTTCGCCGTCACGAGCTCCCCCAGTGCCGGACCCACGCGCACGCCACCGCCCGTCGCCGACCCGAGATCCATCACGGCATCCCAAGTAGCACTGGGGCCAGGGTGAAGGGCCAGTTGCCACAGCAGTAGCCGAGCCTCCTCGCTGAGCGCGCGTACGGAGCAGTTCAGTGCCACACGTACCGACATCTCGTGCTCCGGAAGGTGGAGAGCGTCCAGTCTCGCCCGGTCCTCCTTCATCTCACGCACCAAGGCGTGGATGGTGTTCAGCGGGCGCAGGTCTTCCAGACGCCTCGCCACCACGGTGAGCGCCAGCGGCAACCGCCCGCAGAGACGGACCAGTTCGGCAAATGCATGGGCATATTTCGTCCGGTCCGCTGCGGCCACCTTCTCCTGGAGTACTTCCAGGGCATCTTCATCCCGTAATAGTTCCATCTTGCGAAACTGCACCTCGTTCTGGGAACGCAGGCCGCCTAGATCATTGCGACTGGTGATGATCACGGCGCTGGTGCCCACGCCCGGAAGCAACGGCAGCACCTGCTGAGCGTTCAACGCGTCATCGAGGACGATAAGAACCGAACGATGGGCCAGGGCTGAACGCAACGCCGCGCTCTTGCTCTGCCGCCCCGTCACCGTGGAGTAGGGCGGCAGAGCAGCCAAGAATCCGTCAAGAATTTGTTCCGGTTCGGCAGGCTTCACATCGCCGTCGGCAAATCCGTTCAGTTCACCGTAGAGCACACCGTCCGGGAATCGATCCCTCAATCGGTGTGCGAGGTGGCGACCCACCGTGGACTTCCCCACGCCCGCCATACCGCTGATGACGACCAGCGCCAAGTTACCGGCGTCCTGTTGTTCGCACACGGCGTCGACGAGATCACGGATCAGCCCCTCCTGCCCGATGGGCCGGCGCGGGTTGGGGGGTAACTGATCCGGAACAGGTGGACGGATCGTCCCGCCGGAAGAGGATTCGCCCTCACGTAACCGGTCGATGGCGCTCTGTAGGTCAACGCCCGGGTTACCGTGACGCTTTCGCCACTGGCTGATGATGCGTTCACGCTTACGGTCCGACAGTTCCTGGCCGTGAGAAAGCAGATAGAACCGGAGGATCTGAGGATCTTCCGGAGCGCGCTCGAACCATTTCTCCGTCTCCTCGCGGAGCCATTTCTCCTCCCGGCATCTCCACCCCGCATCCAGTTGGTCATGGACGGCAGCCATCCGTTCGGCTCGCATCTGCTCCCTACGTACCTGGAAACCCTTCTGGGGCAGCCCGCTCAGCGGTTCGTCGTCGGTCCATTCCGCCAAGGCCACGCTGAGCCATTCGAACTGCTCAGGAAGGGGCAACTCGGCGGCCCTCCGCACGCCCTCACGAAAACGGAGGTAGTCGACGCTCCCCTCTGGCAAGCGAAGCGTGCAGAAGCCTGATGTGCCCTGGGGCACGATCTCCTTGCCCAGCTGCTGCCGGAGGTCGGAGACAGCTCTATCCACCAAGCCCTCAGTCCTTGCCTTATCCGGCCAGAGAACTTCCGCGACCTCCTTCCTGGTACGCCGACATCCCGGTGATGTCGCCAACAGCGCGAACAGAGCAGCCGCCTTCGTCTTCCCGAAGACTCGGCCACGACCTGCCACTTCGGCTCTGACCGGGCCCAGCACATGCCCCTCCATCGCCTCTCCTTCCACGTAGCGACACCAGTGGGCCGATGCCGCTCAACGGCGCCCTTTCATCTGTGCGCAGCCGCACCCCGCTTCACACACACGTGCTCCCTCACGCCCCCAGGGCTCAGTTTTCCCTCAGTTTCCGCTTCACGGCGGTCTCGGCCCCCCGTGCACGATGGCATCAGCCGCTCGCAGAAGGGCGAGAGGCCAGTGCAATTCCCAGTCAGGAAGGATCTTCAGCTCCATGAACAACCGCCAGCGAAACCGTCGGGTGACCCGACTCCGGCAGTCCCCCGGCTTCCCACCGAGCCGTCGTCGTCGGCCGGCCGACCAGGCTGAGGAAGTAAGTCCCGCAAACCACCGGGCCGAGGTCCCGGACGCCCCGTCCCCCGAGACCGCCTGAATCCCACAGGCTTGAGGGTGCCCACCCCCGGGTGGGCACCCTCTCACCTACAGCCTCGCGCCGTATCAGCTCGCTGCGGCTTCCGTGCGGCGGCGAACTCTCGCCCCTGCCGCACCCATCACGTGTCGGTAACCGGCGATACCGGTTACTGGCCAGCGAGTTCGACACCGCGTGCGTGAGTAGAAAAGTGGGACGCACGGGGCTTCTTTCCATTTTGCCCGGATTGCGACGTGTGCGCCCCCGCTGTCTCTCCGTTCGCCCAACACCTGAGCGCTCTCAACTCCAAGACAGGATGTCCATGACGTATCCCCCTCCCACCAGTGTGTTCGCCTCAGTAAGGCAGCACTTCGACAATCCCCGAGTCAAAGACGCGGTCACGGTGACCGTCACGGCGGATACAAATGGTGCGGCGCCGGTCCGGCTGACAGCCGCCGAGGCACACGAGGCCCTGTACGGGCCGGATGCCGACCCTCACTTTTCGGCCGCAGTATGGACAGCAGTGCTCAGCGCCTCGCTCTCCCCCCGTGCCTCGCACGGAGCCGAGAAGCTCCTGGTGATCTGGCTGGCTCTACCGAGGATGGCCGGGACGGTCCACCGCATCTGCAGTCGCCTGCGCGCCGACCGATCGGACGTAGAGGCCGAAATGGCTCTGGCTCTTCTCCAAGAGCTGGCGGCTCCAGGTACCGCGAGCCGCCTCTCCATCACACCCCTGATCAAGGCGGCGCGGAAAAGGGCATGGTGTTTTGCTCGTGCCCGTCTGCGCGAGATCCCTTCCACTCGGGTGGAGACCATCACGCAGGACAATGCCGTCAACGTGACGGACGAGACAGTCGACACCTCTACGAGGCGACAGCAAGGTCTGGACGTACAAGTCGACCGCCCTGATGGTCCGGACGGTCTCCATGCCCCTCTGCGCTTTCAGGTGCGCCCGGAGCATTTGCGCGACGAGGCCTTCGTCGGCATCGACGACGAGGTAGGAGCGCGAAAGGTGGGACGCAGTATCCGGAACCATCGAATCAGGCGTCGTGTCGGCACCTTGCCGATTCGACGTGCTGCGAGGCGGCCGTGAATCACCCGCCGTACACTCAACTCAGCTTCACCGAAATGTTCGATCTGCCGGTCACGGTCGACCTCCGGACGGCGGTCCGCGCGCTCGGCGTCTGCACGGCGACCGGGTACCGGCTGATCCACAGGAACGAATTCCCCTGCCCGGTCCTCCGCGTCGGAGGCCGATACCGGATTCCGACAACTGAGTTGATGCGCATTCTCGGGATCGACGAACGACCCGTATATGCCGTGGACTTGGAAGCGGATACCGACGACCAGGGGTCCGCACTGTAACTGAAGTCCACCAGTCCGACCTCCGACCATCGTGCAGCCCTGGGGTTTCGCCTCAGGGCTGTACCCGTCGGCGGGGAACAGAACCCGGAGCAACCCTCCCTCAACACACAGGCTGAAGACGTCCGGTCACATGTCATGCGTCGGCACATCAAGATCGAAGCCGGCACGAGCAAGTCGTCCAAGACGACTGCGGCCGTGAAGATGTCATTCTCGGCGCGCAGGGACAGGTGAAGATAAAGGTGAACGCTGCGATGGCATCCATCTCGGGACCGCGGATGCTCACGGCGGAATCTAAGCAGCGGCGAAACTCATCGCGTCCGGAGGTCGATCGACGACCGACCGTCACACCGAAGTCCACGACCTTGGAGTAGCTGTCGAGGAGCGCATCAGGCAGCACGATCGCCTTCCGTCCTGCTGCATCGCCGCCCCTCGATGAGCGCCAGGGCCCTCCGCCCCGAGAGGTCGAAAAGCCAGGAACTCGCTTGCAGACCAGTCATGTTCAGGAAGCCCTACCGGAACGGTACGGAGTCACCGCCGGGGACGCGTGACCGTCGATGTCTCGCGCCCCCGCGCTGCTCAGCCCTTGCCGAGTGTCACGGCCTGGGTGTGGGCCGCGTGGAAGACGGGGAGGGGTAGCAGGCCCTTGAAACGGAGTTCCATGAGCGTCGCCTCGACCTGGGCGGTGCCCGCCTTGAGGGTGTCCTTGGACGGCTTGCCGGTGTTCTGCCACCGGTGCTCGGCGCCGTCGCAGACGGCCGTGGTGCCGCCGATGCCGTACTTGACCTCGTGGGTGCCCTGGCTGACGGACGAGCTGACGAAGACCGGGCTGGTGCCGCGCACGCAGCGGTAGGTGCCGGAGAGGGTGACGGTGCCGTCGGCGGCGAGGGTGCCGGTCGCGGCGACGGTGACGTTCTCGGTCGGGGCCGCGGTGGCGGGGCCGGTGGGCAGGGCGGCCAGCAGGAGCAGGGCGGCGGCGCCGAGTGCGGGGCGCAGGGACAGAGTGGGCATGGAACACCTCCGGAGGATGGGGTTCCACTTCGTACCGGCCGCGCGCTCCCCTGCCCGTGATCGTCACCCTGTTGGCAGCGAGTCCGCACCGGGCAGGGTGAACATATTCCGTTTGTCGTGAAATTTCCGGGGAGCGTCGGCGCGTCGCCGCCCGGTCCGCTCCGGTCTCCCTCCCGTCATGGCAGCACCGCGAACCCGTCCAGTTCGATCAGCGCCCGCTCGTCCCAGAGTCGGACCACCTCCACGACCGCCATCGCCGGATAGGTGCGGCCCGCCAACTCCCGCCAGACGCGGCCCAGTTCGGGTGCGTGGGTGCGGTACGCGGCGAGGTCCGTGGCGTAGACGGTGACCCGGGCGAGGTCGACCGGGGTGCCCCCGGTGGCGGTGAGGGCGGCCAGCAGGTTGGCCAGGGCCCGCCGGAACTGTTCGGGGAGGGTCTCGCCGACCACCCTGCCGTGCCGGTCGAGGGCGGTCTGCCCGGCGAGGAGGACGACGCGGGTGCCGGTGGCGACGACGGCGTGCGAGAAGCCGGTCGGCGGGGACAGCTCGGACGGGTTGACGCGCTCGACGCTCATCGGGCCGCCGCTCCTTGCGCACCGGGCGCGTTTCTGTACAACTCCCGGGCGATGATGTCCCGTTGGACCTCGGTCGCGCCCTCGTAGATGCGGGGGGCGCGGACCTCGCGGTAGAGGTGTTCGAGGAGGTGGCCACGGCGCAGGGCGCGGGCGCCGTGCAGTTGGACCGCGCCATCGACGACGTACTGGGCCGTCTCGGTGGCGAGGAGTTTCGCCATCGCGGCGCGGGCGGGCACGTCCGGGGCCCCCGCGTCGTACGCGCTGGCCGCCGCGTAGACCAGCAGCCGGGCCGCCTCGGTGCGCAGGGACATCTCCGCGACCTGGTGGGCGACCGTCTGGAGGTCCCTCAACTTGCCGCCGAACGCGTCCCGTCGAGCGGTGTGGGCGAGGGTGGCGTCGAGGGCGGCGCGGGCCATGCCGACGGCGAAGGCGCCGACGCTGGGGCGGAACAGGTCGAGGGTTCCCATGGCGACGCGGAACCCGCCGTCGACGCTGCCGAGGACGTCGTCGCAGGTGACGGGCACGGCGTCGAAGGTGAGGGTGCCGATCGGGTGCGGGGAGAGCATGTCGAGGGCGGCGCCGGTGAGGCCCGGGCGGTCGGCGGGGACGAGGAAGGCGGTGACGCCCCGGGCGCCGGTGCCGGGGCGGGTGCGGGCGAAGACGGTGTAGAAGTCGGCGTCGGGGGCGTTGGAGATCCAGCACTTGGTGCCGGTGAGCCGCCAGCCGGTCCCCAAGTCGCCTTGCTCCGCCCGGAGTTCGAGAGCGCCCGCGTCCGACCCGGCACCCGGCTCGCTCAGCGCGAAGGCGGCCACCGCCGTGCCGTCGGACACCCGGGGCAGCCAGTGGGCGCGCTGGGCCGGGGTGCCGTGGGCGTGCACGGGGTGGGCGCCGAGGCCCTGGAGGGCGAGGGCGGTCTCCGCCTCGGTGCAGGCGTGGGCGAGGGACTCCCGCATCAGACAGAGGTCGAGCGCGCCGGACGTGAACAGCCTTGATAACAGGCCGAGTTGGCCGAGTGCGGCGATCAGGGGACGGTTCACCCGGCCCGGCTCGCCCTGCTCGGCGAGCGGGCGCAGCCGTTCGGCGGCCAGGGTGCGCAGCGTGGCACACCAGTCGTTCTGTGCCGGTTCGAGTGAGAATGCGGGCATGTGGTCCCCTCTCCTCGCGGCCGGTACGGCCACTGCTCCGACGGTATCGCGCACCATTGACTGCCGTCACCAACGCGATACGCTCGGTGGGCGAACCCGCGCAGGACGCCCGGCCCGTACCACCGCACACTCGACCCGTACGGCAGCGCGTCCGGGCCGCTCCGGGTGCTCCGGCCACTCCGGCTGCCGTCCGCGCACCGGACGCAGGACGCGATCAGGGGGCGAACCGTCATGATCGTCTCGGCCCATGTCGACACCTTCGCGCGGGACCATCTCCCGCCGCCCGAGCAGTGGCCCGACCTCCGTTTCGACCTGCCCGAACTGCGCTACCCCGACCGGCTGAACTGCGCCGCCGAACTCCTCGCGGGCCCCGACCCCGGCCGCCCCGCGCTGCACATCCCCGGCCAACCCTCGTGGAGCTACGGCGAGTTGAGGACCCGGGTGGACCGGCTCGCGCATCTGCTCACCGGTGATCTCGGGGTGGTCCCCGGCAACCGGGTGCTGCTGCGCGGCCCCACCACCCCGTGGCTGGTGGCCTGTTGGCTGGCGGTGCTGAAGGCGGGCGGGATCGCGGTGACCGTCCTGGCGCAGCTGCGGCCGCACGAGTTGAGCACCGTCTGCGGGATCGCCCAGGTGCGGCACGCGCTGTGCGACGCCCGGTTCGTCGACGACCTCGCCAAGGCCGAGGCACCGGGCCTGCGGATCACGCCGTACGGCGGCGAAGGCCCCGACGACCTGCTCCGACTCCCGGCGCCCGCAACGCCGTTCACCGCCGTCGACACGGCGGCCGACGATGTCGCGCTGATCGCGTTCACCTCCGGCACCACCGGCCGTCCCAAGGGCTGTCTGCACTTCCACCGCGATGTGCTCGCCGTCGCGGACACCTTCTCGAAGCATGTGCTGCGGCCGGGGGCGGACGATGTGTTCGCGGGGAGTTCGCCGTTGGGGTTCACGTTCGGGCTCGGCGGTCTGGTGGTCTTTCCGCTGCGGGTCGGCGCGAGCGCGCTGCTGCTCGAACAGGCGGGCCCCCGGCAGCTGTTGCCCGCGATCGCCGCGCACCGGGTGTCGGTGCTGTTCACCGCGCCGACCGCCTACCGCACGATGCTCGCCGAGGCCGACGGGTACGACCTGTCGTCGCTGCGGCGCTGTGTCTCGGCGGGCGAGAACCTGCCGGCCGCGACCTGGCACGCCTGGCGGGAGCGGACCGGGCTGCGGATCGTCAACGGCATCGGCGCGACCGAGCTGCTGCACATCTTCGTCTCCGCCGCCGACGACCTGATCCGGCCGGGGACGACCGGAATCCCCGTCCCGGGATGGCAGGCGCGGGTGCAGGACGAGCACGGCAGCCCGGTGCCGGACGGCGTGCCCGGGCTGCTCGCGGTGCGCGGCCCGGTCGGCTGCCGTTACCTCGCCGACGAGCGGCAGCGGGAGTATGTGCGCGGCGGCTGGAACGTCACCGGCGACACCTATGTCCGCGAGGCCGACGGGTACTTCCGGTATGTGGCACGCGCCGACGACATGATCATCACCGCCGGGCACAACGTCGCGGGGCCCGAGGTCGAGGACGCGTTGCTGCGCCATCCCGACGTGCTCGACGCGGCCGTCGTGGGGCGGCCCGACGAGGCGCGCGGGCAGGTCGTGGTGGCGTACGTGGTCCTGGCCGAGGGCGCCGCGCGGGACCCGGAGGCGCTGCGCGCGTTCGTGCGGTCCGAACTGGTGCCGTACAAGTGTCCGCGTGAGATCCATCCGGTGGCGGCGCTGCCGCGCACGGCGACCGGGAAACTCCAGCGGTTCCGCCTGCGCACCCATGGTGACCAGGGCTGATGTCGACGACCTAAGATGATCAACGTGTCCGACCAGCATGCCCCACGGTCCCTCATCGTCACCCTCTACGGCGCGTACGGCCGCTTCGTGCCCGGCCCGGTACCCGTCGCCGAGCTGATCCGGCTGCTTGCCGCGGTCGGGGTGGACGCGCCCTCGGTGCGCTCCTCGGTGTCCCGCCTCAAACGCCGCGGCCTGCTCGTCCCGGCCCGCACCACGCAGGGCGCCGCCGGGTACGAACTGTCGCCCGACGCACGCCAGTTGCTCGACGACGGCGACCGGCGCATCTACGCGGACGGCGCCGCCGACGACACCGGCTGGGTGCTCGCGGTGTTCTCCGTGCCGGAGTCGGAACGGCAGAAACGGCACGTGCTGCGCTCCCGGCTGGCCGGGCTCGGTTTCGGCACGGCCGCGCCCGGGGTGTGGATCGCCCCGGCCCGGCTGTACGAGGAGAGCCACCACACCCTGCGACGGCTCCGCCTCGACCCGTACGTCGACTTCTTCCGCGGCGACCACCTCGGCTACGCGGCGACCGCCGACGCCGTCACCCGCTGGTGGGACCTGGCGGCGATCGCGAAGGAGCACGAGGGGTTCCTCGACCGGCACGGTCCGGTGCTGCGCGCCTGGGAGCGGCGCGCGGACCCCCCGCCCGCCGAGGAGGCGTACCGCGACTACCTGCTCGCCCTCGACTCCTGGCGCCGCCTGCCCTACACCGACCCCGGTCTTCCGGCCCGGCTGCTCCCCGAGGGCTGGCCGGGCGAGCGGTCGGCGGCGGTGTTCCGGGGGCTGCACGAGCGGTTGCGGGACGCGGGGGCCGGGTTCGTGGGGGTGTGAGCCGGTCAGTCGGTCGTGAGGGTGCTTCAACTCTCCCGGTGCAGGCGGCGTTTGGGGGTGTCCGTGCGGCCGGTGCGTGGGGGTCTGCGGCCGGGGAGGTACGGGTCGGGCCAGTGGACGCCGGGGCCCTCGTAGCCCTGTTCGGCGGCCGCGTGCAGGGTCCACTGCGGGTCGTACAGGTGCGGGCGGGCGAGCGCGCACAGGTCCGTACGCCCGGCCAGGACAAGGGAGTTGACGTCGTCCCAGGAGGAGATCGCGCCGACCGCGATGACCGGGACGCGCGCCGCGTGCCGTATCCGGTCGGCGAACGGCGTCTGGTACGAGCGCCCGAACTCCGGCCGCTCGTCGGCCACCACCTGCCCGGTCGACACGTCGACGGCGTCGGCGCCGTGGGCCGCGAAGGCGCGGGCGATCTCGACGGCGTCCTCGGCGCTGGTGCCGCCGTCGGCCCAGTCGGTGGCGGAGATGCGGACCGTCATGGGCCGTTCCTCGGGCCAGGCGCCCCGCATCGCGTCGAACACCTCCAGCGGGAAGCGGAGCCGGCGGCAGAGCGGGCCGCCGTAGGCGTCGGTGCGGCGGTTGGTGAGCGGGGAGAGGAACCCGGAGAGCAAGTAGCCGTGCGCGCAGTGCAGTTCGAGGAGGTCGAACCCGGCGCGGGCGGCCCGGAGGGTGGCCGCCGTGAACTGTTCGCGCAGGTCGGTGAGTTGGGCGCGGCCCAGTGCGCGCGGGGTCTGGCTGCCGGGGCGGTAGGGCAGCGGAGAGGCCGCCACCAGCGGCCAGTTGCCCTCGGCGAGGGGTTCGTCCATGCCCTGCCACATCGGCTTGGTCGAGCCCTTGCGGCCGGCGTGCCCGAGCTGGACGCCGATCGCGGTGCCGGGTGCCTGGCGGTGCACGAAGTCCGTGATCCTTCGCCAGGCGGCAACCTGGACGCCGTTGTAGAGGCCGGTGCAGCCCGGGGTGATGCGGGCCTCGGGGCTGACGCAGACCATCTCGGTCATCACCAGTCCGGCGCCGCCGAGGGCCCGGGCGCCGAGGTGGACGAGGTGGAAGTCGCCGGGGACGCCGTCGGTCGCGGAGTACAGGTCCATGGGCGAGACGACGACCCGGTTGCGCAGGGTCAGGCCGCGCAGCCGCAGCGGCGTGAACATCGGGGGCGTGTCCGGCGGGCAGCCGAACTCCCGCTCCACGGCGCCGGTGAAGCGGGCGTCGCGCAGCCGGAGGTTGTCGTGGGTGACGCGGCGGCTGCGGGTGAGGAGGTTGAACGCGAACTGGCGGGGCGGCTGGTCGAGATGCAGGGGCAGGTTCTCGAACCACTCCAGGCTGGCGCGGGCGGCGCGTTGGGTGGAGGCGACGACGGGGCGCCGTTCCTCCTCGTAGGCCGTCAACGCCCCTTCCAGGGTGGGGTGTTCGGCCAGGCAGGCGGTGAGGGCGAGGGCGTCCTCGACGGCGAGTTTGGTGCCGGAGCCGATGGAGAAGTGGGCGGTGTGGGCGGCGTCGCCGAGCAGCACGGTGTTGCCGTGCGACCAGCGTTCGTTGACGACCGTGCGGAACACCGTCCACGCCGAGTTGTTGGAGCGCAGGGGTCTGCCGCCGAGCGCGTCCGCGAAGATCCGGGCGCAGCGGGTGATCGACGCGTGGGTGTCCGGGGCGTCGAAACCGGCCGCCCGCCACACCTCCTCGCGCATCTCGACGATGACCGTGGAGGCGTGGGGCGCGTACGGGTAGCCGTGCAATTGCATCACGCCGTGCTCGGTCTCGGCGATCTCGAAGCGGAACGCGTCGAACGCGACGTCGGTGGCGAGCCAGATGTAGCGGCAACGGTGCGGGGTCACCCGGGGGCGGAAGGTGTGCGCGTAGGCGGCGCGCGTCGTGCTGTTGACTCCGTCGGCGGCCACCACGAGGTCGTGGGTGGCCGACAGGTCGGCGGGGGGTGGGGCCGTGGTGTGCGGGCGGAGATCCACGCCGAGTTCCTCGCAGCGGTCGTGGAGGAGGCGCAGGAGGTCTTTTCTCGCCAACGCCGCGAAGGTGTGGCCCGTTGAGGTGTGGCGGGTGTCGCGGTGGACGATCTCTATGTCGTCCCAGCGGGTGAAGTGGCCTTTCAGGGACGCGTAGAGGGTGGGGTCGGCGTGTTCCATGCCGCCCAGGGTCTCGTCGGAGAGGACCACTCCGAAACCGAAGGTCTCTTCGGGGGCGGTGCGGTCCCACAGCGTGACGCGGTGGGCGGGGTGCCGGCGTTTCAGCAACGCGGCGGCGTAGAGGCCGCCGGGACCTCCGCCGACGACCGCTATGCGGGTGGGGTGCGGGTTCGCCGTGGGCGGGTGCGGGTTCGCCGTGGGCGGGTGCGGGTGCGTTGTGGCTGGTCGCGCAGTTCCCCGCGCCCCTTGGGTGGGGATGGTCAGCGGCGTTGGCGAGTTGGGGTTTGGTAGACCCGCGTGCGCGGTTCCTCGCGCCCCTGGCAGTGGCGGGATCGGTTGGGGGCGCATCTTCTTAGCGGTCCTGCCAGTTCGGGGGGCGTTTGGTGGTGAAGGCTGCTTGGAATTCCGCGTAGTTGGGGCCTGTCATCAGTAACGCCTGGGTGGAGGCGTCCAGTTCTATGGCCGCCGACAACGGCATGTCCAGCTCTGCTGTGAGGAGGGCTTTTGTCTGGGCGTGGGCCAGGGTGGGGCCCTTGGACAGGCGGGCGGCCAGGGAGTGGGCCGCTGCGTCGGCCGCGCCCTCCGGCGTCAACTCACTGATGAGGCCGATGCGTTCGGCCTCGGGGGCGTGGACGGGATCGCCCAGCATCAGCAGGCGGGTGGCGTGGCCGAGGCCGACGATCCTCGGCAGGAGGTACGCGGCGCCCATGTCGCCGCCCGAGAGGCCGACCCTGGTGAAGAGGAAGGCGAAGCGGGTGGTGGGGTCGGCCACCCGGAAGTCCGCCGCCAGGGCGAGCACCGCCCCCGCGCCCGCCGCCACCCCGTGCAGCGCCGCGATCACCGGGAACGGGCATTCCCGTACCGCCCTGACCACCTGGCCGGTCATCCGGTTGAAGTCGAGGAGGTGGGCGGTGTCCATGTCGAGGGTGGCGCCGATGATCTCCTCGACGTCGCCGCCCGAGCAGAAGCCGCGCCCCTCCCCCGCGAGGACCAGGGCGCGCACGGAGCGTTCCCGGGACAGTTCGGCAAGCAGGTCGCGCAGGTCGGCGTAGGCGCCGAAGGTGAGGGCGTTGAGTTTCTCGGGGCGGGCCAGGGTGACCGTGGCGACGCCGTCGGTGTGTTCGACGCGGAGGTGACGCCAGTCGGAGGTGCGGGCTGCGGAGCCGGTGAAGGGACTCAAGACGTGCGGCCTCCTCGGAAGGGGCGGACGCTGCCTCACGAAGTTATCACCGCTTCGTGACTGTCGTCACGGGTGCGCGATACGCTTCCTGGCAGGGTCCGGTCAGTCCGTCACGGGTCGCCCACAGGGGCGTAACAGCGGGAGCGGCCGCGCGCGGCGGGGCGTTGCTCGGGGTAGGCCGCAACACACCGGGCCGAAAGTCCCCTACGGCGCCTGCCGGACGTCTCTGCCGGACGGGGTCGTACCCTACATAAGGTTGAAAGCAGGACAGCCTGCCCATGATCGGACCAGTCGTGCACGAACGCCCCTCCGCCTCCTGGCGCATCGCACTGCCGCACTCCGCCGCGGCCGTGCCCGTGGCCCGCGCCCTGGTGCGCACGGCGCTGGCCGAGGTGGAGCACGGCGCGGACAGCGACACCGCCGAACTCCTCACCGCCGAACTGGTCGCCAACGCCATCGAGCACACCGGCGGCGACGTCCCGATAGAGCTGGTCGTGGAGTTGTTGCCGTCGGGGTGCCGGGTGGAGGTGCACGACCCGGACCCGGCGCCGCCGGGTGATCTGGGCGCGCCGTGCGGGGAGCCCGATCCGTGGCAGGAGCACGGGCGGGGGCTGTTGCTGGTGCGGGCGCTGAGTTCGTCGTGCGGGCACCGGCCGACCGAGTCCGGCAAGGCGGTGTGGTTCAGACTGCCGACGGCTCCGGGACAGTGGCCCCGTCCGGCGTGATCGCGTCGGCGAGGCGGGAGTTGCGGCGGCCGTAGCCGAGGTAGACCAGCAGGCCGACGGCGAGGAACACGGCGAACTGGAACCAGGCCGCCCGCCCGGTCTCGTACATCAGGTAGAGACAGCAGCCGACGCCGAGCAGCGGGAGAGACGGGAACAGCGGCACCCGGAAGGTGCGGGCGAGGTCCGGTTCGCGGCGCCGCAGGGCGAGGACGGCGACGTTGACGATGGCCATGACGGCGAGGGTGCCGATGGTGCACAGGTCGACCACCGCGTCGAGGGGCGCGAAGGCCGCCGGGAGCGCGAAGACGACGGCGACAACGACCGTACCGGCGACGGGGGTCGAGGTGCGGGGCGAGACCTTCTGGAAGAGGCGCGGGATCAGGCCGTCCCGGGACATCGACATCAGGATGCGGGTCTGGCCGTACATCACGGCGAGGACGACCGAGGCGATGGCGACGACCGCGCCGAACGCGACGACCCCGCCGCCGACGTGCGAACCGGTGACCTCGTCGACGACATGGGAGAGGGCGGCGGGGCGGCCCGCGACCTGGCCGGGGCCGATGGCGCCGATCGCGGCGAGGGCGACCGCGCAGTACAGCAGGGTGACCAGGCCGATGCAGACGAGGATGGCGACGGGGATGTCCCGGCGCGGGTTCTTCGCCTCCTCGCCCGCCGTGGTGATCGCGTCGAAGCCGATGTAGGAGAAGAACGCGGCCGTGGTGCCCGCGCCGACGCCGCCGAGCCCGGCCGGTGAGAACGGGGTGAGGTGGCCGTCCCGGAAGGCGCTGAACCCGATGACGCAGAACGCGGCCAGGACCGCCAGCTTCAGCACCGCCATCGCCGCCGTCGCCCGCGCGCTCTCGCGCACCCCGCGCACCAGGAGGGCGGCGGCCAGTGCGACGACGACGACGGCGGGCAGGTTGACGACGCCGCCGTCGCCGGGGCCCGCCGACAGGACGTGCGGGAGCTGGTGGCCGGTGAGGGAGACGAGGAGTTCGTTGACGTACTGGCTCCAGCCGACGGCGACGGCGGAGACCGAGACGCCGTACTCCAGGAGCAGGCACCAGCCGACGAGGAACGCGGTCGACTCGCCGAGGCCCGCGTAGGCGAACGCGTACGAGGAGCCGGAGACCGGGATGGCGCCGCCCAGTTCGGCGAAGGCGAACGCGGTGATCACGCAGGTCAGCGCGGCCAGCGCGAAGGAGACGACGACGGCGGGTCCGGCCTGGGCGACCGCGTCGGACAGGCCGACGAAGATGCCGGTGCCGACGATCGCGCCGACGCCGAAGCAGATCAGCTGGAAGAGGCCGAGGGTGCGGCGCAGGCCGTGGCCCTCCCGGTCGGTGCCGGACTCGGCGACGAGAAGGGCCGGGGACTTGATGCGGGGCATGCGGGTGGTGCTCGTTTCCGGTGCGGCGGGGGCGACGGGATGCCGTCGCGACGGCGGCCGGGGAAGGGGTGGTTCCGGCCGCCGGGCGGGACAGAGAAGCGGTGCGGGGTGGAGGTACGGCGTGCGGGGGTCGCGGGTCAGGCGAGGGTCGCGACGAGGACGGCCTTGATGGTGTGCAGGCGGTTCTCCGCCTCGTCGAAGACGACCGAGTGGGGCGATTCGAAGACCTCGTCCGTCACTTCGAGTGACGTCAGGCCGTGGCTCTCATATATCTCGCGGCCGACCTTGGTCTCCAGGTCATGAAAGGCGGGCAGGCAGTGGAGAAATTTGACGGCCGGGTTGCCGGTGGCCTTCAGGACGTCCATGGTCACGGCGTACGGCGTGAGCGCGGTGATGCGGGCGTCCCACACCTCCTTGGGCTCGCCCATGGAGACCCAGACGTCGGTGGCGACGAAGTCGGCGCCGGCCACGCCCTCCTCGACGGACTCGGTGAGGGTGATGCGGGCGCCGCTCGCCTCGGCCAGTCCACGGGCGCCGTCGACGACGGAGGGGGCGGGCCAGAAGGCCTTCGGGGCGACGATCCGGATGTCCATGCCGAGCAGCGCGCCGGTGATCAGATAGGAGTTGCCCATGTTGAAGCGGGCGTCGCCGAGATAGGCCAGGGTGATGTCGGTGAGCGGCTTGGCGGTGTGCTCGGTCATGGTGAGCACGTCGGCGAGCATCTGGGTGGGGTGCCAGTCGTCCGTCAGTCCGTTGAAGACGGGCACCCCGGCGAACGCGGCCAGCTCCTCGACCTTGGCCTGGCTGTCGCCGCGGTACTCGATGCCGTCGTACATCCGGCCCAGCACCCGCGCGGTGTCCCGCACCGACTCCTTGTGCCCCATCTGCGAGCCCGACGGGTCGAGATACGTCGTCGAGGCGCCCTGGTCGGCGGCGGCGACCTCGAACGCGCAGCGGGTGCGCGTCGAGGTCTTCTCGAAGATCAGCGCGATGTTCTTGCCGGTCAGATACCGCGTCTCGGTCCCGGCCTTCTTGGCCGCCTTCAGCTCGGCGGCCAGGGCGAGCAGCGCGCGCAGCTCGGCGCCGGTGAAGTCCAGCTCCTTGAGGAAGTGGCGCCCGGCGAGGGCGGTGGGGACGGTCGCCATGGGGGCGCTCCAGAGATGCGGTGACAAGGACGGACTGGAAGTCTATACGATGCCCAGAATTCTTATACGTCACTGTGTTCGACGGCACGCCCTTCCTCACCTGCCGCTTCCCGGGCCGCCCTACACCGGTCCGCGTTCGACCGGGCAGCTCATGCAGCGCGGTCCGCCGCGGCCCCGGCCCAGTTCGCTGCCGGGGATCTCGACCACCTCGATGCCCTGTTTGCGCAGGTAGGTGTTGGTGGTCGCGTTGCGTTCGTAGGCGACGACGACGCCGGGTTCGACGGCGAGGACGTTGCAGCCGTCGTCCCACTGCTCGCGTTCGGCCGCGTGCACGTCCTGGGTCGCGGTGAGCACGCGGATCTCGCTGAGGCCGAGGGCGGCGGCGATCGCGCGGTGCATGTGCTCGGGCGGGTGGTCGGTGACCTTGAGTTCTTTCTCTCCGACGCCGGGTTCGATGGTGTAGGAGCGGAGCATGCCGAGCCCGGCGTACTGGGTGAAGGTGTCGCCGTCGACCATCGTCATCACGGTGTCGAGGTGCATGAAGGCACGCCGCTTCGGCATGTCCAGGGCGACGATGGTCCGCGCCGAGCCCGCCGCGAACAGCTTGTGCGCGAGCATCTCGACGGCCTGGGGGGTGGTGCGCTCGCTCATGCCGATGAGGACGGCGCCGTTGCCGATGACCAGGACGTCGCCGCCCTCGATGGTGGACGGGTAGTCGGCCTGGCCCTCGGACCAGAGGTGGAAGGTCTCGTCGCGGAAGAGCGGGTGGTGCCGGTAGATCGCCTCGAAGTGCACGGTCTCGCGCTGCCGGGCGGGCCAGCGCATCGCGTTGATGGAGACGCCGTCGTAGATCCAGGCGGAGGTGTCGCGGGTGAAGAGGTGGTTGGGCAGCGGGCCGAGGAGGAAGTCGTCGAGGTCCATGACATGGAAGCGCACGGAGGTGGGTTCCGGGTGGGCGTCCAGGAACTCGCGCTTGGTCATGCCGCCGATGAGGAGTTCGGCGAGGTCGGGGGCGGGGAGGTTCTCGAAGGCGGCGCGGAGGTGGTCGGTGGCGAGGACGCCGTACTCCTTCTCGTCGAAGACCCGGTCCAGGACGAGGGTGCGGGCCGCCGGGATCGCCAGGGCCTCGACGAGCAGGTCACCGAAGAGGTGGACGGCGACGCCGCGGTCGCGCAGGACGTCCGCGAAGCCGTCGTGCTCGGCGCGCGCCCGGCGCACCCAGAGGACGTCGTCGAAGAGGAGCGCGTCCTTGTTGCTGGGGGTGAGCCTTTTCAGCTCCAGATCGGGCCGGTGGAGGATGACGCGGCTGAGCCGCCCGGCCTCGGAGTCGACGTGGAATCCCATACCCCCATCCTGGCGAACGTCGACCGTATTCACCCGTCGCTTGACCGTTCAGGCCGTTTCTTGATCGCTTTTTGGGCCCCCGGTCACACATGACCCTCTCCCCCTCACCCCCACCCCCCACTTCTCGTCCCCTTGACGATTAACACGTGCGCCGCTTATCGTCTCCATGACGAGAAAGACGGAGGAGGTCGTACCCACATGGCCGACATCACCCGGCGCCTGGGCTGGCGCCATCTGCGGGGCGCGCCGACGGCGCACATCCGGCACCACCGCGCGGGCCGACTGGTGCACGACGGACCGGGGCTGAGCTTCTGGTACCGGTCGCTGACCGCCGCCCTGTCCGAGGTGCCGGTCGACGACCGGGAGTTGGCGATGACCTTCCACGCCCGCACCTCCGACTTCCAGGACGTGGCGGTGCAGGCCACGGTCACCTACCGGATCAGCGACCCGGCGCTCGCCGCCGACCGCCTCGACTTCTCCGTCGACCCAGACACCGGGGTGTGGCGGAGCGCGCCGCTGGAGCAGCTGGGCACCCTGCTGACGGAGACGGCCCAGCAGCACGCGCTGGACGTCCTCAGCCGGACGGCGCTGTCGGCGGCGCTGACCGACGGGGTGACGGCGGTGCGCGAGCGGGTCGCGGCGGGGCTGGCCGCCGAGCCCCGGCTGCCGGCCACCGGCATCGAGGTGGTCGCCGTGCGGGTGGTGGCGCTGCGCCCGGAGCCGGAGGTGGAGCGGGCGCTGCGCACCCCGGCGCGGGAACAGATCCAGCAGGAGGCCGACCGGGCGACCTACGAACGGCGTGCGGTGGCCGTCGAACGGGAGCGCACGATCGCCGAGAACGAACTCGCCAGCCGGATCGAACTCGCCCGCCGCGAGGAGCAGTTGGTCGACCAGCGCGGCACCAACGCGCGCCGGGAGGCCGAGGAGTCGGCGGCCGCGGACGCGGTGCGGGCCGGTGCGGAGGCGGCCCGGACGGTGAAGCTCGCCGAGGCCGAGGCGGGGGCGGCCCGGATGACCGGCGAGGCACGGGCGCAGGCACAGGCCGCCTGGCTGCGGGTGCACGCGGACGTCGACGTGGCGACGCTGCACGCCCTCACCGGGACGCGGCTCGCGGAGAACCTGCCGCACATCGAGAACCTCACGGTCTCTCCCGACGTGCTGACCGGGCTGCTCTCCAGGCTGGGCACCGGGGACCGGGGGTGAGCCTCACGCCGAGGGCGGTGCTCGTCCACCGGACCACGGAGTACGAGGAGTTGGTGGCCCACCACGGCACGCACGGGCAGGCCGCCTTCTTCCTCTCCCGCCGGGGCCGGGACATCGCGGAGGTCGCCGAGCGCCACCACCGCACCCGGCGCGCACTGGCCGAGGTGACCTCGGCGATACCCATGACGTGGCGTCAAACACGCGTCGAGCGGGCCGACTTGGACCGTTTCCTGTTCGCGCCGGAGGACGTGGTGGTGGTCGTCGGGCAGGACGGTCTGGTGGCGAACGTCGCCAAGTACCTCGCCGGGCAGCCGGTGTTGGGCGTCGACGCGGACCCCGGGCGCAATCCCGGCGTCCTGGTGCGGCACCGTCCGTCGGAGGCGGCGCGCCGGTTGCCGAGCGCGTTCACGGGCGCGGCGGACGAACTCACCATGGTGGAGGCGGTGGCCGACGACACCCAGCGGCTGCTCGCCCTCAACGAGATCTACCTGGGCTCGGCCGGTCACCAGACCGCCCGGTACCGCCTGGGCCTGGAGGGCGACGGGGGTGTCGTCGAGGCCCAGGCTTCGTCCGGGGTGCTGGTGGGAACGGGCACCGGCGCCTCCGGGTGGATCGGCTCGGTCCGGCGGGAGCACGGCGTCGCCCTGCCCCTGCCGGACCGGGCCGAGGCCAGGTTGCTCTGGTTCGTCCGCGAGGCCTGGCCGTCCCCGGCGACCGGCACGTCTCTCGTCGCCGGGGAACTGGCCGCGGGCGCCCGCCTGTCGATCACCGTCGAGTCCGAACGCCTCATCGCCTTCGGAGACGGCATGGAGAGCGACGCGCTGGAACTGACGTGGGGCCAGACGGTCCGGCTGGGCGTCAGCGGGCAACGGCTACGCCTCCTGGACTGACCCCGAGCCCGGCGCCCGGCGCCCCGCACCCGGCACCAGCGGGCCGAGCGGCTTGCCGCCCCCCCCTGCCCTCGCCGGGTGCGCGAAAGCCCCCAGGAATTCACCGGGTGATCCTGGGGGCTGGGGACTGGGGACTGGGGGACGACTCGGTGGTCGGCGGCGTCCGTCCTGGTGAGGGGTCAGGCCAGTTGGGACTGCACCTCGCTGGAGATCAGCTCCAGGTGGTCCAGGTCGTCGAGGTCGAGGATCTGGAAATAGATCCGGCTGGCGCCCGCCTCGGCGTAGCGGCCGATCTTGTCGACGACCTCGGCAGGGGAGCCCGCGAGGCCGTTGGCGCGCAGTTCGTCGACCTCGCGGCCGATGGCGGCGGCGCGGCGGGCGATCTCCGCCTCGTCCCGGCCGACGGCGGCGACCAGAACGGCGGAGTAGACGAGGTCGTCGGCGCCGCGCCCGGCCTCCTCGGCGGCGGCCCGCACCCGGCCGAACTGGCTCGCCGTGTCCTCGACGGAGGCGAACGGGATGTTGAACTCGTCGGCGTACCGGGCCGCGATCCTCGGGGTGCGGGTGGTGCCGAGGCCGCCGACCAGGACCGGGATCTTCGTCTGCGCGGGCTTGGGCAGCGCGGGCGAGTCGGTGAGGTCGTAGAACTTTCCGTGGAAGTCGAAGGTCTCGCCGGCCTTCGTCGCCCACAGCCCGGTGACGATGTCGAGCTGCTCCTCCAGACGGGCGAGCTTCTCCTTCGGGAAGGGGATGCCGTACGCGGTGTGCTCGGCCTCGTACCAGCCGGCGCCCAGACCGAGTTCGACGCGCCCGCCGGACATCTGGTCGACCTGCGCGACCTGGATGGCGAGCACGCCGGGCAGCCGGAAGGTCCCGGCGGTCATCAAGGTGCCGAGCCGAATCCGCCGCGTCTCCCGCGCCAGCCCGGCCAACGTGATCCACGCGTCCGTGGGTCCCGGCAGCCCGTCCCCACCCATATGGAGGTAATGGTCCGACCGGAAGAACGCGTCGAACCCGAGTTCCTCGGTCGCCTTGGCCACGCTCAGCAGCGTGTCATAGGAAGCCCCCTGCTGAGGCTCAGTAAAAATACGAAGATCCATCCCCCCATCCTGCCCGCTACACCCCCCTAGGCCCACCCGACCACGCAACCCACGGCCGGACAACGCCGCAAAAGGCCCGCGGGCCTGCATCAATATGCGGCTCCACCACGCAGGCGCGACCAACTGGCCCGAGCCCACGTCCAACGGCCCGGCAACGCCGCAAAAGGGGCGCGGGGCTGTATCAATATGCGGCTCCGCCGCGCGGGCGCGACCAACTGGCCCGAGCGTGTCAGGCACGCCGCCAGCAACGCCGCAAAAGGGGCGCGGGGAACTGCGCGACAAGCCACGACGGCGCCGCACCCGACCACGAACCGGTCTCCCCAGGGCCACGGGCCTGCATCAATATGCGGCTCCGACGCCCAGGCGCGACCAACTGACCCGAGCGTGTCAGGCACGCCCCCGGCAACGCCGCTAAGGGGCGCGGGGAACTGCGCGACAAGCCACGACGGCGCCGCACCCGCCCAACGACCTAAAAAAGGGGCGCGGGGAACTGCGCACACCCCGACGGACACCTCACCCCGCCTCGCGTTCCGGCAACAACGCCTCCCGATCCGCCAGCTTGCGCAGCATCTCCCGCACACGATCCCGAGACTCATCCGCAGCGTCGATGACCTCCATACACTGCCAATAAACCCCCTCCTCACTCGCCGAACAGGCAAGCCCGACCAGCGCGATACTCACCTCGCCCAATAACCCGCCGAGATGCCGCAGCGTCAGCGCCACCTCCCCCAGCTCGGTCAGCTCGACCGCCCGCGGCTCCTCCGCACAGAGCCGCGGAACATCGAGAACCGCCCGCCCCCGCCCCGCCAGCTCCGTCAACCCCAGCGCCTCGCCCCGCAGTTCGGCCGGACCCGTCACCGCGAGGCGGCTGCCTATCGCCTGCGCCAGGGCCTGCGCCTGCCACACCTCCCTCAGCATGTCCGGCGTGCCGCCGGTCCCCGCGAGGGCACGTCTGCTCGTCACGATGAGCCGCACCGCGTCCATGGGCCGTCCCTGCCTGTCCCTCTCGACGTGCTTGCGCACGCCCGCCCGCACTCACTAGTTCACTACCCAGAGTGAGGGCAGGTAAAGAAAAGCGCCAGAGTAAGACCGAAATCTACGGGTAACTTATCGATTTCAGGCGGGATTTCGACTACGAAGAGTGAAAGTGGAGTGGGTAACTCTTCGCAACTCCCTTCACCGGCCGCCGATTTCAGGGCGCCGGGAACCGCTTCTCGTTCCGGTCGATCTTCGCGTCCAGGGCCGTGAGCGGGTCGACGCCGAGCACCTCGCAGAGCTGGAGCAGATAGGCGAGGACGTCGGCGACCTCGTCCCGCACCCGGTGGGCGGTGTCCGGGTCGTCCATCACCCGCGCCGACTGCTCGGGCGTCAACCACTGGAAGATCTCGACGAGTTCGGACGCCTCGACGCTGAGCGCGGCCACCAGGTTCTTGGGGGTGTGGAACGGCTGCCAGTCGCGGGCGGCGGCGAAATCGGCCAACCGGCGCTGGAGGGACGACACATCGAGTGGGGCGCGCGGGGTGCTCGGTGCGTGCGGGGCGGGCGATGCGGGCGGGGTTTCGGGGCGTGGTTCGGTCACGGCACCAGGTCTACCACCGGGTCGAGGTGGACCACGCTCACCCCCTCCACCCCGGCCGCCCAGGTCGCGTCGTGCACCGTGCCGACGACCCGGACATGTCCGCGACAGCTCATCCGGGCGGCCAGCAGCAGGAGTTCGCGGCGTTGGCGCGGGTCGAGGCAGCGGTCGAGGCCGTCGGCCAGGACGGTGAGCGTCTGCATCGCGTCGGGCACCTCGCCTGCCGCGTCGACCTCCAGCACGCCGGGCCCGGTGAGCAGGACCAACGCGAGGGCGAGGTACCGGAGTTCGCCGGAGCCGAGGCGGGCGAGGTCGGTGCGGTGGCCGTCGCCCCGGTCGAGAACGGCGCGGACGGTGCCGTCGGTGAGGGCGCGCGCGTAGAGGTCGGCGACGGGACCGGCGCACCCGGCGCGCAGGGCGGCGACGAGTTGTCCGTGCCGTTGGGCGCACTCGGCGCGGGTGCGCCACAGGACGTCGGCGAGGTTGTCGCAGCCGCCGAGCAGCCGCCCCGAGCCGGTGGGGACGGGCTCCCGCATCCGGCCGGGGCGCGGATCGCAGGCGAACACCGACCGCAGGGCGACGACGAGTTGCTCGGCGGCGGCGAGCACGCGCCGTTCGGCATCGGTGCGTCCCGCCATCCGCAACGGCAGCAGGGTGGCGGCCAGCCGGTCGCCGGGGAACGGGACCCGCGTCACCGGTGAGGCGCCGCCGGTGTACCAGGTGGCCCGCACGGTCGGGCGGGACGGATCGAGCAGGGCGGTCTCCAGCAGGACCACCCCGCCGGACGTCAACCGCTCGCCGACGATGCGGAGTTCGGGTTCGGCCTGAACGGCGACGTCGAGCCGGACGGGGCCCTCGGGGCCGTCGGCCGTGCAGCCGATGCGGAAGCCGCGGCGGCGCTGGGCGTCGGGCCGGGCGCGCTGCGGGACGCAGCCGAGGGGGTCGGGGAAGACCTGCCCGATCTCGGTGCCGTGGCCGAGCCGGGCCAGGGCCGCGTAGGCGCGCAGGGCGCGGGTCTTGCCGCTGCCGCTGGCCCCGGCGAGCACGGTGACCGCCCCGAGGGGCACGCTCACCTGCCGCAGTCCGGCGAACGCGGCGAGCCGCAGCTCGGTGACGCAGGGCCGGGCCGCGCCCGCAACGTCCGCCTCGATCCCCGGCGAGCCCCCCTGCGACGGCACCCGCGCGCTCTGCGGCTCGAACGTCGCGAACGGCCCCGTCGGCGCCGTCGGCGCGGCCGGAACCGTCGTCGAGGTCGGCGCGGTCTCCTGCTCGGGCGGCACTGGTGACACGGTCATGTCCGGACCGTAGGACCCCGCCGGGCTGGTGAACCGTTCCGTCCGGGGCACCTTCCTACGATCGGGGGACCGGGAGGGGCCCCGGCGGCCGCGAGGGGCGCGGAGGTCAGTACTCCGCGGCCTCGGGGCCGTTGCCCAGGTCCTCCATCCGGTCCGTGACCTCGGTGCCGGACGGCGTCAGCAGGAAGACGTTCCGGTCGACCCGGTGCATCCCGCTGGCCAGGCCGAAGACGACGCCGGTGCTGAAGTCCAGGACCCGCTTGGCGATGTCGGTGTCCGCGCCGCTGAGGTCGAGCAGGACGGGCACCCCCGCCATCAGGGTCTCGGCGACCTCGCGCGCGTCCGCGAAGACGTTGATCCTCAGCACGACGAACCGACGGCGCACCTCCGTGTCGTCGTCCGGGAGGGACCGATGGCCCACCGCGGACGGCCAGGCGTCCCGGCCCCGCAACGGAACGACCTGGGCGAGCCCTTCCCACTGTTCATCGGTGACGTCGTGACTGTTCACCGGCTGCCCCCGACCTGACTCGCACTCATTTCCTGCACCAGGCAATTCTTACGCCAAATAACCCGTTCGGCCCAACAGCGACACGGTGCACCGCCCGACACCGCCCTTATCTCGCCACTTTGACCACAACTGACCATTTTTGAACCGATTCCGTTCGGAACGGGGCTTCTTACTGGGCTCACACCGGACTCTTCACGTCCGCCCGCGCCGCACTCACCGGGCCCCGCTACGGTCCCATGTCGTGCACTTGGCAGAAACTCAGCAGGTGACACCCGGGCGGCGGACGCAGTCGGCGGTGTCCGCCACACCGGAACCTCCCGCTCAGTGGCACCGGGTCCTCACCCTCCTCGCCACGATCAGTCTCTTCATCGGCACTCGTTCGGTGTGGACGCAGGCGGCCAGCCACCGGTTCCTCGTCGCGGCGGTCATCTCGATCTGTTACGCGTCGATCCTGGTGTGCGGGGCGCTCGCCCTGATCGTCCACCGCGCCCGTTCGCTGGCCCGCGTGGACCTGGTCGTCCTGGTCACCGCCGTCACCCTCACCCTGTGCGCCTGGGTGATGAACCACAACGGCTCCGACGAGGCCCTCCTCACCACCCAGGCCGCGCGTGAACTGGTCGCGGGCCACGCCGTGTACGGGAATCCCTGGCCCTGGCTCTTCGACCACGGCGCGGCCCTCACCCCGACGGTGACCGGCGGCTACGACTTCACCTACGGCTATCCGCCGCTGGCCCCGCTGCTGACCGCGCCGCTGCTGTGGCTGGGGCACGGCGGCGCCCCGGCGACGGCGTTGAGCACCGGCGCGCTGGTCGTCGGCACGGTGCTGCTGTGGCGGCTGCTGCCGACGCCGTGGCGGTCGGCGGCGACCATGGCCTGCCTCGGTTTCGGCTTCCTGCCGACGTACGGCCGGCTCGGTTACCCGGCGATCACCGCGCTGGCCCTGCTGATCCCGGTGGTGGTCGGCTGGCCCCGGATCGGGCGGGGCGGGCGGCTCGGCACGTCGGGGCTCGCGCGGGCGGCGTGCCTCGGTGCGGCGTGCGCGGCGCAGCAACTCCCGTGGTTCCTGGCGCCGTTCCTGCTCGCCGGGGTGTACGCGGTGCGCCGGGGTGAGCTGGGCGGGCGGGCCGCGGCGCAGGTGGTCCTGCGGATCACCGGGGTCGCCGTCACCGTCTGGCTGCTGATCAACACGTACTTCATCGTGAGCGAGCCCGGGCCCTGGCTGAAGGGTGTGGCGCTGCCGTTGACGCAGGGCGCGGTGCTGCACGGGCAGGGTCTGGTGGGCGTCTCGCTGTACTTCACCGACGGCAGCGACCGGCTCGACTGGTACGGGCACGCGAGTCTGCTGCTCGCGGCGGGGCTGCTGGCGTTGCTGGTGCTGTTCCCGCGTCGGCTCGGGCCCGCGGTGACGGTGCTGCCGTGGTGCGCGTTCTTCCTGGCGACGCGCTCGCAGGACGGCTACTACCTGATGATGACGCCGCTGTGGCTGGCCGCAGCGGTGACCGCGCCGCCCTCGGAGTTCGCCGGGGCGTGGCAGCCGCGTCCCCGTCCGCTCGCCGGGCGGCACGGGCGGGCGGTGCGGATCGCTGCCGCGGCGCTGGTGCTCGGGCCCGCGCTGGTGAGTGCGGGGATCGCGGTGACGGGGTCGGCTCCGTTGCGGGTGACGATCGTCGGGGTGCGGCATGTCGGGGTGCGGTCCGTGTCGCGGGTGACGGTGCGGGTCGTCAACACCGAGGCCGGTGCGCTCGCTCCGCACTACATGGTGACCACGGGGCAGGGGATGAACAAGTTCTGGACGGTGGTCCGGGGGCCGGCGGTGGTCCCCGCGCACGGCACGGCAACGGTGACCATTCGCCCCGCCGATGGCTGGTTCCGCCTGCCCACCAAACCCACCACCCGGGTCCGCCTGAGAATCTTCACCCCGTCCCCCCAAACCTTGACCAACACCTACGTACACCTCAACGCGCCTGCGTCCACGCCGAGTTGACGTCGGCCCGGGCCGGATCGCGCAGTTCCCCGCGCCCCTAAACGACACGCCCGAACCGTGAGCCACCAGACTCAGGCCAAGTGGTCGCACCCACGCAACAGCGCCGTACATCGACTGGCCCGTCAGGCGAGTGCAGCACCATCGTGGCTCGCCGCGCAGTTCCCCGCGCCCCTCACCGGCACGCCCGAACCGTGAGCCACCAGACTCAGGCCAACTGGTCGCACCCACGCAACAGCGCCGTACATCGACCGGCCCGTCAGGCGAGCGCGCCACCATCGTGGCTCGCCGCGCAGTTCCCCGCGCCCCTCACCGGCACGCCCGAACCGTCAACCACACACTCACCGCACAACCAGCAAGCCCAACCACACAACCGCCCCCCCCAGAAGCGCCCCGAAAGGGGCGCGGGGAACTGCGCGACCAGCCCCCACCGAACCCGCACCCGCCCCCGGCACCCCCAAGGCACCCGAGCCCGCCGCCAACGCCCAGCCAACGCCCTCAAGGGGCGCGGGGAACTGCGCGACCAGCCCCCACCGGGCCCGCACCCGCCCCCGGCACCCCCAAGGCACCCGAGCCCGCCGCCGACGGCCAGGCAACGCCCTTAAGGGGCGCGGGGAACTGCGCGACCGGGCACGACGGCGCCGCGCCCGACGAACAACCCCGCGCTCCCCACCCGGCCAGGGACACCGCAGCGCGTGCCGCTACCCGACCTCACCCCAGTTGCCCCACCAAAGCCTCTCTCGCTCGCGAGACGCGGGAGCGCACCGTGCCGATGGGCGAGCCGATGACCACGGCAGCCTCGTCATAGGGCAGACCGAGCAACTGGGTCAGCACAAAGGCCTGCCGGCGTTCATCAGGAAGCGCGGCCAGCAGATCCAGCAGCACGACACCATCGTCGAAGCCAGGCAGCCCGCGAGGCTGAGCCCTCTCCACCGCCGACTGCCAGTCAGGACTGTCACTGTGACGCGGCCGAGCCGCCGCGTGCCGGTAGCCGTCGACGACCGCACGCCGCGCGATGGACAGCAGCCAGGTCCGCGCCGAACACCGCCCCTCGAACCGATGCAGACTACCGAGCGCCCGCAGAAACGTGTCCTGCGCGAGATCGTCCACCGCCTGCGGATCGGCGCACAGATGGGCGACGTAACGCCGCACATCCCGGTGCAGGGCGCGGACGAAACTCTCCACGGCATCGGCGTCGCCGCCGCGCGCGGCCAGCGCCCAGGCCGTTATCGACGCGTCGATGTCGTCGTCGACGGCGGGTGGGCGGACAGGAGTGATCACCTAGGGGTCCTGTTCGACATCCGGGTCCGGGACCCGGAGGGGAAGGGGGAACGGCGGCCGGGTGGCCGTCGGCCGGGGCGGGCGCGTCGGGCGCGGCCCCGGGTGCCGGCTGTCGTCAGTGGACAGCGGTCGCCGCGGGCGGTCCCCTGGAGGTGATCGTGTGGACGAGGTGGAGCAGCCGGGGCGCCCGCTGCGAACGGCTCCGACGCCGCACGCGGGGCCGTGGCCGGGCGGCGAGGACGGGCGGCGCGAGCGGCAGCCGCAACGGCGCCGCCAGCCGCGCGGCGGCGGCCCGCAGCAGCCGGAACGCGGCCCGCTCCCCGTGCGCCAGCCACAGTCCGCACAGCAGCGCGGCCAGCAGGTGGGCGGAGATCATGCCGGGCGAGGCCGCCGCGGCGACGGTCGTTCCGGTGCCGCCGGACGCGTGGGCCATGTCCATGGGGACGCCGGGGGCCATGGCGGCCATGGGCTGGGGACCCGTAGGGGTCGGGGTCAGGGAGAACCCCGTGTGCAGGGCCGCCTGGGCGGCGACGGCGACGGTCACGACCAGGGGCAGGCCCCGTTCCCTGGCGGTCAGGAACCAGCTCGCCGTGCCGGTCGCGGCGAGCCCGGCGGCCAGCGCCCACGGGGGCACCTGGCTGCCGGACATCAGGACGTGGCCCAGTGCGGCGAGCAGCACGCAGACGGACGCGAACACCGCGGTCCGTGCCGTGCGCCCACCCCACCCTGCCGTCATGGCGCCACATCCTCGCATCCGGATTCCGCGCCTCGTCCGGAGGCCGGGGAATCCACAGGTGGACACGGCCGATTCACAGCCGACGCTCCGGCCCGCTACCGCAGCCGACGCCCCCGCAGCACGGCGAACGCGGCCGACGCCAGCCCCAGGGCGCCGACCACCAGACCGGCGACGCCGAGCCCTCGGGCGGTCGCGTCACGGGGCTCGGCGGCCGACGTGCTCTTCGCGGCGGGGGTCGAAGTGCCGCTCTGCGTAACGGACTTCGCCGTCAGCCGGAGCACGGGCGCCGGGTTCTCGGGGTCGTCGTCGCCGGACTGGGGTTCCTCGATCCAGCGGACGGTCGTGCCGTCGGAGTACGTCTGGAGCGTCTTGAACGTCAACTCGCTCGCGTTGTCCGGCAGTTGGCCGAAGGCGACGTCGAAGTCCTCGAACTGTCCGGCGCCGATCTTCCCGCCGGTCCAGGTGATCTCGGAGACCGCGTCGGTGATCGTGCCGTCGTCGGTCTTCACCGGCGTCTTCAGCTTGGCCGTGGTGACCTTGGCGGTCCAGCCGTCCCGGGGTGACACGAGCACGCCGAGGACGGGGTGGTCGGTCGGCAGGAAGACCTGGACCTTCGTGGTGCTCGCGGTGTCCTCCTCGTTGGGGACGCGGAAGGTCAGGACGCCGTCCGTGGCGCCCTCGGGGTAGCTCTCGGGGTGGACGGTGACATGCGCGAAGGCGACGCCGGACGCGGCGAGGACTCCGGCTGCGGCCAGGGCGACGACGGTGCCGACGCGGCGTGGGAGGAGACGGTGTGCGGACATGGGTGGGTGAATCTCCGTACGTTCAGGGGGTGTTCGGGTCAGGGCGGGTACGACAACCCCGCCGGTGGCCCGCGCCGCCGCACCGCATGCCGCAACAGCAGCCGCCGAAACGGCTCCGGATGGTCAACGGCCTTGTAGGCGACGGCCGTTGACTCGCGCCCGGCCCACTCCCCCGCCCGCCACCAGGCCACCAGACCCGGCACCAGCGCGACCGCCCGCCGCAGCAACGACCACACCGCCGCCTCGCCCCGCCGCAACCACCAGGTCAGCAGCACCGCCGCCAGCAGATGAGCGGCGGTGGCATGCGAGGCCGGCCCATGGACAGACCAGAGGTGAGGGTGGGAGGCGTGGTGCGCGAGTGGGTGACCCCCGTGCGCGCCCCGCATCGAACCCACCATGCTCCGCAACGACGCCCCCGACATGCCCCGCGACAACAGTCCCGTCGGCCCCGTCGGCCTCATCGACATGCCCGGCATGCGCATCCGCATCCCCGGCCCCGTCGCCGCGTCGGACGGCCCGCCCATGCTGCCCGGTGCCGCCCAACCGAAGAGGGCGTGCAGCGCGCCCTGCGCCGTGAGCGTGCCGATGCCGATGGCCGGCAGGGAACGTTCCCTCCCGCCCAGCGGGTACGCGGCCCCGAACACCGCCACGCTGCCCGCGGCCTGGGCCCAGAGGGGTGGGGCCGTCGCGGTGGCCAGCGCGTGTCCCCCGGCGGCGAGCAGCACGCACAGCACGGCGAACACCGCCGCGCGCAGCCCGCGTATCGAGGGAGAGGCCGTCATGTCGACCGATCCTGCCACGCGGCTGCCCGGCCCCGCCGTCGGTCGGGGTAAGAGCGGCCCGACCGGCGCGGATGCGTAGCATGGGCGCCGTGACAGCCCGCGCACAGCGAACCGACGCCGCGCCGCCCGCCCCGTGGCGGCGGGCGCTGCTGGTGCTCGCGCTGCTGGCCGGACTGTTCGCGATGCACGCGCTGGCGCCCGGCGGCACCACGACGCACCCGATGAACGCGATGAACGCCTCACCGTCGGCACACCTGACGAGGGTGACGACACCGGACGACTGTGTCGGCTCCGCGCACGGCAACGGTCATGTCCAGCACGCCGATCAGATGTGCGCGTCCGGCGCGGTGCCCGGCGGGCCCACGCTGCCCGCCCTCCTCCCCGGCCAGGTGACCTGCCTCGCGCCCGCCGACGCCGGACGCCCGTACGCGGTCACGGCGCCGGACGGTGCCCGCGCGCCCCCGTCCCTCGCGGAACTCCAACTCCTGCGGATCTAGACACCGCCTCACACCGCGCCCTCCCTGACGGGAGGCGTCGCGGGCCCTCGGCATGTCTCACCGTCCTTTCTCAGCACAGGAGTTCCTCATGCGCAGCATCACCCGACGGATCGCGGTGGCGGTCGTCGCCGGTTCCGCCCTGCTCACCCTCGCCGCCTGCGGGAACGACGGCGGCGGCCACGCCACCGGTCACGGCGCGCCGACGCCCACCGCGTCCCCGTCGAGCAGCGGCGGGCACAACGCGCAGGACGTGGCCTTCGCGCAGGGCATGATCCCGCACCACCGGCAGGCCCTGGAGATGGCCCGGCTGGCCGCAGGGCGGGCCTCGTCGGCGCAGGTCAAGAAGCTGGCCGTCCGGATCGAGAAGGCCCAGGACCCGGAGATCGCGACGATGTCCGGGTGGCTGAAGGCCTGGGGCGAGCAGGTTCCCGGCACCGGCACGGCCGCGCACCTGGGGCACACCGGGATGCCCGGCATGATGGGCGAGGCCGCCATGGACGCGCTGGAGAAGGCGTCCGGTACCGACTTCGACGAGCGGTTCCTGACCCTGATGGTCGAACACCACCGGGGCGCCGTCGAGATGGCGTCGGCCGAGCGCGCCAAGGGTGCCTACGGCCCGGCGACGGAGCTGGCCGATGCCATCGCCGACGCCCAGAGCGCCGAGATCAGCGAGATGAACGGGCTCCTCGGCACGGAGTGACGCACCTGCGCGAGCGGCGCCGGAGTTCTCAACCGGCCCCGCCCGCACCGCCGTTGGGCTCAGCCGTTGACGGAGTAGGAGTGCGCGCCCGTGCCGGCGAGGCGGCCGCCGTCGACGATCAGGTACTCGTCGCGGATCGGGCGGCCCGCGAAGAAGGACTCCAGGATCTCCCGGGTGCCGGCCGCGTAACGGGCCTGCGCGGACAGGGAGGAGCCGGAGATGTGCGGGGTCATGCCGTGGTGCGGCATCGTGCGCCACGGGTGATCCGCCGGGGCCGGCTGCGGATACCAGACGTCACCGGCGTAACCCGCCAACTGGCCGCTGCGCAGGGCCCGTTCGACGGCGTCCCGGTCGGCGATCTTCGCGCGGGCGGTGTTGATGAGGTAGGCGCCACGCTTCATGGTGTTGATCAGCTCGTCGCCGAACAGCCCCTCCGTCTCCGGGTGCAGCGGCGCGTTCACGGTGACGACGTCGCAGTGCGGGGCCATCGCGGCGGCGCTCTCGTGGAAGGTGAGGCCCAACTCCTCCTCCACCTCGCGCGGCAGCCGGTGCCGGTCGGTGTAGTGGAGCTTGACGTCGAACGGCGCGAGGCGGCGCAGCACCGCGAGGCCGATGCGTCCGGCGGCGACCGTGCCGACGTGCATGCCCTCCAGGTCGTACGAACGGGCCACGCAGTCCGCGATGTTCCAGCCGCCGTCCAGGACGACCTGGTGCGAGGGCAGGTAGTTGCGGACCAGGGAGAGGATCATCATGACGACGTGCTCGGCGACGCTGATGCTGTTGCAGTACGTCACCTCGGCGACCGTCACACCGTGCTCGATGGCCGCGTCGAGGTCGACGTGGTCGGAGCCGATGCCCGCGGTGACGGCGAGCTTGAGGTTGCGGGCGGCGGCGATGCGCTCGGGGGTGAGGTAGGCCGGCCAGAAGGGCTGCGAGATGACGATGTCCGCGTCGGCCAGTTCGCGGTCGAAGACGGAGTCGGCGCCGTCCTTGTCGGAGGTGACGACGAGGGTGTGGCCGGCCTTCTCCAGGTAGGCGCGCAGGCCGAGTTCACCGGAGACGCTGCCGAGGAGGTGGCCCGGGGTGAAGTCGATCGCCTCGGGGCTCGGGGTGGTCTGCCCGCCGGGGTAGTGGTCGATGGCGGGGAGGCCGTCGCGGGCGTACGCGGTGGGGAATCCGTCGGTCGGGTCGTCGTACAGGACGCAGAGCACCTTGGCCATGTCGCGGCTCCTCAACTGGTGTTGCGGGACAGTGCTGTTCACGATCCTCGGGCCGGTCGGCCGTGGCAAAGCGTTCTTCGTTATGCCGGGATAGCCCGCGGCTATCAGCGGACGTCGGCGGCGGAGAGGTAGGTGTGCAGGAGTTCGTCGAGGGCGTCGCGGACCCCGGCTTCGCGGCCGACGGTGAGGAAGGCGTCGGCGAGGACGGGGCGGGGTTCGCCGTTCGCGACGACGAGTCCGACGCGCGGGCCGTGCGCGGGACCCTCCAGCGGGACGACGCGCATGCCCTCGGGCACGCCGAACAGGTGCAGCCAGGCGTGCGAGATGACGCTCGACCAGCGTCCGCCGGGCAGATGCGCGTACAGTCCGGCGACGCTGTCGGTCTCGATGGCGGGCTCGGCGGTGGCGCCGTCGGCGGCGAAACACGCGTCCATGATGCGGCGGTTGCGCATCCGCGGGTTGAGCAGGCACAACGGCAGCGCGGCGGCCTGCGCCCAACGGGCCCTGGCCACCTGGGCGAGGGGCCCTTCGACGGGGGTGAGCAGCACGTACCGCTCCTCGTAGAGGGGGAAGCGGCGGACCTGGCGCAGGGTGTCGTCGTCGAGGTAGGTCATGGCGACGTCGAGTTCGAACGCGGTGAGCCCCTGGGTGATGTCGGCGGACGACAGGGACTCGACGCTGACCCGGACGTGCGGGTGGCGGTCGCAGAACGGGGTGGTGAGGAGGGTCGCGGCGGGCAGCGCGGTGGGCACGACGCCGAGCCGGAGGGTGCCGGTGAGGCCGTCGCGCAGGGTGGACAACTCCTGTCGCAGGGCGTCCCGTTCGGCGAGGATGCGGTGGGCCCAGGCGAGGACGACCTCGCCCTCGGGGGTGAGTCCCTCGTACCGCCGGCCGCGCCGGACGATCGGGACGTGCAGTTCGTGTTCGAGGCGGCGGACGGCGGCGGACAGGGAGGGCTGGGAGACGTGGCAGGCCGCGGCGGCCCGGGCGAAGTGCCGTTCCCTGGCGAGCGCGACGAGATACTCCAGCTGACGCAGCAGCATGCGCGGGCCTCCACGGCGAGGGGTCGGGTGCGGTACCGCTCCCATGATCCCGCCGAGGGGCGGTGCGCCGCAGCGGTCCGGCTCAAGTACCGGCCGGGGGCGCCCGGTTCAGTACACGTCCCGTACATACCGTCGGTCGGCGGCGAGTTGCTTCAGGTGGGCGGTCGCGGCCGGTTCGTCGAGGCCGCCGTGCCGCACGGCGAGGTCGCGCAGGGCCCGGTCGACGTCCTTGGCCATGCGGGCGGCGTCGCCGCAGACGTAGATGTGGGCGCCGTCGCGCAGCCAGGACCACAGGAGGGCGCCGTGTTCGCGCATCCGGTCCTGGACGTAGACCTTGGCGCGCTGGTCCCGGGAGAAGGCGGTGTCGAGGCGGGTCAGGGTCAAGTCGGCGAGGAACGAGGCGAGTTCGTCCCGGTAGAGGAAGTCGGTGGCCCGGTGCTGTGCGCCGAAGAAGAGCCAGGCGGGGCCCCGGTGGCCGAGGGCGCGGCGCTGTTCGAGGAAGCCGAGGAAGGGCGCGACGCCGGTGCCGGGGCCGATCATCACCAGCGGGGTGTCGGGGTCGGCGGGTGGGCGGAAGTGCGGGGAGCGCCGGACCTGGACCGGCACGGGGGTGCCGGGTGCCGCGTCGGCGAGGAAGGGTGAGCAAACCCCTTGCCGTGGGCGGCCGTTCGGGCTCTCGTAGCGGACGACGGAGACGGTGAGGGAGACCAGGTGGGGGTCGGTGAGCGGGCTGGACGATATGGAGTACTGGCGGGGCTGGAGGCGGCCGAGGAGGTCCGTCCACTCCTGCGCCCCGGCCCGCACCCGGTGTTCGGCGATGACGTCGACGGCCTGCCGTCCCCAGCCCCACTTGTCCAGCTCGACCTGGTTGCCGGGCCGCAGCAGCCTCTTCAACTCCCGTGGGTCACGCGCCCGTTCGGCGGTGAAGCGGAGCAGGTCGGGGGTGACACGGGTGATGTCGAGGTGGTGGCGCAGGGCTTCTGTGAACGGGATCTCGCCGGTGTCCTTCAACGTGACGGGCGCGTCCGCGTCGACGCCGCTGGCGGTGAGCCATTCCGCCACCAGGGAACGGGAGTTGAGGGGCCGCACGCCGAGCGCGTCACCGGCGTCGTAGGCCAGCGGGGTCGGGCTGTCGCGGGCGTCGAAGGTGAACCGGCGTATCTCCTTGCCCGCGCCGGGCAGCCCGAGCAGCCGGTTCCCGACGAGGCGGGCGGCGACGGGGTCGGGACGGCGGGGGCGGGGACGGGGACGTGAGCTGGGGCTAGGGCTGGTGCTGAGGTGGGGTGATATGAGGGCCGTTGCGGCGCCCAAGCCCCGTGCGGGAGCGGCGAGTTCGGAGGCACCGGTGAGGCCTGGCTCCGCAGCGCCGGAGAGGATCGCCTCGACGCTGTCGAGCCAGGCGTCGGCGGCTTCCTCGTGGTCGGGGTCGCCCGCCGCGCAGTCGACGCGGGGTGTGAGCCGGGATGCTCCCAGGTCACCGAGGCGACGGTCGAGGCGGCGCCCGTGTCCGCAGAAGTCGGCGTAGGAGGGGTCACCGAAGGCCAGCAGGGCGTACCGGTGTCCGTCCAGGCGCGGGGCGTCGGGGCTGGTCAGGGTCTCCCAGAGGCCGGTGCCGTTGTCGGGGGCGTCGCCGTCACCGAAGGTGCTGGTGACGACGATCAGATCGGCGCCCGAAGGCCACCGGGCGGGGTCGGCCTCGTCCATGGAGAGCAGGGCGGTGGTGTGCCCGGCGCCCTTGAGGCGCTCGGCGGCGACGGCGGCGAACTCCTCGGCGGTCCCGGTCTGCGAGGCCCACAGCACGACGACCTCACGCAGCCCCGGCGCGGCCGGAGTTGCCCCGGCCACTCGCGCCGGAGTGCGAACCGCCCTCTTTTGTACGGGAGTTGGCAGATCGGCCAGCGGTCCCCGGACGACCACCGGCGTCGCCACCTTCGCCAACGACACCGCGCACACCTTCAGTTCGGGCTGGAAGGAGAGCGGGTCGACCGCGTCGCTGGTGACGGCGTTGACGCTGAAATCCTCACCGAACAGGTCGTTCCAGTGGAACGGCGCGAAGCAACTCCCGCGCTGCACACGGTCGGTGACCACGGCGGGCAGCACGGCCCGGCCGCGCCGGGAGGTGATCTCGACCGAGTCGCCGTCGGTCAGGCCGAGGCGGCCGGCGTCCTCGGGGTGGACCTCCACGAACGGCCCGGGGGCCAGCTTGTCGAGCTGGGGCACCCGGCCGGTCTTGGTCAGGGTGTGCCAATGGTGCTGCACCCGGCCGGTGTTGAGGACGAACGGGTGGTCGTCGTCGGGCAGTTCGGCGGCCGGGAGGTGCGGGCGGGGGAAGAAGACGGCGCGGCCGCTCGCGGTGGGGAAGGTGAGGGAGCCGTCGTCGGCCAGATAGCGCACGGGGTTGCGGGCGGGCCCGTCCTCGGCGGCGGGCCACTGCACGGGCGTCGCGCGCAGCCGCTCGTAGGTCACGCCGCGCAGGTCCCAGCCGGTGGCGGGGTTCCAGAACCGTTTGATCTCCTCGAAGACCTCCTCCGCGCTCGCGTACGAGAACCCCTTCTCGTAGCCCATCTCCCGGGCGACGGCGGCGATGATCCGCCAGTCGGCCATGGCCTCGCCGGGCGGGTCGACGGCGGGGCGGGCCAGGGTGAGGGTGCGTTCGCTGTTGACGAGGACGCCCTCGGTCTCCGTCCACAGGGCGGCGGGCAGCACGATGTCGGCGTGGGCGTTGGTCTCGGTGTCGGCGAACACGTCCTGGGTGACGACGAGTTCGGCGGCGGCGAGGCCTTCGACGACGGTGCGGCGGTTGCCGACGGAGGCGACCGGGTTGGTGCAGATGATCCAGCAGGCCTTGATGGCGCCGTCGGCCATCCGCTGGAACATCTCGACGGTGCCCCGGCCGACGCCGTCCGCACGCAGGGTGCCCGGCGGCAGCTCCCACACCTCCTCGGTGAACGCCCGTTCCTCGGCGACCAGCACCGAACGCTGGCCGGGCAGCCCCGGACCCAGGTAGCCCATCTCCCGGCCGCCCATGGCGTTGGGCTGCCCGGTGAGGGAGAAGGGGCCGCTGCCGGGGCGGCAGATCGCGCCGGTCGCGAGGTGCAGGTTGATCAGCGCGTTGGTGTTCCAGGTGCCGTGCGTGGACTGGTTGAGGCCCATGGTCCAGCAGCTGGTCCACTCCCCCGCCTCACCGATCAGCCGGGCCGCCGCCCGGAGGTCGTCCTCGGTGACGCCGGTGATCCCGGCGACGACGGCGGGCGGATAGTCGGCGAGGTGGGCCTCCGTCGCCTCCCAGCCCTCGGTGTGGCGGGCGATGAAGTCGGCGTCGGTGTGCCCGTTCGCGTGCAGCAGGTGCAGCAGCCCGTTGAGAAGCGCGACGTCGGTACCCGGCTTGACCTGGAGGAACAGGTCGGCCTTGGCGGCGGTGGCGGTGCGCCGGGGGTCGACGACGATGAGCTTGGCGCCGGCCGTCCGCACCCGGTCCAGCAGGCGCAGGAAGAGGATGGGGTGGCAGTCGGCCATGTTGGAACCGATGACGAGGAAGACGTCGGCGCGGTCGAGGTCCTGGTAGGAGCCGGGCGGCCCGTCGGCGCCCAGCGACAGTTTGTAGCCGGTACCGGCCGACGCCATGCACAGCCGTGAGTTCGACTCGATGGTGTTGGTGCGGATGAACCCCTTGGCGAGCTTGTTCGCCAAGTACTGCGCCTCCAGGCTCATTTGACCGGAGACGTAGAAGGCGACCGCGTCCGGCCCGTGGGCGTCGACGATCGCCCGCAGCCGCCGTGCCGTCTCCTTGACCGCCGCGTCGACCGGCCCCGGCACCGGTGGCGCGCCCCGCTCGGGCCGGGTGAGCGCGGTGGTGAGGCGGCCGGGGGCGGCGAGCAGGTCGGCGGTGGTGGCGCCCTTGGTGCACAACCGGCCGGAATTCGCCGGATGCTCCCGGTCTCCGCTCACCTTGAGGACACGGCGCCGCCCATCGCCCCCCGCACCGACGTCCAGAACCAGGCCGCAGCCGACCCCACAGTACGAACAAACGGTACGAACCCTCACCGAACGACCGCCCCCCTCACCGACGTCACGCACACCCGGGCCGCCCACGGACACCCCCGCCTCTCCTGATCGCCGGCGAATGAAGCACCGGCGACCCTAGAAAGGCCCCGTTACAGAGGCATCCCCCGCAACAAACACCCCGGGTTAACCCACCCGCACAGAGGCAAGGCACCCCCTGTGAGCGGCCCCGCACCCAACAACGGCGGCGCACCCCGCAGATAAGGGGCGCGGGGCTGCATCGATATGCGGCTCCGCCGCGCAGGCGCAACGCACCCGCACACAACAACGGCGCCGCACCCACCGATAAGGGGCGCGGGGAACTGCGCGACCAGCCACAGCGGACCCGCACCTGCGCCGCAGGCATCCCCCGCCCCCGCGCCGCAGGCACATGCGCCGCAGGCACGCCCGCCCCCGCGCCGCAGGCACCCGCAGGCACCCGCAGGCAACCCCCTCAGACCGTCGCGGACAACCCGTACCCCAGACGCTCCAGCTCAGAACCGGCGATCTGCTCGAACTCCCGGATCTCAGCAGGAGTGAGGTCCTGGAGATAACGCCCGTTGCGCCCGGTGTACAACGGCTTCCCCGCAGCCTCCGCAGCAGGATGCCCCCACGGCTTGTCGAAGAGGCTGTGTTCCTGCTCGGCATGGTGCAGAACCGACTCGTCCCACGCGAGCCCCAGATGGTCGAGCATGCGTTCGGCGGTCTGCCGGGGCCGGGTGATGAGGTCCTCGTAGCGGACCTCAAGGTAGCGGCCCGCAGGGGCTTCGAGGCGAGGCCGGGAGACGACTTCCAGCCAGCCGTAGGCGGCCTCGGCGACCGTGCGGTACCCCCAGTCGGGGACGGTCTTGAGGTGGGAGGCGGCGAGGTCACGGCCGTCGCGGACGATGTGGATGAAGCGGGCGTGCGGCCAGATCCGGGCGTAGGTGCCGACGTCCTGGATCTTGCGCTGGAGCTTCATCCCCCAGTGCCGGACATCGTGGTCGGCCCGGCGGAACTCACCGATGGCGTCGATGAGTCGACAACGGTCCTCAAGGGTGGAGAGGTCGGTGCCGCGTTCGGCCATCAAGTCGGTGACGAGAGCGCGCACTTGCTCGCGGTTCACGCCGGAACGTTCGCACTGGGCGACGAAGTGCATGCTGTCGTACCACTCGGGGTCGATCGACTCCTTGTCGGTGAGGGCGCCGATCACCCGGGGGTCGTCCTGGTCCATCAGGTCGCAGACGGCGAGGATGTGCGGGCCCAGGTTGGGCGGTTCGGGGAAGTCGATCTCCGGTCCGACGACGAGGTCGGGGTGCGAGTCGAGCACGATGCTGAGCAGCGTGGTGCCGGAACGGTTCTCGCCGCCGAGCAGGACGGGGGCGGAGGTGAGCGGCCAGGAGCGCGGGGCGATGGTCATGGTTCTCCCAGAAGTCGCGGGCGTGGAGGGGGAGTTCAGGCGCGGTCGAAGCCGGGGAACCACCGGGTGACGGTTGCGGGCGTGGTCACGAACCGTTCATCGGCGAACCGGATGGCGGCGGTGAGGACATCGCCGTCGGCAGCCTTCCCGCGTTCCTCAAGCGCCACGCCGAGGGAGACGTCCGCCGCGGCGATGGCCGCCGCCACGTCCTCGTCCCGGGTCGCCGCCGACGGCATGAACCGGCCGCCGTACTGCATCAGGACGCCCCGGCTCCACATCTCCTGGAAGAAGACGCGCCCGAGGTCGCCGTCGACGAACAGGACGTCGAACATGGTCGGGTGGGAGAACGCCTCGGCGGTGACGGAGTGCCCGGCGAACGCCTCGTTGAGGCCCCGGATCAGTTCGGCGCCGACGTCGTGCATCCGGGTGAACGGGGTGCCGTCGGCGAACTCGTCGAGGGTGGCGAGAGCGGCGGCGAACGGGGTGGTCTCCCGCTGGTAGGTGTTGCCGAGGTAGGTGTGCTCGACGGCTTCCATGACCTCGGCGCGGCCACAGACGGCGGAGAGCGCGGTGCCGTTGGCGAGGCCCTTGCTGAGGGTGATGAGGTCGGGGGTGATGCCGGCGGCGGTGTGGTAGCCGCCGGGTGCGTAGCGCAGACCGGTCATGACCTCGTCGATGATGAGCAGCGCGCCGTGCCTGCGGACGGTCGCCTCCAGGGCGCGGGCGTACTCCTCGGGGAAGAAGTTGACCTCGGGGGTGACGATCACGGCGGCCAACGGGCCGTGGGCGGTGGCGAGTTCGTCGAGCAGGTCGAGGTCGTAGCGGAAGTCGTGGGTCTGCGGGTCGCGGCCGGGTATCCCCATCGGCGCCCGGTCCTGGAGGTGCCAGTCGTGCCAGCCGTGGTAGCCGCTGGTCAGGACGGTGGTGGCGCCGGTGTGCACGCGGGCGAGGCGGACGGCGGCGGTGGTCGCGCAGGAACCGGTGCGGAAGAACACCGAGCGTTCGGCGACCGGGAAGAGCGCGGCGAGCCGTTCCGCGAGTTCGACGCGGAGCGTGGAGAGGGGGCCGGGCAACACGCCGCCGCTGCGGGCGAGTTCGGCGACGATCCGGTCCAGTACGGGCTTGTGTCCGGCGCCCAGCGGCGCGGCCCCGCTGCACGCGGTGAAGTCGATGTAACGGCGTCCTGCCGCGTCCCATACGGCGGCGCCCTCGCCGCGGTCCAGGACCAGCGGGAAACGGCGGTCCAGGTCCCAGGTCTCCGACGCGGTGAACTGTCGTGCCCGGTCGAGGAATTCGGCGTGGGTGGCCTCGGGGGAGACAGGGGTGCTGGTGGGCATGGTGGAGCCCTTCTGCTGGGGGGGTGGGGACGGGGGCGTTACGGGAAGGCGGGTGCCGGGTGGCAACGCCCTTGAGGCAGGCCGGGGTTGAGGCGTCGACGCTCCCGGGGGTGGAGCGGGGGGTGCGGGCGGGGATGCCCTGGACGTGCGGGGGAACGGCGTCGGGGTGTGGGCGTCGCCCGGGGCGGGGCCGACGCCTCGGCGCCTGAACTCCCTTGGCAGGGGCCGGAGTTCAGGGCAGGGAGGCCTGGGCGGGGGACGGCGTCAGGGGGTTGGGACGGCCGCGGAGTGTGCGGAGCGGGTGGCGCCAAGGCCCGCCGCGATGCCGCCCGCGATGCGCAGGGCGTTCGCCTGGATGGTGAAGGTCGGGTTGACCCCGGCGGAGTAGGGGAAGTAACCGCCGTCCACGACATGGACGTTGTCGAGATCGTGGACCCGGCCCGCCGCGTCGACGACGGAGGTGGCGGGGTCGTTGCCCGCCCGGCAACCGCCGTGCAGATGCCGGTTGCCTATCTGGTAGTTGGACTCCTCGAAGCAGATGTCGTCGGCGCCCGCCTCGGTGAGCATCTCCCCGGCGCGCCGGGACAGATAGCCGAGCCGGCGTTTGTCCAGCGGGTGGGTGGAGTAGTCGACGACGATGCGCGGCAGGTCGAACGCGCCCCGGGTGCGCGCCAGGCGCACGACGTTGCGGTGCATCGGCTGGTCACCGGCGAGGAAGTGGATGCGCAGCCGCATCCGTCCGTTGCGGGGTGCCCAGTTGCCCTCGCGGGCGTCGTAGAACACCCCGCCGAGCCCGGAGGGGGCATCGGGGTCGAGGTAGTGGTCGCTGAAGGCGACGGTGGAGAAGGGGCCGCTCTCGGTCTCGCCCTCGATCTCCACGCCGTCGGCGTCGACGGTTCCGCCGACATAGCCGCTGACCTTGTAGGAGAGGCCGCGGCCGACCATTCCGGTGCTGTTGCCGAGGCCCTGGGGCGCGCCGGGCTGGGCCGAGCGCAGCAGGAGGGCGGCGGACTGGATGGCGTTGGCGGCGAGCACGATCGACCGGACGCGGGTGGTGCGGCGGGTGCGGGTGGCGAGATCGAGCCATTCGACGGCACCGGCCCGGTGCCGGTCGGCGAGGACGATCCGGAGCGCCTTGGCGCGGCGCTCGACGGTCAGGGCGCCGTCCGGGATGGACGCGTCGAGGAGGAACGAGGTGGCGCTCGCGCGGGCGCCGGTGGGGCAGACGTACTCGTTGCACGGGCCGCAGCTCACACAGGCCGGGCGGCCCGCGTAGGGCACGGTGTTGATGGCGAGCGGGGTCGGGAACGGCTTCATTCCCCTGCGCAGCCCGAGGTCGGCGATCTGCCGGCCGTGGGCGCTGAGCGGATAGGCGGGCATCACCGCAGGTATGCCAGGTGGTTCCAGGGGGTCCGCGCCGGTTTCCCTGGCCACCCCGATACATCGCTCCATCCGGTCGTAGTAGGGGCGCAGTTCGTCGTAGCTGATGGGCCAGGAGGGGTCGAGCGCGTCGGGTGCGACATGGGCGCGGGCGTCCATGTCGACCTCGCGGAGCCGGAAGGAGATGCCGGCGTACAGCGACATTCCGCCACCGAGCGCGGAGGCGCTCCAGGGGCGGGCGAACGGTTGCAGGGTGCCGCCCGCGGTGGGGACGAGCGCGTTCTCCCAGGCGTTCTCCAGTGCCGAGAGGTACTCGCCGGGGTTCAGCTGCCGGCCCTCCTCCAGGACCAGGACCCGCAGTCCCTGGGAGGCGATCTCCTGCGCCGCGACGGACCCGCTCGCGCCGCTTCCGATGACGCACACATCGAAATCGAAACTGTCGAATTTCATATAGCCGCCCGTACCAGAGGTTCCGTCGGTATCGGCCACCGAAGGTACACACGGGGTGTAAAAACGTTCAAGCATCTCGGGCAACCAACCCGTAAAAAGTGGCCTGAAAAAAGTGGCAATACCTCTGAAGAAACGGCGGATACAAAGGCGTTCGACATTTCGTACCCCTATTCACGCTGGCCAGACCCCCTACTCCAGGCGAAAGAACGCCTGACTCCAAGGTCAATCAGAGTATTCCGACGAGTTGACGTTGGCCGGATATCGTAAGGTCGCGCACATTTTCAACACAAAAGCTTGACCGTGATTTTCACTGCCGATCATGCATTTCTGGACATCTTACGGGGAACAATTCACCCCCACGTTCCGGATGCTGTCAGCCGGCCCAGCGTCCCGACATGAACGTCACCGCGAGGACCACCGTCAGCGGCGCCACCACCCGCCAGTTGCGGTTCTCGGCGCCGTGGGGGCTGGTCGCGCCCACGCGGCGGAGCCGCATATCCACAACAGCCCCGCGCCCCTTGGGTGGGTGCGGGCAGCCGGGGTTTCCAGTGCAGGTCGGCTTGCCTGTGTGTGCGGGCAGCCTCGGTCGGGCTCGCCCCCGCGTCCGGCCGACACCAGCCCAGCCCGGGCGGTGTTGGCTACGGGACTCCCAGTTCGAAGAGGGCGTAGCCCGCGTAGGAGGCGGAGGCGGTGGCGGCGAGGGTGAGGAGGGTGAGGCGTTGGGGTGGGGTGAGGCGGCTCAGGGGGAGAGCCAGCGGGATGAGGAGGGGGAAGGCCGGGAGGAGGTAGCGGGAGACGTTGCCGAAGATCTGTTGGCTGCCCAGGACCAGCAGGACCGTCAGGACCGTGTGGACGACCAGGACCGCCGGCAGCCGCAGCCGGATCAGCAGCGTGATCAGCGTCAGCGCGAGCAGCACGACGCCGACGCCGATGATGTCCGCGAAGGGCCACGCGTAGGGATAGTCGAAGTGGCCGACGGGCACGGACGTGAACACCCGCAGGGTGTAACGGCCGAAGTCGAACGTGTGCTGCCAGGCGCCCGATTGGAGCGCGAAGTAGCCCCCGTAGTCGCCCATCCGGTACCCCACCCAGCCGAGATAGCCGAGCATGCCGAGCGGCGCGACGGCGACGGCGGTCAAGGGGCGGGCGACACCGTCCCGTTCCCGGTCGCGCAGGACGGCGAGGAGCGCGGCGACGGTCAGACCGGCGATCAGCGTGACGGCGGTCGGCCGGTTCAGCCCCGCCGCGAAGGTGAGGAACCCGGCGGTGAGCCACCGCCTGGTCAGCACGGCGTGACAGGCCCAGGCGGCCAGGGCCACGTACAGGGAGTCGGAGTAGACGGCCCATTCCACGCCGGACCCGGGCCACACCGCCCACAGCCCGGCGGCGGCCAGCCCGGCCCGGTACCCGCACAGCCGGGCGGTGACGGCGTGGATGCCGAGCGCCGCGGCGAACGCGGCGACCACCGACACCAGCATCCCGGCGCCGTACAGCCCGAGTCCCGTGACCTCGGAGACCAGGCGCATCAGGGCCGGGTAGAGCGGGAAGAAGGCGGCCGAGTTGCCCTGGAGGGTGAGCGGTCCGGTGGCGTCCGGGATCGGGATCAGCGCGGGATGGTAGCCGTGCGCGGCGATCTGCTGGTACCACCAGCCGTCCCAGCTCGCGAGCACGTCCCAGGTGTGCGCGCCGCCCCCGAACCGGGGCGCCTTGCGGCGGAAGTCCCCGGCGGAGTCCAGCAGATACAGGAAGCCGAGGAAGCCGAGGAGCTTGAGGACGCCGTAGAGGGCGAGGACGGGGCCGAGACGCCGGGCGGCCCGTCGTATCCGGTCGGTCGGCGACTCGGTGCCGTGCCCTTCCGCGCCGGGCCCCGTCGTGCCGAACTCCCTTGTAGAGGTGGGGAGTTCGCCGAGGTCGGCCGATGGGGCGGCTCTGGTCCAGGTCGGGGTGTTCATCGGGGCGTACCTCCGCTCCGGTGGGCGCGGAACACCCAGGCCTGTAGGAGAAGGAACCGCAGCAGGGTCGCGACGAGGTTGGCGCCGACCAGCACGGCCAGTTCGGTGCGGTGGCCTGCGGCGGGCGACACGGCGTGCAGGCCCGCGAGGGCGCCGCTGGTCAGCGCGAGGCCGACCGCGAACACCGCGAGCCCCCGGGACTGGTGCCGGACCATCCCGTGCCGCCCCCGCACCCCGAAGGTGAGCCGCCGGTTGACGGCGGTGTTGGCGACGGCGCAGATCAACAGGGCGACGGCATTGGCGACTTGAGCACCGGCCAACGGGCGCAGCAGGCCGAAGAGAAAGAGGTGGGCGACGGTGCTCACGGCCCCGATGGCGGCGAAGCGCAGCAACCGGGAGAGGGTGCCGGGGACGGCAGGGGTCGATTCCTCTGCCTGCGGGGGCGGTTGAGGTGAGGAGGTCTGCAACGGTCTTTCCCCCACGTCTTGTTGAGGCGTGCCCGGCGTCAACTCCCCTCGCCCCAGGGCCCGTCCCACCCGGGCTATCCCGCGCAGGTCGGCCAGGGCCGTCGCGACGAGGTCGACGCTGCTGTCGGGGTCGTCGATCCAGTCGACCGGCACCTCGTGGATGCGCAGGCCCGCCCGTTCGGCGAGCACCAGGAGTTCGGTGTCGAAGAACCACCCCGAGTCCCGTACCGACGGCAGGAGTTGGCGGGCGGCGTCACGCCGGATCGCCTTGAATCCGCACTGCGCGTCGGAGAACCCCACGGCGAGCGTGGAGCGCAGCAGGACGTTGTAACAGCGGGAGATGGCCTCGCGCTTGGGCCCTCGCACCACCCGGGAACCGGGCGCGAGGCGGGTGCCGATGGCGAGGTCGGAGTGGCCGGAGATCAGCGGGGCGACCAGCGGCAGCAGCGCCGCCAGATCGGTGGACAGGTCGACGTCGACGTAGGCGAGGACCGGCGCCTGCGAGCGGGACCAGGCCGTGTGCAGCGCCCGCCCCCGCCCCTTCTCCGCGAGCCGCAGCGACCGCGCCTCGGGGAGTTCGGCGGCGAGCCGCGCGGCGATCTCGGGCGTGCCGTCGGTGCTCGCGTTGTCGGCGACGGTGATCCGGAACGGGTACGGGAACGTCTCCCGCAGATGCGCGTGCAGCCGCCGCACCCCGGCCTCCAGACCGGCCTGCTCGTTGAAGACGGGGACGACGACGTCCAGGACGACGGCGGTGGGACGGGCCGTCAGCGGGGCGGGCCTCGGCAACAGATCCCCGCGAGAGGGGACCGCCGTTCCGGGTTTTCTCATGGTCTGTCCTAGTTCGCGCTGCGAGTGAGGGCATGCCGAAGGCACGCGGGTGGCTGAGGAGGAGAACGGGAGGAGGAGGACGGGAGAGGAGGGGGCGGGTGCTAGCCGGTGCTCACCGTTTCCGAGGGCGGCGCCTCGACCCCGTAACTGGCCCCGCTGGTAGGCGAGTTGGAGGCAGTCGCGGTGGGGGTGGTCGCGGCCGTCGTGGGGTCCTCGGTGCCGTGCGAGGCGGTTCCGGTGGACGGGGGGTAGGTCGGGGTGGTGGGCGGGCCGGTCGTGGCGCTGTCCGAGGGGGTGGGGGACGTGGAGCGGGACGCGGACGAAGCAGGGCTGGGGCTGGTGGGCGGGCTCGGGGTCAGGGACGGGGAGGCCGCCGGGCTGGACGCGGGGCGTGGCAGGGGCGCGGTCGGCTCCACCCGGTCCGGGGCGCCCGGCAGCAGGAGCAGGCCGAGGCCGAGCCCGCCGACGGCGAGCACGGAGCCGACGCCGGCCTGTGCCGCGCGCATCCGTCGCCGGGCCCGTACGCCCGACCGGAGCCGGTCGCGGTGCGCGGGGTCGAAGGAGACGCGTTCCTCGGTGGTGCGCATGAGGTGCGCGAGCTGCCGTTCGAAGTGGTCCATGGCTTCTCCTTCACCCCACCGGCTCGATGACGTCGGCCAGAATCCGGCGCAGCCGTGCCACCCCGCGTGAGGCGTGCGAGCGGGCGGTGCCGACCGGGCAGGCGAGCGCCTGCGCGACCTGCGCCTCGGGCAGATCCTGGTAGTAGCGCAGCACGACGGCCGCCCGCTGCCGGGCCGGCAACTGCGCCAACGCGGCCTCCAGCCGCGACCGTTCGGCGACGGCCGTCGAGACATCGCCGAGGTCGGCCAGGTCGGGCAGCTGGTCGACGGGGCGTTCGCCCCACCAGCGCCGCCGGGCCGACCGGGCCGCCGCCCGCACCAGCACCTTGCGCACATACGCGTCGGGGGCCTCGTCGGCCACCTTCGGCCAGGCGAACCAGAGTTTGACCAGGGATTCCTGGACGAGGTCCTCCGCCCGGTGCGGATCGCCGCCGGTGAGCAGGCGGGCCAGGTGGATCAGACCGGACCAGCGGGCCGCCACGAACGCCTCGAACTCACCGGTTCGAGTCTGTCCCATCCCTACCGTCCCTGATCTCGCCGTCTCCTTACACCTGTGAAAAGGCCCTGAACCGCCCCGCACGCTGCACCGGAGTGCGGTGATGTGGGTCACAGCCGCAAAGGGGCTGCCGGATCAGGGCCTTGGGGCGGGTCGGGGTCAGAGGGTGAAGGCCTCCACGAGCGTCCAGACCGCGAGCCCGGCCATGCAGAGGGCGCCGATGCGCTGGACCGTCTTGAGCGGCACGCGCGTGGCGATGAACCGGCCGACGACCAGGGCGAGCGCGGACACCGACATGAGGGCCGCCGCCGAGCCGATGGCGGTGGAGAGCCAGCCGTTGGTGGCGGCGAGGTTGGCGGTGGTGATCTGCGTCAGGTCGCCCCATTCGCTGATGAAAACGGCGGTGAAGGCGGTCCCGTACACGGGCCAGAAGCCGGTGACGGTCTTGCCGCCGCCCTCCTCCTCGTCCTCGTCCCCGGACCGCAGGAGCACGAACGCGCCGAACGCGAACAGGGCCGCCGAGACCAGTTTCACCGCCAGCGCGGGCAGCAGCCCGAGCAGACTGCCGGCGCCGACCGCGATGACGACGTGCACGATGAACGCCGTCGACGTGCCGAACCACACATACAGCGGGCGCATCCGGGTGCCCATGGCGAGGGACGCGAACATCGTCTTGTCGGGGAGTTCGGCGAGGAAGATCAGCCCGAAGGCGGTCAGGATCGCCAGGGGGTCGAGAGTCATTCCAGGAGCTGCTTTCTTTCGGGGACCGGGCGGAGCGGGAGTGCACGGCCCGGACGCAGGGGTCTGTCAGGGGTCGTTCTCGGGGTTGCCCCAAGGGTGTGTTCTCGGGGTGGTGTGGGGGACGTCTCAGGGGGTGAGCGCTCCCGGGGGCGGGCACGTCATGGAGCAGGAGACGGGCCGTGGTCCCAGAGGCGGTGGCGCAGGCCGCTGGCGGTGACCGACAGCCAGTCGGCGAGCGTCAGCCCGTCCTCGCCGTGCCAGGCGGCGCGGGCGACGTCGTCGAGGAGTACGCAGGCCCAGCAGCCGGGGACGGGGACGAAGGCGTTGGCCGGCGGGTCCGCGCCGGTGTCCACCCGGGGAGTGTCGTCCCCGGTGCGGACACAGGGACGCGGCGCCGTGGAGAGGGGCGCGACGGACACGAGGGCCCGCAGCACGGCACCGACACGGAGGATCGGCGACAGCGAGAGAGGGGGATTCATGGTCCTGGACCGGCCTTCCCGCACGGGGCGGGGGCTTCGAGGACGACCGCGCGGGGAACGGCGGCAGCTTCGACCCCGCCGACGCGCATACGTCATCGACAAAAGGGCCGAAGGTCTCGCCCACCCGAGCACCGAGGCTGCGGGCCCGGCCACCGGGATTCCCGTGAGGGTTTCCAGTGTGTCGACGACCGGTATTGCGGGGCTACTCCCCTTCGCGACCGCCCAGCATACACATCGCCCCAGGTCACGCCGAGCCCGGTCCAGCCCCTGGACCCGGCTGCGCCGGCTACTCCTCGGTACGCGGCCAGCCGAGCAGCCGGGCGCCGATCACGGCGGTCTGGAGGGTGTAACGGTGCATGGGGTCGGCCGGATTGGTGCCGGTGAGCGTGTGGATGCGCTCCAGCCGGTAGGTCAGCGCCCGCACGCTCAGCTTGAGGCGCCGGGCGGCCTCCGCGGCCACACAGCCGGAGTCGAAGTACACGGTCAACGTGTCCACCAGCGGCTGCGCCCCGCCCCTGGCCCCCTTCAGTGGGCCCAGGGTGTTGCTCACCAGGTCGTCCATGGCCTGCCGGTCCCGGGTCAGCACGGGGTAGACCAGCAGGTCGACGGCGTACAGCACCGGCCCCTCAAGGGCGAGCGGCCCGGCCAGGTCCAGGGTGTGCAACGCCTCCTCGTACGAGTGAACGATGCCACCGGGCCCGGGGTGGGCCCGGCCGACGGCGACCGTGCCGCCCCCGGTGGCGTCGTGCGCCAGCTTGGCGAAGAAGGCCAGGATCTCGCCCTGGTCGCCGGGCGCGATGCAGATCAGCCGCCCGTCCTTGGTCGCGAGCAGCACCCGCCGTTCGCTGAACCGGGCCACCAGCGCGCTCTCGACCTGCCGGGTCGCCGCGTCGGCGTCGTCGAGCGCCACGTCCCCCTGGCAGACGGCGACCGCGTGGGCGCGGGTGAGGAGCAGTCCGAACCGCACGGCACGCTCGGCGAGCCGCCCCAGGTCGCTGCGCCCGTACAGCAGGTCGTCGATGAACTCACGCCGGGCGGCCTCCTCCCGCCGCACCGCGAGTTTCTGCGCCCGCTCATGTCCCTCGGCGAAGGCGTCGACGGCCTGTTCGACGGCGGCCAGCACCCGGTCGGCGTCGGCGGGGCGCAGGGTGGGCCATATCGCGCGGGTCGCCGACAGGTGCCGTCGCACCAGCGCCCGCAGCCCGATCCCGGTCTCGGCGGCCCGCTCCCCCAGCAGCCGCCGCGACTCCAACTCGTCCCGGGTCAGCCGCCGTCCGGTCGCGCAGACGTCGGTGAGGATCTGGTCGTACCCGCTCAGGTAGTCGTCGGCCGACTCCACCCCGTCCACACGCCCTCCCCGCACCCGGTGTCCCACGCCCTCGACGGCACCCCCGTGGCCGTCGACACGCGTCCATCCTGCCTGATGGCAGGGGGTGACCGGCTCGCGGACGGCTCCCCCTGCCGACCCACGGCACGACGGGCGGAACGGCCGCCCCCCAGCGACCGTCCCGCCTCCCCCGTTCCCCCCGTCGCCCCCGTTCCCTCGTGGCTCGCCCCCTCCCCCTTCCTCCTTCTTCCCCTGGTTCAGGCGGAGTTGGTGACCGGCTCAGGCGGTGATGTCGACCTTGCCGTTGTCGGACGTGCCGTTGAGAGCGGCGGGCGCCGGTGCCTCGGTCCGCGCCACCTTGCCGACGGCGCCCTGGAGGAGGGCGGTGAGGTCGAGGCCGGTGGTGGAGTTGAGGAGCTCGATGCCCTGGGCGACGTTGTCGGCGACCGCGCGCGGCAGCCGGCTCGCGCCGTCCGTGGAGATGACCGTCAACTTGTCGACGGCGCTGAGCGGTTCGGACGCCTTCGCGACGACCTGCGGCAGCACCTCGATCAGCATCTGGAGCACCGCCGCGTCGCCGTACTGCGCGAACGCCTCCGCCTTCTTGCGCATGGCCTCGGCCTCGGCCGCGCCCTTGGCCGCGATCGCCGCCGCCTCCGCGTCGCCCTCCAGCCGGACCGCCTCCGCGATCGCGGCACGCCGGGAGCGCTCGGACTCACCCTGCTTGAGCCCCTCGACGGCCTCGGCCTCGGCCAGCGCGCTGCGCCGCTGCTTCTCGCCCTCACCCGTCAGGCGCGCCCGCTCCGCCTCGGCCTGGGCGGCGGCGATGTCGGCGAGCCGTTCGGCCTCGGCCTGCTTGACGCGGGACACCCGGCGGGCCTCCGCCTCCTGCTCGGCGGCGTACCGCTTGGCGTCGGCGGGCTTACGGACCTGCGTGTCGAGCTGGCGGTCGGTCAGCGCGGCCTGTCCGACGGCGACCTTCTCCTGCTGGGCGAGGATCTCCTGCTGCCGGGCCGCCTCGGCGAGCGGCCCCGCGGCGGCGGCCCGTGCGTGCGCCTCGTCGGTCTCGGCCTTGATCTCCGACTGCTTCAGCGCGAACGTCCGCTGGGCGACGGCGATCTCCTCCTCCGCCCTGAGCCTCGCCTGCTCGGCGGCCCGCCGGGCCACGGCCTCCGCGATGTCGGCGTCCTGCTTGGCGCGGGCGGCCTCGGGGCGGCCGAGGTCCTCCAGGTAGGAGCCCTCGGTGGTGATGTCCTGGATCTGGAAAGCGTCCAGGACGAGGCCCTGTCCGGAGAGGCTGGCCTCGGCCTCCTCGGCGACCTGTCCGGCGAACGCGGCCCGGTCTCGGATGACGTCCTCGACGGACATCCGGCCGACGATGGCCCGCAGCGCGCCGGAGAGCACTTCCTGCGTGAAGCCGACGATGCCGTCCTGCTGCATCAAAAACCGCTGGGCGGCGGCCCGGATCGAGTCCTCGGTGCCGCCGACCTTGACGATGGCGACGCCGTCGAGGTTGGCCTTCACGCCCCGCAGGGTGACGGCACCGCGCACGGCGACCGGGATGTGCCGCGACGACAGGTCGAGCGTGAACTTCTGCTGCACGAACGGGACGACGAACACCCCGCCGCCGACGACGACCTTCTGGCCGCTGTTGTCCGTGAACACCCGCCCGGTCTCCGGGTCGGTGGACTTCTTGCCCCGCCTGCCGGTCACGATGAACGCCTCGCTCGGCCCGGCCACCTTGTACCGGCTGGCGACGACGAGCCCCATCAGCACGAGGAGCACGACGACTCCCACGACGGCGACAATGACTGCGTTCATTGAATGTCTCCCCTCGGCCCTCCCGTGAGGACGGCACATGAATACGTTCGAACGGGGGCACGCGGGACCGCGCTGGGGCGGTGCCGTGCGCGCCCGGTGAGCGGGCCTCGGCGGCCGGACCCGCCGATCGATCGGACAGCGACTGACAAGTCGGCCCCGACCCACCCCGGTGGCCCGGTGGCGCGGTGCTCTGGTGTCCCGGTGGTCTGGTGTCTGGCGTCCCGGTGGGTCTGGCGCCCCGGTGGCCTGGTGGGTCTTGCGCCCCGGTGGCGCGGTGGGTCTGACGCCCCGTACGTCCCAAGCGCCCCAGGTTTCCCAGGTGTCCCGGGTGTCCCGGGTGTCCCGGGTGTCCCGGGTGTCCCCGGTGTCCCCGGTGTTCCGGAGGTCGGGTCAGGGTTCGACGGGGCGTACCGACACGGCGGTGTGCGAGAGGGTGCGGTCGACCCAGACCTCGGTCCCGCGGGCGACCGGTACCTCGCTCCGGGCGGCGAGTTTGAGCGGTTGCCCGGCCAGCCGTACGAGGATCTCGCCGTATCCCTCGGCGGGGATGGCGGTGACGACGGACCCGGCCACGCCGACCAGATCGGCACCGCGCGGCGCGGCGCCGGAACGGTCGTCCATCAACGCCCGGCTGAGCCGATACGCGACCCAGCCGGCGCCGACCCCCGCGGGTATTTCGACGGCGACGGCGCCGACGCCCCCCATCCCCGTGGTGCCGAGCACGATCGCCCCCGAGAACCCGAACATCGAGACGAACCCGGCAACCACGGGAAGCGACAGCAACCCGTCGAACACCCCGTCCAACAAGCCGTCGAAGAGCCCTTCGAGCAGCCCGTCAAGAACGACCGACAGAGCAAGGAGGACGACCCCCGCGATGCCGAGACCCAGAAACCAGGCCATGTAGCACCCACCGCCCTTCCTTGCTCTTCCCCCGTCGGCAGGAGCATGTTCACATGCGTAAGGGGTCTGCCACATTGCCTGGTTCCGGCAATCTTTACGCGTTCTTAATGCCCACCAGAGACCGGGCGCCAGGAGGGGTCAGCCGCCGCTCAGGGGGTACTCGCAGGGGTGGAGGCCCAAGATGTTCGAAGCAGCAGACATTCGTGAATGGCGAGGCCACGACGTGGTCGACCGCGAGGGTCAGAAGATCGGCGCGCTCGAATCGATCTACGTCGACACGGCGACGGACACGCCCAGTTTCGCGACGGTGACGGTGGGCCTGCCCACCCGCCGGCGCCTGGTCTTCGTCCCGCTGTCCGGCGCGACGGTGGGCCCGGCCTATCTGAAGGTGGCCCACGACAAGAACCTGGTCCGCGAGTCCCCGTGGATCGACACTGACGGTGAGCTCCTGGCGACCGACGAGCCGAAGGTCTTCGCCCACTACGCCCTGGACTACACCACGGGCCAGGGCGGAGAACGCCGCCTGGGCCGCCGCTGAGCCGTAACCGCCGCGTGCGCCGACGCTGGAGGGAGACCCCGGGTGCCCCTGTTCCTCACCCTGCTCATCGCGGCCCTGCTCCTGGCCTTCATCGGCGTGACCGCAGCGGGCCTGTCCTACCTGGTGTTCATCGCGGGCGCGGTCCTGGCAGCGGACATCGCGTACGCGTCGGTACGCCTCCGCAAGGGCAAGGGGAGACACCGGACGAGGCGGTGAGGCCGGGCCTCGCGGCAGCCCCGGGTCATCTCCTGTACGTGCCTGACGCCTCGGGGCCCCACCGGAAGCCAATCCGGTTCGGCTTCCTGGTTGGTGAGTTGATACTCGACACGCGGCGGCACCCCGGGCTAGGCATGCCGAACCACGAGCCCGTGGGACCGCAGGCGCCGCAGCGTCCCGGTGAGGACTTTGGAGCTGATCACCCCGACCTGCTCGCGCAGTTCGACCGGGCGCCGAGGCCCGTCGCGCAGCGCCCAGAGCACGACGGCGTTCCAGGCGTGGGAGAGCAGGCCGACGGCGAGGCGAGCGCGGCAGTCGGCGAGAAAGACCTCGGTGCTCGGCCGACGGCTGGCTGTTCCGGTCGCGGACACGCCGAGACCGCCCTCACTCTCGTCACCCACGCAGAAGCCCCGCCAGGTGTGCTTGAGTTCTAGTGGTCGTCGCAACACCCCAGCTCAAGGGGTGCGATGGACTTCAAGATCCGGGAGAACCGGGGACCTGGGGGCGGTGGGCGTCTGCTGCGTGAGCGGGAGGTATATCTCCAGCTCATGCAGCAGGGCTACAGCAATCGAGAGGCCAGCCGGATCGTCGGCATCAATCCGCGGACCGGCAAGCGGTGGCGCAACGGCTGGCACTCTCCGCCGACGGGGAAGCCGAAGCCGCCCATCACCGTGGAAGCTCCGGCGTCCGAGCCGTCGCGGTACCTGCGCGAGGCTGACCGCATCCATATCGCCGACCGGCTCCGGGAGAACGCCTCCGTCCGGCAGATAGCTGCTGAGCTGGGACGCAGCCCGTCTACCATCAGCCGCGAGATACGGCGCAACGGAGCTTTGTGGCGGGGCAGGGACTGGACTTACCGGCCTCATGCCGCCCAGCGGCGTGCCGAGGAGCGTCGTCCGCGCCCCAAGCCCGGGAGGATCGGGCAGAACCCCGAGTTGCGGGACTTCGTCCAGCACCATCTCGCCCTTCGCTGGAGCCCCGAACAGATCTGCCAGGCTCTGCGGACCGCTTTCCCCGACCGGCCGGAGATGCACGTGGTCCACGAGACGATCTACCAGGCCCTCTACGTCCAGGGCCGGGGAGAACTGCGCCGTGAGCTGACCCGGGCCCTGCGGACCGGACGGGCCATGCGCCGGCCGCACCGACAGTCCTACAAGCGCCAGCCCCGCGCCATCCGGGACATGGTCCTGATCAGCGAGCGCCCGGCCGAGGCCGCGGACCGGGCCGTCCCCGGACACTGGGAAGGCGACCTCATCATCGGCAAGGACGGCAAGTCTGCGATCGCCACGCTCGTCGAACGCAGCACCCGCTACGTGATGCTGGCGCCACTGCCAGAGGACCACAGCGCGGCCGGCACACGGGACGCCCTCGTCGAGACCGTCACCGCGCTGCCGCCTCACCTCAAACGCTCCCTGGCCTGGGACCGGGGCTCGGAGATGGCCGCGCACAAGGCGTTCACCATCGCCACCGGCATCCCGGTCTACTTCTGCGACCCCGGCAGCCCCTGGCAGCGCGGCTCCAACGAGAACACGAACGGCCTGCTGCGGCAGTACTTCCCGAAGGGCACCGACCTGTCCCAGCACAGCCGCGAACACCTGGACGCTGTCGCCGCCGAACTCAACGGCCGCCCACGCAAAACGCTCGGCTGGGAAACCCCAGCCGAGCGTCTCGCCAAGCTCCTGGCCACAGCCAGTTGATCACCTGTGTTGCAACGACCCCTGGAATTCGCCCTCCTTGCCGACGGGGCTTCGGATTTGCATGCGCGATCACATCACGGGTCAGCACTGGCGCCGACGGGCTCTCTCGACCTCTGGACTGCGTTCCTACTCAGGAAGCCATTCGATCTCCCACTCGGAGGACTCGACGAACGATTCGAGCTCCGCCCTGTCCGCCACCCAGTAGTCACCCCCGTCCGTCGGTGTGGACAGATTATTGACCAGGTAGATGTAGTAGCCGCCAGTGACCTCGGAGTCGTCGTGGAGTTTCACGAAGTACCCTTCGTAGAATCCCGACAAAATGCGCCCGTTTCGTTCCAGTTCAACCTTCGTCATCACGGCCCCGCAAGGGGGACGCGGTTGTTGGCCAATGATTTCCCTGCCTCGTCGAAGATCTCGAAGTGAACGTGCGGCACATCAGGCCAGTGACCTCCCGCAAGGGAATCGGGGTCGATATGGAATCCACGGCGGTTGTCGGCGCTCCGGAAGATTCCTCGGCCCTTGGCCACGTCGCGCATTCCCTCACCGAGGAATTCACTTCCGGTAGCCATAGCGTCCTCCATTTCGACTCCAGCGCGACGCTAGACCTCCTCGGCAACGCCCTCGCAACCCCGCACAGCCTGGCGCTGGGCGCGAAGAAGCCGACGAACCACCCACCTCTGCGACAGCCGTCCGCTGACGTTGCCGTCAACTACTGCCGTCAGACACCCCAGAGGCCCCGCCGGGAGACCATTTCGGCGGGGCCTCACATCATTTACCCAGCACATACTTGAATGGCCAGCATCAGGAAATAATGAGATCAGATCCAAGGGCCAAGCCATGCGATTAATGCACTCTAGATCATTGCCATTAAAGCTCGTCGAGAATTTCTTTATCTCTACCCAGAACCGTGTAATTACCTGGATATGGATTCACCCAGACGGCAATACTGTCCGACCAGTGAACAATTTCCAACCCAGCCAGATCGGCGGACTCCAGGCGAAGATATATGGATTCTCCGGGGTCAAGGTTGAACGTAGTAGAAATCGGCTCGAAGCAAACCTCGATCGGCTCATCCAATGAAGCCGACAGCTTGATGTCCACCATCAAAGCCCCAGGTGAAGCTGATGTTACTCGCGCCATGCGTCGATCACCTCCTGAAGCAGTTTAACTCTGACAGGCGCAGCGCCACTTCCCTTACCCGTATTTACTGCACCTTGATAGAAGTCTTGCAGCTTCTCGGCGTCGGACCTGCTTGCAATCCCTCGAAGAACAGAAGAGGAGCGGGTACCCAGTAGGCTCTCAGCTTTTGCAGTTCCATTCTTCCAAATAGGGGCACCCACCTCATTCAAGCTCCCGCCATCAAGCTCTGACGGAGAAACATATCCCCCCTCTCCGACAATGGATTTTGCACGTCGATTGCAGTCCCGTCGGAACCAACTTCAAAGCGCGCACCACCACAGTTATGCACCAGAATCGGTGTGGTCCCAGCCACCACATAGTACGTTTGCTGAGCGCCCCTCCCCACCTGCGTTACCGCAGGTCATCCATGGTTTTATGCTCCGCTGTCGTGCGTGGCTGTTCCCTGACGTCCGTGCTTGTTGCCATCAGCGTTGCCGTCAGAGATGCGAGCCGCTGGTCGGGCTATGGCAGGAGTGTCAGCGCGGGGACGTCGGCGGCCTTGACGACGCTGAAGTGCCGCCGGTCGAGGGTGGCTACCCGGTCCACGCCGAAACGCTCGGCCACCGCGATGGCCGAGGCGTCGACACCGCCGAGCGGGAAGTCGGCGTACTGGAGAACTCGAGCACCTCACCGACCTCCCGACCGCAAAACAGCAAACCCGACCCAAGCAACTGACCCGAACCCAACGCTCGGACCACTCCGGTGACCGCACCGGTCACCCGGTCGGTCACTCCGCTCAGCGGCCGACCCGTGCTGTCCGGGTGGAGGCCGTCGCGTGACCGCCACCACAGAACTCCTCACCGTCCCCCAGGTCATGGCCCGCCTCCAACTCGGCCGCTCCGCCGTCTACGACCTGCTCCGCACCCGCCAGCTCGCCTCCATCACCCTCGGCCGCGCGCCCGCGGCCTCCGCGCACCCTCCGCGCACCCTCCGCGCAGGGCAGCCTGGCCGTGTACCTGACGTACTGGCCAGAGAACATCGCCGTCCACCACCTCCGCGAGAAACCCCACACCCGCTACACCGCCGTCACCTGGCTCTCTCATCCCCAGCCTCGGCCGGAAGACGCTCTCCAAGCTCACCGCCAAGGACGTCCGCACCTGGCTCGACCAACTCCGCATCACCTGCCAATGCTGCACACACGGCCTCGACACCGCCCGCGACCAGCCGAAGTGCACGCGGTCGGGACATGCTGCCGCAGGCGGCTGTCCGCGCTGACGCTGTCCTACGTGCACTCCGTGCTCGAGTCCGCCCTGGAGCACGCCGTACGCGAGGAGGAGATTCCGCGCAACGTCGCCCGCAACGTCCGCACCGGCACACCCCGACCCCGCCGCTTCGAACCCCTCACCGCAGACGAAGCACGCGAGTTCCTGACCGCCGCGCAAGGCCACCGGCTGCACGCCCTGTTCGAACTCGCCCTCCACACCGGACTCCGCAAGGGCGAACTCCTCGGCCTCCGCTGGGAAGACCTCGACCTCGACGCGGGCACCGCCGCCATCCGCCGCACCCTTCAGCGAACCGCCGTAGGCGGGCTCACCACACTGCCCACTAAGACGCGGGCCTCCGAACGCCGCATCGCCCTCCCCACCCGCTGCCGCCAGTCACTGAAGCTCCACCACGAACAGCAGCAGCGCGAGCGCGAGGCCGCAGACACGACGTGGCTGCACGACGGGCACGTATTCACCACGGTGCAGGGCAGACCGATCGACCCGACCAACCTCACCCGCACCTTCACCACGATCCTCCGCAGGGCCGGCCTCCGCCGCATCCGCTTCCACGACCTCCGGCACTCCACCGCCACACTGCTCCTGGAGCAAGGCGTCGAACTCGTCGTCATCAAGAAACTACTCGGCCACGCCCACATCGGTGTCACCGCCACCGTCTACGCCCACGTGAGGCTCCGCCTCCAGCGAGACGCCATCGACTCCCTCGGACGCGCCCTCGACCACCCCTGACATACGTACGGCAACGGCGGCGGACACCTGGGTGTTCGCCGCCGTTGCCGTCACCTACTGCCGCCAGGTGGCGACATACCGATTGATATCGGACGCGCGGCGACTCCGAATATTCGCCATCGCGAACACTCGGAGTCGCCACTGGGGCAGCTCAGGTCACTTCATCAGCGGCCCCACCGAGTCCAAACGATGGCTTCGCCAATTCGACCATCAAGCCCAGAATGCTACGCCTTCGAGATCATCGAAATCCCGCCCGACGCGAGAGAAAACATCCGCGCGAGAGCTCTGCGAACGACAGGATCTCGATCGATGCGCTCCAGGGATTCCAGCCTTTCCGGGGCGATGTCGATCGTGGCAACTCCACCGGCATTCTGGTCTCCAGCCACCGCGAACAGCAGCAGGCATCGATAGGCCTGCACAACCCCACCACGCTCCTCCCGCATCAACGGCCGAACAACTACGACACCCTCCCTGACCTGGCTTCGGAGTGCGCCGGCCGACGACCAGCGAGTTGCCCAACCTCGGGCCTCCGCTTCCGTCTGGATCACCAGCAGCGTATCGAAACTGATCTCACACACGCGGAAGTCAGGGTCCGTCAAACGGATCAGCGACATCAGGAATCAATCCCCGTCGTAGACGTCGATACGGATTTGCGTATTCGGATCGATGCGCCCATCCCTGATCCTGGTCAAGAGCTCGTCCTTGCGGTGATGACCCCCAAGGATCGTGCCGTCGCGCGATACGAGAATTCCATCTCCTTCACCAGCCTTGTTGATGCTGTCCAGCAGCTCGTCATTGCTCAGTTCCTCGTGATACCACTGCGAAGCCAGATCCCGGGTGCCCTAACCATCGGTGTAGTTGCCGATATCTCCAGCATCTTTGTTCCGTGCCGAGATCCCCGACCCGCCGACCCCACAGCCCTTGCCGTTGCTATTGTGAACGAGCACTGGAGTCTCGCCCGCCACCACATAGTACGTATGCAGTGCACTGACAGTCAGGTTGAGTACCGTTGCCTTCGGTACCGTCCAGCGTTGGACCATGACGATCTGGGTCTGCGTTCCTGCGGCGGTGTGCAGCAAGGTTCCTGGGGTCAGGTCCGTTGCCTTGAGCCACTCTTCCAGTTCCGGAACCCAGAAGGTTGACCGTCCGCCACCGCGACCGACGCCGTCCCCTCGCCCTTCTTCCAGGCCGCCGGTGAGCCGTAATCGCCGCGTGAACCAACGCTGGAGGGAGACCCCGGGTGTCCCTGTTCCTCACCCTGCCCATCACGGCCCTGCCTCTGTTGGTACGAGATGCCGGCTGCAAGCCCATGGCACGTAGCGGCCTCGAACGAACCGGCCTCGTGGAAGCAACCGCCGCTCTTCATCGGACTATGGGCCGGCGAGAGAGCCGACGCCCGGGTAATCGCACCCCAATTGGCGTACGCCGCTGGACCGTCCCGCAAGCAACAGGAGAGAACTTAGAGTGATTTCCGGTGAAAATTCTTATCCGCCACGGCTTCATCCCTCACCACGAAGTAAGTTGCCCGTCACCCTTATCCATTGGCGCTGTCATGAACTGCCGCCCACTCACGCAGAAGCCTCGCCGGGAAACACCTGACGGGGCTTCGCCTTCATCAACACTGCATTGTCACTCGCACGCCACCTCACGAATCCAAGAAACGATGAACGTCACAGAGCCCAGGATGTAGCCCCGCAATGGATCTAGCATCCCGCTCCGTAAGAAACCCGGTCACGAGGGATTCCACTAGATCAGCTTCAGGTCGTTCGACCACGGGAGGAGTCACCAGTCATCTACTCTTCTGAATCCGAACACCGATTCCTCGACCAAGCCGATCAAGGACGTCAAGGCCGGCGACCAGGTCCTCGCGACCGACCCGGAAACAGCCGAGACCCGCGTGGACCCTTGCGCACAGTTGAGACATTTCAAGGTTGGTGCGTGGGTGTCGAGCTATGTAGCAGCAGCAAAGCAGAAGCCCCGCCAGAACACCTGGCGGGGCTTCCTCTTCGCTAACAATATGGAAACTCCTTGGATCTCAAAAGCGCCCGGGGTTTCGGCTATCCCAGCATTTGATCTTCGTCAAACCCGAGCTCGTCCTCGACACCGAGTTCGACAGCCGCATGCCATCGGACAACGTCGGGCCACGACTGGGGCGTCATTCGGCGAAGGCGCTCGAGGGCCTCCGGCGTGCCGATCTCCCCCAGAGAGGAGATGACCTTCTGACACAGCCAGTACGCCGGAGCATCCTCGCCCACCGAACTTTCCGCCACCCTGAACAGGAAAGCGACCGCGCCCCCTTCCCGGATTTCCCCGAGGATCTCCAAGAAATCCTCTTTGTTGAACCCCACGGCATCCGAATCAAGGATCTCCTGAAGGGCCCCACCCAGGCCCGGCGCCCGCAAGGGGGCAGCCAGGTTGGCGAATTTGTCGACCCTTGTCCAGTTTCCCGCGTGAGCGGCTTCCCGAATCCAGGATGCGATGAGCTGAGTGACCTCGGGATGCCCAGCCGCGATGGACCTGGCATCCCGCCCCGTGCCGTCGGCGAGTGCTTCAACCAGATCAGCCAGAGACCTTTCCTCTCCGTAAAACGTCACCAGTCCTCCACTCTTCCGAATCTGGCGATTCTCGAATTGAACACTCCGACCGATCCGGGTCTGAGGCCGTACGTGTCGAAGCCACGCTCCGACTTCAGGTGCACGGCATTTACATCCTGGCCAATTTCGCCCGGACTTTTACCGGCCGCGATCAACGCGTCGCGAGTACCCGGGAACATCTCGAAGCGGACCAGAACCGTGTACTTCTCGGCATTTCTTCCTCCTCGGCGGTGGGTCTGATGCCGCAGACCTTCGAGATATTCACGGTCCTGCGTATCGGCAACGCCCTCAACCCGACGGACAGCGACCCCGACGACCCACCCGCCGCAGCCGTCGTCCGCTGACGTTGCCGTCAGCGTTGCCTTCAAACGAGCATGAGGCCCCACCAGAATCACCCGGTGGGGCCTCATGCATTACTTGCTCATTTGGGGCATCCGCTTGCAGCGTTAACCTTGACCACGGCCTATCAGCTGATCAGCAGGATCGTTCTTGCCATTCATCGCGAACCATCCTTCGTTTACCTCTTCAAGAGCCCCGGAGGAAACCATGAGACGGCACTCTCTGATCAATTCCTCGGCAGTACACCCTGGCGTAACCCCTCGACTCGAAGAGAACCTCTCGATCCTCCACGCATCAAATACGGGAGTTCCATTGATGAGGAAATCGACATCAATTTCCTGACCGTCAGCCGAAACAAACAGGCAGCCGTTCCCGTGTACTGAGTATTCGATCCCGCTCTCGATTGCCCCATCCTTCGGCAACTGGCCTGCGCGTGCACGCCTCACGATCGAATCCAGGCTTGTCCCCAGGTCAGGAAGGCTTCGCAGGACCTCCGATTGAACACGGGATAGGGCCTCAACGTACTCCACCACCTCGACGGACGCATTGCTCATCACCTGTACCCCGGCCTCCTGTGACGGTTCACGAGCTTATCGGGCCCCACTTCAGCCCACGCGGTAGTCACATCGTCAATACCGCCCGGGTAACGCGCCAACAGGTCTTCTTCCGGGACCACCTGATACGGGACATCGATCCCCGCCCGCTTCGCCGCTGCGACACGATGATGTCCGTCCAGGATGTACAGCTCATCGTTATGCTGCGCCACCTTGATCGGATCTCCCTGCCACCCTCCATCCTTCATGGAAGCCGTCAGGTTATCCACGTTCCGCTTGGACGCATTCCCAGAGAGCGCCTCGGTCCGCTTGAGACTGAAGGATCGGCCGTTCCACAATTGTGAACCAGAATCGGCGTGGCCCCAGCCACCACATAGTACGTGTGCTGAGCGTCCCTCCCCGCCTGCGTTATCGCAGGTCATCCGTGGTTTTGTGCTCCGCTGGCGTGCGTGGCTGTGCCCTGGCGTCCGTGCTTGTTGCCATCAGCGTTGCCGTCAGAGATGCGAGCCGCTGGTCGGGCTATGGCAGAAGTGTCAGCGCGGGGACGTCGGCGGCCTTGACGACGCTGAAGTGCCGCCGGTCGAGGGTGGCTACCCGGTCCACGCCGGAGCGCTCGGCCACCGCGATGACCGAGGCGTCGACCCCGCCGAGCGGGAAGTCGGCGTACTGGAGAACTCGAACACCTCGCCGACCTCCCGCTCAGCGGCCGGCCCGTGCTGTCCGGGTGGAGGCCGTCGCGTGACCGCCACCACGGAACTCCTCACCGTCCCCCAACTCATGGCCCGCCTCCAGCTCGGCCGCTCCGCCGTCTACGACCTGCTCCGTACCAGCCAGCTCGCCTCCATCACCCTCGGCCGCGCCCGCCGCATCCCCACCCACGCGCTCACCGACTTCATCCGCACCCGACTCGAACAGGACGCCGCCTGATGACCACACCCCGCGACACCCCCGCCTCCCGCCGCAGCCGCGCCAACGGAGACGGCACCGTCTACCAGCGCAAGGACGGCCGCTGGGAAGCCGCCGGCTACGTCCTCGCCCCTGGCAACACCCGCAAACGCGTCCGCGTGTACGGCACCACCCGCAAGGAAGCCCTCGCCAAGCTCACCGAAAAGATCGCCACCAGCAACCGTGGGGTCCCCGTGGTCTCCGCACAGGGCAGCGTCGCCGCGTACCTGACGTACTGGCTGGAGAACGTCGCCATCCACCAGCTCCGCGAGACCACCCACACCCGCTACACAGCCTGTGTCAACCACTACCTCATCCCCGGCCTTGGCAAGAAGAAGCTCGCCAAGCTCGCCGCGAAGGACGTGCGCACCTAGCTGAACGGGCTGCGGACCGTCTGCCAGTGCTGCGCTCGCGGCATCGACGCCCGGCGCAAGCCCGATGCTCAGGCCGACCGTCAGCCCCGCTGCTGCGCCATTGGGAAGTGCTGCCGTAAGTACCTCTCACCGCTGACGCTCGCCTACATCCACTCCGTACTCAAGTCGGCCCTGGAGCACGCCGTCCGAGAGGAGGAAATCCCGCGCAACGTCGCCCGCAATGTCCGCACCGGCACTCCCCGCCCACGCCGCTTCAACCCCCTCACCGCCCACGAGGCCCGCACCTTCCTCGCCTCCGCACAGGGCCACCGCCTGCACGCGCTGTTCGAACTCGCTCTCCGCACCGGACTCCGCAAGGGGGAACTCCTCGGCCTGCGCTGGGAAGACCTCAACCTCGACGCCGGCACCGCCAGCATCCGCCGCACCCTCCAGCGCACCCGCACGGGCGGCGTCACCACCCTGCCCACCAAGACCATCAGCTCAGAACGCCGCATCGTCCTCCCAGCCGCTTGTGTCGCCTTGCTGCGAGAACACCGCGACCGGCAGACCCAGGAGAAGCAACAGGCCGGTGCGGAGTGGGTGGACGCCGGTCTCGTCTTCACCCGCCTGGACGGGCACCCCATCGAACCCGCCACCCTCAGCCGCCACTTCAACGCCCTGCTCCGTCAATCCCGTCTGAGGGCGATCCGGTTCCACGACCTGAGGCACTCGACCGCCACCCTCCTCCTGGAACAGGGCGTGGAACTCGTCGTCATCAAGGAGCTGTTGGGTCACGCACACATCGGCGTCACCGCCACCGTGTACGCCCACGTCCGCCTCCGCCTCCAACGCGACGCCATCGACCTCCTCGGCCGCACCCTCGGCAAGTCCTCCGTGGCCGCCACCAACCCCGACGACGGCGACGGCCCGCCGCTTTGTGCGGCACCCGTCCGCTGACGTTGCCGTCAACTACTGCCGTCAAGACGCCATGTAGCCCTCCCCGGAACAGCTCCGGGAAGGGCTACATGGGTTTTCAGATACTTACCTTATGACGCGGACTCTTGAGTTAAGATCGCCTCTCAAATTTCCCAGTTGTTTAGTTCGGCAAACGCCTCGATAGAAGGAGTCAGTTGCACGGAAAATGCGCTTGCTGATACCTGCGCCTGGGTTGCCACCGAGCGTCCAATCACACCTTGAGCGGAATCTTCTGACCCCTGAGAAAGAAGCGCAAGGACCTCACGCTCGGCGTCAATCTCCATTTGCACTAGCAGCCCTGGAGGAGGAGGCTCTTCTCCGTACCTTACAATTACGGGATTTTCTCCTGACAGCTTGAAATCGAGCATGGAGAGCAGTGACCTGAGGGCATTGATAGACATCTCCGCCTTCGGGGCTGAAGGCCTCAAGGAGACGGCAAGAGCATTTCCCACGAGCCCCACCGCCTGAGCCACATAGAACTCTGGGCGAGAAGAATCATCCTCGCCGTCCTGAGGTTCCATCTCCAGCCCATCCAACGCCTCGGCGCATTCGTCCTGGACAGACTCGCCAGCAGCTGCCGCCCAAGCAAGCTCAAGCGAGGCATCGACCCACGTCAAGTACTCCGAAGGGCCTAGGGCTCGACAGAAAGTCACCCCCCGTTCCGCGGCTGCAGCACAGATCAGCATCAGCTCAGAGTCCGAAGCGTTCGAAATTGCCTGAATTTCTGACGGAATCTCCATGTCCCTCTAGCCTCCAGCGGCCCAGAAGATTGTGAATGGGGAATTTTGTGCAGCATGACCGCGGATTCCTGCGCCACCCAACGTCACCCCGCGAACGTTCAGCATGGGCGAACAGATGGCAACGCAGAAGTTTCGCGATGCCGCACCGAACACTGCATGCTCATTTGGCCCCAAGCTGTTAAGGATCCCTTCCTCTGCATGTCCAGCCGCCTGCACGAATTCCTCTCCCGGTCGAAGTGTCCACCCGGAAGGCATTGCGCCGCCCCCATTGATTCCGATCCGAGTGGTGAACGTCTTCGTCTGAGAGTTGAAGACACCAATTATCGCCGTGGTGCCCTTCACGTCCGCCATGAAGTAATCATTGCGGGACGCCTGCAACTCTTCCGCACGGTTGAGAGCAAGCATCGCATCGTCTTCAGTTGCAACCCCAGGACCACAGTTGTGAACCAGGACCGGCGTGGCCCCAGCCACCACATAGTACGTATGCAGTGCACTGACAGTCAGGTTGAGTACCGTTGCCTTCGGTACCGTCCAGCGTTGGACCTTGACGATCTGGGTCTGCGTTCCTGCGGCGGTGTGCAGCAAGGTTCCTGGGGTCAGGTCCGTTGCCTTGAGCCACTCTTCCAGTTCCGGAACCCAGAAGGGGTGGCCGTCCGTTGCTGTGACTGAGGCTGTTTTCTTGCCCTTCTTGCCGTCCACGTCGATCGTCACCTTGACCAGGTGCTTGACGCCCGTGCCGGTGATCTCCGCGGTGACCGTCTCCACGCGGGTCTCGCCCGTTTCCGGGTCGGTCGCGAGGACCTGGTCGCCGGCCTTGACGTCCTTGATCGGCTTGGTCGAGCCGTCGGCCATCAGGACCCGGGTGTCCGGGGTGAAGCTGTTGGCCGAGCAGGAGCTGCCCTCGCCGCCACCACCGGAGTCGCCGCCTCCGCCGCCCGAGTTCTCCTTGCCCGAACTGCTGCGTGAGCCGCCGGACTTGGACTCTGCCTTGCCGCCGCCGGTCGAGCCCTTGTGCTGGGCCTGGGTTCTGGCCTTCACCTGGACCGGGTTGCCTCGGGCGCCCTTGGAGCCGGTGTGGGCTTTCTTGCGGGCCGCGGCTGCCGCCGCCTTCGCCGCTTCGCGCGCCTTGCGTTTCGCTTCGGCCGCTGCCGCTTCCGCCGCCTTCTTCGCCTTGATCAGCGCCGCCTTCGCCGCGCGGGCCGCCTTGATGCCGGCCTCCGCCGCCCGCTTGGCCGCGCGGAACGCCTTCACCGCACCGAGCGTCGCCTCGAAGGCGCGCCACATCTTCTTGCCCTTGGAGAAGATGCTGGTCCACGGAATCGCGTCCATCAGCAGGCTGCCGCAGGCCCACAGGTCGCCCTGGGAGAAGCAGCCGACGATGTCGTTCCAGCCGATGAACTCCTTGAAGACGGCCCAGCCGGTCGCCAGGATGACGTCGCCGATCGAACGGTCCAGCGTCTTCTGGTAGTCGGCGATCTTCGCGTCCAGCGCGGCGATCGACGCGTCGAAGCTCGACGCCGACGAGGTCAGACCGGACGGGTCGGCGTGCGTGACGGGGTTGTTGTTGGCGTACGCGTACCCGTTGGCCTGGAGCGGGTCGCTGTCGTCCAGGACCGGGTCCGCCGAGAGGAACCGGCCGGTCCCCGGGTCGTACTCACGGGCGCCGAGGTGGGTGAGCCCGGTCCCGGTGTCGTCGTCGCCAGTGTGGAAGCCGGTGTGTGAGCGCGGCGCGAGATTGGCCGCGCGGTCCTCGCCCCACGGGTCCTTCTTGGCGACCCGCACACTCATGGTGGCGTCGAGGCGGACCTCGGCCAGCGGGGTGCCGTTGAGGTCGGTCGCCTGGGCGAAGACCTGCTCGGTGACGCCCGTGGTGGCGGTGGTGCCCTCCAGGTAGCGCGTCACCGACGGGCCGCCGATGCCCGCGTAGGAGCGCTCGACGTAGCGGACCTTGCCCGCGGTGGTGAGCGAGATCTTCGTGTCGGGCAGGGACAGGACCGCGCCCGCGTCGGTGCGTTCCAGCAGGCGGTTGCCCATCGCGTCGTAGACGTAGCTCGTCTTCGCCGCCGGCTTCCAGAGCTGGGTCGCGACCGTCGCGCTGCATGTCGCCAGGGTGAGGTCGGCGCCCGCGGTGGCGGTGGGAGCGGACAGGCACAGGTTCGTGTCGGTGTGCTTCAGCTGGCCGGTGGGCAGCGTCTGCCAGCGCTGGGCCTTCGTCGCCTTGGCGCAGGGCTGGATCGTCACCGCCGAGCCGATCGCGGTGCCGCTGGGCTGGGCGCACTGCCCGGCGACGACGAGGGAGCCGATCGTCGCGTCCTCGACCGTGCCGTCGTTGTCCGTGTCGGCGGCCTGGACGCGGAAGTTCTGCGCCTTGCTGCCGTTGCAGACGTAGAGCTGGAGGGCGTTGCCCGCGTCGGTGGTGCCGCCCGCGAGGTCGAGGCAGAGGGCGCCGGCGCCCACCCAGGCTCCGGAGCCGTCGGTGCCGAAGCCGGTGACGGACTCGGTCTTGCCGTCCCAGGTCCAGGCGATGGTCTGGGCCGTGTCGCCGCCGGTGGAGCGGGTCCGGACGGCGCCGGCCGCGTCGTAGGTCTGCGTCGAGCGGGTCTTGACGGTCGGGCCGCCCGGGGCCGTGGCGGTCGTGGTGTACGACGTCAACGTGTGCGGCTGGTCGTTCTTCGCCGTGTCGCTGGTGCCGTAGGCGTAGTCGGTGACGACGTCGTTCGTGGTGTCGACCTTGCCGTCGGTGACGGTCGGGTCGGCGGCGTGGTCGGTCTTGGCGGTGCGGTTGCCGAGGGCGTCGTACTCGTAGGACTGCCAGTAACCGGAGTTGTTGGACGAGACGTTGGTCTTGCCGTCGGTGTAGACGGGGGCGGCCGTGGTCCGGCCGGTGGCCGTGCAGGCGCCGCCGCCCGGTGTCGTCCAGGCCTGCTTGAGCTGGCCGATGACGTCGTAGCTGAAGCACTGCTGGTCGGTGGTGGTGCCCATGCGGTCGGCTATGGACAGGACGTTGCCGGACGGGTCGTAGGCGTAGGAGCGCTTGCTGACCTCGCTGCCGGGGACGACGGTCTTGTCGGGGGTGGCGCTCTCGCGGACGAGTCGGCTGGTGCCGAGTTCGCCGGTGGACTCGTCGAACGTGTTCTCCTGCCACAGCCGCCTGCCCATCTCGCCGACGGTGGCGGTGAGGACCTGGCCGTAGGGCGAGTAGGAGGTCTCGGCGGCGTACCAGTCCTGCCCGGAGACGGAGGTCGGCAGGCCGGCCTCGTTGTAGCGGGTGATGACGTCCTCGGCGCTGAGGCCGCCGGCCGCCGGGGCGGTGTACTTCTCCAGCTGGCCGTCGTCGTTGTAGGCGTACTGGTAGCGGTACTGGGTCTCGAAGCCCTCGGCGGTCCTGCCCGGGGTGGAGCCCGGCGGCAGCGCCAACGTCATCTCGGTGGGCTGGTAGTCGGCCGTGTACCCGGTGATGGCGGTGGTGTAGGGCTTGCCTTCGGTGTACCGGGTGGCCGAGGCGAGCTGCCCCTTGCCGCCGGTCGCGGCGTCGTAGGCGTAGGACTGGACGGGGGTCGCGGTGCTGGAGCCGGGCGGGGTGGACTTGACCTGTTCGACGCGGTTGAGGCGCTCGTAGGTGTAGGACACGGTCTGGCCGCGGGCGTCGCGGGCGGAGCCCACCCGGCCGTAGGCGTCGTACTCGGTGTGGGTGGCGCCGGCGTCCGGGTCGGTGGTGTCGGTGACCCGGCCGAGCGCGTCGTAGGTCCAGGTGCGGGTGTTGCCGACGTCGTCGGTGCTGGTGACGAGGTCGCCGCGGACGTCGTAGGCGTAGCTGGTGGAAACGGCCTTGTCGTCGCTGAGTGCCGCGTCGGTGAAGGTGTCCTGACGGACCGTACGGCCCAGCGCGTCCGTCCACACCCGGGAGGCGGGCGTGCCCTGCGGCTGGCGGATCACCGTGTAGTCGAGGCCGTACTGGTAGCGGGTGCGGCGGTCGGTGGTCGCCACCGTCTCGTCGCCGTTCTTGGCGGGCTCGCCGGTCTGCGGGTAGGAGTGGTGGACCGGGGTGACGGTGAGGACGCGGCCGAGGCCGTCGTAGGTGTAGGTGGTGGCGTTGGGGACCAGGGAGTCGGAGGCCGGGACGACGAGGTCGATGCCCGGGGCGTCCTCCATGTAGTAGGCGTTGCGGGTGTAGCGGACCTGGCCGGAGCTGTTGTGGAGGGTGTCGGTGACCAGGCGGCCGCCGCCGACCGCCGGGGTCTGGGTCTGGCGTTCGCGGCCGAGGCCGTCGTAGATCGAGGTGGACGCCTGGTAGGTGCCGTCGCCCGCGGCGCGGGTCGGGTTGTCCTTGAGGGACTCGGTGACCACGGAGACCGGCTTGTCCGGGTCGAGGTGGTAGGCGTAGCGGACCGTGGGGTCGTCGGTGGCGCTCTGGGTGGCGTCCCAGGCGGCGACGGTGCGGCCGAGCGGGTCGTACTCGTAGGAGGTGACGCGGTCGTTGGCGTCGGTCGACTTCAGGGTGGCGCCACGGCCGGGCTCGACGAGGGTGACCTCGCGGAAGCCAGTCTCCTTGCCGTCGACGACCTTGTGTCCGTCGATCGTCTCGATCCCGTAGACCTGGCCGTCGGCGGGGGTGTAGGCCGTGGTGCTCTCGACGCCGGTCGGGTCGATGGCCTTCACGACGCGGCCGGTGCCGTCGTACTCGGTGCGGGACTCGGGGTTGGTGGTCTGCCAGCCGGTGCCCGCGCCGGTCGGGGCGACGGTCCTGGTGACGAGACCCTTGCTCGGCGTCGCGGTGTGCGAGGTGGCGCCGTCGTAGAACATGCGCGAGCCGCTGACCATGGTCTTGGCGGTGGCGCTGGAGAGGTCGGTGGAACAGGCGCTGGTGCCGGTGGTGGTGACGGTCTGGGCGACCAGGCCGATGAGGTAATTGGTCCCGGAGGTGTTGTGCACGTACGAGGTGGCCGTGCAGGAGTTGTCCTTGGGGTCCGCCTCGTCGCCGAACTCCCTTACCAGGGTGGGCAGTCCGTAGGTCGCGTCGAACTCGGTCCTGGTGGTGACCGTGCGCAGGGTGGAGCCGTCGGCGCCCTTGCCGGAGGCCTTGGTGATCGTGCGGCTCTCGCCGAGGGTGACGCGTTCGGCGGTGACGTCGGGGCCGTCGGTGCGGTTGCGGGTGGCCAGCCGGACCGGGGCGTCGGGGACGTTGACGGACCGGGAGGTCCAGCCGGTGGCGGTGGCGGCGCCGGCGTCCGGGTAGGTCAGCGACTCGGCGACCATGCCGGCGTAGGCCTTGCGGTCGGTGGCGAGGACCTCGCCGGTGACGTCGGTCATGGCGGAGCCGCGTCTGACGTCGTCGGAGGACTTCTCGGGGGTGTCGTCGGCGAGGACGTCGTCGCTCATGCCGCGGAAGTAGCGGGTGACGGACTTGGCGGCGACGGTGCCCTCGGCGGCGTCGGTGGTGCCGGTGACCGTGGTGACGATCGGGTAGCCGCGCCAGTCGTCCCAGGTGCGCTTCTTGGGGCGGGTGAACTCGCCCTGGTTCTTGGCCCACAGGGCGCCGTCGACGGCGTCGGGGTAGGTGGCGTACGTGTAGGTCGTGGTGACCGGTTTGGTCTCCTCGGGGGCCGCGAGGCGCGGGTGTTCGGTGGTCTTCTCGACGACGTACTTATGGAACCAGGAGGTCCGCTTGTCCTCCAGCTCGCCGTCGGCGTGCCAGTAGGCGGGGAAGCAGAGCTGGTCGTTCCTGTCCTTGACGGGCCGCCCTGAGCCGGTGAGGCACTGGCCGGTGGGTGCCTTGTAGGTGACCTCGGTGCGGCCGCCGTACTCGGAGACGACGTCCTGGATGCGCAGCCGGGCGAAGAGCGGGTCGGTGTCCAAGGAGCCGTTTTTGACCCGGTTGGGCAGCGGGTTGGAGTTGTGGCCGAAGGTGACCGGGTTGAGGCGCTGGGTGGAGCCGTCGACGGCGTAGCCGGTGCGGGCGACGGACTCCAGCCACAGGGCGGTGTACTCGCCGGTCAGGCCCCAGGGGAAGGACTGCTTCAGGCCCCAGGAGTCGACCTTGGAGAGCAGGGTCGTGGTCGCGGAGTCGCCGGACAGGCCGCAGGCGTTGCGGCTGCCGGTCTCGTTGCCGTCGGCGTCGACGGCGTACTCGGTGAGGCGGACGCCCTGTTCGCGCTGGGCGCAGGCGTCGACGGAGGCGAGGCGCTTGCGGGACCAGTAGGTGGGGGCGTACGTGGTGCATTTCTTGCCGCTCACGCAGGCGAGGTCGGCCGGGGTGTCGAACCAGGGGCGGGTGCGGTCGGACTGCTTGGAGTCGAAGTTGGCCTCGGAGCACTCGACCTTGAGGGAGTTGTCCTCGAAGCAGCGTTCCTTGGCGGTGAAGTTCATCCGGCCGAGCGGTTCGGCGCTGTAGAGGGCGGCGGCGCGCTGGCCGTAGTCGATGTGGGAGAGGTAGCCGCCCCGGTCGTAGGAGACCGCCTTGGCCTCCTTCATGTCCCGCGCGTAGCCGTTCTTCTCCTTCTCCCACCACAGCGTCATGGCGTTGTCGGAGGTGTCGACGACGTAGTCGAGCTGGAAGCGCCAGCCCTGGTCGCAGAACGAGTCCTTGAACGCCGTCTGGTGGCAGGGGTCTTCGGAGTGGTTGCCCGCGACGGGCACGTTGAGCACGGAGTTGGTCTCGGGCTTGCCCGAACTCCAGCCCGGCAGGCGGTTCATGCCGAAGTAGTACTGGGTGCCGTCGCTGGTGGTGACCCGCCAGAACTCCCCGTTGTCGTCACCGTTGTGGGAGCTGTCGACGCCGGTGAGGGCCTGGTAGTCGGCGGCGTCGAGGAGTTCGACGCGGAGGTTGTCGCCGCGCGCGCTCTTCCACTGCTTGGTGGTGTCGTCGCGGACCAGCTCGGTGGTGGTGCCGTTGAGGGAGAGGACGGCGTTGTACGAGCCCCAGCACTGGTCGCCGGTGAAGTGGCCCTTGTTGTTGGCGTTCGCGGTGTCGGCGGCGCAGCCCACGAAGGTGCGGGTGATGGAGCCGGGGTTGTAGTCCCAGCCCTCACCGGCCCAGGAGACCTGGTTGTTGGTCGCGGACGTACGGCCGTCGGAGGTCTGGGAGTTGTAGCTGAGGGTGACGTTCGGGGAGGGGCCGGAGGGGACCTGCGGGGCGGCCATCGTGTAGGCGTAGGTGAACGCGCCGGAGGAGCCGCCGGCCGTCCAGGAGCCGGCCGAGACGATCGGGCTGGCGCCGAAGTCGCCGCCCGCGCCGGAGCCGAAGGAACCGCCCACCAGCAGGCCGCCGGTGGCGGAGTCGGCGATCTGCCGGACGGCGTCGGCGGCCTTGCCGCCGCGCCAGACGGCGGAGTCGACGGTGGAGCCGGAGCCGTCGCTCGCGGCGGTGTCGGTGCTGGACGTGCCCGTGGCGACGGTGCGCAGGTCGGTGGTGTCCAGGGTGACGTTGACGAGGGTCTCGGGGACCTCGGCGGTGGTGGCGGTGGGCTCGCCCTCCTCGTCGCCCGCGCCGTCCTCACCGGGGTCGGGCTCGGAGCCCGAGGAGTCGCCCGCCTCGCGCGGCACGGTGACGGTGGAGCCGGTGCGCTCGACGGCGGTGGTGACCGGGATGCCGGTGGAGCACTCCTCGGCCTCGGGCGTCGTGGTGTAGCAGGCCGGCATCAGCTGGAAGGAAAGCCGGTCGAGCCACTGCGCGCTGTAGGTCTCGGCGAGCTTGCTGGCGTCGATGGAGACGACGGCCTTGCCGGTGGCGGTGGCCGGGGCGTCGACGGCGAGCATGAAGCCCTGGGCGCCGCTCGCCACCGCGTCGTCCTCGGCGGCGGCGGCCACGCTCCAGGCGCCCTTGAGCGCCTCGGCGTCCGTGGCGGAGGCGTCCTTGGGGGCGCCGACGCCGATGGTCATGGTGCCGTCGGCCGAGGTGGCGATGTCGGTGGTGGTGCCGGGGGCCGGGGCGTCGAGGGTCCTGGTGCCGGACGCGGCGGGCACCTCGGCGACGGCGGCCGGGTCGTACGCGGTGGTCGCGTTGGTGGTCGAGCCGGTGAGGTCGGCGAGGTCCTCGGTCTTCTGCTCGTCGACGGGGACCGGGTCCGTCTCCTGCGGGTCGGCGAGGTCGACGGCGGTCCGGGGGTCGCCGGGGCCCGCCATCGAGACCCCGGGCAGGAGGGTGACGTTGAGGGCGAGGAACAGACCGGCGACCACACCGATCCGGGCCCTGCGCCGGATCAGGCGTTCGCGGGACGATCTCCTCAGCGAACCCCGACCGCACCAGGACAGCACCGTACGCACGGCAGAGCCGACCTTTCCCCCGTCACCACGATCAGAAGCGATCGGCCCATGGCAGATGGTGAGCAATGACTTACAGACTGAGCACGAAGATAAAGAGATCGTGAAGATCCCCGTCAAGCTGTGCTGATCCTGTGTTAGCTATGTCACGAACCAAAACCAGACAAAGAACGGCAAAGAAAGACGCTGGGGCGCTTTACGTGGACGTTGCCAAGCCGCTGTCTTCACAAGGGTGTTGATCTCGCCCGGAAGAGCTGTTCATACTCCAACCGCCCAATCCGGCACGTCGTGCGACCGTCACGAGCAGTCACCAAGCCCCAGGGCATCCCGAGAAGAGCCACGCCGCCGCGGTGTCCGCCGTGCGCGGCCCAGCCTGTTGGAGAAGGGCCCTTGAGCGACCTCGACAGCGCCACCGAAACGAGCGCCCCGGCGCCGTCGGCCGAGCCAAGTCCCCCTGTCCGTCGGCGCGTTCGGCGGGCCATGGCCGCCGCCGTCGCCCTCGCCGTGCTGGCCGGCGGCGGTGCCGTGCTGGCCCTGGTCGACACCGGCGACACCGGTTCCGCCGCCAAGTCCCCTGGTGCCGCACGGCCGGTGGACGAGGACGAGGCACAGCGCCGGGCGCGGGCGAGTGACCGGAAGGTCGAAGTCGCCACGCTGACCGACGAGTTCTCCACGACGTACGCCAACCCGGACGGGACGTTCACCTATCAGGTGTCGGCCGATCCGGTGCGGGCGCGGACCGCCGGGGGCGGGTGGGCGCCGGTCGACCTCGACCTCGAACGGGACCGTGACGGCAACTGGCACTCCGCCAACAGCCCGTATCCGGTGACGTTTTCGGGCGGCGGCGACGGCTCCGGGGCGGACCGTGCGGGTGCGCGCGCGTCGGGTGGCTCGGTCCGCTCGGCCGTGTTCCGTGCCGGTGCCGCCGACGCCGTCGCGGCCGCCGACGACACGTGGTCGCCGTTGCTGACGATGACGGCCGAGGGGCACGAGGTCGCGTTCGCGTGGCCGGGTGCGCTGCCGGAGCCGGTCGTCGAGGACAACCGGGCGCTGTACGAGGGCGTGTTGCCGGACGTGGACCTGATGCTGTCCGCGCGCACCACCGGGTTCACCCATGTCCTGGTGGTCCACTCGGCCGAGGCCGCGGCCGCGCTGGCCGCCGATCCGCCGCGCTACCGGGTCACCTCGCCGACCCTGTCGTTCACGCTCGATCCGGGCACCGACGTGCTCACCGCGAAGGACGACGCGGGCCAGGAGATCGTGGTCTCGCCGACGCCGTTCCTGTGGGACTCGGCGGGCACCCATGACACGGACGAGACGTCCGCCGACCCGGACGCCGCGGCCGGCACCAACGAGAACCCCGAGGTCGTCGAGGAGGGCCCGGCGCGCCCCAGCGAGGAGCCTCCGGTCGAGGGCCGCGGGGACGCCGACCGCGACGAGAACGCGGTGGAGAACGACCCCGGCGAGCCCGGTGATGCCGGTGACTCCGGTGATTCCGGTTCCGGTGATTCCGGTGGCGTGGAGGGCGGGGCCGATCCGGTCGCGTTCGCCGCGGGCAACGCGCTGGGGCTGCCCGCCGCGAACGGTCCCGGCGAGGGTGCTCACGCCTCCACGGCGGGCGCGGCGTTCGCCGGTGACGTGCTGACGATCAGCCCGCCGAAGGGCTATCTCACCGAGACCGAGGGGCTGACCTACCCGCTGTTCCTCGACCCCTCCACGGTCGGTACCCGCTCCAACTGGACGACGGTGTACAAGAAATACCCCGGCTCCAGCTTCTACGACGGCGCCAACTACAACGAGGACACCAAGGAGGCCCGGGTCGGCTTCGAGCGGCAGACCTGGGGCACCGCACGGTCGTTCTTCAAGCTGAAGCTGAAGAAGTCCATCAAGGGCGCGGACGTCTCCAGCGCCGTCATGTCGGTCCTGGAGACGCACTCCTGGTCGTGCAGCAAGCGCACGGTCCAGCTGTGGCGCACCGACTCCTTCAACTCCAAGACCACCTGGAACCGGCAGCCGTCCTGGAAGCGGAAGGTCACCTCGAAGTCGTTCGCGTACGGCTGGAAGTCCAACAGCTCCTGCCCGGACACGAACGTCAAGTTCACCACCACGACGCTGGCCCAGGAGGCCGCGGACAACGGCTGGATGGACGTCAACATCGGTCTGGTGGCGTCGACGTCGTCGTCCGCGCCGACGGGTTCGGCGAGCGGCCTGGAGACGGACACCTACTCCTGGAAGAAGTTCAAGGCGGAGAGCACCGGTTCGCCGGAGATGACGGTCACGTACAACCGGAAGCCCAACACCCCGACGTCGGTGACGATGAGCCCCGGCACCTGTGACACCAGCACGTCCCCGTACATCAAGGTCGGCAAGTCCGAGACGCTCGCGATCAGCGCCAAGGGCACCGACCCGGACGGCGAACTCTCCAAGCTGGAGTTCGAGCTGTGGGAGACGGGCAAGCAGAGCACCACGACGCGGACGCTCAGCAAGAGCGTGAGGGACGGCGAGACCGGTGCCGTCGCGATCAAGTCGTACCTGGCCAACGGGAAGACGTACTCGTGGCGGGTGCGCGGCAAGGACGCCTCGACGAGCGGCGCGTGGGCGCCCACCGGCGGCGACGGGGTGTGCCGGTTCACGTATGACACCGCCCTGCCCGATTCACCCGCGCCGGTGATCTCGACGGACTTCCCGAGCGACAAGGACGACGGCATCGACGGGAACGAGGAGGACAGCGTTCCCGACGTCTGGTCGAAGAAGCCCTTCGGCAACGCCGGCAGCTTCACCTTCGAGCCCGGCTCGCCCAACGCCAGCGCGCCCGCGAACACGGACATCGTCAAGTTCGTCTACTCGATCAACAGCACCACCTACGCCGGCTGGGTCTGCGCGAACGGCGCCCAGGGCACCACGGGCGGTCTCACCAAGTCCTGCTCGACGCCGGTCAAGACGGCCACCGTCACCAATGTGCAGCCACCGGCCGCCGGGCCCAACACCCTGTACGTGAAGGCCGTCGACGCGGCCGGCAACATCTCGCCGAGCCCCACCAAGCACGTCTTCAACGTCACCCCGCGCTCCAAGGCCGACGGCCCGGGCGACCTGAACGGCGACGGGAACGCCGACCTCGCCCATGTCACCGCCGCGGGCAACCTCTGGATCGGCGCGGTCTCGCAGAACGGCACCTACCTGGTGAACACGTTCGGCACCCGCGAGAAGGGCGCCCTGATCAAGGACGGCGCCACCGCCCCGCACCTCTGGGACGGCAACGGCACCTACTCCCTGGTCACCCACAACGGTGACTTCGCGCCCGGCGACGGTGTCACGGACTGGGTGGTGCGCACCCCCGAAGGCCGCCTGTTCGTGTATCCCGGCGACGGCTACGGCTCGATCGACGTCAGCAAGCGCGTCGAGGTGCGGCTGCCGGCCAACGCCCCCGATCCGTCGACGTTCTCGGAGATCAAGGCGGCCGGTGACATCACCGGTGACGGGCAGCCCGAGCTGTTCGTGGCGGGCGGGGTCGGCGGGGCCGAGCTGTGGGTCCTCAGCGGCTACAGCGGCGGCGCGTTCGGTGAGGCCGTCCAGATGACGACGACCTCGTGGGCCCATGCCGACCGGGACTTCGTGGCCATCGCCGACTACAACGGTGACGGTGCGGCCGACCTGACCTATCGCACCGCGGGCGGCAACATCATCCTGCGCAAGGGCATCCTGGACAGCAGCGGCACGGGCACGGTCCTCAAGAGCCTCGGCCAGTCCGGCTGGAGCCTCGACGGGGACTCCGTGTACGCCTCCTCGTCGTTCACCCGGGCCGCGTTCCCGCAGGTCTACGGCACCCCGGACGCCACCGGCGACGGCATCCCGGACATGTGGGCCACCAACGCGGCCGGTGCCCTGCTCCTCTACAAGGGCGGCGCCGCCACGCTGGGCTCCCCGATCACCGTCCGCTCCAGCGGCTACGGCACGACGGTGGTCAAGCAACTGGGGTGAGCGGTAAGGCCGTTCACGACAGCACGTGGTTCCTGGGGTCGTGAACGGCACGGTGTGACGGAGGGCCGGACGGTGGCGTCCGGCCCTCTGTCGTGTGCGGAGGGGGCGGTCGGGCCGCCTCCTCGGCATCGGCCTCCCCGCCGCTCACCCCTCGGTGCTCAGCCCTCGGTGCTCAGCGCCAGGAGCGGAACTCCCTCAGCTGGTCCGGGGTGGTCACCGTCTCCAGGTGGTCGGTGTCCGCCTCGCCGCCGCCGAGGGCCGCGAGGAGGCGGCGGACCGGGATGTTGCGTTCGGTGCGCCGTGCGGTGAACCGGACCTTGGCGCAGTCCAGTTGCTCGGCGCGCTCGGCGAGCCAGGCCAACAGGCGTTCCTCCACGCCTCGGCCGAGGGCACGGCAGCTCATCGTCCAGGCGAGGACGTCGAGTTGACCGGCGTCGGCGCGGACGGCGAGCAGGCCGATCTGGCCGTAGTCGCCGTACCGGTCGCGCGCGGTGGCCGTCCACACCTCGCCGTGCTCCCGCCAGCGCTCCAGGTCCCGCCCGTCGGCGGAGCGGGCCCGCAGGGTGAACTGGTTGGTGCGGCGCACCAGTTGGGCGGCGCGAGGGGCGTCCTCGTCGGTGACGGGGCGGATCTCCACCGCCAGTTCCAGGCTCGCGAGGAACTCCTCGAACCCGGTCTGGGTGCGGACGGCGTCGCGTGCGCGTTCCTGCTCGTAGAAGCGGGCGCGCAGCCGGTCCTCGGCGGTGGCGGCGGCCGGGACGAGCGGCCACAACCGGTCCAGGAACGCGGTGAGTTCACCGGCGGGCGGGCAGGGCACCGAGTGGACCTGGGGCAGGGCCGCCCGCATCTTGGCGAGTTCGGCCGGGTTGTCGTCCAGGAACAGGAAGCTGTCGACGCCCAGGTTCAGCCGGCGTGCCGCCTCCTGGAGGCGTTCGGGCTTGGGGCCCCAGGCTGCCGACAGGACGCTGAAGTGCTCGGCGTCCAGGAGGCTTTCGGGGCGGTCCAGGACCGCGCGGACGGTCGCCTCGTCGTTGTTGCTGACCAGCATGAGGAGGGCGCCCGCCTCCCGCCACTGGAGCAGACGGCGTGCCAACTGGGCGCGGGCTCCGCCGAGTTCGACCGCTTCCGGGCCGATCTCGCCCGCGATGCCGCCCCACAGGGTCTCGTCGCCGTCGACGGCGATCACCTTCGGCGCCGGCCGCCGCACGGCGTTGACGGTCTCGGCCAGGGTGAGCGCCAGGGCCGCCTGGAACTCGGGGGTGAAGGGCAGGTGGGCCAGTTCCTCGGTGCCGGTGTCGAAGGGGTCCTCGACCTGGTGGTCGCGGGTCCAGTCGGCCGGGCGCAGCACCGCCACCCCGGGGGTGCCGTCGAGCGCGTCGGCCACCTCGGTCTCCCAGCGTGCCAGCCGTGCGTCGGGGCCGGCGGTGGGGGCGATGCCGACGATCAGCGGGGTGCCGGTCCGCCGCGCCAGTTCCCGTACCGCCGACGGGTAGGCGGCGGCCAGTTCGGCGAGGAGCGCGTCGTCGGCCGGGCCGAACCGTTCCAGGTCGGTGGCGCGCAGCAGGATCACGCCGAGGGCGGTGTCCGGGGCGTGCAGGGCGCCGGAGGGGTCCTTGAGGGCGGCGAGGACCTGGTGGTACGGGGCCTCCTCGACGGCGTGGGTGTCGTCGAGGGCCGCCTCGCACAGCACCGGGAGGTCACCGAGGGCGAAGGTCGCGGCGAGGGCGAGGACCGGGCGCCGTCGCTCCCGTTCCGGGCGCACCAGGGCCTCGGGGCGCTGGGCCGCCTCGGCCAGCAGCTCCAGGAACTCCTGGCCGAGGGTGAAGGTCGTCGCGGCGTCGAGGATGTCCGCGTTGTAGTCGAGCCGGACCCGTCCGGCGTCCGGGGTGAGGGTGACCATCAGGTCGAGGTCGCTGTAGCCGGTCCCGGCGGGCAGGACGTCGACGCCACCGGCCGGGGGCGCGCTGCGCACATAGTTGAAGTAGACCTCCACCAAGGGGGCGCCCGCCTGGTAGAGCCCTTGTGCGGCCAGTTCGGCGAGGGTGTCGGAGAACATGGCGCCCTGCTCCAGGACCTTCTCCAGGCGACCGTCGGTGCGGCGCAGCACGTCCTCGACGCGTTCGGCCTCCCGGGCCTCGGCGGGGAAGGGGACGGGGACGCCGAAGAAGCCGAGGGCGCCGGGCGCGTCGACGTGGATGCGGGTGTCGACCGGCACGGCCAGCACGAACCGCTCGCGCTCCCGGCGCCGGGCGAGCAGCACGGTGAAGGTGCCCAGGCAGAACGCGGCCGGGGTGATCGCGAGGGCTCCGGCGCGGGCCGCCACCCGGTCCATCAGCCCGTCGGGCACCGGCAGGGTGAGGCTGCCCGCGCGGTAGGACCGCTGCTCGGGGCGCGGGGCCGCGAGGGTGAGGTCGAGGCGCCGCACGCCGTCGAACGCGGCGGTCCACTCGGCGTCGACGGCCCCTTCGCCGCCGTTCGCGCCCGTTTCCTGGGAGCGCAGCAGCAGGGTGACGTCCCGGTTGGTGATCTCGGCGGGCAGGGGGGTGCCGGAGAGTTCGGCGTCGAGTTCGTCGGTGAGCAGCAGCAGGGACTGGAGGTCGCTGACCGCGTGGTGGGCGCCGAAGACCAGGATCTGGCCGCCGGGTCCGTGGTCGAGGAGTTCGAAGCGCCACAACGACGGTGTGGCCAGGTCGAACGCGGGTTCCAGCAGCGCGCGCAGCCGGTCGGCGGCGTCCGCCTCCGGGTCGGCCGCCTGGACCGACGTCCAGCGCAGCAGCGGGCCGGGCAGTTCGCGGTCCACGCGCAGGGCGCGGTCCTCGGCGACGACGGCGGTGCGCAGGGCGGCGTGCCGGGCGGCGAGCCGGTCGACGATGCCGGTGAGCCGTTCCCGGGTGGTCGGCTCGGGCAGCCGCAGCGCGAGCCCGATGGCGTGGGCCGCGTCGGGCACGCCCTGCTGGGCGGTGCGCAGCAGCCGGACGACGTCCCGGGTGGCCGGGAACACCGCGCTCGGCGGAACCTCGCCCTCCGGTTCGTCCGGTGCGGAACGGGTCCTGGTGGCCCCGTCGGCCAGCGCGGTCCGCAGGTCGGCCGCGAGGCCCCGGATGTCGGCCGCCGCGAACACCACCGAGGTCGGCAGGTCGACCAGGAGGTCACGCCCGAAGGCGTTGCGCAACTGGACGATCATCAGGGAGTCCAGGCCGAGTTCCTTCAGGGAGGTGGTCGGCGCGAGGCCGGTGACGCGGTCGCCGGTGACCTCGGCGACCTTGGTGCGCACATAGGTCTCCACCAGCTCCGCGTCGGGGTCGGGGTCGGCCAGGATCTGGGCGACCAGGTCGGTGGGTGCGCTGTCCGGGGTGGCGACGAGGTCGGCGAGGAGCGGCAGGGCGCGCACGCTCTCCGGGTTCCTGGCGAGGAACGGCCAGTCCAGGGCGGCCGGGGCGAGTTGCCGGGCGCCGCTGGTCAGGGCGCGGTCGAAGAGGGCGCCGCCTTCCTGCGGGGTGAGTCCGAGGAGCGCGCGGCGGCCTCCGGAGGCGGTGCGTCCGGCGGTCGCGGCGGCCATGCCGGCCTCCTCCCAGGCGCCCCAGTCCAGGCTGAGCGCGGGGCGTTCGACGTGGTGGGCCCAGGCGTCGAGGAAGGCGTTGGCCGCCGCGTAGGGGGCCTGTCCCGCCGAGCCGAAGAGTCCGGCGACGGAGGAGAAGAGCACGAAACTCCGTGCGTCCGGGGTGAGTTCGGCCAGCAGCGTGGTCCCGAGCACCTTCGGCGCGAGCACCCGCCGCACCCGTTCCTCGGTGAGATTCGCGAGGGTCGCGTCATCGAGGACACCAGCGGCGTGCACAACGGCGGTGACGGGCGCCCCGAGCCCGGCACGTACCGTGTCCAGCGCTGCCGTGAGAGCTGCGCGGTCGGTGACGTCGGCGCGGGCCATGACGATCTCGACGCCCTGTTCCCGCAGGCCGTCGGCCCAGCGGACGGCGTCCGGGGCGGCGGCGCCACGGCCCAGCAGGGCGAGCTTGCGCGCACCCCGGGCCACCAGCCGTTCGGCGACGACGCGACCGAGGCCGCCGAGGCCGCCGGTGATCAACTGGACGCCGTCGAGCGGGACTTCGGTGCTGTCGGTGACCTGGGCGCGGGCCAGCCTCGGCACCAGACGGCCCGACTCCCGCAGGGCGATGAGGAGTTCGGCGTCGGCGTGGCGGAGCTGGGTCCACAGGGCGTCGGTGCCGCCGGTGGCGGGCAGGTCGACCAGGGTGGCCGTCAGCTCCGGGTGCTCCTGGGCGACGGTGAGCCCGAAACCCCAGGCCAGCGCCTGCGCGGGGTGGGCGACGCCGGTCCCGTCGGCGGCCTGGGAGGCGCGGGTGACCAGGAACAGCCGGGGCGCCTTGCCCTGCCGGGGCCGCTCGGTGAGCGCCCGGACCAGGTGCAGGGTGCTCAGGCAGGTCAGCCGGGTCGCCTGGTCCGCCGTTTCGGCCGAGTCGATCGCGGGTGCGTCCAGGGCCGTCAACTGGACGACGGTCGTGGGGAGTTCACCGGCGAACGCCTCGTCCAGGAGGCGGGACAGATGGGCCGGCTCGGCCGGGTCCAGGGTGTAGCGGCCGGGGGCGTCGGCGGTGAACCCGGTGCCGCTGCGGGCGATCACATACGGCTCGGTGCCCAGGCGCGCGGCGAGATCGTCGCCGACTCCGGTGCCGTCCGCGAGGATCAACCAGGTTCCCCGGCGCGGGGGTTGCTGCGGTGCCGGGCGTGGCTGCCAGCGGACCTCCATGAGGGAGCGGTCCTGGGCGGCGAGGGCGGCGAGTTCGAACCCGTCGATCTCCAGGACCGGTCGGCCGTCCTGGTCGAGCAGCGTGACGTCCAACGTCAGCCGGTCGTCGTCGACGGAACGCACCCGGCAGGTCGTCCAGACGGGCGTGGTGCGGCCGGTGAGGCGCAGGGCGCCGATCGCCGCCGGGACGAACGGGCGCCCCGACGGGACCGCGTCCGGCAGAGCCGCCGCGTGGAAGGCCGCGTCGAGCACGGCCGGGTGGATCAGATGGCCCGCGAGCGGCCGCGCGGTCAGGCGGCCGAGGGCTGCCTCCTCCCCCGACCAGCCTTCGGCCAGGCCTCGGAAGGCGGGGCCGTAGTCGATGCCGGCGGCGGTGAAGTCGGCGTACACGGACGGGACTTCGGTGGCGCACTCGGCACGGAGGGCGGCGAGGGGGGAGTCGGCGGAGAGCGGGGCTGCGGTGCTCAGGGGGGCTTGTGCGAGGTGTCCGGTGGCGTGCGGGGTCCACGGGGTGCCGGGGGTGCGGGAGGCGATGGTGAAGGTGTCCGCGCGGAGCGTCAACTGCACGTCGACGGGGGTCTGTTCGTCCAGTCGGAGGGGCTGGACGAACTGGATGTCCGTGAGGTGGAGGTCGCCCTTGTGGAGGCGGGACGCGGCTTCGAGGGCCATTTCCAGGAAGGCGGCGCCGGGGAGCCAGACCTCGCCCAGGACGCGGTGGTCGGCGAGGTAGGCGTAGCGGGGGTCGCGCAGGTCGACGCGGGTCTGGAAGACATGCCGGCCGGGTTCGTCGCTCTGCTCGATGTGGGTGTCGACGAAGGGGGTCGCGCCCGCCCGGGGCGCCGGGGCCGGTGCCGTCCAATGCCGTTCCCGGGCGAAGGGGTAGGTGGGCAGCGGTGCCGGGCGGCCTGCCGGGAACAGCGCCGACCAGTCGGGGTCGTATCCGGCGGTGTACAACTTGCCTACGCCGGTGAGGAGTTCGCCCTGCTCGCGGCGGAGCGAGCCGACGGTGACGACGCGCACGCCCGCCTCGGCGGCGACCGCTTCGATGGACGCGGCCAGCGAGGGGTGCGGGCTCAGCTCGACGAACCAGCGGTAGCCGTCGTCCAGCATGCGCCGTACGGCGTCGGCGAAGCGCACCGGTTCGGCCAGGTTGGCGTACCAGTAGCCGGGGTCGAGCGCTTCACCGGCGGTGGGTTCGGCGGTCACCGCCGAGTAGAACGGGAGGGTTCCCGGCGTCGCCGCGAGCCCGTCGAGCCCCTTCAGGAAGGTCTCCCGGACGGCTGCCATCAGCGGGGTGTGCGAGGCGAACGGGGTGGACAGCTCCCGGGTGCGGATGTCACGGGCGTCCAACTCGCTGCGCAGCTGCGCCAGTTCGGCCGAGGTGCCCGAAATCGCCGTTGAGCGGGCGCTGTTGACGGCCGCGACGAAGAGGCGGCCCGCGTACGGGGTGAGCAGGTCGGCCACCTCGGCATGGGGCAACTCGACGGCCAGCATGCCGCCTTGGCGTTCCACGGGGACGACCGCGCGGGCCCGTCGGGTGACGACGGTGACGGCCGCGTCGAGGGTGAGCGCACCGGCGGCGTAGGCGGCGGCGATCTCGCCGAGGCTGTGTCCGAGGACCGCGTCGGGGCGGATGCCCAGCTCGCGCCAGGCCGCCGCGAGGGCCGCGTTCAGCGCGAACAGCACCGGCTGGAGGATCTCGGTGCGGTCGAACTCCGCGCCGCTGAGCGCGTCGAGCACCGACCAGCCCGCGATCCGCCGTACGGCCTCGTCGATGCGGGCCAGCTCCTCACGGAACGCGGTCGACTGCTGCGCCAACTCCCGTCCCATGCCGGGCCATTGGCCACCGTGTCCGGGGAACACGAACGCCACCTTGCCGGCCGGGACCTCGCCCGCGCCCGAGGGCAGCGGGGTGTCACCGGACGCCAACGCGTCGAGGGCGGTGCGGAGTTGGTCCCGGTCCTTGGCCACCACGGCGGCCCGGCGGTCGAAGTGGGTGCGGTGCCGGGCCAGCGTGTAGGCCAGCTCCGGGAGCGCGGCGTTCTCGGCGACCGTCCCGGCGAGGCGGGCGGCCTGGGCGCGGACGGCGTCGGGGGTGCGCCCGGAGAGGGTGAACAGGCCCGGGGCCGCCGGGGTTTCGGCGCGGGCGTCGGCCACCGGCGCCGGGGCCTCCTCGATGACCGCGTGGACGTTGGTCCCGCTGATCCCGAACGAGCTGATCCCGGCGCGGCGTACCCGGTCGGCGGCCGGGGTCCAGGGCAGATGGTCCTGGAGGAGTGCGAGGCCGCTGCCCTCCCAGGCGACGTGGCGGCTCGGTTCGGCGGCGTGCAGGGTGCGCGGGAGGGTCTCGTGGCGCAGCGACTGCACGACCTTGATGAGACCGGCGATGCCCGAAGCGGCTTGCGCGTGGCCGATGTTGGACTTCAGGGAGCCGATCCGCAGAGGGCGTCCTTCGGGCCGGGTGGCGCCGAAGACGGCGGCGAGGGCGTTCGCCTCGATGGGGTCGCCGAGCGTGGTGCCGGTGCCGTGCGCCTCGACGGTGTCGATGTCGGCGGGGGTGAGCCCGGACCGGGCGAGGGCGTGCCGGATCACCTCTTCCTGCGCGGGTCCGTTGGGGGCGCTCAGGCCCTGGCTGCGGCCGTCCTGGTTGACGGCGGTGCCCCGGACGACGGCCAGGATCTCGTCGCCGTCGCGCTGGGCGTCGGTCAGCCGCTTCAGGACGACCATCCCGACGCCCTCGGCCCAGATCGCGCCGTCGGCGTCGTCGGAGAAGGAGCGGCAGCGGCCGGTCGCGGAGACGCCGCGCAACCTGCTGAACTCGACGAACATTCGGGGCGTCACCATGAGGGTGACGCCGCCGGTCAGCGCGAGGTCGCACTCGCCCGCGCGCAGCGCCTGTACCGCGAGATGCAGCGCGACCAGCGACGACGAGCACGCCGTGTCGACGGACATGGCGGGGCCGCCCAGGCCGAGCGCGTAGGCGAGGCGTCCGGAGGCGACGCTGACGGCCGAGCCGGTGGTGACATAGCCGTCCATCCGGTCGAGCCCGGACGTGTTGTGGTAGCCGCTGTCGAAGAGGCCCAGGTAGACGCCGGTGGTGCTGCCCGCCAGGTCGGCCGGGACGATGTTCGCCCGCTCCAGCGCCTCCCAGGTGGTCTCCAGGAGCAGCCGTTGCTGCGGGTCCATCGCCGCCGCCTCCTTGGGGGCGATGCCGAAGAACCCGGCGTCGAAGGAGCCGATGTCGCTCAGGAAACCGCCCTCGCGGGCGTACGACGTGCCCGGTGTCTCCGGGTCGGGGTCGTAGAGCGCGTCGACGTCCCAGCGGTCGGCCGGGAAGGGGCCCACCGCGTCCCGGCCGTCCAGGACGAGGCGCCACAGGTCCTCGGGGGTGTGGACGTCGCCGGGGAGACGGCAGGCCATGGAGACGATCGCGATCGGCTCGTCGGTGGCCACCGGTTCGGCGCGGGTCCGCTGGGCGGCCGTCGGTCCGGTCACGCCCAGCACGGACGTCAGCAGATGGGCCGCGAGGCGCCGGGGTGTCGGGTGGTCGAAGAGCAGGGTCGCGGGGAGCTTCGCGCGGACCCGCGCGCTGACGCGGTTGCGCAGTTCGACGGCGAGGAGGGAGTCGAGGCCGTGCTCGCGCAGCGGCCGGTCGGGCTCCACGGCGTCCGGGGAGGTCAGGCCGAGGACGCGGGCGCTCTCGTCGCGGACCAGGGCGAGGACCTCGGCGGCCCGGTCGGCCTCGGGCAGCGCGGCGAGCCGGTCGGCGAGTCCGGTGCCGGTGTCGGCGCCGCTCACCGCCGTCCGGCGGGCCGGGGTGCGCACCAGGGAACGCAGCAGGGCCGGGACCGGGGCGGTGAGCCGCGCGGTGTCGAGCTTGGCCGGAACGACGGCCGCGGTACCGGCGTCGAGCGCCGCGTCGAGCAGGGCGAGCCCCTCGGTGTCGGTCATGGCGAGGGCGCCGCCGCTGGCGAGGCGGGCCCTGTCGGCGGCGCCGAGGTGCCCGGTCATGCCGCTGGTCTGCTCCCACAGGCCCCAGGCGAGGGAGAGGGCCGGGAGTCCGGCGCGGCTGCGGCGCTGGGCGAGGGCGTCCAACGCGGCGTTGGCGGCGGCGTAGTTGGCCTGCCCCGCGGTGCCGATGATCCCGGCGACGGAGGAGAAGAGGACGAAGTGCGTGAGGTCGTGCGCGAGGGTGAGGTCGTGCAGTGCCCGCGCCGCCCGCGACTTGGGGCGCAGCACCTTCTCCAGGCGTTCGGGGGTGAGGTGGGGGACGACGCCGTCGTCGAGGACGCCGGCCGCGTGCACGACCGCCGACAGCCGGTGCTCCGCCACCAGGGCGGCGAGGGCGTCCCGGTCGGCGACGTCACAGGCGGCCACCGTCACGTCGGCGCCCAACTCCTCCAGTTCCGCCTGGAGTTCGGGCATGCCGGTGGCGGCGGAGCCGCGCCTGCCGACGAGCAGCAGACGGCGTGCGCCGTGCCGGGTGACCAGGTGGCGGGCGACCAGGCGGCCCAGGGTGCCGGTGGCGCCGGTGATCAGGACGGTGCCGTCGGGGTCCAGCGGGCGCGGCATGGTCAGGACGACCTTGCCGATGTGCCGGGCCTGGCTGACGTACCGCAGGGCCTCGGGCGCCCGGCGCACGTCCCAGGTCGTGATCGGCAGCAGGGTGTACGCGCCCGCCTCCAGCAGGCCGAGCACCTCGGTGAGCATCTCCCGGGTCCGCCGGGGACCGGCCTCGCGCAGGTCGAAGGCGCGGTAGGAGAGTCCGGGGTGCTGTGCGGCGACCTCGTCGGCGTCGCGGATGTCGGTCTTGCCCATCTCCACGAACCGCCCCCCGTCCCCGAGGAGTCGAAGCGACGCGTCGACGAACTCACCGGCCAGCGAGTCGAGGACGACGTCCACCTTCGGGAACCGCCGCTCGAACTCCAGGTCACGCGAGTTCGCGATGTGCGCGTCGTCCAGGCCGAGTCCACGCAACGTGTCCCACTTGCCGGGGCTCGCCGTCCCGAACACCTCGGCACCGAGATGGCGCGCGATCTGCACGGCCGCCATGCCCACACCACCGGCGGCGGCATGGATCAGCACCTTCTCCCCCGCCTTCAGCCCGGCCAGGTCGACGAGGCCGTAGGAGGCGGTGAGGTAGGCGATCGGGACCGACGCCGCCTCGACGAAGGACCAGCCGTCCGGGACGCGGGCCAGCTGGTGCTGGTCGGTCACCGTCACGGGGCCGTAGCCGTCACCGGCGACCAGTCCCGTCACCCGGTCACCGACGGCGAGCCCGGTGACATCGGCGCCGGTCTCCAGCACGACACCGGCGGCCTCGTAGCCGAGCCCGGCGCCCTTCTCGACCATGCCGAGGGTGATGAGAACGTCCCGGAAGTTGACGCCGGTCGCCCGGACACCGACGCGGACCTCACCGCGGGCGAGGGGGCGCGACGCCGGCTCGTACGCGGCGAACTCCAGCCCCTCCAACGTGCCGCTCCCCGTCGCCGTGAGCCGCCAGGCGGGGGCGGCCGGAGGGACCAGGGCAGGGGCGGAGGGGGTGAGGCGGGGGGCGTACAGGCGGCCTGCACGGTAAGCGAGTTGGGGTTCACCGGAGGCCAACGCGGCTGCTATCGCGGGGGTGTTGGGCGCGAGCTGGGAGGTGCCGGTGGCGCCGGTGGCGGGGGCGTGGCCGTTCTCGCCCCGCCCGGCACCGTCATCCGGGCCGCTCCCGACGTCCACCAGCAGGAACCGGTCCGGCTGTTCGGACTGGGCCGAGCGGATCAGGCCCCAGACGGCGGCGAGTTCGGGGTCGGGGGCCGGGTCGGCGGGGCCGGTGGCGACGGCGCCCCGGGTGACGATCACCAGGCGGGGTGCGTCGGAGCGGACGGCGTCGAGGGCCTCCAACGCCGTGGCGCAGTGCACGACGGTCGCGTCCGGCGCCGTTTCCGGGCCCGTTGACGTTGCCGATGCCGTTGCCGCCGTTGCCTCCCCGGCCGCGACCGCCCCTCCGGCCGGTGTCTCGACCGGCGTCCAGGTCACCTCGTAGAGGTGGTCGACCGGGGTCGCGAGGGTCGCGCCGGTCGACTCGCGGAGGGTGAGGGTGTCGACGGTGAGGACGGGGGCGCCGGTGGTGTCGGCGGCGAGGAGGGTGATCTCGCCGGTTCCGGTGCGGCGCAGGCGGACGCGCAGCCGGGTCGCGCCGGTGGCGTGCAGGTGGACGCCGGACCAGTGGAAGGGCAGGCGCGGGGCGGCACCGGGGAACCAGTCGGCGGCCCGCAGCGCGTGCAGGGCCGCGTCCAGGAGCGCCGGGTGGAGGCCGAACTGCCCTGCGGTGTCGGTGAGTTCACCGGGCAGCTCGACGTCGGCGTACAGGTCGTCGCCGCTGTGGTGGACGGCGCGCAGGCCCTGGAAGTTGGGGCCGTAGCCGTAGCCCGCGTCAGCGAGAGTGGCGTACAGGCCGTCGACGGGGAGCGGCTCGGTGGCCGGGGGCGGCCAGGGGGTGAGGGTGTCGGGGGCGGCGGCCGGGGTGGTGGTGAGGGTGCCGGAGGCGTGCCGGGTCCAGGTGCTGGTGGAGTCGGGGGCCGAGGAGAGGGTGAGGGCGCGGCGGCCGTTGTCGTCGGGGGCCTCGACATGGACCTGGAGGCGCCGGGCCTCGCCCTCGGTGAGCGACAGCGGGGTGTGCAGGGTGAGTTCGTCGACGGCCGGGCAGCCCACCACGTCACCAGCGGTGACGGCGAGTTCGGCGAACGCGGTGCCGGGCAGCAGGACCCGGCCCGAGACCGCGTGGTCGGCGAGCCAGGGGTGGGTGCGCAGCGAGAGGCGGCCGGTCAGCAGCCACTGCCCGGTGTCCGCGACCGGCGCCGCCGCGCTGAGCAGGGGGTGTCCGGTGCCCTGGAGGCCCGCGCCGGTGAGCTGTCCGGGTCCGCCGGAGGAGGCGCGGTCGAGCCAGTGCCGGGTGCGCTGGAAGGCGTACGTCGGCAGGGGGATGCGGCGGCCGCCGGGGTGCGGGGCGGTCCAGTCGACGGGGATGCCCTGGACCCACGCCTCGGCGAGGGCGGTGAGCATCCGGGCCCAACTCCCTTGCTCCCGGCGGAGGGTGGAGGCGACGGCGGCGCCGGACTCCTCGACGGTCTGGGTGACGCCGACGGTGGCCACGGGGTGCGGGCTGACCTCGATGAACGCGTCGTGCCCGGCGCTGAGCGCGGCACGCAGGGCGGCCTCGAAGCGGACCGGGCGGCGCAGGTTGCGGTACCAGTAGGCGCCGTCGGTGGCGGTGACGGTGCGGTCCTCGCCGGTGACGGACGAGTAGAGCGGGATGCGGCCGGGCTCCGGGGCGATGTCGCCGAGGAGGGTGGCGAGTTCGGCCTCGATGCGCTCGACGTGGTGGGAGTGGGAGGCGTAGTCGACGGGGATGCGGCGGGCGTCCGGGCAGGCGGCGAGGAGTTCCTCGACGGCCTCGGTGTCGCCGCTGACGACGGTCAGGGCGGGCCCGTTGACGGCGGCGATCTCGATCCGGCCCGTCCAGGGGGCGAGCAGATCGGCGGTGTCCGCCTCGGACAGCGGCATGGAGACCATGCCGCCCTGTCCGGCCAGCGCGGTGATCGCCCGGGAGCGCAACGCGACGACGCGGGCGGCCTGTTCGAGCGGGAGGAGGCCCGCGATGTGCGCGGCGGCGATCTCGCCCTGGGAGTGGCCGACGACGGCGGTCGGCACGACCCCGGCCGACTCCCACAGCCGGGCCAGCGCGACCATCACGGCGAAGGACACCGGCTGGACCACGTCCACCCGCTCCAGCCAGCCGGCCTCGGGCCCGGCCCGCAGCACCTCGGTCAGCGACCAGTCGACGTGGGGCGCGAGGGCGGCCTCGCAGTCGGCGATCGCCGCCGCGAACACCGGTGCGGTGTCGAGGAGTTCGACCCCCATGCCGGCCCACTGGGCCCCCTGCCCGGGGAACACGAACACGGGCCGCCGCCGCACCACGGGCGCCTGCCCACGGACGACACCGCCGACGACGGCAGCGGCACCGGCACTCGCCTTCGCACGGCCGCCGGAACCAGAACCGGAACCGTCACCGGACCCGGCACCCCCCGTACCGCCCCCCTCCGCGTCCTCCCCCGCCGCGACCGTGTCGGTCAGCGCGCGGGCCGTGGCCGCGTCCGGGGCGATGACCACGGCCCGTTGCTCGAACCCGGCGCGGGCGGCGAGGGAGACGGCGATGTCGGCGGGGTCGGCGTCGGGGACGGCCTCGTTCAGGCGGGCGGCCTGGGCGGCGAGCGCGGCGTCGCCCTTGCCGGACAGCGGCCAGGCGAAGGCGGGGGCGCCAGGCGCGGGGGCGTGGGAGGGGTCGGCGGGCTCCTCCTCGGGGGCCTCCACGATCACATGCGCGTTGGTCCCGCTGACGCCGAAGGACGACACCCCGGCCCGGCGGGGTCGGCCGCTCTCCGGCCAGGGGACCGCCTCGCCGAGGGGGACGACTCCACCGCCGTTCCAGTCGACGTGCGGGGTGGGCTCGTCGAGGTGCAGGGTCGCGGGGAAGAGGCCGTGCCGCATCGCCATGACCATCTTGATGACCCCGGCGACACCGGCGGCGGCCTGCGTGTGGCCGATGTTGGACTTGACCGAGCCGAGCAGCAACGGCCGTTCCGCGGGCCGCCCTTGGCCGTAGGTCGCGATGAGCGCCGAGGCTTCCAGGGGGTCACCGAGGACGGTGCCGGTGCCGTGCGCCTCGACCGCGTCGACGCCGTCGGCGGAGAGCCCGGCGGCGGCGAGGGCCTGCCGGATGACCTTCTCCTGGGCGGGGCCGTTGGGGGCGGTGAGGCCGTTGCTGGTGCCGTCCTGGTTGACGGCGGTGCCGCGGATGACGGCCAGCACCTGATGGCCGTTGCGGCGGGCGTCGCAGAGCCGTTCGACGACGAGCATGCCCGCGCCCTCGCCCCAGCCGGTGCCGTCGGCGCCGGCCGCGAACGACTTGCAGCGGCCGTCGCGGGAGAGTCCGCCCTGGAGGCTGAACTGCACGAACGTCCCCGGCCCCGACATGAAGGTGACACCGCCGGTCAGCGCCAGCGAGCATTCGCCGCGCCGCAGCGCCGCCACCGCGAGGTGCAGCGCGACCAGTGAGGAGGAGCAGGCGGTGTCGACGGAGAGGGCGGGGCCGTGGAAGCCGAAGGTGTAGGAGATCCGCCCGGAGGCGACGCTGACCTGGTTGCCGGTGGCGACGTGGCCGCCCGCCTCACCGGGGTCGTCCATCCGGGGGCCGTACTCGTCGTCCATGACGCCCAGGTAGACGCCGGTGTCGGAGCCGCGCAGCGCGGCCGGGTCGAGGCCCGCGCGCTCCAGCGCCTCCCAGGCGGTCTCCAGGGCGAGCCGCTGCGCCGGGGCCATGCCGAGGACTTCCCGGGGGCTGATCCCGAAGAACGGCCCGTCGAACCGGTCGGCGTCGCGGACGAACGCGCCGCGCTGGACGTAGCTGGTGGCGGGGCCCTCGGGGGCGGCCAGGGCGTCGAGGTCCCAGCCCCGGTCGGTGGGGAAGTCGCCGGTGGCGTCCACGCCGTTCGCGACGAGCCGCCACAGGTCCTCGGGGGAGGCGACGTCGCCGGGGTAGCGGCAGGCCATGCCGACGATGGCGATGGGTTCGTCGGCGCGTTCCTGGAGGGCCGTCAGCTCGCGGCGGGTGCGGGCGAGGTCGGTCGTCGCGCGCTTGAGGTAGTCGCGCAGCGTGTCTTCGGTGACTGCCATGGGGTTTCGTCCCGGTTCTTCTCGTCGGGGGCGCACGGGCCGGCGGTGCGGCGCCGGCCCGTGCGGGTGCTTCCGGAGGGGGCGGATCTGCCGGGCCCGAGCGGGCCCGGGTGGGGTCAGATCTGCTGGTCGAGGTAGGCGAACATCTCCTCGTCGGAGTCGAACGACGGCTGCGCCTGCCCGGCGGACCCCGCCGGTCCGGCGGCCCCGTCGGCGGTGTCGGGCCCGGTCGCGGGGGTGTCGAGCCCGGCGAGGGTCTGCCGCAGGACGCGGACGAGGCCCTCGCGGACGGCGTCGTCCGCGCCGGCCTGCCCGGCCGCGCCGCGCAGCGCCTTCTCCAGCTCGTCCAGGGTCAGCACCCCGGCGGCCGGGCGGGCGGGTGCCTCGGCGGCGAGCTTGTCGTGGAGGTGGGCGGAGAGCTGTGCGGGCGTCGGGTAGTCGAAGACGACCGTGGTGGGCAGCCGCAGGCCGGTCAGGGCGGCGATCCGGTTGCGCAGTTCGACGGAGGTCAGCGAGTCGAAGCCCAGCTCGGTGAAGGCGCGGTCCAGGGCGACGGCGGAGTCGGCGCCGTAGCCGAGGGTGCCGGCGACGAGGGTGCGCACGGCGTCGGTGACCCGCTGGCGTGCGGCGTCCTGGTCGAGCCCGGCGAGGGTGTCCGCGAAGCTCTGGCCGCTCGCGGCGGCGGTCGGCGCGGATTCGGCGGCGCGGCGGCGGACCCGCACGAGTCCGCGCAGCGGGGCGGGCAGTTCGTCGCCCCGGGCGGCGCGGGCGCGCAGGGCGCCGAGGTCCCACGGGGAGGCGACGACGGCCGGTTCGGGTCCGGCCATCGCCGCGTCGAGCAGCGCGAGCCCCTCCTCGGTGGCCAGGGCGAGGGCGCCCGCGGTGGCGAGGCGGGCCTTCTCGGCGGCGCCGAGGTGTCCGGTCATGCCGCTCTCCTGGTCCCACAGCCCCCAGGCGATGGAGGTGGCGGCGAGCCCGGCGCGGGCCCGGCGCTCGGCGAGGGCGTCCAACGCGGCGTTGGCGGCGGCGTAGTTGGCCTGTCCGGCGTTGCCGATGATCCCGGCGATGGAGGAGAACAGCACGAAGTGGGTCAGGTCGTGATCGGCGGTCAGCTCGTGCAGGGCCCGCGCGCCCTCGGTCTTGGGCCGCAGCACCTTCTCCAGGCGTTCCGGGGTGAGCTGGGCGAGGACGCCGTCGTCGATGACGCCGGCCGCGTGCACGACGGCGGTCAGGGGGTGCCCGGCCGGCAGTGCCGTGAGGAGCTTGGCCAGGGCGTCCCGGTCCGCGATGTCACAGGCGGCGACGGTCACCTCGGCGCCCAACTCCTCCAGTTCCGCCTGGAGTTCGGGCATGCCGTCGGCGGCGGAGCCGCGCCTGCCGACGAGCAGCAGGTGCCGGGCGCCATGCTCGGTGACGAGGTGCCGGGCGACGAGGCCGCCGAGGGTGCCGGTGGCGCCGGTGATCAGGGCGGTGCCGTCGGGGTTGAGGGGGCGGGGCAGGGTGAGGACGACCTTGCCGGTGTGCCGGGCCTGGCTCAGGTACCGCAGGGCCTCGGGCGCCCGCCGCAGGTCCCAGGTGGTGACCGGCGTCGGCGTGAACTCGCCCTCGCTGAAGAGCCGCAGCACCTCGGTGAGCATCCGGCCCCGGTGCTCGGCCGCCAACTCCTGCACGTCGAAGGCGTCGTAGGCCACGCCGGGATGGTGTGCGGCGACCTCGTCGGCGTCGCGGATGTCGGTCTTGCCCATCTCCACGAACCGCCCCCCGTCCCCGAGGAGTCGAAGCGACGCGTCGACGAACTCACCGGCCAGCGAGTCGAGGACGACGTCCACCTTCGGGAACCGCCGCTCGAACTCCAGGTCACGCGAGTTCGCGATGTGCGCGTCGTCCAGGCCGAGTCCACGCAACGTGTCCCACTTGCCGGGGCTCGCCGTCCCGAACACCTCGGCACCGAGATGCCGGGCGACCTGCACGGCCGCCATGCCCACACCACCGGCGGCGGCATGGATCAGCACCTTCTCCCCCGCCTTCAGCCCGGCCAGGTCGATGAGCGCGTAGTGGGCGGTCACCCAGGCCAGCGGCACGGCGGCGGCCTGTACGAAGGACCAGCCCTCGGGGATGCGGACCAGGTCACGGCCGTCGACGACGGAGACCGGGGCGAAGCCGCTGCCCTGGACGGTGATGCCCGCGACGCGGTCGCCGACGGTCAGGTGGGTGACCTCGGAGCCGACGTCGGTGACGACACCGGCGGCCTCCCAGCCGAGCCCGGCGGTGTACTCCATCCGCCCGAGGGTGATCATCACGTCGCGGAAGTTCAGCCCGGCGGCCCGCGTCTCGAACCGCACCTCGTGCGCGCCGAGCGGCCGGTCGGTCGCGTCGCACGGCACCAGCGCGACGGCGTCCAGGGAGCCGCCGCCCTCGGGTGCCTCAAGGCGCCACAGCGGGGTGTCGGGCAGGGCGAGCGCCGCGCTGTCCTTGGCGAGCCGGGGCACGTACAACTCCCCTCCCCGCACCGCGAGTTGCGGTTCCCCGGTGGCGAGGGCGGCCGCGAGGGTCCCTTCCGCGTCGGGGGTGTCGAGGTCGACGAGGGTGAACCGTCCCGGGTTCTCCGACTGCGCGGTCCGCAACAGCCCCCAGACGGAGGCCTGTTCGGGATCGGCGGGCCGCGACTCCAGCCCGGTCGCCGCCGCGTCCCGGGTGAGGACCGTCAACGGCAGCCCGTCGTACGGCTCTTCGGTCAGCCAGCGGCGGACGACGGTGAGGGTGTTCCCCAGGGAGCCCGCGCGCAGCAGCACCCGCTCCGGGCGTGCTCCCCCGTTCAGGGACCCGGCGAGGGCGTCGAGGTCGTCGGGGCCGTCGAGGGTGACCAGGCCGGTGAGGGCGGCGGCCGGGGTCGTGGGGAGCTTCTCCCAGGCGACCCGGTGGAGGTGGGGCACGGGGCCCGCGGTGGCCGTGGGCAGGGCGCGCACCCTCAGCCGTTCGGCGGTGAGGACCGGGGTGCCGGCGGTGTCGGCGGCCTGGATGGCGAGGGTGTCGGGGCCGTCGGGGGCGAGGCGGACGCGCAGGGCGGTGGCACCGGTCGCGGCGAGCGTGACGCCCTGGAACGCGAACGGCAGCCGCAGTCCGCCGTCCGGGTCGGCGGCGACGTAGGGGTGCAGGGCCGCGTCCAGCAGCACGGGGTGCAGGCCGAAGCCGTCGGCGGTGAGCCCCTCGGTGAGGGCGACCTCGGCGAACGTCTCCTCGCCGCGCCGCCAGATCCGCCCCGCGGCCTGGAAGGCGGGCCCGTACTCGTAGCCGGTCTCGGCGAGCCGGTCGTAGGAGAAGTCGGCCGGGCTCGCGTCGGCCGGGGGCCAGGCGGTGGCCCAGTCGTAGGCGGTGGCCGGGGCGGCGTCGGCGTCGGCGTCGGCGTCGGTGACGGTGGCGGAGGCGTTGCGGACCCACTCCCCGTCGGTGTCGGTGCGGGAGTGCACCTGGACGGCGCCGTCCTGGGCGGCGACCTGGAGATGCAGGGCGCCGTCCTCGGGCAGGATCAACGGGGCCTCGAACGTCAGCTCCTCGACACGGGCGAGGCCGAGGTGGTCGGCGGCGTCCAGGACGAGGTCGAGGACGGCGGTGCCGGGCACGACGAGGCGGCCGCCCATCCGGTGGTCCGCGAGCCAGGGCAGGTCCGCGAGGGTGAGCCGCCCGGTGGCGACGGTGCCGTTGCCGTCGGCGCGCTCGATGCGGGCCCGCAGCAGGGGGTGCCCGGCGGGGCTGAGTCCGGCCGGGCCGACGTCGGCCGTATGGTCCTCGGTGACCCAGGCGCGCCGGTTGTCGAAGGCGTACGTCGGCAGGTCGATCCGGCGTCCGCCGGGGGCGAGGGCGGCGAGGTCGACGGGGACGCCCGCGCAGTGGGCCTCCGCGAGCGCGGCGCGCAGGGCGTCGGCCTCGTCCAGGTCCCGGCGGTGCAACGGCGTGACGGCGGCCGGGGCGGTCAGGCACTCCTGGGTCATCGCGGCGAGCACGGCGCGCGGGCCGACCTCGACGTAGGCGGTGGTGCGGCGCTCCTCCAGTTCGGTGACCAGGGAGCGGAACATCACCGTGCGGCGGACCTGCTCCAGCCAGTACGCCGGTTCGTGCCAGCCCACCTCGACGGTGCCGATCAGATCGGGGACGTAGGACAACTGCGGCTCGTGGAAGGCGAGTTCGTCGAGGACGGCGGCGAAGTCGGTGACCATCGGCTCCATCAGGGGCGAGTGGAAGGCGTGCGAGACGGTCAGCCGCTTCACCCGCCGCCCCCGCTCACGCCAGCTCTCGGCCACCGCGAGAACGGCGCTCTCGTCGCCCGAAATGACCACGCTGGACGGGCCGTTGACGGCGCCGACACCCCACAGGTGTTCCTGCCCCGCGAGTCCGGCGAGCACCTCCTCGTGGGACGCGCCGACGGCGACCATCGCGCCGGGCGCCTCCAGGGCCTGCATGAGGCGGCCCCGGGCGGTGACGAGGCGGGCGGCGTCAGCGAGGTTCCACACCCCGGCGACGTGCGCGGCGGCGATCGCGCCGACCGAGTGCCCGGCGACCTCGTCGGGGTGCGCTCCGAGGGACTCCAGCAGGCGGAACGCGGCGACCTGGTAGGCGAAGAGCGCGGGCTGCGTGTAGGCGGTCGTGTCGAGGAGCGCGGCGTCTCCGGTGCCGGACTCGGCCCACATGATCTGCTTCAGCGGGCGGTCGAGGTGGGCGTCGAGCGCGGTGAGCGTCTCGTCGAGGGCGGCGGCGAACACCGGGAACGCGGCGTGCAGTTCACGTCCCATGCCGGGGCGCTGGCCGCCCTGTCCGGTGAAGAGGAACGCGGTCTGGGCGGCGGCCCGGGCGGTGCCGGTGGCGGCGTTCGCCGCGAAGCCCCGCTCGCGCAGGTCGGCAAGCCCGGCGAGGAGGTCGGCGCGGGTGCGGCCGAGCAGGACGGCGCGGTGGTCGAGGCGGGCGCGGGTGGTGGCGAGGGAGTGGGCGACGTCCAGCGGGCGCAGCTCCGGGTCGGCGGTGAGCCGGTCGTGCAGGCGGGCGGCCTGGGCGCGCAGGGAGGTCTCGGTGGCGGCGCTGAGCGGCCAGGCCAGCGGGGTGTCGTCGACCGGTTCCACCGTCAACTCGGGCTCGGCCGGGGGCTGTTCGATGATGATGTGGGCGTTGGTGCCGCTGATGCCGAACGAGGAGATCGCCGCCCGGCGCGGCCGGTCCACCTCGGGCCACGCCCGGGGTGCGGCGAGCGGGACGACGGTACCGGCGCTCCAGTCGACGTGCGGGCTCGGCTCGGTGAAGTGGAGGATGCCGGGCAGGGTGCCGTGGCGCATCGCGTGGATCACCTTGATGATGCCGGCGGCGCCCGAAGCGGCCTGCGTGTGACCGATGTTGGACTTCACCGAGCCGATCAGCAGCGGCCGGTCCGCCGGACGCCCCGGACCGTAGGTCGCGATGAGCGCCTCGGCCTCGACCGGGTCGCCGAGCGAGGTGCCGGTGCCGTGCGCCTCGACGACGTCGATGTCGGCGGGGCCGAGCCCGGCGACGGCGAGGGCGCGGCGCACGACCTTCTCCTGGGCGGGGCCGTTGGGGGCGGTGAGGCCGTTGCTGGCGCCGTCGTGGTTGACGGCGGTGCCGCGCACCACGGCCAGCACGGTGTGGCCGAGGCGGCGGGCGGCGGAGAGGCGTTCGACGACGAGCATGCCGACGCCCTCGGCGAAGGCGGTGCCGTCGGCGGTGGCCGAGAACGGCTTGCAGCGGCCGTCGGGCGACAGCCCCTTCTGCCGGCTGAACTCGACGAACGTGCCCGGCCGGGACATCAGGGTGACGCCGCCCGCGAGCGCGAGGGAGCACTCGCCGCGCTTGAGGGCCTCGACGGCCAGGTGCAGGGCCACCCCGGAGGACGAGCAGGCGGTGTCGATGGACATCGCGGGCCCGTTGAAGCCGAAGGTGTAGGCGATCCGCCCGGAGGCGACGCTGAGGTGGGCGCCGGTCAGGAGGTGACCGTCGGTGCCGGGGGCGGGCCGGTCCTGGCGGGGTCCGTAGTCACCGACCATGAGACCGGCGAACACGCCGGTGTCGGAGCCGCGCAGCCCGGCCGGGTCGATCCCGGCGCGCTCCAGCGCCTCCCAGGAGGTCGCGAGCAGCAGCCGTTGCTGCGGGTCCATGGCCTGGGCCTCGCGGGGGCTGACGCCGAAGAACGGCGCGTCGAACTCGTCGGCGTCGTGCAGGAATCCGCCGCGGTGGACGTAACTGGTGCCGGAGCCCTCCCCGGACAGCGCCTCCAGGTCCCAGCCCCGGTTGGTGGGGAACTCGCTGGTGCAGTCGATGTGTTCGTCGACCACCCGCCACAGGTCCTCGGGGGAGGCGATGCCACCCGGGTAACGGCAGGCCATGCCGACGATGACGACGGGGTCGTCCGCGTCGGCGCGGGCGCGCGGCGCGGGGGTCGCCGGGGTGCGCGGGGCGCCGTCGAGCCGGTCACCCAGCTCCTGGGCGAGCCGCTGGGGGGTGGGGAAGTCGTAGGTGAGGGAGGCGGGCAGGGTGAGTCCGGTCGCGGCGGCGATCCGGCGCCGCAGCTCCAGCGCGCCCAGCGAGTCGAGGCCCAGTTCCCTGAACGGCAGCCCGGCGTCGGTGACTTCGGTGCCGCTGACCCCGCCGACGGTGTCGGTGATCAGCCGCAGCAGCTCCCGCGCCGGACGCCTCGGGGTGCGCTGCTCGGCCTGCGGTGCGGCGAATTCGGCGTCCAGCCAGTGCCGTTCGCGCTGGAAGGCGTAGGTCGGCAGCGCGGTGGTGCGGGTGCCGGGGGCGAGGAGGGTGCGGTCGACGGGGGCGCCGTGGACGTAGGCCTCGGCGAGGGCGCGGGTGAAGCGGGCGGTGCCGCCCTCGTCGCGGCGCAGGGTGCCGACGGCGGCGGCGGTGCGGCCGGTGGCCTCGGCGGCCTGCTCGACGGCGTCCAGGAGGACGGGGTGGCTGCCGCACTCGACGAACACGGCGCAGCCCTGCCCGAGGGCGGTGTCGAGGGCGTGGGTCAGGTCGACGGTCTCGCGCAGGTTGGCGTACCAGTAGGCGGCGTCCAGGCCGGTGGTGTCGAGGAGTTCGCCGGTGACCGTGGAGACGAACGGGATCGTGGTCGCGCGGGGGCGGACCGGGGCCAGCGCGGTGAGGAGTTCTTCGCGGACCTCCTCGACGAGGGCGCAGTGCGAGGCGTACCCGATGGGCAGCAGCCGGGTGCGGTGTCCTTGGCTCTCCAACTCCTCGGCGAACGCGGTGAGTCGGGTGACCGGTCCGGCCAGGACGGTGGAGCGGGGGCCGTTGACGACGGCGACCGACACCCCGTCCGGCAGTCGCAGCCCCGCGCGGGGCACGGCGACCGCCAGCATGCCGGCGCCCCGGCCCGCCAGTTGGCCGACGATCCGGGCGCGTTGGGCGACGACGAGGGCGCCGTCCGCCAGGCTGAGGGCGCCGGTGACGGTGGCGGCGGCGATCTCGCCCTGGGAGTGGCCGACGACCAGGTCGGGGGTGACGCCGTAGGACTCCCAGAGCGCGGCGAGGGAGACCATCACGGCCCAGAGCGCGGGCTGCACGATCTCCAGCCGGTCGAGGCCGGGCGCGTCGTCGGGTGCGGTGCCCTGGAGGATCGCGAGCAGGTCGTGCTCCAGGTGCGGGGCGAGGGCCGCGCAGCACTCCCGCAGCCGGGCCGCGAACACCGGTGCGGTGTGCAGGAGTTCGCGGGCCATGCCGGGCCACTCGGTGCCCTGCCCGGGGAACAGGAAGGCGGTGCGGCCGGGGGTGGCGGTGCCGGTGACGACGTTGTCGTGCGGCTCCCCCCGCCCGAGCGCGCCGAGGGCGTCCGGGTCGCCGCCGAGGACCACCGCACGCCGCTCGAACTCGGCCCGGGTACGGACGAGAGAGGCGGCGACGGCGGCCGGGGCGATGTCCTGACGGTCCGTCAAGTGATCGGCCAGGGCGGCTGCTTGAGCCTGAAGGGCGGGCGCGGACCGGGCGCTGAGAATCCAGGGAGCGGCGGCCCCCTCGGAGACCGAGGCCTCCTCGACGGCGTCGGAGTCCTCGGTGCCACCGGGCTCCCCGGCCACACCGGCACCCGGGTCCGGCAACTCGGCCAGGACCAGGTGGCAGTTGGTGCCGCCCATGCCGAACGAGCTGACGCCCGCGACGAGTCGGCGGCCCGGCGCGGGCCAGTCCTGGGCGTGGTCGGCGACGGCGAGGCCGAGGTCGGTGAGCGGGATGTCGGGGTGCGGAGTGCGGTGGTGGAGGGTCGGGGCGATCCGGCGATGGTGGATGCTGAGGACCACCTTGAGGAGGCCCGCGACACCGGCGGCGCCTTCCAGATGGCCGATGTTGGTCTTCGCCGAGCCGACCAGCAACCGTGCCTCGTCGGCGCGCCCGGCGCCGAGGGCAGCGCCGAGGGCGGCGGCCTCGACCGGGTCGCCGACGGGGGTGCCGGTGCCGTGGAGTTCGAGGTACTGGACGTCGTCGGGGGTGATCCCGGCGCGGGCGCAGGCGGTGCGGATGACGTCCCGCTGGGCGTCCGCGTCCGGCACGGTGAGCCCGGCGCCGCCGCCGTCGTTGTTGACGGCGCCGCCGAGGATGACGCTGAGCACCGGGTCGCCCGCGGCGAGCGCGGCGGACAGCGGCTTGAGGACGACGACGGCGCCGCCCTCGCCGCGCACATAGCCGTTGGCGCGGGCGTCGAAGACATGGCAGCGCCCGTCGGGCGAGAGCGCCCCGAACCGGCCGATGGTGTCGGTGGTCTCCGGCAGCAGCGCCAGGTTGACGCCGCCCGCGAGCGCCACCTCGGTCTCGCCCCGGCGCAGGCTCTCGCAGGCCGCGTGCACGGCGACCAGCGAGGACGACTGACCGGTGTCCACGGTCAGGCTCGGCCCGCGCAGCCCCAGTTGGTAGGAGACCCGGCCCGCGATGACCCCGCGCTGGGTGCCGGGGAGTTCATAGGCGGAGCCGGTGGCGTGCCGGTCGTGCAGCACGGCGTAGTCGTCGCCGTTGGCGCCGATGAACACGCCGGTCGCCGACGACCGCAGCCGTTCCGGGACGATCCGGGCGTCCTCCAGGGCCTGCCAGGCGAGTTCGAGGATCAGCCGGTGCTGCGGGTCCATCGCGGCCGCCTCGTAGGGCGGGATGTCGAAGAACCCGGCGTCGAAGCCGGCCACGTCGTCGATCAGCCCGGCCCTGCGGTACCCGGCGGCGGTCCCGGCGGGCCAGCGCTCCTCGGGCACGTCGACGACGGCGTCCCGGCCCGTACTGAGCAACTCCCAGTAGGCGGCGGGGTCATGGGCGCCGGGCAGGCGGCAGGAGACGCCGACGACGGCGATGGGTTCGTAGGGGGAGGCGGCGTCGGCCGACGGGTTCGCTGCGTTCATGGGTGGGGACCTCTGTGACTCGGGAGAACAGGAGCGGGGCGGGGAGGCGGAGCGGCGGTCGGCTCTAACGCAGCTCGTCCAGGAAGTTCACGATGTGCCCGAAGACGTCGAAGGCGGCGCCGCGTCCGATGAACGGGTCGACGTGGCCGTACCCGGCGACCTCGGTGTAGCGGACGTCCAGGTGGGGATGGCGGCTGGTGAGGACCTCGTGGCAGACCTTGTTGGAGTCGGCCCACAACTTGTTCTCGTTGCCGGAGATCAGCAGGACCGGGCAGTCGATGCGCCCGGCGGCGGCGACGGCGTCCACCGGGAGGGCGGCGTAGCGGCGGTCGCTCTGGTGCCAGCGGCCGACGGTGTGGGCGAGGTCCATCTGCCGCAGGTGCGCGGTGGTGGACAGCGGGGCGGAGCCGAAGAGTTCGGCGAGCCGGTCGTGGGTGCGCGGGTGCAGGTTCTCGTGGACGTAGAGCGAAGCGCCCATGCCCCAGGCCGAGTTGTGCAGGATCTGGCAGGTGGGGTCGGTGCATTCGGCGCCGCGTGCGGCGAGCGCGAAGGCGAGGGTCTGGCTGGAGAACAGCCCGGCCTTGCGGATGTCGACGGCCTGGTAACTCTGGCGGCCGCGCAGGAGTTCGGGGCCGATCATCATCGGCAGCCGGGACTTGCCGTACAGCTTGGGGGTGAGGAAGACGCCCTGCGCGACGACGCCGGACAGGCCGGGCACCAGGCCCGCGGTCAGGCTCAGGGACAGGGTGAGGGCGCCGATGCAGTGGGCGACGGCGAAGAGCTGCGCGTCGGCTCCGATGCGGCTGCGGATGTGGGCGACGGCCTCGGGGATGTCGTACAGGGCGACGTCGTCGTAGCTGTAGCGGGGGCCGCGTTCGTTGTAGGGCAGACGGCAGCTGCCGCGCCAGTCCAGGAGCCAGGGTTCGTAACCGGCGTCGAGGAGGGCCTCGGTGAGGTTGCGGGTCTCGGGCAGCGTGAACATGTCGGCGGACGCGGTGTGTCCGTGCAGCAGCAGCACGGCGGGGCGGGGCAGGTCGTCGCCCCGGTGGACGCGGCAGAGGGCGAGGTGGGTGCCGTCGGCGACGCGCAGCGGGATGTGTTCGAGCACGGCGCCGGTGAGGCCGTGGGCGACGAGGGGGCGCGGGGTGACGCGGACGCCGTCGAGGCCGCGGCGCAGCGGGGCGGGGGCGGTGCGGGCGGCGATCCGCCCGGCGCGCCGCAGGGAGCGCAGGATCATCGGGTCAGCTCCTTGTGGTCGATCGGGCGGGGGGTGGTGTCGGCGCGCAGGTCGAGGAGTTCGGCTCCGGCCCGCAGCATGGGTTCCATCAGCCCCTGGCCGATCTGGGAGCCGAACCAGGCCATCCAGGTGAGCTTGGCGAGGCGGCGTTCCTTGCCCGACAGCGACGACTTGACCTTGATGCCGTCGACCTGTTCGGGCAGGTAGCTCTTGCGGGGGACCTTGAGGACGCCGGTGACGGTGGCCTCCTCGCCCTCGCGGCCGATCTCGACGGCGAGGGTGAAGCACTGCGCGAGCAGGTCGCGGCGGGCGCGGGCGGTCTTCTGCCCCTCCAGCCACCACAGTCGGCCGTCGGCGTCGCGCAGGCGCAGCCGGTAGCGCAGCAGCGGATGCCGGATGCCGGGGCCGCGCGGCACGCCGTGCTGGGGGCGCACCCACAGGTCGCCGCCGGTGACGGTGAGCGGCTCGGCGTGCAGCCGGGCGCAGCGCAGGGTGCCGCCCTCGCGGACGTCGACGCGGCGGTGCTTGACCAGCTGGTACATGCCGGCGACGGAGAGGGTGAGCTTCAGGTGGGCGAACGTGTCGGGCGCCGCGCCGGCCGCGCCGAGGCGCCCGCGCATGGTCTCCCCGAACGACAGGTAGGGCTCGTCGTCACGGTGCGGGAGGCGGGCGACGCCGCTCTGGGCCATCCGCTCGAACGCCGCGGTCTGCGCCTCGGCACCGTACACCTCGGCCGGGGGCAGGTTGTGCCGGGCGACGAAGGCGTCGGTGCGGTGGCTGGTGGCGGCCGGGGAGTGCAGGAACGCCTCGCACAGTTTGTGCGCGGTGCGGTTCTCCATCATCCGTACCAGGAAGTCGAGTTGGGGCAGCTGTTCCTTGGCGGCCCAGGCGAGGAAGTCCGCGCGCCACTCCTCCCAGTCGACGACCTCGACGTTCATGCCGCTGAGCTGCATCTCGCGGACCATGCCGTCGAGGGTGCCGGGGCGGCCGGTGAGGTTGTAGGTCTGGCCCCAGGCGTCGGGGTCGCAGATGATCGCGGCGACGACCCGGCTGATCCAGTCGACGGGGGCGACGTTCATGCTGCGGAACGCGGGCAGGGTCCGCATCCGGGTGAAGGCGCCGAGCAGCCCGGTGCTGAGGTCGAGCGGGTTGTGGGCGCCGGTGACGGTGTGCCCCGCGATGCCGCCGGGCCGGAACAGCGTGACGCGCAGGCCGTGTTCACGGGCCCGGCGCAGGGCGACCTCGGCGGCCCATTTGGACTGGTTGTAGCCGCCGATCATCCGGTCGACCCGGCCCAGCGGCGAGTCCTCGTCCATCGCGGCGATGCCGAGTTCGTTGTAGACGGCCGTCGAGGAGACCTGGTGCAACGGCTTCGGCGCCCCGGTGGCGGCGAGTTCGGCGAGGGTGAGCGGGCCGAGGACGTTGGTCTGGCGCAGGGAGGCGTAGCCGCGCAGGAAGTCGACGGCGGCGCCGACACTGACGACGGAGTCGACGTCGTCGGCGAGCGCCCGCCAGGCCGCGTCGTCGAGGCCGAGGTGCGGTTTGCCGATGTCGCCGAGCAGGACGGTGATCCGGCGCCGCAACTCGCCCGACCAGGGCATGAGGTAGCCGGTGAGGGCGTCGGCCAGCTTGCGTTCGGCGGCCTCCTGGTCGGCGGCGCGGACCAGGCACACCACATGGGCGTCGCTGCGGCGCAGCAGGTCGAACAGCAGGTGGGCGCCGAGGAATCCGGTGGCGCCGGTGAGCAGGATGCGGCGGGGTGCCACGGGGTCGGGGGCGGCGACGAAGGGGAGGGCGTCGGCGCGGGCGAGATCGTCGAGGATCAGCGGCAGCCCGGCACCGGACGCGGCGAGCGCCATGGCGGTGGCGCCGGGGCGCGCGGCGGCGCGTGCGGTGACCCCGGGGGCTCCAACGGCCGTGGTGGCTCCGGTGACTTGGGCGTCGGCGTCGGTCGCGGTGGCAGCGGCGTCGGTGCCCGGTGAGGCGTCGGCGCCTCGGGCGGCCAGCCAGTGTTCCGCGAGCCTGCGGGGGCGGGCGTCGGCGAAGACGTCGTCGAGGCTGAGCCGCACGCCGTGCTCCCGGCGCAGCGCGGCGACGAACTCGACGGCGGCGACGGAGGACGCGCCCGCGTCGAAGAGGTCGGTCTCGGGGTCGAGGTCCGCCGCGCCGAGCAGCCGGGACGCCGTGGCCGCGATCCGGGAGGCGAGGCCGGTGACGTCCTGCGGGGCCTCGTCGGGCGCCGCCGGTTCCGACGTCGCGCCGGGTGCCGGGTCTCCCGGGGTGCGGCCGGGTGCCGGGTCTTCCGGGGGGCGGCCGGGTGCCGTGGTGGCGGCGGTGCCTGCGGTGCCTGCGGTGCCTGCGGTGCCTGCGGGGGCCGTTCCCCCCGTGCCGGTGCTGGACGGGGCCCGTCGCCGGACCCGGTTCAGCAGGCTGGACACCGCGTCGGGTGTCTGGTGCTGGCGGTCGTCGCCGCCCGTTGTCTTGCTCATCGCGTCATCCCCAAAGCCTTTTGCTCTCACCGCGGCCACGGAAAATCAGTCACCGAGGGACCGGATGCGTCCCTCATACGTCGTGACCCCGCCCTCAGTGGCCGTCGCGACCGTCCCGGATTCCCCGCGCAGAACTTCCTCGCACAGGGGTTCCTTGCGCAGGGTTTCCTCGTGCAGAGTTTCCTTGCACGGGTTGCACACGGGCTTCCCTATCGGCTCTGCCCTTCCGGAGCAGAAGATTCCGATGCTGTAAGCATCTCCGGGAAGAGGGGCGGCGTCACCCTTCCCAGGTGTCCTTATCCGGCACCTGCATAAACCGTCCTGATGGGCCGGTCGGGTAAACGACCGATGAATGCATGAATCGACCGACCTATGGACCGAGTAAAAGTACGGACCGTCCGCAGTGCGGACCGAGACAATAGCCACCGGGACAGCGAACGCGCCCACAGCCGCGTCACAGAGACCCGTACCCGCACCCCCGCGGGCATGACGTGCCCATGACGGCCTGCGCGGACGGGCCGCCATTCACCACGAAATACCTGAAATCAGATCTCATCGAATCGAACGGCGGAAAATATTCCGCTCTATCGATTTACACCTGATTCAGATATGCGCCGGGAGCATGCGTCACCTTGGCTGTCATTTCCAGACATTCAACCGGATGCCCTCTACACTGACCGGAACTTGTTGTCTTGAATCTGACCCCTATTCAGGGATTGACAGCCCTTGACCATGGCTAAGATGTGAAGCCTTGTTGAAGGTTCCAGTAAGGTCAGCGGATTCCCGTCATCCGCAGAAGGGACTGTGCATGCTGGAGGATCTCGGTCTCGATGAGACCTGTACTTCCGTCTACCGCACCCTCCTCTCCCAGCCGCAGGCCGGTTTCAACGAGTTGCACAGTCGACTCGGACTGAGTGAACACGATCTGTCGAAAAGCCTCGACCGACTCAGCGAGCTGGCCCTCATTCGGGAAATGTCGAGCGAGCCTCTGGTACTTCAGGCGGTGAACCCGGCGATCGGAGTCGAATCCCTCATCTCCCAGCAGCAGGCCCATATCGCGGCGGAGCAGGGGAGGTTGGAGAATATCCGACTGATCTCCATGCGACTCGCCGAGGAATTCTCCGCGGCCCGCCTGCGCGAACTCCAGGGAATAGAACGGCTCAACGGCGTCGAAGAGGTCAGGGACCGCATCCGGCTGCTGGCGAAGGGCGTCCGCTCCGAGTACCTGGTCTTCGCACCCGGCGGCGCCCTCACCGAGGCCGACCTCGCGGTGACCCGGCCCCGGGACGAGGCGCTGCTGCGCCGCAACGTCCGGATGCGCACCCTCTACCTCGACAGCATCCGCTGCAAGCCGTCGGCACTGGCCCACGCCCACCGGCTGGCCGACCAGGGCGCCCAGGTCCGCACCGCGCCGAGCCTGCCCCTCCGGCTGGCGATCGCGGACCGCTCGACGGCGCTCATCCCGCTCGACAACGAGAACAGCGAGGCCGACACCCTCGTCCTCACCTGCCCCGGCCCGGTGATCGCCCTGTGCGCCCTCTTCGACGCGCTGTGGGACCAGGCCACCCCGCTGGGCGCCCGCCCCTCGCCCGCCCACGCCGCCCCCCTCTCCCCGCAGGAGTCGGAGGTCCTCCGCCTCCTCGCCCAGGGCCACACGGACGAGGCCGTCGCCAAACGCCTGGGCGTCTCCCCCCGCACCGCCCGCCGGATCGCGGCCGACCTCATGGACAAGCTCGACGCCCGCAGCCGCTTCCAGGCCGGCGCCCGAGCCGTGGCCCACGGCTGGCTGGTCGACCAGGCCTGACCCCACGGGGGAAACACCGAGAACACCGCTTCCCCCCTCCGCCGAGGGCGCGAGCGCGGGCCGGCAGCACGGCCGACGGAGAGCGTGCGGCGCGTCAACTCCCCCACCGCGCACGGCAGTCCGAGCACCTTCGCCGAGTAGGACGGAACCCTCTCTCCCCTCGGGGAGAGACCAACCACCATCTGAACGCCCGGAAACCGCAGGCCGGTAGCGTCTGGTGACCACAGTCGGCGACCACCACGCCGAAGTCCCTCGCCCCGCTCCCCGGAGACCCCCATGCCCCGCACCCTCCCCCTGGCCCGCGTCGTCACCGACGCTCTGCAACCCCGGAACGTGCTGGTCGGCGGGATGCTCGGGGTCGGGCTTGCCGCGGCCGGGGAGTGGACGGGGCTGGTGTGGGGGTTGCTCGGGGCGGTGTGCGCCGGGATCGTGCCGGCCGGGTACATCGAGTGGGAGCGCCGGCGCGGCACGTGGGGTGACCGGCATGTCGTCGACCGCACCAAGCGGGCGCCGATCTTCCTCGTCATCCTCGGCTCGGTCGGCGCCGGTGCGGCGGTGATGGTGCTCGGGAACGCGCCGACCGGCATCCTCGCCGCGATGCTCGGGCTGTGGGTGATGACCGTGGCCCTGCTCGCCGTGAACACGGTCTGGAAGATATCGGTGGACTCCGCCGTCGCCTCGGCGGTCGTGACCCTGCTCGCCGTGGTCCACTCCCCGTGGTGGCTGCTCGCCTACGCGGTCGTGGCCGCCGTGTGCTGGTCACGGGTCGCCCTGCGCTACCACACGGTCGCCCAGACGGTGGCGGGCAGCGCGCTCGGCACGGCGACGTCGGCGGCGTTCCTGTTTGTCTGACGTTGCGTCAGGCACGTTGGCCCGTGCGGGTGTTCAGGAGTTCACCAGCCGCCCCCCTCTCCCCTCACCGAGTCAAGTCGCCCTGAAGCGCCGCCTCCTTCCCTCTCCCCCGCACCTCGATCGCCGTCAACGCCAACGCCATCGGGCCCGGTACCAAGAAGGCCAGCGGGAGCATCATCCAGGCGCAGAACGCCGATGTCGCGACCGCCAGCAGGATCAGGGCGGTGCCTCCGGCGTCCCGTACGGCGTCGCGGGCGGCGGCGCGGAGGGCTGCGGGCCAGTCGGTGAGGGACTCGGGGCGGGCGCAGGCCCGCAGGGCGACCAGCGCGGCACAGACGCCGATCAGCGCGGCGGCGACGGTGAAGAAGGCGCCGCCCGGCAGCCCCGCACGGGCCAGCGCGAGGTCGGCCGCGCACAGCAGCACCCCGGCGACGACGACCGCGCCCGCCATCAGGTCCCCGGCGCGCAGCCGGCGTCGGAGCAGGGCGATGTAGCGGCCCGCGGTCGCCGGACGGTCCTCACCCGCGCCGCGCAGGACCGCGCACGCCGTCGACAGCGCGGCCGGGATCGTCACAACGGGCAGGCAGGACACGGCCGTTGCGAGGCCGATGCTCAGGACGTCGGCGAACAGGGTGAACCGGGGGCCGAACACCTCGCCGGGTTCCCGTACCGCGCTCATCCCTTGAGTCCCGAGCTGGCCATGCCCTCCACCAGGAACCGCTGGAAGGCGAGGAAGAACAGCACGATCGGCAGCAGGGCGATCACCGACATGGCGAACATCGGGCCGAACGACGACTGGCTGGAGGCGTCGACGAAGGACCGCAGGGCGAGGGTGAGGGTGAACTTGTCGGGGTCGAAGAGGTAGATGAGCTGGGTGAAGAAGTCGTTCCAGGTCCAGATGAAGGTGAAGATGGCGGTGGTGATCAGCGCGGGCCGGGTCAGCGGCAGGATGATGTGGAAGAAGCTGCGGAACGGCCCGCAGCCGTCGATCCGGGCCGCCTCCTCCAGTTCGCGCGGCAGGGAGCGCATGAACTGGACGATCAGGAAGACGAAGAACGCCTCGGTGGCGAGGAACTTCGGCAGGATCAGCGGCCAGTAAGTATCCACCAGGCCAAGCTTGTTGAAGATGATGTACTGCGGGATCAGCACCGCGTGGTGGGGCAGCATGATCGTCGCGATCATGAACGCGAACAGCGGCCCGCGCATCCGGAACCGCAGCCGCGCGAACGCGTACGCGGCCAGTGAGCAGCTGAGGACGTTGCCGATGACCGCGCCGCCCGCGATCAGCAGCGAGTTGGTGAGGAGCCGGCCGACGGAGACGCCGTTGACGCCCTCCAGGGCGGTGGAGTAGTTGGACCATTCCACGTGGCGGGGAAGGAGGTTGAGGCTGGCGATGACCTCGTCGGCGGGCTTGAGCGAGGTCGCGAGCAGCCAGGCCAGCGGGTAGAGCATCACCAGCAGCGCGGCCAGGCACCCGGCGTGCAGGGCGATGCGGCGCCGGTTACGGACCAGCGGGGCCAAGGGAGTTGACGGCCCCAACCGAGGTGACGATCCGTCAGTTGCCGCAGGCGTCGGTGCGGTCGGTTCGGTCACGGGAGTCGTCGGCATCAACGGTCTCCTTCCGCTGCGTAGAAGACCCAGGACCGGGACGTGCGGAACAGCACCGCCGTGACCGCGCCGATGACCAGCAGCAACACCCAGGCCATGGCCGAGGCGTAGCCCATGTGGGAGGCGACGAAGCCCCGGTCGTAGAGGTACATGGTGTAGACGAGGGTGGAGTCGGCGGGCCCGCCCTTGCCCGCGCTGATCGCGAAGGCGGGGGTGAAGACCTGGAAGGCCTGGATGGTCTGGAGGACCAGGTTGAAGAAGAGGACCGGGGAGAGCATCGGCACGGTGATGGACCAGAACTGGCGTCGCCTGCTCGCCCCGTCCACCGCCGCCGCCTCGTACAACTCCCCCGGGATCTGCTGGAGTCCGGCGAGGAAGATGACCATCGGCGCCCCGAACTGCCACACGGTCAGCAGCGCGACGGACAGCAGCGCCCAGCCGGGCCGGTTGACCCAGCCGCCGGTGCCGAGCAGGTTGTCGACCGTGCCGCCGTCGTTGAAGATCGCCCGCCAGACCAGGGCGATGGACATCGACGCGCCGAGCAGCGAGGGCGCGTAGAACGCCGAGCGGTAGAAGGCGCGGCCCCGGCGCATGGACTTCAGGGCGAGCGCCACGCCCAGGGCCAGGGCGAGTTGGAGCGGGACGGCGATGACGACGTACGTCAGGGTCGTCACGACCGAGCGCCAGTAGCGGGGGTCCTCGGTGAACATCTGCGTGTAGTTGCGCAGACCGATCCAGTGCGGCGGGTTGAAGAGGTCGTAGTCCGTGAAGGAGAGGTACAGCGACACGGCCATGGGCAGCAGGGTGAGGCCGATCGCGCCGACCACCCATGGCGAGAGGAACACCCAGGCGGCGCCTTCTCGCCTGCGCCGGGGGCGAGTTGGGGCGGCGGACGGCCGCGCGGGCCGGGCGACGGAGACGTCGGTGGTGGTGGTCATGACCTCAACTCCGCCTTCGCCTCGGTGACATAGTTCTCGGCCGCCTCGCGGGGCGACATGCGCTGGTACGACACCTGGTCGTAGTCGCGCTGGAAGGTGGTCTGGAGGGCGTTGTCACCGGAGGGCGGCGCCTGCGGCGGGGTCTTGAGGGTTCCGTCGAGGGACGCCTGGTAGTCGGCCACCGTCCGGTCGAATCCGGTGAGTTGGGGCTCGACGGCCTTGCGGATCGACTCGTTGACGGGGATGCCCCGGGTGGCGCCGAGGACCTCGGCCGCGCCGGGGTCGTTGAGCAGGAAGTCGATGAGCCGGGCGGCCGCCTCGGGGTGCCGGGTGTCGGCGGAGGCGCCGAGGAACATCGACGGCTTGAAGTACTGGCCGGGGGTGCCGTCGGCGCCGGTCGGCATCGGCGCCAGGGCGATCCCGCCGGCGACGAGGGCGGTGAACCCGCTTGCGGGAGCGTCCCAGTTGGCGTCGGTGACGGACTCGCCGCGCCCCAACGGGGTGTTCTCCACGGTGCCGTCGAGCTGTGTGGTCTGCTCGGCGGTCGAGACGGCACCGGCCCGGCGCAACCCGTCGGTGAACGTCCACCAGCGCGTCAAGTCCGCGCTGGTGAAGCCCAGTTGGTTGTCCTTCGTGTACAGGGACTTGCCCTGGCCACGCAGCCAGACCTCGAACGAGTCCTCGCTCTGCCCCGGGTCGGTGGCGCCGGGTTTGCCGGTCTCGCGGGCGAGGTCACGCATGGCGTCGGCCCATTCGTCCCACGTCCAGGCCCCCTTGGGCAGCGGCACCCCGGACGCCTTCCAGGTCTTCACGTCGTAGACGACGGTCTCGGTGCCGCGCCCCTGCGGAATCGCGAACTGCGTGCCGTCGACGCGGCCGGTCGCGAGCAGCCCGGCATCGATCTCGCCGGTGCGCAGCGCGGCCTTCTCCTTGCCGAGGTCGAGCAGGACCCCGCCGGTCGCGTACTGGTCGATCTGGCGGTAGTCGAGCTGCATGACATCGGGGGCGTCGCCGCCCGCGGCCTGCGTGGCGAGCTTCTGCTTGTAGGCGTCGTAACCGGCGAACGACGTACGGACGTCGATCCCCGGGTTCGCCTTCTCGAACAGGGCAATGGCCTTCTCGGTGCGCGCGGCCCGGTCGGGGTTGCCCCACCAGGTGTAGCTCAGCACGACCTTGCCGTCGGCCGCGGCCGACCCACCGCAACCGGCCAGCAGCGCGCACATCAACAGTGCGGTGGCCGACGCGCAGAACCCCTTCGTCCTGTGTCCGGGCATGCGAACCTCGTTCTCTGTATCTCCGTGCGTATCTCTCTGTACCGCTGTTCTCGGTCCCCTAGGGTTTCCGGGCCCGCCCGGCGCCGCGCCTCACCAGGCCAGCCCCGCCAGATGCGCCGCGACCCGCTCCCGGTCCCACGCCCCGTCCGCGAACACCACCCGGTAGCGGTAGGCGAACGACTCCCCCGCCGGCAGCGCGAACTCCTCGTGGAACGCCCACGAGAACGCCACCGTCGGAATCGGCTCCGCCCGCACGAACCAGTGCGAGGCGTGGATCGCCGTCGCGTCGTCCAGATTCTCGGGAGCATGCGCGAAAACGAGGGTGGAGTGCCCGTCGACGTCGTCGTGCTCGGCGCTGTACGCGAGCCAGGCCCCCGCCGTGCCCATCAGCTCCTCGGCCCCGTCGCCGTCGGCCGCGAAGGCGGTGCCGCCGGTGAAGTCGCGCGGCCCGCGCCAGTGCAGCCCGGTGTACCCGGCGCTGTCCCGCCCGGCGGTGGTCGGCGAACCGAAGGCGAGCGGCGCATCACGGAGGTTGGTCAGCCGGATCGACCAGTCCAGCGCCCAGGCACCGGCCGCCTCGTCGACGGAGTGCACGGTGACCCCGCGCACCTCCCGCGCCCACTCCTCGCCGCCGTTCTCGACCCAGGTCAACTCCTCGGTGAACCGCAGCCGTTCGTCCTCCACGGCGAACTCCGTGAACCCGTCGTGCCGCATCGACCCGACGATCTCCGGCAGATCGAGGTACCCCTCGCCGTGCACATAACTGTGCCCACCCCAGAAGTTCTGCCCGGACAGATGACTCGCCGTCATCTGCAAGCCCTTGTGCCAACGGTGATCACTGGGCCGGTACCCGCTGACGACCCGCCCGCCGAGGGTCCGCAACGGATGCGCGTACGGTTTGCGCGCCTCGTACGCCTCGGCGTCCGGCCGGTAGACGTACCGCAGGATCTCGGTACCGTTCGCCGCCTCGACCGCGACATGGTCGCCATGCACATGGCTGACACGGATGGTCATGCGTACTCCTGCTCCTCGGACGTGCGACGTACTGGTGGAGAGAAGAAAGAGAAGAAAGGGGGAGACAAGGGGCAAGGAAGGGGTGGGGAAGGGAAGGCGCGGGGCGGGGAAAGCGCTTGCTCTCGCGTGACCATAGGTCCCGGCAGAAAGTCAGGACAACCCCCGTGCAGGACTTATGTGAGAAAGGTCGGGTGCGGGAGGTGGGGCGGGTGGGGTGGGAGGGGCGGCATTGGGGAGGAGCGGCCTTGGGGAGGAGCGGCCTTGGGGAGGGCGCGACCTCGACCAGACTGGACGTACAGGGTTGAGTGCCTCAACCGGACCGGGTGCTGAGGGTTGACCGCGTCAAGGTTGATGACTTCATCCAGATCAGCCGTACAGAGTTGACGACCTTGTCCAGATTGGACTGGTGGAGTTGACGGTCGGCATCAACGGGTTGATGGCACCGGGGTTGAGGTCAACAGGTTGATCCGGGACGCCTATCCATGGTCCGCACCCTCGTCACCCTCGTCATCCTCATCGTCAACGTCGTCATCCTCGTCGTCGCTCCCATCATCGTCGTCGTCAAGGTCATCAACGTCGTCAATGTCACCGTCACCGTCGTCATCGTCGTCGTCACCGTCGTCATCATCGCCGGTCGGCAGGGCGCCGTTGCCTGTCGCCGGGTCCGTCGGGAGGCCCGAGGAGGAGGGGTCGGCGGTGGGGGGTGTCGTGGGGGCGGCCGGTTCCTCGGGCAGGGGGTCCTGGCTCGGGGGGTTCACGTTCGAGGCGCTCCCTCCTGCGGGCCGGGTCCTGTCGGAGGTGAAGGTGATGCCGTCCGTGATCATCGACATGACGAGGAGCACGCCGAGGAGAACGAGCCCCGCTGCGGCGGCCGTGACGGCGGTGGCCCTGCGGTCGCCCAGCCGGTCCCACAACCCGGGGCGGCTGTCGGGGCCCGGCGTTGGCGATCCGGTCGGCGATGCCGTTTCGGGGTCGGGGTCGGGGTCGGGGTCGGGGGACACGGTGTCCTTTCTCTCGGTCGGGGAAAGGCCTCTGTCCGGCGGTGAGTTGGGGCGGCGAGGCTCCGCTGCGGGTGCCCGACCGGGCTCACCCACACCCTAGGAGACCGTCGGTAGGGCCAGGACAGCGTTGCGCCAGCGGAGAGTTAAGCAACGGCCAATGGTCCGCCGTTCCTGCCCGGACGTTCCTGACCGGACGTTCCTGAGCAGGCGCGCGCGGACGCACGCGCCCCCGGCCGACCCGGCCCCCGTGAACGCCGGACGGCTTCCGTGCGTACCCCAGGGCGGTGGCCTCGCCGGGGGCTGCACGGGAGGGGACTTCGCGACTCCGTGAATCATGGAGGAACGGGACGTATGGGCGTACGGGTGCTGCTGATCGAGGACGACGATCGGGTGGCCGGTCCGCTGATCGAGGGGCTGAACCGTTTCGGGTTCACCGTCGACCGTGCCCGCACCGGCAGGGAGGGGCTCGCCGCCGGGGAGTCCGACATGGTCCTGTTGGACCTGGGGCTGCCCGACATGGACGGCATCGAGGTGTGCCGGGCGCTCCGGCTCCGTTCGCAGGTGCCGATCATCATCATCACGGCGCGGAGCGACGAGGTCGACCGCGTCCTCGGTCTGGAGATCGGCGCCGACGACTACGTGTCCAAGCCGTTCGGCGTCCGCGAACTCATCGCCCGTATCCGCGCCGTGAGCCGCCGGGCCCAGGCGGCGTTCACGGTGGCCGGACCCGCACCGGCGGGACCGGGGTCGCGGGGACCCGCCGAGCCTGCCGAACTCCTCCAGCGGATCGGCCCGTTGACGATCGACCGGCGCACCCGCCACGTGCATCTGGAGCGGGCGCCGATCGCGCTGTCACCGAAGGAGTTCGACCTGCTGGTCTGCCTGGCCGACGATCCCGGCGCCGTCTGCACCCGGCAGCACATCCTGGACACGGTCTGGCACCCGAACTACTTCGGCCCGACCAAGACGTTGGACGTCCACATCGCCGCGCTGCGCCGCAAACTCGGTGACTCCGCCTGGATCGACACCATCCGGGGCGTGGGCTTCCGCCTCCAACCGCCCGTCGACGCGCCCGAGTTACCCGACTCGCCGCACTCCCCCGACTCCCCCGCAGGCGTTGCCGTGTGGCAGGTGCCGCCCTGGGGTGCGCGGTGACGCGGCGGCTCGTGCTCAGTTACCTCAGCCTCACGATGCTCGTCCTGCTCGGTCTGGAAGTGCCGCTCGGCTATGTGTACGCGCGCGGCGAGATCTCCCGTTTCACCGGCGACGGACGGCACTCCGCCGAGTTGCTGACGCAGGTCCTTCAGGCCCGGGTCGAACGGCGGGCCACCTCCGAAGTCCCGGCGCTGCTGGCCGACTTCGTGAAGGAGAACGGCAGCCGCGTCGTCGTTCTGGACGCCACCGGGGGCGTGCTCGCCGACTCGCGCGGCGCCGTCGCCACCGGCACGGACCTGTCCGCCGAGCCCGACATCGCGACCGCCCTGCGCGACCGTTCCCTGTCGACGACCCGCGAGGACCGTGCCGTCGACGGCGACGCGTTCACGGTCACCGTGCCGTGCTCCCCCTCCGGGGGCAGTGTCGATTGCGTGGTGCGCGTCTCCTTTCCGGTCGCGCCGGTGACGTCGAAGATCCACGGCACCTGGATGACGTTGGCCCTCATCGGTCTGGGGGTGCTGGTGGCGGTGGCGGCGATCGCGTTCGCGCTGGCCCACTGGGCCACCGGTCCCGTGCGGGCCCTGGAGCGGGCCACCGCCGAACTGGCCGACGGCCGCCTCAAGGACCCGCCCACCATCACGCAGGGTCCGCCCGAACTGCGGCGCCTGGCCTCGACGTTCTCGCGCACGGCGACCCGGTTGCAGCATCTGCTGCACGCGCAGCGGGCGTTCGCCTCCGAGGCGTCCCACCAGTTGAAGACGCCGCTGACGGCGTTGCGCCTGCGGTTGGAGAACTTCGAGCCCTACCTCGACCCTCGCGCCCACGCCAGCCTCGACGAGGCGGTGGGCGAAGTGGAACGGCTCGGCCGGATGGTGCAGGGGCTGCTCGCGCTGGCCCGGCTGGAGAACTCCGCGAGCACCCCGGAGGCCACCGACCTGGACGCCGTCGTCGCCGACCGTGCCCTCACCTGGGCCGCGTTCGCCGCCGAGAACCACGTCGACATCACCGTGACCGGTGCCGAGGCGGGCGAGGTGTGGGCGATCCCCGGCGCCCTGGAGCAGGTCATCGACAACCTGCTCTCGAACGCGCTGCGGGTGTCGCCGCCGGGCACCACCATCACGTTGGCCACGACGTTCGCCGCCGACCCGCGGAGCCCGGGTGTCGAGCTGCACGTCGTCGACCAGGGGCCCGGCATGACCGAGGCCGAACGCGCGCGTGCCTTCGACCGTTTCTGGCGGGCCGCCGACTCCTGCCACGACGGCACGGGGCTCGGCCTGCCCATCGTGCGGCAACTCACCCTGGCCGGTGGCGGAGACGTCACCCTCGACGCGGCACCCGACGGCGGTCTCGACGCCGTCGTCCGGCTCCGCCCCGCCGGGCACCGCCGCACCGCACCCCACCGCGGCCCCCGCGTCACGCCCCGCAGATCCCACGTATCGGCGTTCTGACAGCCCGGCCCCGGGGGGACGTCAGAACTGTTCGAACAGCGGCGCGAAATGCGGCTGATTCGAGAAACGGAACGAAATCATCCTCTCGACGGAGGCGGACCGTCGACCATTTTTGCCAGGGGCGATGTTCAGCCATTCCCGGGAAGATACTCCCTCACCTTCCGCATCAATCGGATTTTCACACTTACTCTTTCCATCCCGCAGGAACGCCCAATCGAGGGACACCGCCACCCGGTCCCGGGGGTCTAGACTTTCCTTCACTTTCGCAGGGCCGCGAAATTCTCCCGGAGCGGCGAAAGTCAAGGACGAGGCGACCGGAGCCCACCGTGGGCATGGAATCGCCACTGGTCAGAGAGAGAAACGGGTGCACTGTGAGTCACATCATCAACGGAATCGGCGCCGGCGAACTGGTAGGCGCGCAGTGGGTGAAGGCGACCGCGAGCGACGCGATCGGGGACTGCGTCGAACTTGCCGAGGTTCACGAAAACATCGCGGTCCGCAACTCGCGCGACCCCGAGGGACCGGCCTTGATCTTCACAAAAGCGGAGCTGTCTGCTTTCGTCGACGGGGCACGTAAGGGCGAATTCGACAGGCTCACTGTCTGAAATCTTTTTGGCCAGGGGTTGCAGTGAGCCGAATGGGCGAATAATGCTGTTCGCGGGGCGGTAAGAGTGCCGCCCACGCGCGAGGAGTGAAGATGTCCGCTCAGCTCACTTTCCTGCCTGGCGGTCAGGGGAAGAAGTCGTCGCAGCCCGCGCCTCATCCGTTGGCGCGGGCTGTCGGCGCGATGATGCGGCTTCACCGCCAGCAGAAGGGGTGGAACCAGGCCGACGCGGTGCAGGCGACGCAGGTGTTCAACTCGGTGCCCGTCCTGAGCAAGTACGAGACCGGGACCACGAAGCAGGACCCCCTGAAGGTCGACGCGTTCCTTCGGGACTGCGGTGCTCCGGAATGGGTCCTGGAAGAAGCGGACCGGCATCTTCGCCGCATCGGCAGCTCTCCGTACTGGGCCAATCCGTCGGACGTCGTCGATGAACCGCTGGCCGGCCTGTTCGCCCTTGAGGCGATCTCCAAGGTGATCCGCACCTATCAGGAGAGCAGCGTCCCCGGGATGCTCCAGACCCGCGCCTACGCCAAGTCCCTCATGAACGACTTCACCCGCGCCCAACAGAACCCCGAGCTCCAGAGCAAGTTCAAGAAACTGATGCACCTCAGACTGGCGATCCGTTTGCAGCGCCAGACTCTCCTCGAAGAGGACGATGCCCCGATCTTCGAGGCGCTCATCGCCCAGTCCGTACTGCGCTTGGAGATGGGCGGCCGGATCGTTCTGCGCGAGCAGCTGCGGCATCTGTTCAACATGGCGGAGAACAGGCCGAACATGCATATCCGCATCCTGCCCGGCTCCGCCCTGCACCAGGGCAGCCCGATACACCCCTCGATGACCCTGCTCAAGCCCGACGAGGAGTCCACCGGCCGCGCGGTCTATCTGGAGGAGCGGAACCGCGGCGGCTCGCTGCTCCAGGAAGAGGACGAGGTCGAGCTGTATCAGGCGTCGATGGACGACCTCTGGGGCAGGGCGTTGAGCAAGCAGGAATCCATGGACTGCCTGGCCAAGCACATCGACCGGCTCGTCGATTAGAGCCTGTCCGGCCGATCAAGTCGCAGGGAAGCAACGGTGGCTCGGCGGGCCCCGCGTCTGCGGCGTGATCGGCCGGACAGGTCCTAGCCGGGCTCCGGGGCGGACGGTCGGCTGATCCTGGCCACCCCGCCGTAATTGACCCACTCCTTGCTGCGCTGCCGGGGTGCCAGGTCGCTGTCGGGTCGCCATGACGAGACCTCGTCGGGCCTGTCCGCCTCCAGAAGCTCAAAGCCGTCGAAGAATCGCGCGACCTCTTTGGTCGAACGGACCTCGCCCCAGCGGTCGTCCGTGACGTCGGCCATGAAGTCGGTGATTCTCCCACGGAGTTCGGCGTCGTCGCTGGCGAGATGCGAGATCACGAGGTAGCTGCCGGCGGGTAACCGCTCGGCCACGCGCCGGACGAGATCCCATGGTTCGTCGCTGCTGGGGACGCAGTGCAGCACCGACACGAAGAGAGCGGCGACGGGCCGGCCGTCCGCCACCAGTCTCCGCACCTCGGGGCTTTCGAAAATGCGGTCCGTATGACGGATATCGGCGTTCAGGACCGCCGTGGTGTGCGGGTCCTCGGCGAGCATCCCACGGCCGTGAGCGTAGACGACGGGGTCCTTGTCGATATAGACGACCTGACTCGACGGATCTACGTCCTGGGCGACCTGGTGGACATTGGGCCGGGTCGGCAGACCGGAGCCGTGGTCGAGAAAGTGGCGCACGCCGCACTCGCGGGCGAGATAGCGCACGGATCTGACGAGAAAGGCTCTGTTCACCAGGGCGAGTTCACGCGTACTGGGAGCCATGGCCAGTAACGCTTCGCAGGTTTCCCGGTCGACCGCGTAATTGTCGGTTCCGCCCAGCAAGAAATCGTACATTCGAGCAATGCTGGGTTTACTGAGGTCAAGAATGAGCCGCTCCCCACACTTTCGGCCGCGCACATCCCCCTGAGACGTGGCGGTTCCCCGAAGGCAGAAACGTCATGCTAGGAGGCAGGGCAGACCGACAGCTACCCGCTTTCGGGTATGCGCGAAACTCCCTGAAGCGGATTCAGTGGTCATACGGCCCGAAGTGCCCCGGCGCACAACTCCTCGGCTCAGAGCGCATCCGACATTGGCATATGCCCCTCGCGGGGAAGGTCCTCGTGGGGAGGGTTCTCGTGGGGAAGGTCGTCGCGGGGAAGGGTGGTGGCCCTCCTCAGAGCGTTGCGTGTGAGCAGTGCGACGGCTGACGGTTCGATGCCCATGGCGTGTCCGGCCTGTCGTGGCGTCAGGCCGAGCCGGTAGCGCAGGACGAGCGCGTCGGTCTCTCGCGGGGCGAGGTTCCGTTGCAGTGTGCGGATGGTGGGCGTCCTGCTGGAGGCCGTGGTGGCGCGCAGGAGCGACCAGGCCAGGGCGGAGGGAAGGGCGCTGCGCAGGGCGGTGGGCCACTGGGCGCCGAGTTCCCGCAGGGCGGCGCGGGCGAGCCGGTCTCCGGTCGCGGGGTCGCCGGTGACGGCGGCGGCGTACTGCCGGTAGGTCGGCCAGTGGTCGCGGCAGAAGGCGGCGTAGGCCGCTGCGGCGTGGGGAGTCACGGGGGCGGAGGCGGGCTGCCGCCGGGCGGAGGCGGCGGCTGCTGCTGCTCTGGGTGCGGGCGGGGCGGATGGCGGCATGACGGTCGTCTCGCAGCTGGTGGTCCCGTCGAGCGGGAGGCTCGGTGCGGAGCGGAAGCCGCCTTCGGGAGCGGCTTGCCTTCGACGGGAAAGACCGGGCAGGTGAACGCGGGTGTCCCGAACGACGCCGAGGCCGACTCGGCCGAGTCGGCCTCGGCGTCGTTCAGCGGAGCAGGCCGGTGCTAGCGGGTGCGGCGCAGTTTCAGGCGGACGACTCGGCTGCGGTCCGAAAGGGCGGAGGCGAGGATCGTGACCAGCACCTGTGCGGGGAGGGAGTGCGGCCATCGCGCGGTGGCCACGGTGACGCCCAGAGTCAGTACGGAACTGAAGTGGAAGGTCGTCAGGGTGATGCTCACCAGGCTGGTTTGCAGGACGGCGGAAATCGGAATGCTAATCTCAGGCGCTGCCGGAAAGAGACGTGTCATCTTCCGGCGGACGTGCCACATCATGCCCTTCTCCTCATGTCGGGTGCGGTTCGGTACGGCGGGGAGGACTCCGCTGCTGATGCCAACCAACTCGGAGTCCTTTCCGCGCCACGTCGAACACTAATCTCGGCACGCGGACGGCGGGCGGCGCGGAAATCCACGAAAGTGAATCCGGGTTCCCCGGAGGCGACCCTCCAGAACCGTCCCCCGAGTTCCCTCGGAGATAATTCGGGCCACTGACTGGCCAGGTTCGAACTGCTGCGGTCAAAAATGGCCAGGGAATTCCCCGTGTGCCACGAAAGCACGCGCGAGACCCACGAGGGATGGTCACTCGTCCGAGTGAACGGGCCTGGCCGTTGCTGACAGCCGCGAAAGTCCGCTCGCCCACCCGGGCCAGGAGTACCCGCACCGACGAAAGGCCCATCGGCGCAGCGCCTGCGGGGAGGCGTCTGCGGGGAGGGCCCGTTCGGGTGCCGCCCGCGCCGGTGCGGGGCGCCCTCTCCGGTGCGGGGCGCCCTCGCCCGGAGCGCGTTCTCAGCCGACCTCGGCGACCGCCTGTGCGAACTGTGCCTGGTACAGCCGGGCGTAGGCTCCCTCGGCTCCCAACAGTTCGCTGTGGGTGCCTTGTTCGACGAGGGAGCCGTTCTCCATGACGAGGATGGTGTCCGCGTCGCGGATGGTGGAGAGGCGGTGGGCGATGACGAACGAGGTGCGTCCGTCGGCGAGTTTGGCCATGGCTTTCTGGATGAGTACTTCGGTGCGGGTGTCGACGGAGCTGGTGGCTTCGTCGAGGACGAGGATGACGGGGTCGGAGAGGAAGGCGCGGGCGATGGTGATGAGTTGTTTCTCGCCGGCGCTGACGCCGGTGCCTTCGTCGTCGATGACGGTGTCGTAGCCGTCGGGCAGGGTGCGTACGAACCGGTCGGCGTGTGCGGCGCGGGCGGCTTCCTCGATCTCGCCCTGGGTGACGTCGCGGGAGGCTCCGTAGGCGATGTTCTCGGCGATGGTGCCGCCGAAGAGCCAGGTGTCCTGGAGGACCATGCCGATGCCGGCGCGGAGTTCGTCGCGGGACATCCGGGCGATGTCGACGCCGTCGAGGGTGATGCGTCCGCCGGAGACCTCGTAGAACCGCATCAAAAGGTTGACCAGGGTGGTCTTCCCCGCCCCGGTCGGCCCGACGATCGCGACGGTCTGGCCCGGCTCGACCTTCAACGACAGGTCCTCGATGAGGGGTTTGTCGGGGTCGTAGCGGAAGGAGACGTTCTCCAGGGCGACGCGTCCGCGCAGTTCGTCGGGGCGTACGCCGGGGACCGGGTCGGCGTCCTGTTCGTCGGCGTCGAGGAGTTCGAAGATCCGCTCGGCGGAGGCGACGCCGGACTGGACCAGGTTCGCCATCGACGCGACCTGCGTCAGGGGCATGGAGAACTGCCGCGAGTACTGGATGAACGCCTGCACATCCCCGATGGACAGGGACCCGGAGGCCACCCGCAGCCCGCCGACGACGGCGACCAGCACATAGTTCAGGTTGGAGACGAACATCATCAGCGGCTGCATGATCCCGCTGTTGAACTGGGCCCGGAATCCCGCGTCGTACAGGGCGTCGTTCTGCTCGGCGAACTGCTTGGCGGACTCCTCGTGCCGCCCGAACACCTTGACCAGGGTGTGCCCGGTGTACATCTCCTCGACGTGGGCGTTCAGCTTGCCGGTGGAGCGCCACTGCTGGACGAAGTGCGGCTGCGACCGCTTGCCCACCCGGGTCGCGATGAGGAACGACAACGGCACCGTCACCAACGCCACCAGGGCGAGAATCCACGACACCCACAGCATCATGACCAGGACGCCGACGATGTTCAGCAGCGAGTTCACGACCTGCCCCATGGACTGCTGGAGGGTCTGGCCGAGATTGTCGATGTCGTTGGTCGCCCGGCTCAGCACCTCACCGCGCTGACGCCGGTCGAAGTAGGACAGCGGCAGCCGCGACAGCTTGCCCTGCACGTCCTCACGCATCCGGAACATCGCCTGGTTCACGGCCCTGTTGACCATCCGTGTCGCCACCGCCATCAGCAGCCCGGCGGTCAGGAACGTCCCGAGGGCGAGCGACAGGACCCCGCCCAGCGCGTGGAAGTCGATGCCCTTGCCGGGCGTGAAGTCGGTGCTCGCGAGCATGTCGGCGACGCCGCCCGAGCCGTGCGCCCGCAACCCCGCGAGGGCCTGTTCCCTGCTCGTGCCCGCCCGCATCCGCCGCCCGACGATCCCGGCGAACACCAGGTCGGTGGCGTTGCCGAGGAGCTTCGGGCCGACGACGTTGAGGCCGACGCTCAGCGCCATGGAGCACACCATCAGGCAGAGGGTGCCCCGCTCGGCACGGAAGCGGGCCAGCAGCCGTCCGCCGGACACCCTGAAGTCCATGGAGCGGCTGTCGGGACCGTTGTCGGCCATCGTGCGGTCCAGGGGCCCGGCCATCAGGCGGCCTCCGCTTCCGTGAGCTGGGAGAGGACGATCTCCCGGTAGGTGTCGTTGCCGGCCATCAGTTCGTGATGGCGGCCGGCGCCGACGACCCGGCCCTCGTCGAGGACGACGATCTGGTCGGCGTCACGGATGGTCGCCACCCGCTGCGCGACGATGACGACGGTCGCCCCGGCGGTCTCCCGCCCCAGCGCCGCCCGCAACGCCGCGTCCGTCGCGTAGTCCAGCGCGGAGAACGAGTCGTCGAACAGGTAGATCTCCGGGCGCTGCACCAGCGTGCGCGCGATGGCCAGACGCTGGCGCTGACCGCCGGAGACGTTGGTGCCGCCCTGCGCGATCGGCGCCTCCAGGCCGCCCTCCAGCTTCCGAACGAAGTCCTCGGCCTGCGCCACCTTCAGCGCGTGCCACAACTCCTCGTCGCTCGCGTCCGGCTTGCCGTAGCGCAGGTTGGTGGCGACGGTCCCGGCGAACAGATACGGCTTCTGCGGCACCAGACTCACCGTCCGGGCAAGCAACGTCGGCTCGATGGCCGCGACCCCGGTGCCGTCGACGAGGATCTCGCCGTCGGTCGCGTCGAACAGCCGCGGAATCAGCCCCAGCAGCGTGGACTTGCCACTGCCCGTCGAACCGATCACAGCGGTCGTCTCACCCGGCCTCGCCACCAGATCGACCGACTTCAGCACCGACTCCTCCGCCCCCGGATAACGGAACCCGGCACCCCGAAGCTCCAGATGCCCATGCCGGGGCAGCTCCGTCACCGGGTCGATCGGCGGCACCACGCTGGAGGAGGTCTCCAGCACCGCGAGGATACGTTCGGCGCAGACCTCGGCGCGCGGGGCGGTCATGAACATGAAGGTGGCCATGACCACGGCGAGGACGATCTGCATCAAGTAGGCGAGGAACGCGGTCAGATCGCCGATCTGCATGCCCCCGCTGTCGATGCGGTGAGCGCCGAACCAGACCACCGCGATCGACGACAGGTTCACCGTCGTCATCACCACCGGGAACATCAGCGCGAGCAGATTGCCCGTCTTCAACGACATCTCGGTGAGATCGGCGTTGGCCTTCCCGAACCGCCGTTGCTCGTCACCGTCGCGGACGAACGCCCGGATGACCCGGTTGCCGGTGATCTGCTCACGCAGCACCCGGTTCACGGTGTCCAGCCGCCCCTGCATCGACCGGAACAACGGCCGCAACCGGCGCACGATCAACGTCACGCAGACACCCAACGTCGGCACCACCGCCACCAGCACGCCCGACAGCGGCACGTCGAGGCCCAGCGCCAGCACGACCCCGCCGACACACATGAGGGGGGCGACCACCATCTGGGTGAACGTCATCAAGGCCAGCATCTGGACCTGCTGCACGTCGTTGGTCGTCCGGGTGATCAGCGAGGGGGTGCCGAACCGGCCGACCTCCCGGGCCGAGAAGGACTGCACCCGGTCGAAGATCCCGGCGCGCAGGTCCCGGCCGATCGCGGCGGCGGTCTTCGTGCCGTGGTGGACGGCGCCGATGTTGCCGGCGACCTGGACCAGCGAGACCCCGACCATCAGCGCGCCGAGGGACAGGATGCGGCCGGTGTCGCCCTTGACGACGCCGTTGTCGATGACGTCGGCGTTCAGGGTGGGCAGCCAGAGCATGGCGCAGGTCTGGAGAAGCTGGAGCAGCACCAGCAGCGCGAGGGGTCTCCGGTACGGCCGGAGGTGGGTGCGCAGGAGGCGTATGAGCATGCGGGGTCTCTCGGGATCGACGGGAGGGACAGGACGTTCCGTCGCCCTGTCCCTCCTCCTCTCACCGCGCCGGGGGCCGGGGCCGTGAGCGGCGCGACATCGTTGTCAGGCTGTCCGGCGTGAGTTCTCGTGCCACATGCACATCAATTCCGCGCGTGATTCGACGTCGAGCTTCTTGAAGATTTTCCGCAGGTGGAAAGCGACGGTGTGCTTGGAGAGAAAGAGCTGATGGGCGACCTGGGCGTTGGTGAATCCCTGGGCGACCAGGCTGGCGACCTTGTGTTCGCTCTCGGTCAGGCCGAGTTCGCCCGCCGGGTTCTGCGGCTCGTCGGTGCGGCCGTCCCGCCAGCGCACATGGCGCCGGGCGCGTCCGGAGGTCCGCATCCGCCGCTTGACCCGCGCGCAGTCCCGGGAGGCCTGAGCGGACTCGTACGCCTCCGCGGCCCGCTCCAGTGTCTCGGTGAGCTGGTGGTCCGGCTGGCCGCGCTGGGCCAGCAGCACGGCCAGATCCTCCAGCGCCGAGGCCTTCGCCCAGGTGTCGCGGTGCTGGCAGACCGCGTCCCGCAACTGCTCCACATCGGCGTCGAGGAGGCCACGCGCGTGATGCGCCGCCGCGGTCAGCGAGGGAAACCGCGGTGAGAGCGCGGCGAATTCCTCGGCGGCCGCCGTCACCGCCTCGGCGGCGGTCCGGTTGTTCTCCTTGAGCAGCAACCGCACCAGCCAGGAGGCCGCGGCCGGTTCGGAGAGCAGCAGGGCGGTCCGGCCGGGGCCGGGGGCCGAGAACTGCCGCGCGAGCGCTGCGGCACGCGCCGCCCCGTGCTTCGCCTCGATGAGCTGGAGGTGGGTCCAGACCACCGGACCGTAGGCGAAGCAGTAGTGATTGATGAGCAGATTCTCCTGCAACTGCTCATCGCATCGGGAGGCTTCACGGATATCCGCCCTGCGGAACGCGGACACGGCCATGACGGCGACGCCGAACGCGACGGTCTGGCTCACCGACTGCTCTTCGAGCGCCGCGAGACCGGTCGCGGCCAGAACGGATGCCTGCGCCTGCCGACCCTGGCAGTACCGGGAATAGGCCTGCATCAGCATCAGGGAATTCTGGAGTTCCTTGTTCCGGCTGCTTTCGATTCGCCGCCGGGCTTCCCTGATGAGCGATTCCGCCGACTCCGCGTCCCGCAGACCGCTGAAGAGCGCGGAAAGCCAGGTGGTGGAGGCCTCGGCCCAGTAGCAGCCGGAATCGATCCGGCAGCCCTGGAGCACGGCGCGCATCGCCCATTGGACCGCACCTTCGGCACTGCCCGCCATCCATTTACTGACGGAATGCTTGAGAACATCCTGTGTCTCGCACGAGTGATAGTGGCGTTCCTTCTCCCGCGCATCCACCAGACCGCCGCTCAGCAGCATACGAAGCCCTTCTCGTGACCGGCTCCCCCCGTGAGAGAGACCGGATATCCAGCCCCCTCAAGGGAACCAGGCCGCGACGGAACAACAGCAGAATCCCCCGTCATTCCGAAGCCTTGTTGGGGAGAACGTACATATCCGGCCACCGGTTCCGCAATGTGGCAGGTGTGAATAACGGGTAAATTACGGCGATCTATCTCACAGATTAAACCGAAGGGCGACGCAGCGGCGCCCGAGGTAAATAATTCTTACCACTTCATCACCATCCTCAACCCGGTGGAGCCCTGTGACTTCCGCGGCAGGGGTCCGGATCGTACGCGAAAGAACGGCATGGGATTTCCACAGGAATCGATGGTCAGGGGGAAACCCGCAGGTGCTGTAGGGCGGGGCTCAATTTCCGTCCCGGCCTTCGAGACGGCCCTCCCCGTCGCGGAACCGTCAATCCATGCAGTTCCACCGGTGCGGCCGGTCGGGAAACACTGACGGCACGATCGGACCGCGGCACGCGCGACCGGAGTGGGAGCCCCCTGCCGCCCCCTTCCCGACCCTCCGCACGGCCCTTCCGGCACCGCACTCATGGAACGAGGAACCCCCGTGTCCAACCCCTTTGAGGACGAGAACGGCACCTTCCTGGTCCTCGTCAACGACGAGAACCAGCACTCGATCTGGCCGTCGTTCGCCGACGTTCCGGCGGGGTGGACCATCGCGCACGGGCCGGACGGCCGTGGCGCCTGCCTCGACTTCGTGGAGACCCACTGGACGGACATGCGGCCGGCGAGTCTCGCCCGCGCGATGTCACAGGCGTAGCCGGGACCGCCGCGCGCCGGTCCGTTCGCTCGCACCGCAGGGCAGCGCCGGTGCGGGCGAGTTGTCTCTGCCGCCTCGCGCGTCCCCGCCGCACCGAGGTGGATCTTGTCGAAATCAACGGAGTGACGTGCTGTGAGCAACGCGAAGATCCAGGACATCCTGCCGCTGTCCCCGCTCCAGGAGGGTCTGCTCTTCCACGCCCTCTACGACCCGGAGGCCCTCGACGTCTACACCATGCAGTTGGCGTTCGAGGTGGCCGGGCCGGTCGACCTGGACGTGCTGCGGGCGGCGGGCCAGGGGCTGCTGGCACGGCACGCCAACCTCCGGGCGGGCTTTCGGCAGGCGGCCTCGGGGCGGGCGGTCCAGGTGATCGCGCCCGCCGTCAAGCTGCCGTGCGCCGAGGTCGACCTGCGTCATCTGGCCGGGACGGGGCGGCAGGACGCGGAGGTCGAGCGGGTCCTCGCGGAGGACCGGGCACGCCGCTTCGACATGGCCCGCCCGCCCCTGCTGCGCCTGACCCTGGTCCGCCTCGCGGCCGACCGGCAGCTGCTCGTCCTGAACGTGCATCACATCCTGTGGGACGGCTGGTCGATGCCGCTGGTCCTGGACGAGCTGTTCACGCTCTACGCCCAGGACGGCGACCCCACGGGCCTGCGCCCGGTCGTCCCGTTCCGCGACTATCTGCGCTGGCTCACCCGTCAGGACCAGGACGCGGCCGTCGCGGCCTGGCAGCGGGCCCTGCGCGGACTCGAAGAGCCCACCCTGCTCGCCCCCGCCGACGCCGACCGCGCCCCGCTCGTCCCGGAACGGGCCCGCGTCGAACTGTCCGAGGACCTCACCGCGCGGCTCACCCGGACGGCACGGGGCCTCGGTCTGACCCTCAACACCGTCGTTCAGGGCGCGTGGGCGCTGCTGCTGGCCGGGCTGACCGGACGTCAGGACGTGGTCTTCGGCGGGACGGTCGCCGGCCGGCCGCCCGAGCTGCCCGGTGTGGAGGACATGATCGGGCTCTTCGTCAACACCGTCCCGGTCCGGGCGCGGCTGGACCCCGCCGAGACCTTCGCGGGGCTCCTGGCCCGTATCCAGGACGAGCAGACCGCGCTCCAGTCGTTCCAGTACGTGCGGCTCTCCGACATCCAGCGCACGGTCGGGCTCGGCGACCTGTTCGACACCTCCACCGTCTTCGAGAACTACCCGCTCGCCGACGACCCCGAGGGCCCGGCGGCGACGGGGCTGCGCGTCACGTCCGTCCAGGGGCGCAGCGCCACGCACTATCCGCTGCTGCTCGTCGCGGAGCCGGGCGCGCGGCTGGTCCTGGCGTTGTGCTACCGCCCCGATGTGTTCGCCCGCGCGGAGGCCGAGGTGTTCGGAGAGCGGCTCCACGCGCTCCTGGAGACCTTCGCGGCGGCGCCGGACACGCGCGTGGCGCGGCTGGAGACCCTGACGGCCGAGGAACGGCGGCTGCTCCCGCGCCCGGCGGACGCCACCCCGCTCGACGTGTCGCCCGCCACCCTTGCCGACCTCTTCGAGGAGCAGGTGGCCCGTACCCCGGACGCGGTGGCCGTCGTGCGTGAGGACGAACGTCTGACCTACGCGCAGCTCGACGACCGGGCGAACCGGCTGGCCGATCGTCTGGTCCGGCACGGGGTGGGGCCCGAGGATCTCGTGGTCGTCCTGATGGAACGCTCGGTGGAGCTGATCGTGGCGATCCTCGCGGTGACGAAGGCGGGCGGTGTCTACGCGCCGTTGGAGCCGAAGTCCGCGGCCGAGCAGTTGCCGAGGGTCGCCGACGCGGTCGGCGGGGCGGTGGTCCTGACGGATCACGCGTCCCGGGACATCCCGGCACGCTGCGGCCTGACGGACCTGACGACCCTGGTGGTCGACGCCGCGAGCACACCCGACGGGGACGGGACGGCGCAACGGGTCCCGGTGCGCCGTCACCTGGATCAGGCGGCCTACGTGATGTTCACGTCGGGGTCGACCGGCCGCCCCAAGGGCGTCGCCGTCACCCATCGCAACGTGCGGGACCTGGCCCATGACCGGGTCTGGAACGCCGCTCACCGGCGCATGCTGTTCCACTCCTCGCACGCCTGGGACGCCTCGACCTACGAGCTGTGGGTGCCGCTGCTGAACGGTGGCGAGGTGGTCGTCGCACCGCCGGGGGCGCTGGACGCCGAGGCGCTGCGTGCGGCGGTGACCCGGCATCGGATCGGTGCCGTCTGGCTGACCGCGGGCCTGTTCCGGGTGTTCGCGGAGGAGTCGCCCGGCTGCTTCGCCGGACTGCGCGAGGTGTGGACCGGTGGGGACAAGGTGCCCGCGGCGGCCGTGCGCAAGGTCCTGGAGGCCTGCCCGGACACCGTCGTCGTCAACGGCTACGGCCCGACGGAGACCACCGTCTTCGCGACCTGCCTGCCGATGAGGTCACCGGCCGGTGTCGTCGAGCCGGTGCCGATCGGCCGGCCGCTGGACCACACGCGGGCGTATGTCCTCGACGGCTGGCTGCGCCCGGTCCCGGTCGGTGTGGCGGGTGAGCTGTACGTCGCGGGAGCCGGTCTGGGGCGTGGCTATCACCGGCGTCCGGGCCCGACCGCCGAGCGGTTCGTGGCCTGTCCCCTCGGGGTGCCGGGTGAGCGGATGTACCGCACCGGGGACATCGTCCGCCGACGTGCGGACGGCACCCTCGCCTTCGTCGGCCGCGCCGACGACCAGGTCAAGATCCGCGGCTACCGGGTCGAGCCCGGCGAGATCGAGGCGAGCCTCGCCGCCCATCCGGAGGTGGGCGAGGTCGTCGTCGTCGCCCGCGAGGACGCGCCCGGGGTCAAGCACCTCGTCGCCTATGTCACGTCCGCCCGCCCGGACTCCCCGCCCGACCCCGCCGCGCTGCGGGACCACCTCGCCGCCCAGCTGCCCGAGCACCTGGTTCCGGCGGCCGTGCTGGTCCTGGCCGCGCTGCCGTTGAGCGCCAACGGCAAGGTCGACCAGAAGGCCCTGCCCGCCGTCGACTTCACGGCCGCCGCCACCCATCGAGCGCCCCGCACCGAGGCCGAACGCACCCTCGCCGACCTGTACGCCGCCCTGCTCGGCGTCGAACGCGTCGGTGTCGACGACAGTTTCTTCACGCTGGGCGGCGACTCGATCACCTCCATCCAGCTCGTGGCCCGCGCCCGCCGGGCGGGACTGGTCCTCACCCCCCGTGAGGTCTTCCAGCACAAGACCGTCGCGGCGCTGGCGCACCTCGCCCGCGCCCGGGGCGACGAACCGGCCGACACCGCAGGCCAGGCCCCGTTGCTGACGCTCACCGACGAGGAGCGGCGCGACCTGGACAGCGGCGGCGACCGGCCGGGCGGAGGGGCCGTCGAGGAGGTGCTGCCGCTCTCCCCGCTCCAGGAGGGCCTGCTCTTCCACGCCCTCTACGACCCGGAGGCCCTCGACGTCTACACCATGCAGACGGCGTTCGAGGTCGCCGGAGCGCTCGACGCGGACGTCCTGCGGGCGGCGGGCGAGAGCCTGGTGGCGCGGCACGCCAACCTCCGCGCCCACTTCCGGCAGACGGCCTCGGGCCGGGCGGTCCAGGTCGTCATGGACCGCGCGCGGCTGCCCTGGACGGAGATCGACCTGAGCCATCTCGCGGGCCCGGAGCAGCGGGCCGAGGTGCGGCGGCTGCTCGGGGCCGACCGGCTGCGGCGCTTCGAGATGTCCGCCGCTCCCCTGCTCCGGCTGACCCTGATCCGGCTCACGGCCGACCGGCATGTGGTCGTCCTGAGCGCCCACCACATCCTGTGGGACGGCTGGTCGCTGCCGCTGGTCCTGAACGATCTGCTCGACCTCTACGCGCGGGGCGGCAGCGGCGGCGGGCTGCGGCCGGTCGTCCCGTTCCGCGACTATCTGCGCTGGCTCGCCCGTCAGGACCGGGACGGCGCCGGGCAGGCGTGGCAGCGGGCGCTGGCCGGGCTCGAAGAGCCCACGCTGCTCGCGCCGAGGAAGGCGCTCGACAGGACGCCGACCGCGCCCCGGCAACTCGACACGGCCCTCACCCCGGACGTCACCGCGCGGCTCACGGAGGCGGCGCAGCGGCACGGCCTCACCCTCAACACCGTGGTGCAGGGCGCCTGGGCGCTGCTGCTGGCCGGGGTGACGGGGCGTCAGGACGTCGTCTTCGGTGCGACGGTGGCGGGCCGTCCCGCCGATCTGCCCCAGGTCGAGTCGATGATCGGTCTGTTCATCAACACCGTCCCGGTGCGGGTGCGGATCGACCCCACGGAGACCTTCGCCGGGCTGCTGGCCCGCGTCCAGGACGAGCAGAGCGCGCTCCAGCCGCACCAGTACCTCGGGCTGGCCGACATCCAGCGGCTCGCCGGGCACAGTGAACTCTTCGACACCACCACCGTCTTCCAGAACCTGTCGACCGTCAGGGGCACCAGGAGCCCGGCCGCGGAGCACAGCGCCCTGCGGATCACCCCCGTCGACCGGGCTGACGACGCCATCGGCGGCACGCACTACCCGCTGGCCCTGACCGCGCTCCCGGGTGACTCCCTGCGGTTCGAGCTGAGTTACCGGTCGGACGCGTTCGGCCGGGATGAAGTGGCGGCGCTGGGTGAGCGGTTGAGGCTGCTGCTGGAGAAGTTCGCGGCTGATCCCGGGGTGTTGGTGGGCCGGGTGGAGGTGCTGTCGGCCGGTGAGCGGGCGTTGGTGCTGGACGCGTGGCAGGGTGCCGAGGTTGAGGTGCCGGATGCGGACTTGGCGGTGTTGTTCGGGGAGCGGGTGAAGGCGTCCCCGGATGCGGTGGCGTTGGTGGAGGGGGAACGGGAGTTCTCCTACCGGGAGTTGGACGAGCGGGCGGGGCGGGTTGCCGCGCGGCTCGCTGGGCTGGGGGTGGGGCCCGAGGTCGGCGTGGGTGTGCTGATGGGGCGTTCGGCGGACCTCGTCGTGGGGCTCCTCGGTGTGGTGAAGTCGGGCGGCTTCTACGCTCCGCTGGACTCCCGATACCCCTTGGTGCGGCGGCGGTTGGTGCTGGCGGAGACCGGATGCCGGGTCGTGCTGACCGACGCGGCGCATGCCGGTGAGGCGGAGGAAGCCGCGCGCGGGGAGTCCGGGGACGCCGGTCTCGTGGTGGTCGACGTTGCCGAGGCGCAGAGCGGGCCGCTCGGTGCCGTCGCCGTGGCCCCTGGGCACCCCGACCGCCTGACGCACGTGATGTTCACATCGGGTTCGACCGGGGTGGCCAAGGGCGTGGCGATCAGCCACCGTTCCGTCGCGGCCATGGTCCATGACCGGCACTACGACGACTTCGACCGGGGCCGGTTCCTGCTGGCGGCCTCCTACGCCTTCGACGCCTCCACGGCCGAGCTGTGGGTGGCGTTGCTGCGGGGCGGCGCGGTGGTGGTGGCGCCGGACGGGGTCCTGTCGGGCGCCGAGATCGAGGAACTCGTCACCCGGCACGCGGTGACCACGGCGTTGCCGCCGTCGGGTCTGCTGCGGGTGCTGGCCGAGGAGCGCCCGGAGTGCTTCACCGGGGTGCGGGAGATCCTGACCGGCGGTGACGTGGTGTCCCCGAGCGCGGTCGCCCGCATCCGCCGACACAGCCCCGGCACCCGCGTGTTCATCAGCTACGGCCCGACCGAGAACACCGTGCTGACCACGCTCCAGGAGCTACGGGAACCCGACCTGACCGGTGGGCCGGTGCCGGTGGGCGGGGCGATGGACAACACGCGGATGTATGTGCTGGACGGGTTCCTGCGGCCGGTGCCTCCCGGGGTGATCGGCGAGTTGTACATCGGCGGTGCCGGTCTGGCGCGTGGGTATCACGGGCGGCCCGGGCTGACGGGTGAGCGGTTCGTCGCGTGCCCGTTCGGGGAACCCGGCGCGCGGATGTACCGGACCGGCGACCTCGTCTCCTGGAACCCGAACGGCAGCCTCGCCTTCGTCGGACGCGGGGACCAGCAGACCAAACTGCGCGGCTTCCGTATCGAACTCGGGGAGATCGAGGCCGCGTTGGCCACCCACCCCGCCGTCACTGACGCTGTCGTCGCCGTGCGTGAAGACACGGCCGGGGGCAAGCAGTTGGTCGCCTACGTCACCGTGGACAGCGAAGTGCCGGTGGAACCCGCCGAGTTGCGGGCGTACACCGGCGAGGCCCTGCCCGCGTACATGGTCCCCGCCGCCGTTCTCATCCTCGACGCCTTCCCCGTGAACGCCAACGGCAAGGTCGACCACAAAGCCCTGCCCGCACCCACCTTCACCACCCACGCCCACGACCACGCCCCCAGCACCGACACCGAGCAGGCTCTTGCCGGGCTGTTCACCCAACTCCTCGGTCTGGAGAGCGTCGGCGTCCACGACAGCTTCTTCGACCTCGGCGGCGACTCCATCATCTCCATCCAACTCGTCGCCCGCGCCCGCACCGCAGGCCTCCACCTCACCCCGCGTGACATCTTCCAGCACCGGACCATCGCCAACCTCGCCGCGCTGGCCGGGGCGGAGGAACCTGCGGCGACGGAGGACACGACGCGTGAGCTGTCCGACAAGCCCCTCGTCGAGGCGGACGAGGAGGAGGCCGCCCGCTTGGCCGGTCTGCTCTGGATGGGAGCCCTCTAGGCGGCCCCGTGGCCCGTCCCGTGGCCGGCCCCGGTCCGGGATTCCTGAGCGAACAGCGACCGATCTCACCTCTCGAAGAAAGAAAGCCCCCTCCATGCGCATCACCGACGGCGCCCCCGACTGTTCCGGCATGGCGGGCGAGCCAGGACCCGATCTGTCCGACCCGCACTACTTCGGCACCGGGGACCCGCACCCGGTATGGGCCGCGCTGCGCCAGGGCGACCCCGTGCACCGCCAGTGCCCGCACGCCGGGAAGCCGGAGTTCTGGGCGCTGGTCCGGTACGAGGACGTCTCCCGGGTGCTGTCCCGGCACGACGAGTTCACCGCCGCCCGGGGCAACATCCTCACCACCCTGGGCCAGACGGACGTCGCGGGCGGCAAGATGCTCGCGGTCACCGACCCGCCGCAGCACAAGCGGCTGAAGGAACCGCTGAGCCCCCGGCTGAGCAAGCAGTCGGTGCACGCGCTCGAACCCGCGCTCAGGGAACTCGCCCGACGGCTGCTCAGCGCCGGTGCCCGCCAGGACGCGTGGGACTTCGCGGCGCAGGCGACGTTCTATCCCATCGCGATCGCCGGTCTCCTGCTCGGCATCCCCGAGACGTCCTGGGGCCACCTCAAGCACTTCACCTACGCGGCCGTCGCCGAGTCGGACCCCGACTACGCCGGTTCCGGCGACGGCGGCGACCAGCCCGACGTGCTCAGCCGGGCCCACTCCGAGATCTTCCTCTTCTTCCACCGCGAGGTGTCCCGGCCCGGCCGCGCGGACGCCGACGACCTCATCGGGGCGCTGCTGCGGGCCAGGTCGGACGAGGGCGAACCGCTCACCCGCGAAGAGGTGATCCTCAACGCCTACAGCCTCCTGATCGGCGCGACCGTCACCACCTCCCACGCGGCCAGCGCGGGCCTGCTCGCCCTCCTGGAGAACCCGGCCGAGTACGCCCGGTGGCGTGAGAGCGGCGACACCGCCTCGCTCGTGGAGGAGATCCTGCGCTGGTCCTCACCGGCCAACCACGCGCTGCGGCACACCACGGGGCCGGTGCGGATGCACGGGACGACCATCCCGGCCGGGCAGCCGGTCGCCGCCTGGCTGGGCTCGGCCAACCGCGACGAGAGCGTCTTCGACGACCCGTTCCGGTTCCGCGCCGACCGCTCCCCCAACCGGCATATCGCGTTCGGGGTGGGCGCACACCGCTGCGTCGGGGCGCACACCGCCCGGCTCGCCCTGACCGTCCTGTTCGAGGAGATCGCCAAGAACTTCGAACGCATCGACCTCGACGGAGAGCCCCGGCATCTGCACTCCACGTTCATCGCGGGGATCAAGAGCCTCCCCGTGCGGACGGTGCTGCGACCGGACGGAGCCGCGCTCGCGGAACTGCGGCCCCTCGGCGACCCCGATCACCACCCTCACCCCTGAAGGAGCACCGTGACGTCCGCGCCGCACCTGGCATCGTCCTCCGCGCCGCCCGCGCCCGGGACCGGGCCCGCCGTACCGTCGCACCCCTCGCACCACGTGGTCCGCTGTCTGCTGATCGAGGGGGAACTCGACGTACCGGCGGCGCGCGCGGCCCTGCGCGCGGTGACGGTGGCGGCCGACTTCGCCGAGACGGCCGTCCGCTCCCGGCAGGAGGCGACCGAGCGCGCCGTGCGGGAGGCCGCCGTTCCGTTCGACCTCGGGGGCGGGCCGCTGCTGCGCGTGCGGGTGCTGCGCGTCAGCGACCGGGAGTCTCTGCTGCTGGCCGTCGCGCATCGCTCGGCGTTCGACCCGGTGACCCTCGACGCGGTGCTGCACGCACACGCGCGCGCCTGCGCCGCGATCCGGCGGGGCGAGCCCGTCCCCGACGCCGTGCCGGGGACGGGCCGGCCCGATGCCAGTGCGGCCGCCGCCGACCAGGACCACTGGGCGCGGCTGCTGGCCGACGGTGCCGTGCTCGACCTGCCGACGGACCGGCCGCGGCTGCCCCGGGAGTTCCGCCCCGGGGGCGTGGAGCGCTTCACCCTGTCGGGCCCGTCGGCCCGGTGGGTCCGTGAGCTGTCCGGGGCGGCCGGGGACCAGGACGCGCTGTGTGCCGGTGTGGCCGCGCTGCTCGCCCGGCACACCCCGCAGCGCGCGATACCGCTGCTGGTCCCGGTGCGCCCCGGCGCCGCCGACGCGGACGGTCCGTCCGGGCCGCCGGAGACCGACGTCGTGCTGAGCTTCCAGGTCGGTGATGGGACGTCGCTGCCCGACCTGGTCGCCCAGGCCCGCGCCGAGACCGTCCGGGCCCGCGCGCACGCCGCCGTTGCACCGGGCGCGCTCGCCGGGGTGACCGGGGCGTGCGGCGCCCCGGAACGGCAGCCGGTGCCGGTCAAGTGCGCCGTGCGCAGGGCCGCCACGGTGCCGGACTACCCGGACGCGTCCTGCGCGCCGGTCGATCTGCGTCTCGGCACCGCGTCCCGCGATCTCACCTTCGCCTTCGAGGTGGGCGACGACGAGGTGCGCGGCGTCCTGGAGTACGACAGCGACCTGTTCGAGCCGGTCACGGCGCGGCGGCTGGCGCGCAGGCTGGACCTCCTGCTGACCGGGGCGTCGGAGAACCCCGGCACCCCGGTCCTGGCGCTGCCCGTGCTGCCGCCCGAGGAACGGTCCCTCGTGCTGTCCGAGTGGAACCGCACCGCGCGTGACTTCCCCCGCGACCGGACCACGGCGTCGCTGTTCGAGGAGCAGGCCGGGCGCGACCCGGACGCGACGGCCGTCGAGCACGAGGACGTGCGCCTGTCCTATGGGGAACTCAACGCGCGGGCCAACCGGCTGGCCCACCGTCTGATCGCGGAGGGCGTCGGCCCCGACGTCCGGGTCGGCCTGTGTCTGCCCCGGTCGGTCGAGATGGTCGTGTGTCTCCTCGGCATCCTCAAGGCGGGCGGTGCCTATCTGCCGCTCGACCCCGAACACCCCGCGCGGCGGCTCGCGTACGTGGTGCGGGACGCCTCGGCACGCGTCGTGCTGACGGACTCCGCACACCGGGAGGCGTTCGCGGACACCCCCGTCACGGTCCTGTGCCCCGACGGCCCGGACAGCCCGACCACGGCAACGGTCACAACGGCGACCACGGCGACCACGGCGACGGCAACGGCGGCCACGGCACCGGCGTGGCCGGACACCGACCCGGTGGTCGCGGGCGACGCCGAGCAGCTCGCCTACGTCATCTACACGTCGGGCTCCACCGGGGAGCCCAAGGGCGTCGCCGTCTCGCACCGCGCCCTGAGCCGCCTCGTCAAGGGCGCCGACTACCTCGAACTCGGCCCGGACCAAGCCCACTTGCAGCTGTCGCCGCTCACCTTCGACGCCTCCCTCATCGAGGTGTGGGGCGCCCTGCTCAACGGCGGCACCCTGGTCCTGCCGCCGTCGGGGCTGCCGTTCCCCGATCTGCTGGAGGCCGCGCTGCGCCGGCACCGCGTCACGACGCTGCTGCTGGTCTCGCCGCAACTGCATGTCGCGGCCGAGCGGTTCCCCGAACAGCTGGGCCGAGTGCGGCAGTTGATGGTGGGCGGTGATGTGCTCTCGCCCGCCAGCGCCGCGCGGCTGCTGCCGTATCTCGGGGACACCCGGTTCCTGCATGTCTACGGGCCCACGGAGTGCACCCTGTTCGCGACGTGGAAGCCCATCGAACCCGCCGACACCGAGCGCCCCACCATCCCCATCGGACGGCCGATCGCCAACACCCGGACCTATGTGCTCGACGACGACCTGACGCCCCTGCCCATCGGGGTCCCCGGTCAACTCTGGCTCGGCGGTGCGGGGTTGGCGCGCGGCTATCTCGGGCGTCCCGAACTGACCGCCGAACGGTTCCTCGACGACCCGTTCGGTCCGCCGGGCGAACGGATCTACCGCACCGGCGACCTGGCCCGCTGGCTGCCGGACGGGAACCTGGAGTTCCTGGGCCGGGGCGACGACCAGGTCAAGATCCGGGGCTACCGGATCGAACTGGGCGAGGTGGACGCGGCGTTGGTCTCCCACCCGGGGGTCTCGGCGGTGGCCACCCTGGTCTGCGAGGAGGCGCCCGGCGGCCGGGCCCTGGCCGCGTACCTGGTGGGCGACGCCGTTCCCGACGACACCGCGTTGCGCGCGCACCTGGCGTCCCGGGTGCCGTCGTACATGGTTCCGGCGGCCTTCGTCCGGCTCGACGCGATTCCGCTCACGGCCAACGGCAAGCTCGACCGGAAGGCCCTGCCGGTACCGGAGTTCGGGAGCGCCCTGCCGCACACGGAGCCCCTCGACTCGACGCGGGGGCGGGTCCTCGCCCTCATGGCCGAGGCGCTGGGCGCGGGCGCGGTCGGCCCGGACGACGACTTCTTCGCGGTGGGCGGCAACTCGCTGCTGCTGGTGGACCTGTACGTCCGGATCGGGCAGGAGTTCCCCGACCGGGCACTGAGCCTCGTCGAACTCCTCGACAACCGGACCGGTGCCCGGATCGCCGAGATCCTCGACGCCGGGCGGGGTGACGCGTGAGCCCCGCCCCGGCCTCGTGGCTGCTCGGCCCGCCCGCCGACGACCCGTCCAGGACGCGGGTGTTCTGCTTCCCGCACGCGGGCAGCGGCGCGAGCGCGTTCACGGCCTGGCGGGCTCGGCTGCCGGAGCCGTTGGAGCTGTGCCCCGTCCAACTGCCGGGCCGGGAGAGCCGGTTCGGCGATCCGATGCCGGACACCCTGGAGGAGCTGACGGAGCAGACGGCTCAGGCGCTGCTGCCGTTCCTGCGGCCGCCGTTCGTCCTGCTCGGGCACAGCTTCGGCGGGCTGCTCGCCTACGCGCTGACCCGGTACCTGCGCGAGCGGGGGCTTCCGCCGCCGCGCGCGCTGCTGATCTCCGGGGCGCGTCCCCCGCATGTGCCGGCCGAGGCGGCGCACCACACGTGGCCGCACGAACGGCTCGTGGAGCATCTCCGGGCGACCGGGGGTGTGCCCGACGTCCTCCTCCAGCACGAGGAGTTCGTGCGGCGGCTGCTCCAGATCCTCCGTACCGACCTGCGGACGGCCGCCGGGTACCGGCCCGCGCCCGCCGCGCCGCTGGCGTGCCCCGTCGAGGTCTTCGCGGCGCTGGACGACCCGGTGGTCGCGCCCTCGGCCGTCGCGGGCTGGCGGGAGTACGCCGGTGGGGAGTTCGGCGTGCATCGGGGTCCCGGCGGCCATTACGCGGTCTACGACACCTCGGGTGACCTGTTCGGCGCGGTCGTGCGGTCCGCGCTCGCCCCGCGCCCCGGCCCGGGCGGCGACCGCGCATCAGACGGACCAGAAGGACCGGAAGGCCCAGAAGGAGACACCACACCATGACCACAGGCATGCCGACGCGAGTGCCCGGGCAACGCCCCGACCCGGCCGGAGCCCCGGACCCCGGGACACCCCGGGCGCCGCAGCTGACCGGGGAGTGGAAGGCGGACACCCGGCTGCTCGGCGACCACGTCACGGCCTGCGAGGCGCTGACGGCCGCCCTGCCCCCGCGCACCGAGCGTTCCCCCGCGCAGCGTGAGCGTGCCGGGCACGTCGAGGAGGCGGCGCGGCGGGCCAGGCACCGTTTCCTGACCCTGCACACCGCGCGCGTCCACGACGAGCTGACCGACGGCCGCGCCCGGCGCCCGAGGCTGGACGAGCTGGCGTTCGCGGCGGCGGAGATCTGCCCGGGACTGGTGCCCACCCGGGCCCGGATCGACGCCGACCGGCGGCTCACCCAGGCCGAGAAGTCGAGCGGCGAGGTGGATCAGGGCATCTTCTTCGCGCACGTCCTGCACGGACGGGACACCGGCGAGCATCTGATGCGCTCGATGCTGGCGCCGACGGCGCGCGCGCTGGCCCTGCTGCCCGAGTTCCGCGCGGCGGGGCACGTGGATCTCGGGGAGGCCGTCGTGCGCCGGGACGGAGGTGTGGCCGAGGTGACCATCTGCAATCAGGGCGTGCTCAACGCCGAGGACGACGCGGTGGTCGAGGCCCTGGAGACCGCCGTGGATCTGGCGCTGCTCGACGACGAGGTGACCGTCGGTGTGCTGCGCGGCGGCGTCCTGTCCCACCCCCGGTACAGCGGTCGCCGTGCCTTCGGTGCCGGGATCAATCTGACCCACCTCTACACGGGGAAGATCGGCTTCGTCGACTTCATGCTCCGCCGCGAGCTGGGCTACATCCGCAAGCTGGTCCACGGCCTCGATCACGGCCTGGCGGACGACCCGTTCGGCCCGCGCGGCGGCAAGCCGTGGATCGGTGCCGTCGACACGTTCGCGATCGGCGGGGCCGCCCAGGTCGCGCTGGTCCTGGACCGGGTGATCGCGGGCGCCGACGCCTACTTCTCGCTGCCCGCGCTGGCCGAGGGCATCGTGCCCGGCGCGGCCAACCTGCGGCTCGCCCGGGTGGTGGGGCGGCGTCAGGCGCACCGGCTGATCTTCTTCGGCGAGCGGGTCGCGGCGACCGACCCGGAGGCCCGCGACCTGTGCGACGAGGTGGTGGCGCCCGAGGCGGTCGGCACCGCCACGGCGGCGGCCGCCGAGCGGCTCGCGGACGCGGCCGTCCCCGCCAACCGGCGCATGCTCCACCTGCACGAGGAGTCCGACGACATGTTCCGGAGTTACCTGAGCCGGTACGCGCTGGAGCAGTCCGCGCGGATGCACAGCCCCGATGTGGTGGCGAAGCTGGAGCGCACCTGGCTCGGCCGGAAGGCGCCCGCGGCCGCCGGGCCCGCGGCCGGACCGGCCGCCGGCACGTCCGCGCCCGCCTGACGCCGCCACCCCGCACCGATCCGCGCCGCCCGCGAAGAAAGCGAGTCCGTCCTCATGCCCGCCATGGTTGCCGAGTCCGTGCAAGACGGACGACCCCCGGCGCAGGCCCTGCTGCCCTCGGCCGTCCCCGTGCAGTTCGTCACCGAGGCCGGTACGGCGGCCTCGGCCGCCCCGGCGGGTCACGCCGAGCCGCCGGGTGAGCGGCTGCGCGAGGCGTACCGGCTGATGGTCCGGGGCCGGCGTTTCGACCAGCAGGCCACCGCGCTGAGCCGGCAGGGGCGGCTCGCCGTCTATCCGTCGAGCCGGGGCCAGGAGGCCTGCCAGATCGCCGGGGCGCTCGCGCTGCGGGAGGGCGACTGGCTCTTCCCCACCTACCGGGACACGGTCGCGATGGTGACCCGGGGGGTGGACCCGGTGCAGGCGCTGACCCTGCTGCGCGGGGACCGGCACTGCGGTTTTGATCCCCCGGCGGTCCGGGTGGCGCCGCCGTGCACGCCGCTCGCCACGCATCTCCCGCACGCCACCGGCATGGCGGACGCCCTGCGCCGCAAGGGCGCGGGCGGGGTGGTGCTGGCGCTGGTCGGGGACGGCGGGACCAGCGAGGGCGACTTCCACGAGGCGTTGAACTTCGCCGCCGTCTTCCGGGCCCCGGTGGTCTTCCTCATCCAGAACAACCGGTACGCGATCTCCGTGCCGCTCGCCCGGCAGAGCGCGGCCCCGGCCCTAGCCTACAAGGGGGTCGGCTACGGGGTGCCCTCCGAACAGGTCGACGGCAACGACCTGGTGGCCGTCACGGCGGTGCTGACCACGGCCGTCGACCACGCCCGCGCCGGACAGGGGCCCTTCCTGGTGGAGGCGCACACCTACCGGGTGGACGGGCACACCAACGCCGACGACCCGGGCCGCTACCGGGACGACGACGAGGTACGACGCTGGCTCGCGGCAGACCCGTTGCGGCGCCTGGAGACCTATCTGCTGGGCCGGGGACTGCTCACCGAACGGGACGTCGAGGCCGCGCGGGCGGACGCCGAGGAGCTGGCGGCGGACCTGCGCGCCCGGATGGACGTCGACGTGCGCCCCGACCCGCTCGACCTGTTCGCGCACGTCTACGCCGAGCCCACCGCCCAGTTGGTGGAGCAGCGCGCCCGCCTCGCGGCCGAGTCGGCGGACACGGAGAGCAGTCATGGCTGAGACCCCCACCCTGGCGCGGGCCCTGAACGCGGCGCTGCGGGACGAGTTGCGCGCGGACGACCGGGTGCTGGTGTTCGGCGAGGACGTCGGCCGGCTCGGCGGTGTCTTCCGCGTCACCGACGGACTCACCGCGGAGTTCGGTGAGGAACGCTGCTTCGACACACCGCTCGCCGAGTCCGGCATCGTCGGACACGCGATCGGCCTCGCGATGGGCGGGTTCCGGCCGGTCGTGGAGATGCAGTTCGACGCCTTCGCCTACCCGGCGTTCGAACAGATCGCCTCGCACCTGGCGAAGATGCGCAACCGCACCCGGGGCGCGGTGACCCTGCCGGTGGTGGTCCGGGTCCCGTACGGGGGCGGGATCGGCGGCGTCGAGCACCACAGCGACTCCAGCGAGGCCTATTACGTACACACCCCGGGTCTGAAGGTGCTCTGCCCGGCGACCGTCGAGGACGCCTACTGGCTGCTGCGGGACGCCGTGCGGGACCCGGACCCGGTGGTGTTCCTCGAACCGAAGCGGCTCTACTGGTCCCGGCAGGACGCCGACCTGGAACGACGGAGTGCGGCGCCGTTCGGCCGGGCGGTGGTCCGGCGCGCCGGGCGGGACGCCACGCTGGTCGCCTACGGGCCGTCGGTGCAGGTCGCCCTCGACTCCGCGGCCGAGGCGGCGCGGGAGGGCCTGGACGTCGAGGTGGTGGACCTGAGATCGCTGGTGCCGTTCGACGACGAGACGGTGGCCAGGTCGGTGCGGCGGACCGGACGCTGTGTGGTGGTCCAGGAGGCGCAGGGGTTCGCCGGGGTCGGCGCCGAGATCGCGGCGCGGGTGCAGGAGCGCTGCTTCCACTCGCTGGCCGCTCCCGTGCTGCGGGTCGCGGGATTCGACATCCCGTATCCGCCGCCGAAGGCGGAGCACGCGTATCTGCCCGGTGTGGACCGGGTGGTGGACGCGCTGCGCCGGCTCCAGTTCGACGACGAACCCGACGTTCACCATCTCGCCCGGAGTGCCTCATGACCACGTCACCGCCCGCCCGGGTCTTCACACTGCCCGACCTCGGCGAGGGGCTCACCGGGGCCGAGGTCGTCGCGTGGCGGGTCGCGGTCGGCGACCGGGTCGCGATCGATCAGGTGGTCGTGGACGTCGAGACCGCGAAGGCGACGGTCGAGGTGCCGGTGCCGTTCGCGGGGACCGTGCTGGAGCTGCACGGCGACGCGGGTGAGGTTCTCGACGTCGGGGCGCCGCTGCTGACGGTCGGGGTGGCCGCCGCCGACCGCCCTGCGGTGCCCGCGCCGCGCGCGAACGGCAGCGGCAGCGTCCTGGTCGGCTACGGGACGGAGCATCTGACGGCCCGCCGCCGACGCGACCGGGGTGCCGCCGCACCGGCCACGCCGAACGGGTGCGCCGCGTCCGCCCCGGCGCGGCAGACGCCGCCCGGTGATCCGGCCGCGCCGTTGGTGATCTCCCCGCTGGTGCGCAGGTTCGCCCGGGAGCACGGCGTCGATGTCGCTCTGCTCACCGGCAGCGGCCCGCACGGCGTCGTGTGCCGCCGGGACGTCGAGGAGGCGATCAGCCGCGCGGCGCACCCGGCGCCGTCCGGTGCCGGGGAGCGGTCCGGCGGAACCGAACGCGTGCCGCTGCGGGGCGTGTTGGGGTCTGCGGCCGAGAAGTTCGCCGTGAGCGGGCGGACGCCGACCGCGACCGCCTGGGTCGATGTGGACGCGACCGGTCTCCTGGAGGCCAGGGAGGTGCTGCGCGCGGCCCGACCGGCCCGGGGCATCGGCCTGTTGGCGCTGCTGGCCCGGATCTGTGTCACCGGGCTCGGGGAGTTCCCGGAGCTGAACGCGACGCTGGACGCCGGGCGGGGTGAGATCGTCCGCTTCCGTGAGGTGCACCTCGGGTTCGCCGCCCAGACGGACCGTGGTCTCCTCGTCCCGGTCGTGCGGGGGGCGCACGCCAGGTCGACGGCGGGCCTTGCGGCGGACCTCTCCCGGCTGACGGCGCTGGCGCGGGCGGGCGAGCTGCGGCCGGGTGCGCTGACCGGGGGGACGTTCACGCTCAACAACTACGGGGTGTTCGGCGTCGACGGCTCCACGCCGCTGCTGAACCCTCCCGAGGCCGCGATGCTCGGCGTCGGCCGTATCGTCGACAAGCCCTGGGTGTGCGGCGGGCAGCTCGCCGTCCGCAAGGTCGTGCAGCTGTCGATCACGTTCGACCACCGGGTCTGCGACGGCCGTTCCGCCGCCGGGTTCCTGCGTCATGTCGCGGACCGCGTGGAGCGGCCCACGCTGCTGCTGGCCGACCTCTGACCGGCCGGAACACGAGAAAAGGGGTGAGCCCCTCCCGTCGGGAGGGGCTCACCCCTTTTCTCGGCTTTCTCGGCTTTCTCGGCATCCGCGGTCCGCCGTCGTCCGGCGGACCGAGGACGGACCGTCACAGGCTGTCGTCCCATTCCTCCTCGATGAGTTCGATGTCCTCCTGGGAGAGGTCGAGCAGGAAGTCGGACGGGGTGTGGCCGCCGGCCGTCGGCCCCGAGGCGTGCTCGGCGAGCAGCCGCAGGGTGTCGATCCAGCCGTCGGCGAGTTCGGCGACGGCGTCCCGGCCGAGCAGGTCAGGCGGCCACGTCCAGGTCGCCTTCAGGCAGGGCCCGTCGGTGCCGTCCACCGTCATGGCGCTGATCTCGACGACGTGGGTGAGGGCGGCGGCCTCGTCGGCACCGCCGCCGAGGATCTCGTCCTCGGGCGCGTGGGACCAGTCGGCGGTGGGTCCGTCGGCGGTGGCGAACCGGCCGAGGTAGTTGAAGCCGATCTGCGGCCGGGGCAGGGCGGCGAGGACGGGGGCGGTGTCGGGGTTGAGGTGGCGCAGCAGCCCGTAGCCGATGCCGTGGTCGGGTATCGCGCGCAGCTGTTCCTTGACCGCCTTCAACGCCCGCTCCAGCGCCTGTGGGTCCCCGCCGCGCCGGTCCGCCTCCGTGATCCCGGGGTCCAGCCGGACCGGGTACCGGGTGGTGAACCAGCCGACGGTGCGGGAGAGGTCGACGCCCTCGACGATCTCCTCCCGCCCGTGGCCTTCGAGTTCGACGAGGACGCCGTCCGCGTTCCGCCCTCGCGCGCCGCGCCATTGGGCCACCGCCCACCACAACGCGGTCAGCAGCACGTCGTTGACCTCGGCGTGGAAGGCGGCGGGCACCGCTGTCAGCACCGCCCGCGTCGCTTCCTCCGGCAGCCGCACGGTCAGGTTCTCCGACGTCCCGAGGGTGTGCGCGCCGCTCAGCGGAACGTCGGTGAAGCCGCCGTCGCCGCCCTCCAACACCGCGTTCCACAGCGGGAGTTCCGTCACCCGGCGGTCCCGTACCGCCTCCTGGCCCAGGACCCCGGCCCAGGTGCGCAGGGAGACCGGCACCGGTCCGAGGGCAGGTGTCTCACCGCGCGCGAGGGCCTGCCACGCGTCCCGCAGGTCGGGCAGCAGAATCCGCCAGGACACCCCGTCCACCACCAGGTGATGCACGGTGACCAGCAGCCGCCCCGCGTCGCTCTCCCCCGCGTCGAACCACACCACCTGCACCATGACCCCGTCGGCCGGAGCGAGCCGCTCCCGCGCAGCCGCAGACTCCCGGCCCAGCACCCCTTCCCACTCCCCGCCGGACAGCCCCCGTACGTCGATCCGGCGGACACAGGTCTCGGCCCGCACCGTGCCCGGCCCCCCGACATGCACCGTCCACGCACCGTCCGCGCCGACCTGGAGCCGGGCCCGCAACGCGTCGTGCGTGTCAAGTACCGTCTGCACGGCCGAGGTCAGCCGTGCAGATCCCAGCCCCGACGGCACCCGGAGCAGCATCGACTGCGCGAACGAGTCCATCAACTCCCCGCGAGCGCGCAGCTCTTCGACCACCGGCAACGCCGCCACCGCACCCACGCCCGCACCGGCCGGCTCCGACACCGCGTCCCGCGCCGACCCGACCACGGGCGCCAAGGCGGCGATCGTCCGGTGCTGGAAGATGTCGCGGGGAGTGAGGAGCAGCCCCGCTGTACGGGCGCGGGCGACGAGTTGGATGGAGACGATGGAGTCGCCGCCGAGATCGAAGAAGCTGTCGTGCACGCCGACGCTCTCCAGGCCGAGGAGTTGGGTGAACAGCCCGGCGAGGGCCTGCTCCATCTCCGTGCTCGGGGCGTGATCGCCCGCGCCGGTGACGTACTGCGGCGCGGGCAACGCCGTGTGATCGACCTTGCCGTTGGCGTTCACCGGCAGGGCGTCCAGGACGAGAACGGCGGCCGGGACCATGTACTCGGGCAGACTCGTCGCCGTATGCGCCCGCAACTCGGCCGGTTCCACGGGGACTTCGCTGTCCACGGTGACATAGGCGATCAGCTGCTTGCCCGCGGCCGTGTCCTCGCGGACGGCGACGACGGCATCCGTGACGGCGGGATGGGCGGCCAACGCGGCCTCGATCTCCCCGAGTTCGATACGGAAGCCGCGCAACTTGGTCTGGTGGTCGCCGCGCCCCACGAAGGCGACGCTGCCGTCCGGGTTCCAGGTGACGACGTCACCGGTCCGGTACATCCGCGCACCCGGTTCCCCGAACGGGCAGGCGACGAACCGCTCACCCGTCAGCCCAGGCCGCCCGTGGTACCCGCGCGCCAGACCCGCGCCGCCGATGTACAGCTCACCGGGCACGCCGGGAGGCACCGGGCGCAGGAACCCGTCGAGGATGTAGAGCCCGGTGTTGTCCATCGCCCGCCCGACCGGCAACGGGCCGCCGAGGTCGGACGCCCGCAGCTCCTGGACCGTCGCCAGCACCGTGTTCTCGGTCGGGCCGTAGCTGGTGACCAGGCGGGTGCCGGGGTTGTGCTTCAGAATCCGGGCGACCGCGCTCGGGGACACCACGTCACCGCCGGTCAGGATCTCGGGGATACCGGCGAAACAGTCGGGGCGTTCCTCGGCCAGCACCCGCAGCAGTCCGGCCGGCGGCAGCATCGCGCTCACCTCGTGCCGGGTGATCAGCTCCTCGACCTCGGTGCCGGACAGCAGCCCGTCCGGCGCCACCACCACGGTGCCGCCGCGCAGCAGGGTCACCCACAGCTCCACCGTCGACGCGTCGAAGGCGTACGACGACGACAGCAGGTAGCGCCGGTGGGTCTCCGCCCGGTCGAAGCACCGGTCGTGGGCCAGGGCCGCGACGGAACGGTGGCTGATCGCCACGCCCTTGGCCACCCCGGTCGAACCCGACGTGAACATCACGTACGCCAGACCGTCGGCGTGCGCGGCGGAGACGGCACCGGCGCGCGGAACGCCGTTCTCCGTCTCGGCGTCCAGCGGCCCGTGCTGTGCCCCGGCGACGTCGACCACCACGAGACCGGCGTCCCCGGACTCCCCGCACGCGGCCTCCTCCGCCTCCCCGGCATGCGCCGCGTCGGTCAGCACGACCCGGCAGCCGGTCTCCGCCAGCACCAACCGGCGCCGCGCCAACGGGAACCGGGAGTCCAGCGGGACGTAGAAGCCGCCCGCCTTGATCACGCCGAGCAGCGCCACGACCAGCTCCGCCGAACGCGTCATCAGCACACCGACGCCGACCTCGGGACCCACCCCCAGCCCGGCCAGCCGCGCGGCGATTAGCGCCGCCCGCTCGTCCAACTCCCGGTAGGAGAACTCCCGTTCACCGTCCACCAACGCCACCGCGTCCGGAGCGGACGTCACCCGCTCCCCGAACAGCGTCGCGAGATCCCGGCCCGGCAGCTCGGTCCCGGTCCCCTGCCACGCGTCGAGGACCAGCGCCCGTTCACCGGCGGACAGCACATCCGCCCGGCCCACCAGCATCCCCGGATCGGCCGCGAACCCCTCAAGGAGCAGCCGCAGCCGTGCGCCGATGTCCCGCACGAACGCCTCGGTGAGGGAGTCCGGGCGGAAACTCAGGTCGAGGCGGAGTCCGTCGCCTGGCGCCACCGCGAGGCTCAGCGGGTAGTGGGCCGCGTCCTCGCCCTCGGGTTCGACGATCCGCAGGCCGGGGCAGAGGTGGCCGATACCGTCCGGTGCGACGGGGTAGTTCTCGTAGACCATGGTGGTGTCGAAGAGTTCCCCGATGCCCACCCGGCGCTGGATGTCGGCCAGCCCCACATGCTGGAACGGCATCAACGCGGCCTGCTCGTCCTGCACCCGGGCGCACAACGCGCCCAGCGACTCGGCCGGGTCCAGCCGCACCCGCACCGGCAGCGTGTTGATGAACAGCCCGACCATCGACTCGACGCCCGGCAGCTCGGCGGGCCGACCCGCCACCGTCGCCCCGAACACCGCCTCGTCCCGCCCGGTCAGCACACCCAGCACGACGCCCCACACGCCCTGCACCACACTGTTCAACGTCACCCCGTGCGCCCGTGCCGTGCCCGCCAGCGCGGCCGACGTCTGCGGCGACAGCTCCACGCGGACCCGTTCGACCTCGCCGCCGCCGCGCGGGCCGGACGCCGGTGCCAGCAAGGTCGGCCCCGCCACCCCGTCCAGCGCCGCCGCCCACGCGGCCAGCGCCGCCTCCCGGTCCTGCGTGGCCAGCCAGGCCAGATAGTCCCGGAACGGCGTGACATCGCGGAGCCCGGACGCGTCGCCCCCGTGCGCGTACAGGTCGAACAGCTCGCGGAAGAGCAGGGAACCCGACCAGCCGTCCCGCAGGATGTGATGGCCCGTGACCACCAGCCGGTGGTCCTCCTCGGCGAGCCGGACCAGGGTGAAGCGCAGCAGGGGCGGTGCGTCCATCGCGAACCGCCGGTGCCGGTCGGCGTCGAGCAGCCGCGTCAGCTGGTCCCGTCGTTCGCTGTCGTCGGCGTGGGTGAGGTCGACGTCGGTCCACGGCAGTTGCACGGCCCGGGGGATGACCTGGACCGAGGTCCCGGAGTCGAGCTGGAGGAACCCGGCGCCGAGGTTCGGGTGACGGTCCAACAGGGCCTGCGCCGAGGAGCGCAGGGCGCCGGTGTCGAGCGGGCCGTGCAGGCCGAAGACCAGTTGGGTGACGTAGGAGTCCGCCTCGGACTCGTCGTACAGGGCGTGGAAGAGCAGCCCTTCCTGGAGGGGCGACAGGGGCAGGACGTCGTCGAGGCCGACGGCCGCGTACTGCCGCTCCAGCTGTTCCACCTCATGCTGGCCGACCATGACCAGGGGCAGGTCGGACGGGGTGAGGCCACCGGCACCCGGCGTCGAGGCGTGTTCGGCCAGCGCGGACAGCGCCGCGAACCACGCCTCGGCGAGCGCGCGCACCTCGTGCTCGGTCAGCAGGTCCTCGGCCCAGGACCAGTCGGCGACGAGGCAGGGGCCCTCGGCGCGGTCCTCGGTGACCGCGTTCACGGTGACGGCGTGGTCCAACGGCATGCCCGCGTCGGCGCCGCCGCCCACCACGTCGTGCTCCGGCGCGCCGGCCCAGTCGGCGTCCTTGCCGGTGGTGAACCGGCCGAGGTAGTTGAAGCCGATCTGCGGCCGGGGCAGGGCGGCGAGGACGGGGGCGGTCTCGGGGTTGAGGTGGCGCAGCAGCCCGTAGCCGATGCCGTGGTCGGGTATCGCGCGCAACTGCTCCTTGACCGCCTTCAACGCCCGTTCCAGCGCCCGGGGTTCGCCGGGTGCGCAGGTCCCGGGGTCGAGCCGGACCGGGTAGTGGGTGGTGAACCAGCCGACGGTACGGGACAGGTCGACGGTCGCGGCGATCTGCTCGCGTCCGTGGCCTTCGAGATCGACGAGGACGTCCGTGCGGCCGTCGTCGCCGCGTCCTCGGTCCCTGCGCCAGTCGGCCACCGCGAGCGCGAGCGCGGTGAGGAGAACGTCGTTGACCTCGGCCCGGAACGCGCCGGGGAGCCGGGTCAGCAGGACGCCGGTGGTCCCCGGGGGCAGGGTGAGCCGCAGCGAGCGCGAGGTGGCCACGACATCGCGGCGCGGGTCCAGCGGACGGTCGGTCAGCGCGGGGTCGCCGCCCTCGGACATGCCGGTCCACAACGGGAGTTCGGCATGCCGGGCGGGGGTGGTGGCCTCGGTGGCCAGCAGCCGGGACCAGGTCCGCAGGGACATCGGCACGGGGGCGAGTGCCCCGGGCGCGGGCACCGCGTCGGCGCCGGTGTCCGCGTCGGCGCCGGTGTCCACGTCGGCGCCGGTGTCCACGTCGGCGCCGGTGTCCGCGAGGGCCGCCGCCTGCCAGGCCTCGGCCAGGTCGGCCAGGAGAATCCGCCAGGACACGCCGTCGACCACGAGGTGGTGCACGACGACGAGGAGCCGCCCCGGCCGCCGGGGACCGGCGTCGATCCACACGAACTGGACCATCACGCCCTCGTCGGGCCGCAGCCGGGCCTGGGCACGCTCGCTCTGCTCCCGCACGACACGTTCAAGACCCGGCCCGTCAGCGGCGTCGGCGGCGAGCGCGACCCGTGTCACGCGGTCCTGTGCCGTGACCGTGCCGGTCTGCGGCACCGTGAACGTCCACCGGCCCGTGCCGTCCTGCGTCGTGAGCCGGGCGCGCAACGCGTCGTGCCGGTCCAGCAGCGCTTGGACGGCGCTGAGGAGCCGCGCCTGTCCCAGCTCCGCCGGGACCCGGAGCAGCGACGACTGGGAGTACGTCGCGTAGGGGGCGCCGCTCTCCCGCAGCCGTTCGGCGGCCGGGGTCGGGGCCGTCTCGCCCACTCCGGCGTGCGGGGCCTCGATGGGGGCGGCCGTGTCCTCGCGGGCGACCGCCGCCAGGGCGGCCACCGTGCGGTGGGTGAACACCTCGCGCGGCGAGAGCAGCAGCCCCACGCGCCGGGCGCGGGCGACGAGTTGGATGGAGACGATCGAGTCGCCGCCCAGGTCGAAGAAGCTGTCGTCGATGCCGACCTCGGTGAGCCCCAGCGCCTGCGCGAACAGTTCGCAGAGAAGCCGCTCGCGGGGGGTGCGCGGGGCGCGACCGGTGCTCAGGGACGCGAAGTCGGGTGCGGGCAGCGCCCGGTGGTCCACCTTGCCGTTGATGGTCATGGGCAGCGCGTCGAGCACGAGGACGGCGGCGGGCACCATGTAGTCCGGCAGGGACTCACCGAGCCAGCCGCGCAGCCGGGCCGGGTCCACCGCCGCCTCGGCGCGGGGGACGACATAGCCGATCAGGCGCGTCACGCTCTGCGCGTCCTCGCGGGCCACCACCACGGCCTGGTCGAGGTCCGGGTGGGCCGCCAGCGCGGTGGCGATCTCACCGGGCTCCACCCGGAAGCCGCGGATCTTGACCTGTTCGTCGGCCCGTCCCACGAACTCCAGGGCCCCGTCCGGGAGTCGGCGCACGACGTCACCGGTCCGGTACATCAGGGAACCGGCGGGTCCGAACGGATTCGCGACGAACCGTCCGGCGGTCAGTCCCGGCCGGTCGAGGTAGCCGCGGGCCAGACCTGCTCCCGCCGCGTACAGCTCACCGGGCACGCCGGTCGGCACGGGGCGCAACCACGCGTCGAGCACATGGAGCGCGGTGCGGGGCAGCGCGTGGCCGATGGCGGTGGGCCGGGAGGCGTCGTCCGCCCAGGCCGCGGTGACGTCGACGGTGGCCTCGGTCGGGCCGTACATGTTGAGCAGCCCCACGCCGGGCGCGGCAAGCAGCCGCCGCCAGAGGCTGTCGGCGGGCTTCTCACCCCCGAGCCACACATCCAGCACATGCCCGTTCCCGGCTCCGGTTCCGGCTCCCTCCTCGATGCCGGTTCCGGCTCCGGTTCCGGTTCCGGGGAGGCGTTCCAGCAGGCCGGTCTCGACCAGGCGGCCCAGGTATCCCGGCGTGCACGGCAGGACGTTGATGCGGTGGGCGAGGAGGTAGTCGGCGCAGGCGTCGAGGTCGAGGCGTACGTCATCGGTGAGGACGTGCAGCGCGGCCCCGCGGGCCAGGCCGGTCAGGGCCTTGAGGGACATGTCGAAGGAGAGCGCGGTGACCCAGGCGACGCGCTCGTCGGTGCCGTGGTGGGCGGCGAGACCGGCCAGCGTCTCGGCGATGTCCGCGAGGGCGCGGTGCCCGACCGTCACGCCCTTGGGCCGGCCGGTGGAGCCCGAGGTGTAGATGACGTACGCGGGGTGGTCCGGCAGGAGCGCGTGCCGCTCGGGGGCGGTGAGCGGCTCGCCGGGGAGGGTCCGCAGGTGCGCGGCGAGACCGGGAGCGTCGGGCACGATCCGCGCGCCGGGCGGCACGGCCGCGTCCGGCAGCAGGTGCGCGGTGCTCGATGCGGCGATGACGAGGGCGGGGCGCGCGTCGGTCAGGATGTATGCGACACGGTCGGCCGGATAGTCCGGATCGACGGGGAGATAGGCGGCTCCCGACTTCAGCACCGCGAGCAGCGCGACGACGAACTCGGCCGAACGGTGCAGCAGCAGGCCGACGACACGTTCGGGCCGCGCCCCGTGCGCCACCAGGTGCCGGGCCAGTCGATTGGCCCGCGCGTCGAGCTGCGCGTACGTCAGCCGGACGTCCCCGCAGACGACCGCCGTCGCGTCCGGCGTCCGGCACACCCGCGCCGCGAACAGGTCGAGGAACGTTCCGTCGTGGGCGGCACGCGCGGTGCCGTCACCTTCCCGCGACGCCGTGTGCTCCGGTTCCTGCGACGCCGTGTGCTCCGGCCCGCCGAGCAGGTCGAGCCTGGCCAGCACGGTGTCGGGCGCGGTCGCGAACTCCGTGACCAGCCGCCGCAGTTGGACGGCGGCCCGCTCGACGGTCTCGCGTGCGAAGCAGTCCGGCCGGAAGCTCAGCGTCAGCCGCAGCCGCTCGCCCGGCACGGCGATCAGGTGGAGCGGGTAGTGCGTGGTGTCCTCGCCCTCGGTCTGCACGATCCGCAGCCCGGTGGCGGCCAGCTGCCCGCTCTCCTCGGTGTCGGGATAGTTCTGGAAGACCATGGTGGTGTCGAAGAGTTCACCGGCGCCCGCGATCCGCTGGATCTCGGAGAGCCTGACGTGCTGATGCGGGACCAGCGCGGCCTGCTCGTCCTGGACGCGGGTGAGCAGCTGGGCGAGGGTCTCGGCGGGCGCCATCCGCACCCGCACGGGAACGGTGTTGATGAGCAGGCCGATGATGCTCTCGACGCCCGGCAGTTCGGCGGGCCGCCCGGCGACGGTGGCCCCGAACACCACGTCCTGACGGCCCGTCAGGGCGCCGATGAGCAGCGCCCACGCCCCCTGGAGGACGGTGTTGACGGTCAGGCCCAGCTTCCGGGCGGTGGTGGCGAGCGCGGCCGTCGTCTCCTCGTCGCACGCGAGGTCCACGCGCTCGGGGAACGTCGCGTCCCTGCTCGCGCCGGGGGCCACGAGGGTCGGTCCGTCGACGCCGGCCAGGGCCGCGTTCCAGGCGTCGAGCGCGGCGGGCCGGTCCTGGGCGACCATCCAGGCCAGGTAGTCCTTGAACGGTGTCACGCGGGGCAGGGCGCGGGCATCGCCGCCCCGGGCGTAGCCCTCGAACAGCTCGGCCAGGATCAGCGGCAGCGACCAGCCGTCCAGAAGGATGTGGTGGGCCGTGAGCACGAGGACGTGCCGGGTGTCGGCGAGCCGGACGAGGGTGAGGCGCAGCAGCGGGGGCGCCGCCAGCGTGAACCGCCGTTCCCGGTCGGCCCGGAGCAGCCGGGCCAACTCGGCGTCCTGGGCGTCGGGTTCCGCGAGGTGGCTGAGGTCCACCGCCGTCCACGGCAGGTCCACCGGCTCGGGCACGGCCTGCACGCTGTGCCCGGAACCCGTCTGGTGGAAACCGGCGCGCAGGTTCGCGTGCCGGTCGAGCAGGGCCTGTCCCGCCGCGCGCAACGCCTCCGCGTCGAGGGTTCCTTCGAGCGCGAACGTCGTCTGGAGCAGATAGAGGTCGGTCTCGCTCTCGTCGTAGAGGGCGTGGAAGACGAAGCCCTCCTGCAACGGTGACAGGGGCAGCACGTCGACGAGTCCGGCCTCCGCGTAGTGCGCCTCCAGGGCGTCCACCTCGGGCTGGTCGAGGGCGGCGACCAGCGGGAAGTCGGACGGGGTGTGCCCGCCGGTGTGCGCGGGGGCCGAGACCAGTTCCCGCAGCGCCTCGGCCCAGCCGTGGGCGAGTTCGGCGACGTCGTCCTCGGCCAGCAGCTCCGAGGGCCACGCCCAGGTGGCGACCAGGTGGGACCCGTCCGCGCGGTCCTCGGTCAGGGCGTTGACCTCGATGAGGTGGGTGAGCGGCGTGCGGGGGTCGTCGTCACCGCTGCCGCCGAGGATCTCGCCCTCGGGCGCGAGCGGCCACTCGGCGGCCTGCCCGGCGGTGAGGTCGGCGGTGAGGTCGGCGGTAGCTGTGGCGGTGGCGAAGCGGCCGAGGTAGTTGAAGGTGATCTGGGGGGTGGGGAGTTCCGCGAGGACGGGGGCGGTGTCGGGGTTGAGGTGGCGGAGCAGCCCGTAGCCGATGCCGTGGTCGGGTATCGCCCGCAACTGCTCCTTGACCACCTTCAACGCCCGCCCCAGCACGTATCCCGGCGCGTGTCCCGGCGTGTGTCCCGGCGCGTGTCCCGGCGCGTGTCCCAGCGCGTGTCCCGGCACGTGTCCCGGCGTCGAGGGACCGTCGGCCGTCGCGGGGTCGGCCTCCAGCCAGACCGGATACCGCGTGGTGAACCAGCCGACCGTCCGCGAGAGATCGGCTCCCTGAACGGCGTTCTCCTCCCGGCCGTGTCCTTCCAGCTCCACCAGCACGCCGTCCCCGGCGCCCCCGCGCGCGCCGCGCCATCTGACCACCGCCCACCACAGCGCGGTCAGCAGCACGTCGTTGATCTCGGCGTGGAACGCGGCGGGCACCTGGGTGAGCAGCGCCTCGGTCACCGCGACCGGCAGCGACACGGTCAACGCCCCGGCGGTCCCCGTGACATCCCGGTCCGGGTCCAACGGCCGCTGCGCGAGGGGGAGTTCAGGCTGCCGAGCCGTGGTCTCCCGCCAGAACTCCAGCTCGGCCACCCGACGCGGACTCCGCGCCTGCTCAGCGAGGCGGTCGGCCCATGTGCGCAGCGAGGTGGGGACGGATGCGAGGGCGGGTGTCTCACCGCGTGCGAGGGCCTGCCACGCGTCCCGCAGGTCGGGCAGCAGAATCCGCCAGGACACCCCGTCCACCACCAGGTGATGAACGACGACCAACAGCCGCCCCGTTTCCCGCTCCCCCGCGTCGAACCACACCACCTGCACCATGACCCCGTCGGCCGGAGCAAGCCGCTCCCGCGCAGCCGCAGACTCCTTCCCCAGCACCCCTTCCCACTCCCCGCCGGACAGGCCCCGCACATCGACCCGCCGCACACACGCCTCGGCCCGAACGGCGCCAACCGCACCGACGTGCAACGTCCAGGTACTGTCCGCGCCGACCTGAAGCCTGGCCCGCAACGCGTCATGCGTGTCGAGCACCGTCTGCACAGCCGAGGTCAGCCGGTCCGCGCCCACCTCGGAGGGCACCGTCAACAGCATCGACTGCGCGAACGAGTCCGCCAACTCCCCACGGCCACGCAGCTCTTCGACCACCGGCAACGCCGCCACCGCGCCCACACCCGCACCGGCCGGCTCCGACACCGCGTCCCGCGCCGACCCCGCCATCAGGGCGAGGTTGGCGATGGTCTTGTGCCGGAAGATGTCACGCGGGGTCAGGAGAAGCCCTGCGGTACGGGCGCGGGCGACGAGTTGGATGGAGATGATGGAGTCGCCGCCGAGGTCGAAGAAGCTGTCGTGGACGCCGACGCTCTCCAGACCGAGGAGTTGGGTGAACAGCCCGGCAAGAGCACGCTCGGTGTCGGTGCTCGGGGCGTGATCGAGAGCGTGGGTGGTGAAGGTGGGCGCGGGCAACGCCTTGTGGTCCACCTTGCCGTTGGCGTTCACGGGGAAGGCGTCGAGGACGAGAACGGCGGCGGGGACCATGTACGCGGGCAGGGCCTCGCCGGTGTACGCCCGCAACTCGGCGGGTTCCACCGGCACTTCACTGTCCACGGTGACGTAGGCGACCAACTGCTTGCCCCCGGCCGTGTCTTCACGCACGGCGACAACGGCATCCGTGACGGCGGGGTGGGCGGCCAACGCGGCCTCGATCTCACCGAGTTCGATACGGAAGCCGCGCAACTTGGTCTGCTGGTCCCCGCGTCCGACGAAGGCGAGGCTGCCGTCAGGGTTCCATGACACGAGGTCCCCGGTCCGGTACATCCGCGCCCCGGGTCCACCGAACGGGCACGCGACGAACCGCTCACCCGTCAGCCCCGGACGCCCGTGATACCCACGCGCCAGCCCCGCACCGCCGATATACAACTCCCCCACCACACCGGGAGGCACCGGCCGCAGGAACCCATCCAGTACATAGAGTTGGGTGTTGTCCATGGCCCGGCCCACCGGCAACGGCCCACCGAGGTCCGACGCCCGCAACTCCTGCACCGTGGCCAACATCGTGTTCTCGGTCGGCCCATAACTGGTCACCACCCGAGTCCCCGGACTGCGCTCCAGAATCCGGGCGACCGCACTCGGGGACACCACGTCACCGCCGGTCAGAATCTCCCCGACCCCGGTGAAGCACTCCGGACGCTCCTCGGCCAGCACCCGCAACAGCCCCGACGGCGGCAACACCGCAGTCACCCCATGCCGAGAAATCAACTCCTCATACTCAGCACCCGACAGGACCCCGTCCGGCGCCACCACGACGGTCCCCCCGCCCAACAACGCCACCCACAACTCGGCGGTCGAAGCGTCGAAGGCATAGGAAGCCGCCAACAGAACCCGCCCGAAACGACCCTGCCCGAACCACCGATCCCGAGCCAGAGCCACCACCGAACGACGAGAAACCGCAACCCCCTTGGCCACCCCCGTCGACCCCGACGTGAACATCACATACGCCAGACCATCAGCACCGGATGCAACACCGTCGGCGCCGAATGACCCCGCCCACACCCCACCGTCGAACACCCCGCTCTGCGCCTCAGCAACGTCGACCACAGCAAGGCCGGAGCCACCCGACTCCTCCCGCGCCGCCTCCTCCGCCTCACCGGCATGCGCCGCGTCCGTCAGCACGACCCGGCATCCGGTCTCCGCTAGCACCAACCGCCGCCGCACCAACGGGAATCGAGAATCCAGCGGAACGTAGAACCCACCCGCCTTCACCACACCCAGCAACCCCACCACCAGGTCCGCCGAACGCCCCATCAGCACACCCACACCGACCTCGGGACCCACCCCCAGCCCAACGAGCCGCACGGCAACCCGCCCCGCCAACTCATCCAACTCCCGGTAGGAGAACTCCCGTTCCCCCTCCACCAACGCCACCGCATCCGGAGCGCACTTCACCCGCTCCCCGAACAACACCGCCAAGTCCACACCCGGCACCTCAACCTCGGCACCCTGCCACGCGTCCAGCACCAACGCCCGCTCACCGGCCGACAGCACCTCCACCCGGCCCACCAACAACCCCGGATCAGCCGCGAACCCCTCCAGCAACAAGCGCAGCCGCTCGCCCAGCGTCTCCGCCTCGTCCCGGTTGAAGGCCTCCGACCGGAAGCTCACCTCGAACCGCAGGCAGTCACCTGGGAAGGCGGTCAGGGCCAACGGGTAATGCGTCGACCCGGCGGAGTCGTCGGTCACGTCGATCTCACGGACGGCGAGTCCCGCGACGTCACGGCTCAACTGCCCGTCAGGGGCGTTCTCGTACACCATGGTGGTGTCGAAGAGTTCACCGATTCCGATCCGGCGCTGGATGTCGGCCAGCCCCACATGTTGATACGGCATCAGCGCGGCCTGCTCGTCCTGCACCCGCCCGAAGAATCCCGCCAACGACTCGGCAGGGTCCAGCCGCACCCGCACCGGAACCGTGTTGATGAACATGCCGACCATCGACTCGACGCCCGGCAACTCAGCGGGCCGACCCGCCACCGTCGCCCCGAACACCACGTCCTGACGCCCCGTCAGCATGCCCAGCAGCAAGGCCCATGCGCCCTGCACGACGCTGTTCAACGTCACGCCACACGAACGCGCCGCCCCCGACAGCGCGGCCGACACCTCCGGCGACAGGTCCACACAGACACGCTCCGGCATCGACGCGGCGGCCTGTCCCAACGAGGGTGCGACCAGGGTAGGTTCCTCCGTCCCCTCCAGCGCCGCGCCCCAGGCGTCCAACGCCGCCTCATGGTCCTGCCCCGCCAACCAGGCCAGGTAATCGCGGAACGGCGGTACAGCCTGCGGGAGTTCAGCACCACGGCCCTCGTAGTGGGCGAGCAGCTCCGCCAGGATGAGCGGCATCGACCAGCCGTCCCACAGGATGTGGTGCGCGGTCACGATCAGAACATGCCGGTCCGCAGCGAGGCGGGCCAGCGTGCAGCGGATGAGCGGAGGCTCGGCCATGTCGAACCGCCGCGTACGGTCGGCTTCGGCGAGCCGGGCCAGTTCCTCCGCGATATCGCCCTCGGTGCGCGCGTCGACGTGGATCTCCGCCCACGGAATGTCCGTGGCGTCCGCGAACAGCTGGAAACCCTGTCCGGCGGAGGTGACGCCGGAACTGGCACGGAGATTCGGGTGACGTTCCAGAAGGGCCTGCCCGGCCTTGCGCAGCCGCGCCGGCTCCAGAGAATCACCGACGAATTCCAGCGCTGCCTGGAGCGTGTAGACATCGGCCTCGGAGTCGTCATAGAGGGCGTGGAAAAGAAGGCCCTCCTGCAACGGAGTCAACGGCAGGAAGTCGTCCTGCTCCGCCCCGGGCCACTGGGCACGCAGTTCCTGCAACTCCTCCCCGCTGAGGGTGACGAGGGGCACTACCGGAGCCGCCGCCGCTTCGTCGACGTCGAGTGCGATGTCCCGGACCACCGTCGCGAGGTTGGCGATGGTCCGGTGCTGGAAGACGTCACGCGGAGTGAGGAGCAGCCCTGCGGTACGGGCGCGGGCGACCAACTGGATGGAGATGATCGAGTCGCCGCCGAGGTCGAAGAAGCTGTCGTGGACGCCGACGCTCTCCAGACCGAGGAGTTGGGTGAAGAGTGCGGCGAGGGCGTGCTCGGTGTCGGTGCTCGGGGCGTGGTCCAGGGCGTGGGTGGTGAAGGTGGGCGCGGGCAACGCCCTGTGGTCCACCTTGCCGTTGGCGTTCACGGGCAGGGCATCGAGGACGAGGACAGCGGCCGGGACCATGTACTCAGGCAGACTCGTCGCCGTATACGCCCGCAACTCGGCGGGTTCCACCGGCACTTCACTGTCCACGGTGACGTAGGCGACCAACTGCTTGCCCCCGGCGGCATCTTCACGCACGGCGACGACAGCATCCGTGACCCCGGGATATGCGGCCAACGCGGCCTCGATCTCACCGAGTTCGATACGGAAGCCGCGCAGTTTGGTCTGCTGGTCCCCGCGTCCGACGAAGGCGAGGCTGCCGTCCGGGTTCCAGGAGACGAGGTCCCCGGTCCGGTACATCCGCGCCCCGGGTTCCCCGAACGGGCACGCGACGAACCGCTCCCCCGTCAGCCCAGGACGCCCGTGATACCCACGCGCCAGACCGGCACCGCCGATGTACAACTCCCCCACCACACCCGCAGGCACCGGCCGCAAAAACCCGTCCAGTACATACAGCTGCGTGTTGTCCATGGCCCGCCCGACCGGCAACGGCCCGCCGAGGTCGGACAGGCTCAGTTCCTGCACCGTGGCCAGCATCGTGTTCTCGGTCGGCCCGTAGCTGGTGACCAGCCGGGTGTCGGGGTTGCGCTCCAACACCCGGGCGACGGCACTCGGGGACACCACGTCACCGCCGGTCAGAATCTCCCGCACCCCGGTGAAGCACTCCGGCCGCTCCTCGGCCAGCACCCGCAACAACCCCGACGGCGGCAACACCGCAGTCACCCCATGCCGAGAAATCAACTCCTCATACTCAGCACCCGACAGGACCCCGTCCGGCGCCACCACGACGGTCCCCCCGCCCAACAACGCCACCCACAACTCGGCGGTCGAAGCGTCGAAGGCATAGGAAGCCGCCAACAGAACCCGCCCGAAACGACCCTGCCCGAACCACCGATCCCGAGCCAGAGCCACCACCGAACGACGAGAAACCGCAACCCCCTTGGCCACCCCCGTCGACCCCGACGTGAACATCACATACGCCAGACCATCAGCACCGGATGCAACACCGGCGGCGTCGGAAGCCCCCGTCCACACCTCACCGTCGAACGCCCCGCTCTGCGCCTCAGCAACGTCGACCACCACGAGGCCGGAGCCACCCGACTCCCCGCGCGCAGCCTCCTCCGCCTCGACACGGTGCCCCGCATCCGTCAGCACCACCCGGCACCCGGTCTCCGCCAACACCAACCGCCGCCGCACCAACGGGAATCGGGAGTCCAGCGGAACGTAGAACCCACCCGCCTTCACCACACCCAGCAGCCCCACGACGAGGTCCGCCGAACGCCCCATCAGCACACCCACACCGACCTCGGGCCCCACCCCCAGCCCAGCCAACCGCGAAGCCACCCGCCCCGCCAACTCATCCAACTCCCGGTAAGAGAACTCCCGTTCCCCCTCCACCAACGCCACCGCATCCGGAGCGCACTTCACCCGCTCCCCGAACAACACCGCCAAGTCCACACCCGGCACCTCAACCTCGGCACCCTGCCACGCGCCCAGCACCAACGCCCGCTCACCGGCCGACAGCACCTCCAACCGACCCACCAACACCCCGGGCTCAGCCGCGAACCCCTCCAGCAGCAGCCTCAACCGCTCACCCAGCGCCGCCACTTCATCCCGGCCGAACGCGTCCGACCGGAAGCTCAGCTCGAACCGCAGGCGCTCCCCGGGAAACGTCGTCAGGGTCAGCGGGTAGTGCGTCGCGTCCGGAGCTGGTTTCTGGGTGACCTGGAGGCCGAGGTCGTCGAGGAAGGTGAGGTCGTCGATCTCCGTCGGATAGTTCTGGAAGACGGTGGTGGTGTCGAAGAGTTCACCGATCCCCACGCCACGCTGGATGTCCGCGAGCCCGAGATGCTGATGCGGCATCAGCTCGGCCTGCTCGTCCTGCACCCGCCCGAACAACGCCGCCAACGACTCGGCAGGGTCCAACCGCACCCGCACCGGCACCGTGTTGATGAACAACCCGACCATCGACTCGACACCCGGCAACTCCGCAGGACGCCCCGCCACCGTCGCCCCGAACACCACATCCTGACGCCCCGTCAGCACCCCCAACAGCGCGCCCCACGCGCCCTGCACGACACTGTTCAACGTCACACCGCACGAACGCGCCGCCCCCGACAACGCGGCCGACACCTCCGGCGACAGGTCGACCTCCACGCGCTCGGGGACCCGGGCCGACCGCCCGGCGCCGGGCGCCACCCGGGTCGGTTCCTCGACGCCCTCCAGCGCCGTACGCCAAGCGGCCGACGCCGCCTCACGGTCCTGACCCGCCAGCCATCCCAGATAGTCCCGGTACTCCCGGCGCCTCGGCAGCGCGGGCGGCAGCTCGGCGGGGTGCGCGGCCCCCGCGCGGAAGGCGTAGAGGCGGAGGATCTCCTCCAGGATCAGCGGCTCCGACCAGCCGTCCAGAAGGATGTGGTGCGCGCACAGCACCAGAACATGCCGCTCCTCGGCGAGCCGTACCAGGGTGAACCGCAGCAACGGCGGCTGCGCGACGTCGAACGGTGCCACGCGGTCGGCGTCGACGAGGTCGGTCAGCCGAGCGTCCTGCGCGGCCGCGTCCAGGCCCGTGAAATCGACGTCACGCCAGGGCACGTCCACGGACTCGGGGATCAGCTGCACGGACCGGCCCGAGCCCAACTGGCGGAAGGCGGCACGGAGGTTGGCGTTCCGCGCCACGAGATCCTGGGCTGCCGCGCGCAGCGCCACCGGGTCCACCGGGCCGTCGAGTTGGACGACCGTCTGGAGGACGTAGATGTCGACCGCGTCGCTGTCGGCCTCGTAGAGGGAGTGGAAGAGAAGCCCCTCCTGCAAGGGCGTCAGCGGCAGGACAGCCTCGATCTTCGGCTCGTTCATGTGATCCTCCACGCGACCGTGATCTCGTCGAATTCTTCGGGGCTCAGCGACAGGAGTGGGACCGGCGGAACAGGCGGTGCCTCGGCGTCCGCCCCGATGTCCCGCGCGACGGCGGCGAGCGCCGCGACGGTCTTGTGGACGAAGACGTCCCCGGCGGACAGCGCGAGGCCGAACTGCCGTGCCTTCGCGACGACTTGGGCGGCGAGGACGGAGTCGCCGCCGAGCGCGAAGAAGTCGTCGGTCCGCCGCCCGCCGCCCGGCAACGCCAGGACGGCGATGAAGACATCGCTCAGGGCACGTTCACGCGCGTCGCGCGGGGCGTCGTCGTCCGTGGCCCCGGCGGTACGGAACTCGGGGGCCGGCAGCGCGCGCCGGTCGATCTTGCCGTTGGGGGTCAGTGGCAGCGCGTCGAGGACCACGACGGCCGCGGGCACCATGTACGCGGGAAGGGACGCCGCGAGGTGGGCGCGCAGCTGTCCGGCGTCGAGTTCCGGCGCCGCCGGTCGGGGTCCGGTCCGGCGGCTCGCGACGGCGTACGCCACCAGGCGCCGGACGTCCGGGCCGTCGTCCTGCCGGACCACGGCCACCGCCTGCTCGACGCCCGGATGGGCGCGCAGCGCGGCCGCCACCTCGCCGAGTTCCACCCGGTGGCCGCGGAGCTTCACCTGATGGTCCGCGCGGCCGACGAACTCCACGGCGCCGTCGGGCCGTTGGAGGACGAGGTCGCCGGTGCGGTACATGCGCGTTCCGGCGGGCCCGTACGGGTCGGCCACGAACCGTTCGGCCGTCAGCGCCGGCCGCCGCAGGTACCCGCGGGCAAGGGCCGCACCGGCGATGTACAGCTCGCCCGCCGTCCCCGCCGCCACCGGGCGCAGGGACGCGTCCAGGACGTAGGCGGCCACGTTCTCCAGCGGGCGCCCGACGGACACGTCCTGCGCCGTGCACGCGCCGGTGAGTCCGTCGCCGGCGAACTCGGACGCCCCGTAGTAGTTGAACAACCGGGCGCCGGGCAGCGCCTCGGCGAACCGGTGGGCGAGCCGCGAGGGCAGCTCCTCGCCACTGCACACCCACCGTGTGCACGAGGCGAGCGATGCCGTCGGTTCGACGCTGTCCAGGATCGCCGTGAGGAGGCTCGGCACCAGCACGACATGGTGAATCCCGTGCCGGGCGATCAGCTCGCCCAGCGCCTGGGGGTCCTTCGCCTGCCGTGCGTCGGCCAGGACCACGCAGGCTCCGTGCAGCAGGGGGCCGAGCAGTTGCGTCGAGCCGTCCACGAAGCTGAGCGAACTCTGCGCCAGGGCGACGCTGCCCGCCGGATACGGATACCGGCGCCCGAGGGCGGTGAGGTGGTTCACCTCACCGGCGTGCGTGCCGATCACGCCCTTCGGTTCTCCCGTGGAACCCGAGGTGTGCAGGACGTAGGCCGGATGCCCGGGGGCCAGGGGCCGGACGCGTTCCTCGTCGCGTACCGGCCGCGCCGACTCCCGCTCCAGGAGGGACCCGACCGCCGGATCGTCCAGCACGAGGAGCGGTACGCCGTGCCGGGCGGCGGTCTCCTCGGTCGCGCGGACCCCGAGGACCAGCCGGGGCGCGGCGTCGGACAGCAGGTGGGCGGTGCGTTCGGCCGGGTAGTCCGGGTCGAACGGCACATAGGCCGCCCCGCACTTGAGGACGGCGAGCAGGGCCACGACCAGCTCCACCGACCTCGGCAGCAGCAGCCCGACGAGGTCCTCCGGTCCCATGCCGCGCCGGAGCAGCAGCCGTGCGAGCCGGTTGGCCCGCCCGTCGAGTGCGGCGTACGACAGGGTGGTTCCGTCGTACATCAGCGCCGGAGCTTCGGGAACGCGGCGGACTTCGGCGTCGAACAGCTCAGGCAGCGTCCTGCTCGCAAGCGAATGCATGGTATGTATCGTTCTATTCATCCAGAATCAGGCTCGGCATGAAAAGGGCGCAGCCGCCTACAATGCCGGGAAATCCGAGAAGGCCAAGAAATCCGAGAAGGCCGAGAAAGCCGAAAAACCGGCCGCCCCGGGTGACGGCGTTTTCGGTGTCGCGGAGGGTCCTGCGGGGACGGAATCGGGACGGAATGGTGGGCTCTGCGACCGCGACCCTCTCGCCAGCTTGTCCGGCGACGTGACACAGGGTCAAGGGCAGCGCGGCCGAACCGTCAGCGTTGGTGGTGGCGGCCGCCCGGTCGGCGCTCCCAGGTAAGAGGAACGGGCCGTTCTCACCTGTCACCACCAGGTTTGATAGTTCGCGCGGCAGTGCCTTGACCCCTCGCTCGGCACGTCGCCACAATCCACGGTACTTGCACAGTGCGACCTCGTCGCCATGACGGATTGCCCTTGAGAGTCTTCTCGCGAGTTTGTGCTCGAACATCGTGTGGCGAACACGCAGGCGAAACTCTAAGCGGAGACACCTTGCCTACTCTGAGCGAATCACCTTTCCCCGACAACGGTCCGCGCATCGTCGGGGCGGCCACCGCGGTACCCCCCGAGTCGTACACGCAGCGGGAGATCCTCGACCTTTACGGCATCACCGATCCCCGGCTCAGATCCCTGTTCCTGTCCGGCGCCATCGAACGCCGCCACCTCACGCTGGCGCCACCGGCACCGGGCGGCGGGCCGAGTTTCGAGAGCCAGGGGGAGCTGCTCGCGAAGCACCGCAGGACCGGCCTCGACATGGGCAGGCGCGCGCTGGCCGCGTGTCTGGAGGAGATCGGCGCGAGCGTGGACGACGTCGGCTACCTCTGCTGCGTCACCACCACCGGGCTGCTCACCCCCGGGTTCTCCGCCCTGCTCATCAAGGAGGCGGGGCTGCCGTCGTCGTGCTCCCGCGTCGACGTGGTCGGGATGGGGTGCAACGCGGGGCTGAACGGGCTGACGACGGTGGCCGGTTGGGCGGCCACCCACCCGGGCCGGCTCGCCGTGATGGTCTGCATCGAGGCCTGCTCGGCGGCCTACGTGTTCGACGACACCATGCGCAGTGCCGTGGTGAACAGCCTGTTCGGTGACGGCTCGGCGGCGGTCGCCGTCATCGCCGACGCTCCGGGCGGCGCGGGAGCGGAATCATCGGCGCCGCCCGAGCGGGCGCGGGGGCCGCGCATCCTGAAGTTCGCCAGCCGGGTCATCCCCGAGGCGATCGACGCGATGCGCTACGACTGGGACGACGGTCACGGCAAGTACAGCTTCTACCTGGAACGCGACATCCCGTACGTGGTGGGCGGTTCGGTCGAGGAGGTGATCGGCCGGCTGCTGGACGGAACGGGGCTGCGCAGGTCCGAGATCGCGCACTGGCTGATCCACTCCGGGGGCAAGAAGGTCATCGACTCCGTGCGCGTGAACCTGGGCCTGACCCGGCACGACGTGCGCCACACCACGAGCGTGCTGCGCGACTACGGCAACCTCTCCAGCGGCTCCTTCCTCTTCTCCTACCAGCGCCTGGCCGCGGAGGACGTGGTCCGTCCCGGCGACTTCGGCGTCCTGATGACGATGGGCCCCGGCTCGACCGTCGAGACCGCGCTGGCGCGTTGGTGACCGCAGGTCCCGACCCGATGGCCCCCACCGACCGCCCCGATGTGATGACGGAGTTTGAACCATGCACGATTCCCCGGCACCGCGACGACTCGATGTCGCTGTCGACCTCGGTCTCCCCCTCGCCGACCTCGCCAAGGTGCTGACGGGGGCCTGCGAGCAGGTGGAGGACACCGCCGCGCGCCTGGTGGTGGCGTCGGTCACCGGCTGCGGTGACCAATCGGGCGCGCCGGGTACGACGGGCGTCCACGAGGTCAACGGCTGGGAACGCGCCCTGCGTCGTTGGGAACGGCTCGACGCGCTCACCGTGGCCGTCGCCGTCGGCAATTGTGCGGGGCCCGCCCTGGACCTGCTCAGCGCGTGCGACCTGCGGGTGGCGGGACCGGCCCTGAGCCTCGCGCTCCCCGGCACCCCGTCGACCGGTTTCTGGCCCGGGACCGTCCTGCACCGACTGACCCAGCGCAACGGCGGCCGCGCCACCCGTCACCTGTGTCTGCTGGCGGACCGGAGCAGGCCGCTCACCGCGGCCCGGGCGCTGGAACTCGGCCTGGTGGACGAGATCCACGGCCCGGCGGAACTCGACGCGCACCTCGCCGAACTGGCCGCGCGTCTGCCCGCCCGCATGGAGCCCGCGCTGTTGCGTCAGCTCGTCGCGGACGCCGAGCACACCTCGTTCGAGGAGGCGCTCGGCGTGCATCTGGCCGCCTGCGACCGGGTGTTGAAGGTCGGCGCGGCGCACCCGGACGACGTCTGATGGCACCGGCGGCGGACCCGGACGGCACTGCGCTCCTGCACGATCTGGCGCGGGCGGCCGGTGCGGAGGAACGGGCGCTCGCGCACCTCCCGCCCAAGCCCCGGCGCACGCCCGAGGAGCAGCGGAGTCTGGACGAGCTGCGGGAAGGGGCCCGGCGGCTCCGTTTCTCGTTCGTCGACGCCCACGCCGAGCGGATCTACGCCGAACTCACCGACGGCGGCGCCGACCGGCCCCGGCTCTCCGCCCTCGTCGCCCGCGCGGCGGAGCGCTGGCCGGGACTGCTGCCGAGCGAGGAGCGGATGGCCGCCGAGTCCCGGTGTGCGCAGCGGGACAAGGAAGGCCTGGAGGTCGACCAGGCGATCTTCGTCCACGGTGTGCTCGGCGCCCGCCGGGCCGGCCGGCATCTGCTGGAGTCGATGCGGCTGCCGACGCGGCGGGCCCTGGAGCTGCTGGCGGAGTTCTCGGCGCGGGGCCGGGTGGACCTGGGGCCGGTGCTGCTGGAGCGCGCCGCGCCCGCCGCCCACCTCACCCTCACCGCGCCGGACACCCTCAACGCCGAGACGGACGCGCTCGTCGCCGCGATGGAGACGGCCGTGGATCTGGTCTTGCTCGATCCCGAGGTCCGGGTGGGTGTGGTGCGGGGCGGGCCGGTGACGCCCGCGCGCTACGCGGGGCGCCGGGTCTTCAGCTCCGGCATCAACCTCGCCCATCTGCACCAGGGCCGGATCTCCTACCTCGACTTCCTGATCGGGCGTGAGATCGGCCTGGTGAGCAAGGTGCTGCGGGGGCTGTACCTGCCTCCGGAGACCGGCTGCTGGACGGGGGCGCACGGGCACAAGCCCTGGATCGGCGCGGTGGACACCTTCGCGATCGGCGGCGGGATGCAGCTGCTGTTCACGATGGACCGGGTGATCGCCGGGTCCGACGCCTACTTCTCGCTGCCCGCCGCCCGCGAGGGCATCGTGCCCGGCGCCGGGAACCTCCGGCTGCCCCGGCTGGCCGGCAACCGGCTGGCCCGGCAGGTGATCCTCACCGGCCGCCGCATCCGGGCCGACGAACCGGCCGCGCACCTGATCTGCGACGAGGTGGTCGAGCCCGGCGCCCTGGAGGGCGCCGTCGACATCGCCGTCGAGCAGTTGGCGGCGCCCGCGGTGGCCGCCAACCGGGCGATGCTGAGCGTCGCGGAGGAGCCGCCGGACGATTTCCGCAGGTACATGGCCGAGTTCGCCCTGCAACAGGGGGCTCGGCTCTACGCGAGCGACGTCCTGGAGAAGGTCTCCGGGTTCGTCGGTCCGCGTCCCGACCGGGAGGCACGATGAACACCCTCGTACTGGACTCGGCGCAGCTGCACGCCGGGATCACCGATCCGACGATCGAATCGCTCGGTTTCCTCAACGAGGCCGGCAGCCGCTACCCCGACGCGGTGTCCTTCGCCGCCGGCGCCCCGCACACCTCGTTCCTCGACGACGTGGACATCCCGGAGTGCCTCGACCGCTTCACCGGGTACCTCGTCCAGGAGCGTGGGCTGACCCCGGTGGCCGCCCGGCGCCTGCTCCAGGAGTACGGGCCGAGCCGCGGCATCATCAACGACCTGGTCGCCCGCGCCCTGACCCTGGATCACGGGCTGGCCGTGGACGCGTCGTCGATCGTGGTCACGGCGGGGTGCCAGGAGGCGATGCTGCTGGCGGTGCGGGCGCTGTGCGCCGGTCCCGGGGACCTGCTCGCGGTGGTCGACCCGTCGTTCGTGGGGATCGTGGGCGCGGCCCGGCTGCTGGACGTGCCCGTCGTGCCGGTGCCGGAGACCGCCGACGGCATCGACCTCGACGAACTGCGCCGGCTGTGCCGTGGGGCCCGGTCGGCCGGGCGCCGGGTGCGGGCCCTGTACGTCGCGCCGGACTACGCCAACCCGTCCGGCACGGTGCTGGACCGCGCGGCCCGGCTGGCCCTCCTCGACCTGGCCGAGCAGGAGGATCTGCTGCTCCTGGAGGACATCGCCTACGGGTTCACCGCGCCGCCTGGCCAGGATCTGCCGCCGCTCAAGGCTCTCGACGCCGGTGGCCGGGTGATCCTGCTCGGTACCTTCGCGAAGGTCTGTCTGCCCGGGGCGCGGGTCGGTTTCGCCGTCGCCGACCAGCGGGTGCGGGACGCGCGGACCGGGCAGGTCCGTCCGCTGGCGCGGGCGATGGCCGAACTCAAGACCATGGTCACGGTGAACACCTCGCCGATCGCCCAGGGCGTGGTGGGCGGCATGCTGTTGCGGCACGGCGGTTCGCTGGCCGGGCTCGGGCGGGCGAAGGCCGCTCTGTACCGGCGCAACCTGGCGCTGCTGCTGGAGGCGCTGGACCGCCAGGTGGCGGCCGCGGTGCCCGAGGTGTCCTGGAACAGGCCGACCGCCGGTTTCTTCGTCCGGCTGCGGCTGCCCGTCGAGGTCGACATGGCACTCCTTGAGCGTTCGGCGCGGGAGTACCGCGTGCTGTGGACGCCGATGGCGCCGTTCTATCTCGGCGGTGACGGCGCGCGGCAGTTGCGGCTGTCCTGTAGCTATCTGGAACCGGGCGAGATCGACGAGGGGGCCGGCCGTCTGGCGCGGTTCCTCAAGGACGTCGTCGCGGGCTCCGGGGCCACCGCGTGAGCGGGGCCGGCTCCCGGCCTCGGGTGCGCTACGAGAAGACCGGCCGGGTGGCCCGGGTGACGCTCGACCGGCCCGAGGTGCTCAACGCCATGGATCTGCGCACGCACGAGGAACTGGCCGAGATCTGGGACGACTTCGAGGCCGACGACGAGCTGTGGGTCGCGGTGCTGTCCGGCGCCGGGACGCGCGCGTTCTCCGTCGGCCAGGACCTCAAGGAGCTGTCGGCCCGCACCAGCGCGGGCGAGGCGGGAACGGCGACCTTCGGCAGCCGGGGCAGACCGGGCTGGCCCCGGCTCACCGAGCGCTTCGGCCTGAGCAAGCCGGTCGTCGCCAAGGTCCGGGGATACGCGCTGGGCGGCGGGTTCGAACTGGCCCTGGCCTGCGATCTCGTCATCGCCTCCAGCGACGCCGTGTTCGCGCTGCCCGAGGCGAAGCTCGGCCTGATGGCCGGGGCGGGCGGCGTGTTCCGGCTCACCCGCCAGCTCCCCTGGAAGACCGCGATGGGACACCTGCTGACGGGACGGCCGCTGAGTGCCGAGCGGGCCTTCGCGCTCGGTCTGGTCAACGAGGTGGTGGCGCCCGAGGAGCTCGACGACTGCGCCGAGAGCTGGGTGAGCGACCTCGTGCGGTGCGCTCCGCTGTCGGTCCGGGCCATCAAGGAGGCGGCGACCGTGTCCGCCACGATGCCGCTGGAGCAGGCGTTCGCCACCCGCTATCCGTGGGAGGAGCGCAGATCGCACAGCGCGGACGCGGTGGAGGGGCCCCGGGCGTTCGTCGAGAAACGCCCTCCCCGCTGGCAGGCGCGCTGACGTTCCGCCGGGCGCGGGCGGCTCAGGCCCCGGCGGCGACCGGCGGCCGCAGGGAGATGTGGTCGAGGGCGGCGGCGTGCGCGACCTTCAACGCCCCGTCGGCCGGTGCCTCGATGTCCGGCACCACACCGACGCCCTCCCAGTCGGTGCCGGTGACCGGGTTGATGGAACGGCTGGTGGGAATGCCCGCCTCCAGGTTCGGGTGCACCCGGACGCCGATACGGGGGTGGGCGCCGCCCGCGGTGACCTCGCCGACGAGGGTGACCCGGCCGGCGTGGCGCAGGTCGTGGGCGAGCGCCTCGCCGCCGGAGTAGGTCTGGCGGCTGGTCAGCACATAGACCGGGCGCTCGGTCCCGTACCGCGGGCCGGGCACATGCGGCAACGTCCAGTACTGCCGCGTCAGGTCCTTGGCGCGGTCGTAGACGTCGGTGAGGTGGGTGCCGGAGGGGAGGAGATAGGTGCAGAAGTACGCGAGGGCGCCCGGGTCGCTGCCGATGCAGTGCCGCAGGTCGATGATGAGCGCCTCGGTGTGGCGCAGGACGCGCATCGCGGCCGCGATCTCGTCGCCGACGAGATGGACGCCGAAGAGCGCCGGCTCGATCTCCAGCAGCCCGATGTTCCCGGCCAGCCTCTCGATCCGCCCGATGCCGCTCATGGTGGCGTGCACCCGGCGCTCGATGACGGCGTTCAGGGCCGCTCCCTCGGGCAGGTCGGGGAGGGGCCTGGGGTGGTGGATGAGTTGCAGATGGCTGTCGTCGTTGCACCGCTGGAGATCCTCGGTGACCACGGAGGCGAGGGTGGCCGGATCGGTGACGGCGGCGTACCGGCCGGTGCGTACGGCCTCGTCCAGCCGTCGCGCGACGCGCTCGCCGACCTCGGGGAAGACGTAGCGGGTGCGGACCAGTTCGCTGATCTCCGCCACGATCCGGTCGGTCTCTTCGCGTTCCATGGAGTGCTCCGTTCTCGGGCCCGCAGGCGCCGTGCCGTCAGTACACAGGGCCGCCGATCAAAGCGTCAAGGAATCACGACAGTTACAGTTGACGGTATGGCTGACCACGTCCCCGGCGAAGCGCCGCGTGTCTCGGACGCCGAGCGGCACAAGGCGATGGGCCACCCGACACGGCAACTGCTGCTCTCCTGGCTCGGCCGCGGCCCCGCCACGATCAGCCAGTTGGCGGGCTCGCTCGGGGTGGCCAAGGGCAGCGTCGGCTACCACCTCAAGGTGCTGCACGGCGCGGGTCTCGTGCACGTCTGCGAGACCCGCCGGGTCCGCGGCGGCACCGAGCGCTACTACCGCCGCACGCCCCCCACCGCCGCCCCGCCGACGCAACCCCGCCCCGCCGAACTCCCCCCGCCCGACAACGAACCCCTCACGATCCTCCGCCACCTCCACCTGACCCCCACCCAGGCCACCCACCTCCGCACCACCCTGGCGGAACTGGCCGAGAACACACCCCCGCAGACCGAATCCCCGAACGCCGCCCACTACGCCCTCCTCCTCACCCTGTACCGCCGCTGAACCCACCGGCCCGCCCCGCCGCACGGCAGGCCGAGCGGGTATACCTGGGCCGAGAGAAGTGAGGTGACCCGTGGTCAGATGGATCGTGCTGGTGCTGCTGCTGGCGCCGCCTGTGCTGTTCTTCGCGATACTGATCGGCGCGGCGCTCCACCGCCTGAAGCCGAACCCGACCTATTCGACGCCGCGCCCGACACCTCCTCCGGCCCCACCGTCCGTCCCACGGGTACCGGCACCGAGGAGTAACCCCGTTTCGTCCGACGAGACCAACGCCTGGCTCGCGGAGTACCGACGCGCGCACCCCAACGCCACTCCGGAGATGGAGAGGGCCGCCGCACGCGAGTTCCACAAGGACAGAACGGAGTACCGCGGCATGCGACCGGGCATGAAGGCCGCACACAAGGCGATCGAAAAACAACGCCGCACAACCAACTGGAACACCGACTGGACCGACTGAGACCGCCCGTCTCAGACGGAGGCGCTGGTACGCGTCAGGCGTCCTTCGGCAGGCTCGCGTACGAGAAGGAGCACCGGACCCGGCCATCGGCCACCGGGACGAGGCGCACCTGCTCGGCGGGCAACTGGAGCACTCTGCCCGCCGGTTCATCCCACAGCGACACCGTTCCGCCGGCCTCCCCGAACGAGAGGTACGGCCGCTCGGGACGGAGCACGCCACCCCGGCTGCCGAGTTTCGCCGCGGGAACCGTCGGCTCGACGCACGTCCACTCCGGCGCCACCCCGAAGTACGACGGCGGAACCGTCTTCCGGACCGCGGCCGCGCGGACGTCCTTCACCGCGTCTCCCGCCGAGTCGAGCGCCCCGATCGCGCACATCGCCACCACCGTCATCTGGGTGAGGACGTACAGCGGGACGCCGAGCTGTTCGACAGGGCTGACGAACGGGGCGTGCACATGCTTCGCGATCCCCCACAGCGCCGGCACGAGCAGGGCGTAGCTGAGCAGGCTCGACAGCTTCACCGCCGATGCGGCCTGCCAGACCCCCGGAACGTCGAGGTCACCGGGTGTCAGCCCGAGACGCACCGCGTACAGCGCGTGCAGCACCGATCCGGACGCCACCACGAAGGACACGACCGCCGTGAACACGAGCGGCGCCGCCCAGGCCAGCCACTCGCCCCACGCCCACTGGCGGACCAGCAGCCAGATCCCGCCCACGGTCGCCGTGACGGCAAAGAACGACAGCATCTCCGCCGGGGTCCAGCCGCTGCCGTCCTTGCCCGCGCCGAACGCGACAAAAAGGAAGCAGACGGACGCCGCACTGACCACGAAAAGGCTCGTCACGCGACCGCCGGCCTCGAACATGCCGTACGCCAACCGGGCTCCTCCGGCGAAGCACACCACCGCCGCACCGGCCCACACCCACGTCTGCACACCACTGTGGTGCCGGGCGACCACGGCGCAGAAGGTCATGGCGAACAGCCAGGCCGCGAGGCGGAACGTACGACGCCGACCGTCTTCGTCGCGACGCGGCACGATGTGCCGTCGCTCCCGGCCGTAGAGCGGCCGTACGTCGATGCCAGCCCCCGGAGCGGAACCGCCGGGCAGGTCCATGCGGGAGAGCCGGCGGGCTTCCGACGCCGTACCCGTGACCACCATGCCCGTGTCGTGGTAGCCACGCCGCACCGAGGTCCGCGCACGCGCCAGCACCGCCGCGTTGCGCAATCCCTCCATCGACGTCCGCGGCCGGGGGACGGGTGCGCGCGGTGGTCTGTGGGCCACCGTATGCACCCGCCAGCCGGTCAGCTCCTCCCGGTCCCGGTCCACCACCTCGCAACGCCGGGCGTACATCTCCAACCCGGCCACCCGTGCCAGCCGCTCCACCCGCCAGGTGGCCGCCCGCTCGGTGCGCCGGTTGCGGGCCCCGAAGAACCGCACCTCGACGGAGTACAACCGTGCCGGTTCGGCCTCGCTCAGCACACCCCGCGACGCGCCCTCCCCACGGGCGAACGCCGTCACGACCGGCCAGCCCTGCCGGTCGAACAGCAGCTCCGCCTCGTCCCAGTCGCGCTGCTCCCCCCGTACCTCGACGAGCACCAAAACCCGTTGGTCATAACGAACCCCCGGCATCAGCCCCCCTCTCACCAGACTCCGAACGTACAACGGCCCGGTACCGCGGTGGACATCGAGCGGCGCACCCGCGCCGTGCTCCCCCTGGTTCAGTCGCGCCTGGCCATCGGGGCGGTAGAGGTCAGGGAGTAGGGCGGGCTGAGGAACTGTTCGTCCACGCCACGTCGAACTGCTGGAGGGCTATCGAGTACAGGAGTCCGGGGGCCCGGGCGTATAGGCAAGGGGAGTTCCTGCCGTGGCTGGAGCTGCTGTAGAAGGTGAGGTAGGCTGCCCGGTCCGTGGCGATCACACGGCAGGTGTTGGGGAGGTTGAAGCTGCGCAGTTGTACGTGGGGCTGCGCGCGGGTCACCTGAGCCATGTAGTCCATGTTCGCCCGAACCTGGTTCTTGAGCAGGTCGGGCGTGAAGCCGGGATCGAAGAGGCGCAGATCCTGTGAGCGTCGGTCGAGCCAGGAGTCGCCCGGTGCGAGCGTGTCGGGCAGCAGCACCTGGACGGACCCCGGGGATAGCTCCCCCGACCACAGAGGCGAGAAGACCTCGCGGGTGAGTACGTTTCCTCGTCCCGCCAAGACCTTGATCCAACTGGCTCGACCGAGGTCGCGGGCGATGTCGCCTTCAGCGGACGACTGGTGACGGTACACACGGGCGAGCCCGGTGCCGGTGAGGCGCGAGCAGACCGCGACCAGCCACCACAGAGGGCGGGAGCCGCGTACGAGGCCGAGTACGAGGCCGATCGCGCTGGCTGCGAGCGAACTGAGTATTCCGAACAGGAAAGCAGTCATGCGAGCCATCTCCCTGTGTATGCCTGATCTCGGGCGGGCGGATTTGGCGTTTCGCGGAGAGTCAGCAGAGATAGGGCAAGAGTTCTCGTAGGATGTATGCGGCGTTCCGGGCCGCCAGCTCGTGAAAGTCGTGGCCCTTATCCTGGTCGGCATTGTCGGACACGCCCCGGATGACGATCCAGCCGGGATTGGTGGCGCCATGGACTGAGTTCTCCTGCCAGTACTGACTCAGTCCGCCGGCTTCCATGTCCACCGCCAGGACCTTCTCGTGATACTTCTTGAGCCATTCGCGAATGTCGCTCTCCCGGTCGGCGATGACGGCTTCACCAGATCCGATCAATCCTGGGTAGACTTCGAACTCCTCCGATACGTGCGTGGCAACTTGGCCATGAATCCGTGCCGGAGTTCCGTGATCGGTAAAGAAGGCGTTCACCGCGTGGACAACCGGCGCGGGAGCCTGGCGGTGTTCCCCGCGCCGGCGGACGTCCCCCAGCGGGTTGATCTTGCGGTTCTCGTAGTACACGATCTCGGTGGAGACGACGACGTTGCCGACACGCGCGTGCTGATCGTGGATTCCACCGCCCACGCCCACGAGCGCCCACAGCCGCGGGGCGTAGTGGCGACGCAGGTTTTCCAGGGCGGCCATCGCCGAGCGCTGCCCCTGGCTCTGACTCTGCGTGGCCACGATGCGTGCGGTCACCTGCGGAGTAGCGTGTTCGCCCTGGTAGAAATATAGTCCGCCGCCCACCCTGTGCCGTTCGAGTTTCAACTCGTCCACTACGGAGCGCAGTTCCTCACTCAAGATCGTGACCACACCAATGTCCCATCCGGCGGAGTCCGGTTCGTCGTCCGAGCCGACCTCGGCGGGGCGCGTGGAGTGGGAGGAGGGCGCGGTCAGGGAGACGCAAGCGTGCTCCCCGATGGCGTTGTTGCTGTAAGTGTTGTGGTCGCCGTGGCTGACGATTCCGCGATTGGCGTTCATTTACTTCCTCCACCGCTGGGATTGGTGCCTGACGATTCTTGTGCGGACGCGCCGACCTGGGCAGCGTCGCCCACGGCGTTGTTGCTGAAATTGTTGTTGTCGCCGAAGTTGAAGATGCCACTATTGATGATTTTGGTCGCGCGGTCATTGAACTCGGACGCATCCACGTCGTGAGTGGCCAGGAAGTCACCGGTAGCCCGGAGTAGCCGGCGCTCAATCGTCTTCATCCGGCCGAGAATTTCGGTCTTTTCTAGTTGGATCTTGGACCATTCTTGCGCCGACTTCTCTCGTATGCTCATGCGGCTGCCGATCAGAACGTTACGGATTGGCGTGGAGGTGAGGTCGCGGGGAAATATGACTGCTTTTCCCAGGGAATAGAGATAGCGCACGAGTCGCCAGGAGTGTCGGATCTCCGAAGGCAGTATGGCCAGCTCACGCAGAGCCGCCCAGGCGACTGCCAGGACACCATGGTGCCCAAATTCTGCGGTGCGCTGGAAAGATCTCGGCGTGTGGGCGAGGACGCACGCGGCGGTGGAGATGCTCAGCGTGCGCCCTTGAACGCTGATGTGCAGCAGGACCGTCGCGACGAACTCAGCCCCTTCCGCGGGAGTGGTCACTTCAAGGAAGTGGTACTCCTTCGATCCTGGCGTGTTAATGATTTCCCGCAGCCGGATTGCGTCGAATTCGCGGGTCAGAAGCGAACGGTCAATCGCCACATCGGTCTCGGCAACGTACACGCGGTCGGTGACTCGTGCCGGAAGCCGGACGTCCTGACTGTCGGTGTCGAGCAGCTGGACCGCCTCGCGGAGATAGTCGACCAGTTCATGCGCCCGGAACGGAGGGACGGGGTGCTCACGGTCGTGCAGCGGCGCGCCGTCGTCGTCAGAGGGGCGGAGCAGTTGGATGCTCATGGGCGGGTTCCACTGGTAGACCAGCTCACCCGCCCCGATGAAGGGTGACTCGTCGCCGAACAGTGTGAAGACAGCGAAGTCGTCCTCGTCATCGTCCTCGCTGTGACGAGCGCGGCGGTAGACCGCACAGGGATGGCGCTGCTCCATGTCTGCCGCCTGCTCCCGGCGGGACAGGTACCGAGGCCGCAGAGTCGGTGCCCGCATGATGCGGTGGAGTATCAACTGCTTCACGGCTCCGACGCCGAGGCATACGAACGTGATACCCGCGCCTATGTGGATGGCGGTAGTCGCCTGGCGCGGATGGGTGAGCGCGAACATCAGGCCGACTAGCGTCAGGGACAGCGCAGCCCAGCCGACACGTCTGAGGGCGCGTGCACTCTCCGAATACCTACGAGGGAACAGCCATCTCAACAGAGCCCGAGGGCCCCGCACCGGCCCCAGCCCCCGGCGCGTGGACTTCCGCGCCCTCCGTCTGCTGGGCCTGGTCCGCCCGATCCGGTCGAGCTCCGGCTCCCGGTCCAGCTTCCTCAGCTCGACGGCGAGCGGAATCAGGCACAGGAGAGCGAGACCGCAGGAGACCATGACGGCGGTGGGCAAGGCGCCAAGGTAGACCGGGACACTCACCGCGCCGGCCACCGTCCCCCGTAGCAGCGCGGTCAGCGCGGCGGCCCGCCACGCATGGCGCATGACGGGGACGATGTCAAACCCGTAAGACGGGGCGACCCTGCGGTACGGGACGGTGCACACCTCGTCGATCACGAGATCCCGGAAGCGCTCGTCCACGTATACGCCGCTGCATAAGTGACGGGTGGCAGCGGACAATTCGTCACCCACCGCCTTGGCTGGTGGCGCATGGGAAGTGAACATGCCCTGCCCCTGCCCTCGTTGGATTTTGGTCTATGAGACCATAAGTCGAGCAGGTGTTTAAGTCAATGCGACCTTTAGGGGTTCTCGTGGATGACTGGCTCAAAGACTCCACTGAGGTGGATGTGTCCTGGGTGACTGTCGACCTGGCGATCTACACGATCAGGTCCGGGCAGTTGATGGTGCTGCTGATCGAGCGAGGGGTGGAACCTTTCCTTGGCCGGCCTGCGCTACCCGGTGGTTACGTCCAGAAGGACGAGACCTTGCGTGAAGGCGCGCTCCGCGAACTCCGCGAGGAGGCCGGAATTGACGGGAAGAAGTTGCATCTCGAACAACTCGGCGCCTACGGGGACCCTCGACGCGACCCGAGGGGGCGAGTGGTCACGATCGCCTATCTCGCATTGGGGCCGGACCTGCCAGCCCCCGTAGGCGGCACCGACGCCAGGCGCGCCTACTGGGCTCCCGTGTCCCAGCTGGAAGGCGAAGGAGCGGCGTTGGCGTTTGATCATGCGGCGATCCTTGACGAGGCCGTGGAGCAGGTCCGCAGCAAGCTCGAATACACCGCCGTCGCCACGGCCTTCTGCGGGGACCTCTTCACCCTCAGCGAGTTGCGCGCGGTCTACGAAGTCATCTGGGACCAGCAACTGGACCCGAGTAACTTCCGCCGCAAGGTGCTCAACACCACGGGCTTCGTCAAGCCCACCGGCGACCAACGCTTCCCTCCCACCGGCCGCCCGGCCGCCCTCTACCGCCGCGGTGACGCCTGGCTGCTCAACCCGCCGCTGCTGCGCGGTGCCGGGCACACGATGTGACTCGGGCCCGAAGTCGAGGGGTGCCTGCGGTCGACCCCGCCATACCGCCTTCGGTCAAACCGTCGTCCAGCCCACCGCGCTGAGGCGGGTCACGCCGAGGCAAACTCCCTGACGCTGGATATGCCGTACGACGACGCGGCCCGCGCCGGATCACGCCCGTGGGCCACCATCAGGTACCGGGCCCCCCGAGCCCGCACAGCACATTGCGCCATGCCCAGTCGGTCTGCACCCAGCGTCGCCTGCCCTCATCGCACCAGCGATGCTCAGCACCCTGACGTGGTTTGACCTGCCCAACAAGGCACCTGACACCTCATCAGAACGAGCGTCAAATGAGCGTCACGAGCGTCATTTCAGCTTCACGACACCGCCCGTAACGCCCGCACCGCACATACCGTGCACGCGAAAACCCGCAGCTCAGGCACCCTTAGCGGCAGGCTCCAAAATCGCCACGCACTCCATGTGATGCGTCATCGGAAACAGGTCGAACACCCGCAGCACCCGTACCCGGTACCCGCCCTCCCGGAAGTACCCCAGGTCGCGGGCGAGGGCGGCCGGGTCGCAGGCCACGTAGGCGATGCGGCGGGCGGCGAGGGAGGCGAGGTGGGCGACCGTCTTGCGGCCCGCGCCCGCGCGAGGGGGGTCGAGGACGATGAGGTCGACCTCACTGATGCCCGTGCGCGGCAGCACCGTGTCGACCTTGCCCTGCTCGATCCGCACCCGGGGGAAGTCCTCCAGGTTGTGCCGCGCGTCCTCGACCGCACGCTTGCCGGACTCGATGCCGAGCACCGCGCCCGCCTCCCCGAGCCGGTCCGCGAGGGCGCCCGCGAAGAGGCCGGCGCCGCAGTACAGGTCGAGGGCGGTCTCGCCCTTGCGGGGCATCAGGCCCTGCATGACGGCGGTCACGAGGGTGTCGGCCGCCTTCGGGTGGACCTGCCAGAAACCGCCGTTGCCCACCCGGTAGGTGCGGCCGTCGGCCCGCTCGCGGACGAACGGGCGGCCGTGGACGCGGTGGACGCCGCCGTCCTTCTCACCGACCCGCAGGACGGAGACCGGCCGGTCCAGTTCGACGATCGGGAGGCGCTCGCCGAGTGCCGGGGTGAGGATGACCTGCCGGTCCTGCGACCCGGTCGCGGCGATCGCGTCGACGGACTCCATGCCCGACCAGTCGCGCTTCTCGATGCCCAGCTCGCTGATCCCGGGCGCCGCGATCATGCAGTGGTCGATGGGCTCGACCTCGTGCGAGCGGTGCCGGCGCAGCCCCGCGTGCCCGTCCGCGTCCACCGCGTACTGCACCCGCGTCCGCCACTGCGGGACCTCGCCCGAGGGCAGCTTGTCGCCGTCGGCCGGCATCACCGTGCCGTCCCAGCCGGCCTCCTCCGGGGTGAGCCCCGCGAGCCGCTGGAGCTGCTCCGCGACGACCTCGCCCTTGAGCCGGCGTTGCGCTCCCGGCTTGGCGTGCTGCCAGTCGCAGCCGCCGCAGCGGCCGGGACCGGCGTAGGGGCAGGGCGCCTCGATGCGGTCCTTGGACGGGGTGAGCACCTCGACCGCGTCGGCGCGCAGGAAACGGGCGCCCTCCTCGCCGTCGGTCACCCGGGCCACGACCCGCTCGCCGGGCAGCGCGTGCCGGACGAAGAGCACCTGGCCCGCGTCGGTGCGGGCGATGCAGTGGCCGCCGTGCGCGACGGGCCCGACCTCGACCTCGTACTCCTCCCCCACCAGGGAGACCGCCGGGGATTCCGCCGGTGATGCCACCGGGGATTCCGCCGGCGTTTCCGTCGGAGTGCCTGCCTCGGACCCCGCCTGCGTTTTCTTCGGTTCTGCCTGCATGGCGGGGTGACTCCAAGATCAAGAGGGGGGTGGCCCGGTCGACGGGCCCGACATCAGCCCTCCACTCTAGTTCCTGGTGCCGGTCTCCTTCGCCCGCTCCTCGGCGGGCCCCCGCCGCACCGAACCCGGCGCGTTCCACTCCTGCCGCCTGCGGGCGCGGTTGCGGGCCGCCTCGGAGGACTGGAGCTGGTAGGGGACAGACGTCACCATGATGCCCGGGGTGAACAGGAGCCGGCCCTTCAGGCGCAGCGCGCTCTGGTTGTGCAGCAGGTGTTCGTACCAGTGGCCGACCACGTACTCGGGGATGATCACGGCGACCGCGTCGCGTGGTGATTCCTTGCGCAGGCTCTTGACGTACTCGATGATCGGCCGCGTGATCTCCCGGTACGGCGAGTCCAGGACCTTCAGCGGAACGTCCATCCCGCGCCGTTCCCACTCCTCGCGCAGCACCTTGGTCTCGGCCGGGTCGACGTTGACGGTGAGCGCCTCCAGGGTGTCGGAGCGCATCAGCTTGGCGTAGGCGAGGGCGCGCAGGGTCGGCCGGTGGATCTTGGAGATCAGGACGACCGAGTGGACCCGGGAGGGCCGCACGCTGTCGTCGCCGGGGCCCTCGGGGGCGGCGATCTCGGCGGCGACGCCGTCGTAGTGCTTACGGATCGCCGTCATCGTCGTATAGAAGATGACCATGCCGAGCAGGGCGACCCAGGCGCCGTGGGTGAACTTGGTGACCAGGACGACGACCAGGACCAGGCCGGTGAAGAAGGCTCCGAAGGAGTTGATGGCGCGCGAGCGGACCATGTGGCGGCGGGTGGCGAGGTCGCGCTCGGTGGCCAGATGGCGGTTCCAGTGCCGGACCATGCCGATCTGGCTGAGCGTGAAGGACACGAACACGCCGACGATGTAGAGCTGGATCAGCCGGGTGGAGTCGGCGCCGTAGATCACGATCAGCAGGGTCGCGGCGCCCGCGAGCAGCACGATGCCGTTGGAGAAGGCGAGGCGGTCGCCGCGGGTGTGCAGCTGGCGGGGGAGATAGCGGTCCTGGGCGAGGATCGAGCCGAGCACCGGGAAGCCGTTGTAGGCGGTGTTGGCGGCCAGGAACAGCACGAGCGCGGTGGCCGCCGCGAGCACCACGAACAGGAAGCTGCCCTTGCCGAAGACGGCCTCGGCGACCTGCGTGATGACCGGGTTCTGGACGTATCCGGAACCGATTCCGGCGCCGTTCTTGAGGAGGTCGACGGCGGGGTTCTCGGCCATCCTGACCTTGGTCACCAGGGCGAGGACGATGATCCCGCAGAACATGGTGACGGCGAGCAGGCCCATGGCGGCCAGCGTGGACGCCGCGTTCTTCGACTTGGGCTTGCGAAAGGCCGGGACGCCGTTGGAGATGGCCTCGACGCCGGTGAGCGCGGCGCAGCCGGAGGAGAAGGCGCGCAGCAGCAGGAAGACCAGGGCGAAACCGGCCAGGCCCTGGTGCTCGGCCTTGATGGTGTAGCCGGCGGTGGGCGCCCGCATGGTGTCGCCGAGGACCAGGCCGCGGAAGGCGCCCCAGGCGATCATGATGAAGACACCGGCGACGAACACATAGGTGGGGATGGCGAAGAGCTTGCCGGACTCCTTGACCCCGCGCAGGTTCATCAGCGTGAGCAGCACGATCACGGCGACGGCGCAGGCGACCTTGTGCTCGACGACGAACGGGAGGGCGGAGCCGAGATTCTCGATGCCGGAGGCGATGGAGACGGCGACCGTGAGGACGTAGTCGACGAGCAGGGCGCTGGCCACGGTGAGGCCGGCCTTGGGGCCGAGGTTGGTGGTCGCCACCTCGTAGTCGCCGCCACCGCTCGGGTAGGCGTGCACGTTCTGCCGGTAGGACGCCACCACGGTGAACATCAGCACGACCACCGCGAGGGCGATCCAGGGGCTGAAGTGGTACGCCGACACGCCCGCGACGGACAGGACCAGCAGCACCTCGCCGGGCGCGTAGGCGACGGAGGACAGCGGGTCGGAGGCGAAGACGGGGAGGGCGATGCGCTTGGGCAGGAGGGTTTCTCCCAGCCGGTCACTGCGCAGTGCGCGCCCGATCAGAATCCGCTTGGGCACGTCGGTCAGTTTGGACACAACAGTGCATCGTAGGCGTTCGAACGAGTGCGCAACCACTCTCCCCCACTCTCGGCGCCCCCAAGCAGCGGACCCCGGTGCCCGCGTCTGCTCTCCGAGTGAATTCGGGACCGTCCGCGCGGCGGATTCCGCAGGTCGCCGACGTGCGCGCCGAAGCCCGTGCCTAGATGGCTGACCCCGCAGGTTCCCTGGTCCTTCACCTCTTTCTTACCGTTTTGGCAGCTCGCCGTTCACCGCCCCGGAGGTCGTATGCCCGCCCCAGCTGAGCTGATCGGTGCCGTGGCGGCGCTGGTCGGCCTCGTGCTTCTCACCCTCGCGAGCATCCGCAGCATCAGCAGGCGCTGACCTCACCGCAGTCGTGGCGGCAACCGTGCACAGGGGTGCCCTCCGTGTACCGCGCGTGTGTAGCTTGGGCGTCGGTCTGAGACCCTGATGTGGCTGAGCAGTATCTCTTGACACCGGAAGGACGGTCGTGCACATCGTCATCATGGGCTGCGGCAGAGTGGGTTCCGCTCTCGCCCAGACCCTGGAGCAACAGGGGCACACGGTCGCCGTGATCGACCAGGACCCCACCGCCTTCCGCCGTCTGGGCCCCGGGTTCGGTGGCCGTCGGGTCACGGGGGTCGGCTTCGACCAGGACACCCTGCGCGAGGCCGGCATCGAGGAGGCCGGTGCCTTCGCCGCCGTCTCCAGCGGTGACAACTCGAACATCATCTCGGCCCGGGTGGCCCGCGAGATGTTCGGCGTGGAGAACGTCGCGGCCCGCATCTACGACCCCCGCCGCGCCGAGGTCTACCAGCGCCTGGGCATCCCCACGGTGGCGACGGTCCGCTGGACGGCCGACCAGATGCTGCGCCGGCTGCTCCCCTCGGGCGCCGAGCCGCTGTGGCGCGACCCCACCGGCGGGGTCCAGCTCGCCGAGGTGCACACGTCGGCCGCCTGGGTCGGCCACAAGATCAGCAGGCTCCAGGAGGAGACGGGCGTCCGGGTGGCGTTCGTGACCCGGCTCGGCGAGGCCATCCTGCCGACCTCGCAGACGGTGCTCCAGGAGGGCGATCTGGTGCACGTGATGATGCGCACCGACGAGATCGACACGGTCGAGGCCGCGTTCACCAAGGGTCCCGAAGAGGAGGGCGGTCACTGATGAGGGTCGCCATTGCCGGTGCCGGTGCGGTCGGCCGCTCGATCGCGGGCGAGCTGCTGGAGAACGGGCACGAGATTCTGCTGATCGACAAGGCGCCGACGGCCATCTCGGTCGAGCGCGTCCCGCGGGCGGAGTGGCTGCTCGCCGACGCCTGCGAGATCACGTCCCTGGACGAGGCGGCGCTCCAGCGCTGCAACGTCGTCATCGCCGCGACCGGCGACGACAAGGTGAACCTGGTCGTCTCGCTGCTCGCCAAGACGGAGTACGGCGTTCCGCGCGTCGTCGCCCGCGTCAACAACCCCAAGAACGAGTGGCTCTTCAACGAGTCCTGGGGCGTCGACGTCGCCGTCTCCACCCCGCGTCTGATGTCGGCCCTGGTCGAGGAGGCGGTGAGCGTCGGCGACCTGGTCCGCCTGCTCCGCTTCAGCCACGGGGACGCCAACCTCGTCGAACTGACCCTCCCCGAGGAGTCGGCGCTGGCCGGTACCCAGGTCGGCGACGTGGAGTGGCCCGAGGACACGTCCCTGGTGACGATCATCCGGGGCACCCGGGTCCTCACCCCGACCCAGGAGGACTCCCTGGAAGCAGGAGACGAACTCCTCTTCGTCGCCGCCCAGGCGAGGGAGGAACAGCTGGAGGACCTCCTCTCGGTGAGACGCGAGAACTGACCCCCGAGACGGACAAGAAGCAGGGTGCCCCGGGCAAGAAGGGGCGCCCTGCTTCGTCGTGGTCGCCCGTTCAGGGCCGAAGCGGGGGCACGGGGGCGGCAGCCCCGCAACGCGGGCCGGCATCCACGCCGGGTGCCCCTGCCTACCGGCGATGCCGACCGGTGACGTCGCCGCCCTCAGCGGCCAGCGCCGTGCGCTCCTCCTCCGCCTTCTCGGCGGCTTCCATCTCCGCGAACACGTCGATCGGCGCGGGCGCCTTCGCCAGGAACACCCACGTCAGCCACACGGCGAGCAGGAACGGCGGGATCTTGAGGGCGACCAGCACCCAGCCCAACTGCGCCGTATTGGCCCACAGGTACAGCGGGAAGAGGATCGCGCACTTGGCGAGAAGGATGAGCCCCCAGGCCCAACTGGCCTTCGCGTACGCCTTCTTGCGCCCGGGGTTGCGGGTCCGCCAGGAGAGGTTCTCCTTGAAGACGGGACCGAGGATCAGCCCGATCAACGGCACCCCGCACACCGTCGTGACGATGTACGCGAGCGCCAGCCCCAGCGTGTAGAGCATGCCCGGCAGATAGAAGTCCTTGGCGTTGCCGGTCATCATCGCGAAGACGACACCGAAGGCGACGCCGAAGACCCCGCTGAACGCGTGCTTCATGGTGCTGCGGGTGACCAGGCGGCCCACCACGAGCAGCAGGGAGACGACGAGCGCGGCGATCGCGGACCAGTGCAGGTCCTTGTTGATCGTGAAGATGGTGACGAAGAGGAGGCCGGGCAGCACCGTCTCGACCATGCCCCGCACCCCGCCGAACGCCTCGAACAGCGCGGCCTCGGTCACCGCCCTGGCGTCGTCGTCGGCCTGAGTGTCTTCGGTCGGCTTGTCGAGCGACGTCACCGGCTACTCCCGTCCGAGGGGTTTCAGTTCGTATTTCGGGTTGAACAGCACCCGGCGGCCTCTGCTCATCGCGATCCGGCCGGACGCGACGAGCCTGCGTCCCGGTTCGATCCCGACGATGGAACGGCGGCCGAGCCACACCACGTCCAGCGCCGCGGAGCCGTCGAACAGCTCGGCCTCCAGGGCGGGGACCCCGGCGCGTGGCCGGAGGGTGACCGTGCGCAAGGTACCAGTAACGGTGACGATCTGCCGGTCGTGGCAGTCACCGATACGGGTGCAGCCCGAGGTCTCGGTCTCCTCCCGCAGCTCCTCGGACTCCAGGTCCTCCTGCGAGGTGGAGAGCCGGTCGAGCATGCGTCGCAACCGGCCCACCGGTTTGTCCGAACGAGGAACGGCACTCATACCCGAAAGCGTACCGGGACCCACCGACAGCACCGCACGCGCGCCCGGTCCCGCGGCCGACCCGGGCCTCGTCGCCGTTGCGCAGGCGCCGTACGCGGGCGTCGTACCCGGCGTCAGCGCTCGAAGCGGTACCCCATGCCCGGCTCGGTGATGAAGTGGCGGGGGTGCGACGGGTCGGTCTCCAGTTTGCGGCGCAGCTGGGCCATGTAGACGCGCAGGTAGTTGGTCTCGGTCCCGTAGGAGGGGCCCCACACCTCCTGGAGCAGCTGTTTCTGGCTGACCAGGCGGCCGGTGTTGCGGACCAGGACCTCCAGCAGATGCCACTCGGTGGGGGTGAGGCGGACGTCCTTGCCGTCCCGGTGGACCTTCTTGGCGGCGAGGTCGACGGTGAACTGTTCGGTCTCCACGGTCGTCAGCTCGTCCTCGCCCGCGCCGACGGGTTCGGCCCGGCGGACGGCGGCCCGCAGCCGGGCGAGGAGTTCGTCCATGCCGAACGGCTTGGTGACGTAGTCGTCGGCGCCGGCGTCGAGGGCCTCGACCTTCTCGTCGGAGGAGTGCCGGGCGGACAGCACCAGGATCGGCACCCGGGTCCAGCCGCGCAGGCCGCGGATCACCTCGACGCCGTCCATGTCGGGCAGGCCCAGGTCCAGGACGATCACGTCGGGGTGGCGGGCGGCGGCCAGTTCGAGGGCGGTGGCCCCGTCGTGGGCCGCGTCGACCTCGTACTTGCGGGCCTTGAGGTTGATCACGAGGGCGCGCACGATCTGCGGCTCGTCGTCGATCACGAGCACCCGGGTCATGAGGCCTGCCTTTCGGGTTCTTGCGGTGGTACGGGGTGGGGCTGCTCCTGGCGTGATCCTGCCGCCTGGAGGGTGAGGACCATGGTGAGGCCGCCGCCTGGCGTGTCCTCGGCGGTGAGGGAGCCGCCCATGGCCTCGGCGAAGCCGCGCGCGACGGCGAGCCCGAGGCCGACGCCGGCTCCGCGCGGGGCGTCACCGTAGCGCTGGAAGGGCGCGAAGATGCGTTCCTTGGCCTCGTCGGGGACGCCGGGGCCGCGGTCGACCACCCGGACCTCCACCCGGTCGGCGATGGCGCTGGCGGCCACCAGGACGTCGTTGTCGCGCGGGCTGTACTTGACGGCGTTCTCGACCAGGTTGGCGACCGACCGTTCCAGGAGCCCGGGGTCGACGGCGACCATGGGCAGCGTCTCCGGGACGTCGAGGGCGACGCTGTCCTCGGGGACGCCGACGAGCGCCATCGGCACCACCTCGTCGAGGTCGATCTCGCGGATCAGCGGGGTGACGGTGCCGGTCTGGAGGCGGGACATGTCGAGCAGGTTGCCGACCAGGTGGTCGAGGCGGTCGGCGCCCTCCTCGATGCCTTCGAGCAGTTCGGCCTGGTCCTCCTCCGACCAGGCCACGTCGTCGGAGCGCAGGGAGGAGACGGCGGCCTTGATGCCGGCCAGCGGGGTGCGCAGGTCGTGGCTGACGGCGGCGAGCAGGGCGGTGCGGATGCGGTTGCCCTCGGCGAGGGTGCGGGCCCGGTCGGCCTCCTCCTGGAGGCGCCTGCGGTCCAGGACGACGGCGGCCTGCGCGGCGAACGCGGCGAGCACCCGGCGGTCCTCGGCGGGCAGCACCCGGCCGGTCAGCGCGAGCGCCATGTGGTCGCCGACGGGCACGTCCACGTCCGCCTCCTCCGGCCGTCGGACGGCGCGTCCGGTGCCGACGCGGCCCGCGCAGGTCCACGGCGCGACGTCGCCCGCCCGCTCCAGCAGGGCCGCGGACTCCATGCCGAACGTCTCCCGGACCCGTTCGAGCAGGTCTTCGAGGCCGGTCTCGCCGCGCAGCACGTTGCCCGCGAGGAAGGAGAGGATCTCGGACTCGGCGCGCAGCCGGGCGGCCTGGTGGGTGCGGCGGGCGGCGAGGTCGACGACGGAGGCCACCGAGACGCCGACCCCGACGAAGATCGCGATGGCGACGATGTTCTTCGGGTCGGAGATGGTCCAGCGGTGCAGGGGCGGTGTGTAGAAGTAGTTCAGCAGCAGCGAGCCGACGGCGGCCGAGGCCAGCGCGGGCAGCAGGCCGCCGAGCAGGGCGGCGGCGACCGTCACCGCGAGGAACAGCAGCATGTCGTTGGCGAGGCCGAGGTTGACGGTGTTCAGGAGCAGCGCGAGCAGGACGGGGCCGCCGACGCCGATCAGCCAGCCCCACAGGATGCGGGCCCGCCCGAGCCGCCCGCCCCGGGCGACCGGGAGGCCGCGGCCCTTGCCGGCCTCGGGGTGGGTCATGAGGTGGACGTCGAGGTCGGGTCCCGAGTCGCGGGCGACGGTGGCGCCGACGCCGGGTCCGAAGACGTACTGCCAGGTCTTGCGGCGGGAGACGCCCAGCATGATCTGGGTGGCGTTGACGCCGCGCGCGAAGGCGAGCAGGGCGGCCGGTATGTCGTCGCCGACGACATGGTGGAACGTTCCACCGAGGTCCTCCACCAGGGTGCGCTGGACGGCGAGTTCCTTGGGCGAGGCGCCGGTCAGGCCGTCGCTGCTGGCGATGTAGACGGCGAGCACCTCGCCGCCCGCGCCCTTCTCGGCGAGCCGGGCGGCGCGCCGGATCAGGGTGCGGCCCTCGGGTCCGCCGGTCAGTCCGACGACGATGCGTTCCCGTGAGCCCCATATCTTCGAGACCCGGTGTTCGCTGCGGTACCGCTGGAGGTACTCGTCGACGCGGTCGGCCACCCAGAGCAGGGCGAGTTCGCGCAGGGCGGTGAGGTTGCCGGGGCGGAAGTAGTTGGAGAGGGCCGCGTCGACCTTGTCGGGCTTGTAGACGTTGCCGTGGGCCATGCGGCGGCGCAGCGACTCGGGCGACATGTCGACCAGCTCGATCTGGTCGGCCCGGCGCACCACCTCGTCCGGCACGGTCTCGCGCTGGCGTACGCCGGTGATGGACTCGACGACGTCGCCGAGCGACTCCAGGTGCTGGATGTTGACGGTGGAGACGACGTCGACGCCGGCCGCGAGGAGTTCCTCGACGTCCTGCCAGCGCTTGGCGTTGCGGGAGCCGGGCACATTGGTGTGGGCGAGTTCGTCGACCAGGGCGACCTGGGGGGCGCGGGCGAGGACGGCGTCGACGTCCATCTCGGTGAAGGCGGCACCGCGGTGCTCAAGGGTGCGCCTGGGCACCTGTTCGAGGCCGTGCAGCATGACCTCGGTGCGGGGGCGGTCGTGGTGCTCGACGAAGCCGACGACGCAGTCGGTGCCCCGCTCCACCCGGCGGTGGGCCTCGGCGAGCATGGCGTACGTCTTGCCGACGCCCGGTGCCGCACCGAGGTATATCCGAAGCTTGCCGCGTCCCATGGCCTCATTGTCTTCCGGTCGACCGCCGCCTGCGCAGCGTCGACCTTACGGCCGGTTCTCGCGGCGGAACGGGCCGTGGAGGGGCGCGGGCCGGTCCTTGACGCAACTCTGACGCCCGCCGCCCCACCCGGGGTGGTCGCCGTGCGTGAGGGGCCCCGGCGACGCAGAGGCCGTCGGTTCCGGGCGGGCGGTCGCGCGGGGTCGGCGTCCAGGTGGGAGGCACGGGGATGCCGAGGCGGTGGCGCAGGGCGGGGCTCCTGGCGGGGCCGGTGCCGACGGCGGACGGGGCCTCGCAGCGAGCGGCGGCCGTCACGGGTCCCGGCACACGGAAGGGCCGCACCCCAGTGGAGGGGTACGGCCCTGTGCGTCGTGCGGGTCAGCGGACCTCGGTGATCTCCGGTCCGCGCTGGAGCTGGCCCATGCCGCCCGAGAAGCGGGAGTTCTCCTCCTGCTGCTGCACACCCTCGGGGACCATCTGGGCGTCGTTCGGGAGCTTCAGGACGATCGGGTCGCGGGGCGCCATCGGGCCCTCGCCGCGCACCACGACGGTGTCCCGGAAGATCTGCTCCAGCACCCCGGCCGCCTGCGGCTGCACCGCGCCCTGCCCGGAGATCACCCCGCGCAGGAACCAGCGCGGGCCGTCCACGCCGACGAACCGTACGACCTGGAAGCCGCCCGTGCCGTCCGGCAGCTGCACCGGCACCTGCGCCCGCAGCTCCCAGCCGAGGGGACCCTCGACCTCGTCGACGATGCCGCCCTGCTGGGTGATGCCGCCCGCGATCTCGTCGCGGACCTCGCCCCAGATGCCCTCGCGCTTGGGTGCGGCGAAGGCCTGGAGCTGGACGGCGCTGTCGCGCAGCACGACCGTCGCCGCGACGATCGCGTCACCGGCGACCTCGACCCGAAGCTCCATGCCGTCGACACCCGGCACGAACAGACCTCCCAGGTCCACCCGGCCCTCTGCGGGGTCGCGGACCTCGGTGTCGTCCCAGGGCCCGTCGGGCCGGGGCTCGGGCTCCAGGCGCGCGCGCTCGCGCGTGCCCTGCGCACCGTCCTCGGTGTCCACGCTGTCGACGACCTGCTCGGCCTCGCCGGCCGCGTCCTCGGCGGCACCCTTCTTGTTGCGACGTCCGAACACGTCACTGTCCTTCCCGGTCGGATACGACCGAAGCGTATCGATTCCCACCCGTTGCACCGCCGTCGGCGGCCTCACCGATTGTGCTGCCCGTCCGGGCCACCGCGGCATGACCGCCGGTGGACCCGAAGCCCCCTCCGGCCCGCGCCGAGTCGGGAAGCTCCGCCACCTCCTGGAAGCGGACCCTCTCGACCTGCTGGACGACCAGTTGGGCGATCCGGTCGAAGCGCTCGAACCGCACGGTCTCGCGCGGATCGAGATTCACCACGATCACCTTGATCTCCCCACGGTACCCGGCATCAACCGTCCCTGGGGCATTCACCAGGGCGACACCGCAGCGGGCGGCGAGGCCGGAACGGGGGTGCACGAAGGCCGCGTACCCCTCCGGGAGCGCGAGGGACACCCCCGTCGGCAGCACGGCCCGCTCACCGGGAGCGAGGGCGCACCCCTCGGTGGTGCGCAGATCGGCGCCCGCGTCCCCGGGATGCTCGTACGACGGAAGCGGAACGTCCGCGTCGACGCGCCGGATCAGCACGTCCAGGGGCTCACGGCTGCTCACAGGGGTCACGGGTTCACCTCGAAGGCGCGTGCGCGCCGGCTCTGGTCCGGGTCGTCCATGGCCGCGCGGATCTCCTCCGGGCGGCCGTTGTCGAGGAAGTGCTCGACCTTCACCTCGACGAAGAGGGCGTCGGCGCGGACGGCGACGGGGCCGTCGGGGCCGCCGATCCGTCCGGTGGCGGTGGAGTAGATCTTCCGCCCGGCCACGGCCGTCACCTCGGCGGCCAGGTGCAGCACGGCTCCCACCGGCACCGGCCGCACGAAGTCCGTCTCCAGCCGTCCGGTGACGGCGATCTTCCGCAGCATCCAGTTCAGCGAGCCGAGCGTCTCGTCGAGCGCGGTGGCCAGCACCCCGCCGTGCGCGAGCCCCGGCGCGCCCTGGTGGGCGGGGCGTACGGTGAACTCCGCGACGACGCCGACCCCCTCGCCCGCCCGCGCCACCAGGTGCAGCCCGTGGGACTGCCCGCCGCCGCATCCGAAACACTGTTCGTAGTGCGCACCGAGCGGCTCCCCGGGCGCGGGAGCGTCAGGGTGCCGAACGGGTCTGACCGCGTCGGCGGGGGGCTCAAGAGCTGCGGACGTAGCACTCACAGCCGCAGACCTTACCCGCGCGTCGGCCCGTTCCGGACACCGTGCCAAGCTTGGCTCCATGCAGCTTTCCGCCGCCCCGTACGAAGAACGCCTCACCGCCCCGCGGTCCTGGTGGTTGATCTCCCTGCTGGTCGGGCTCGCGATGGCCCTGATCATGCTTCCGTTCGGCACCCTTCCGCTCCTCGGCGGCCTGGTCGGCGGCACCGCGGTGGCCGCCGTCATGGCGAGCGCGTACGGCTCGGTGCGGATTCGGGTGGTCGGCGACTCGCTGATCGCGGGCGAGGCCAAGATCCCCCTGAAGGCGCTGGGCACGTCGGAGATCATGGACGCCGAGGAGGCCCAGGCCTGGCGCACCTACAAGGCCGACACCCGCGCCTTCCTGCTGCTGCGGGCCTACATCCCCACCGCGCTGCGCGTGGAGGTCACCGACCCCGAGGACCCGACGCCGTACCTGTACCTGTCGACGCGCGAGCCGCAGCGCCTCGCCGAGGCCCTGCGCGCGGGCCGCGAGTCCGCCGCTTAGATGAATGAGTCCGATGTTTTCAGTGGTCGTAGGCGATGAGTGAGCGTTTGACTGTGGCTCCGGTGTGCCAGTTGTGCCAGATCGCGGTGGCGAGGGCGAG
>NZ_JBIVVA010000001.1:857817-942475 GCF_044757465.1 Streptomyces sp. NPDC091279 | reverse complement strand
CGCGCGGTCTGCTCCGCAGACACGACGCGCCGCCGCTACGCGGCGGTCCAAGGGTCCTTGCTCCGCAAGGACCTTGACGGTCCGTCACTCCGTGACGGACCCCGAATTGCTCCGCAATTCGACCCCAAAACCCAACCAGATTGCTCCGCAATCCGAACCTAACCCCCAACCAGATTGCTCCGCAATCAAAAACCCACCCGAATTGCTCCGCAATCCAGAACGTGACTCGCTCCGCGAATCACAAAACTCAAATTGCTCCGCAATTTGAGACCCGGACCGCTCCGCGCCCCGGACTGTAGTCCGCACCGCGAACTACAGAAAAACGCAGCGAGGGGAACCGGTGCCTCGGGCCGGATGTTTGTCCACTGCCAGAACATGAAGTCCCCTCCCCCTCCAGATACTCAATTCCCCTCAAGCCGCAAACCCGATAGCCGAAACATAATCATACTGACCCCACGACGACCCCAAATCCACAGCCACATCATCCACCCACGCCTCATCCAAAGCCCCCATATCCCCCCGCACCCACGCCTCCACAATCCGATCCCAACGACGCACATTCACCGTCCGGAACTCCAACACCCGCTGAAACGGCCGAGCCACCTGAGACTGATTCAAAGGATGAAACTCCACCCGCGTCCCACGCCCCTCACGATTCAGACGCCCCACCAAATACCGCGCCACGTTCCGCCGGCGCACCGCACGATACGCAACCTCGATCCGCTCAAGATTCACCTTCGACGGACTCCGCTTCCCCTCCAACCACGCCTTCACCGTCCGATCCGTCACCATCAACCCCGCAGCACGCGCCGCCTCCCACGCACGACCCGAACGCCTCAAATAATGCAACCGAGCCAACAACCCACGCCGCGACGAAACCGGCGAAGAAACAAACCCCACAAGACCATCAAGCCGAACCGCCACCGCCTCAAAAGCCCTCACACCACGAGCACCAAACTTACCGAAATCAATCGTCCTCTCCGGCACCCCACAACCCCCACATCACACGAAACCAAAACACGAAACCCACGAAACACAATACACCAAACACCCCCGAAAATCCCGACAACCCACAACCCCAAACACCGATCCACCCGGACACAGCATTCCGAGCCAGTGAACGCCGTACATACTTCGGCAATTACCGAACACGCTCCCTCTCTGGATTTCAAGGCCAGGCCCTTACGCGGCTCCGCCCGACGGTCGTACCCTGCGGCGACGTGTGTCAGGTGCGCCGCGCGACGATGCGGTAGGCGTTGCGTCCTGCCGACGCAGCGCGGTCCGAAGGTTGTCGAGCGGGGTGAGAAGCTGTTGTCTTTCGATCTTGAGAGATGCGCATCGACCCGGCGCTGACGCTCGCAGCGGTACGGCAGGAAGTGTTCCGGAGTTGGATCTTTCGCACCGAGGGGGCCGTGCTGTCCCCGGGAATACATGAGTGGCGGCGGGGTACGTTCGGCTCGCTGCTCAGCCCGTGCCGGACCGGGCGCCGCGGCCCGACGGTTTATCTGCGTGTTCCGGCCCGGTGAGGCAATGACCAGTATCCAAGAACCGACCGAGTCGGCGTTGCGGGAGGCCGACCCGGAATTCCCTTCCGACGCGGAACGTGTGACGCGGATACGGCGGCGTCTGGAGCGGCTGATAGGCATAGCGGCGACCGAGGGCAACCGGCTTGTTCCGCTGCGGAACGGGGACGAGATCTTCTCCGCGATGCTCGCCGCGATCCGCCGGGCCGAGCACACCGTGGACATGATGACGTTCGTGTACTGGAAGGGTGACATCGCCCGCGAGTTCGCCGAGTGTCTGGCGGAGCGTGCCGGTGCCGGGGTGCGGGTGCGGTTGCTGTTGGACGGCTTCGGGAGCCGGCTGATCGAGACCGAGCAGCTCCATGCGATGGAGGCGGCCGGGGTGGAGGTGGCCTGGTTCCGCAAGCCGTTGTACCTCTCCCCGCTCAAGCAGAATCACCGTTGTCACCGCAAGGTTCTCGTGGTCGACGAGGAGACCGCCTTCACGGGCGGGGTGGGCATTGCCGAGGAGTGGTGCGGCGATGCCCGTGACGAGACCGAGTGGCGTGACACCCATGTCGAGGTCCGCGGGCCGGCGGTGGACGGCATTGCCGCGGCGTTCACCCAGAACTGGGCCGAGTGCCATGGCGAACTCCTCACCGGGCGCGACCGGTTCGTCGAGCATCGCCCGCAAGGGGACGCCATCGTGCAGGTGGTGCGCGGCTCCGCCAGTTTCGGTTGGCAGGACATGCAGACCCTCATCCGGGTGATGTTGGAGTCCGCCGAGGAACGGTTCCGTCTCTGTACCGCCTACTTCTCACCGGACGAGTACTTCGTGCGCCTGCTCTGCGAGACCGCGCGGCGCGGAGTCGATGTGGAGATCCTGCTGCCCGGCCCGCACACGGACAAGCGGGTCTGCCAACTCGCCGGCCAGCACCACTACGAGGACCTGACCGCCTGCGGGGTGCGGATCTACCAGTACCAGCCGACGATGATGCACGCCAAGGTCATCACCGTCGACGGCATCGCCTCTCTGATCGGCTCGACCAACTTCAACCGCCGCTCCCTCGATCACGACGAGGAGGTCATGCTCGCCGTCCTCGATCCGGAGTTCACCGCCACTCTGGACGCGCACTTCGAGTCCGACACGGCGCTCAGCGAACCGATCGGCCGAGGCCGGTGGAAGAGACGCTCGGTTCTCCAGCGCGCTCGGGAGGCTGCCGTTCTGCCTCTGCGTCGCTTTCTGTGATCGGGGCGGGGCCGCAGGACCAGGACCAGGTGGTATGCCTCAGTTCTAGCTCAAATCCCTCTGCATCGGCCCGGATTCAGGGCATCTTTGCTTCATCACCGGACGATCATGTGTGGTACGGCAAAGGGGATGGTCATGGCCAAAGCGGTGCGGGCGTCGTTGGGCGAGATGTGGATCAGCTGTCAGGTCTGTCGCAGTGATGTCTTCCGTGAGCGTGACGTCAAGCTGAACAGTTTCGGCATGGAATTCATGAAGCTGGCCTGGGCGGACGAAACCGCGACAGGGCTGATCTGCTGGCGGTGCGGCTTCGTGCATCTCTTCGTGAACCGGGAGATCCAGCTGCACCGCGCGGACCAGCCCGCCTGACGCACAGCCCGACCTCACCGCAGCACGTTCGCGACCTGTCCCAGCACGCTCCCCGCCAGCGGCAGTGCCACCAGCAGTACGTCGGCTCCGATCACGAAGGTGAGGGTGTGGCGGCGCATCCGGGTCTCGTGGAGGGCGTGGAGGGTGGCTGGGGTCAGGCGTAGTTTGCTGATCAGGAAGATGCCGCAGCCGGTCGTGCCGAGCAGAGCGGCGCCCGGGCCCAGGGACCACGCCAGGCCCCAGGCGATGAGGGTCAGGGCAGTCGCCGTTGCCCCGACGGCCAGGACCAGGGCGCGGGAGGTGCCGTAGCGGACTGCGGGTGGGGTGAGGCCGGCGGCCTGGTCGGCGGGGGCGTCGGGCAGGGACCACCACAGGGTGCGGCCGATGAGCAGCAGCCACAGGCCGAGGAAGAGCGGCCAGAGGTAGCCCGGGAAGTCGGGGCGGACCGCGTTGAACGTGGACAGGCAGGGCAGGACGGAGAAGTGCGCGCCCAGGCTGATGGGGTTGGCCAGGCCGCGTTTCTTCAGTCGGACGGGTTCGAGGTTGTACAGGTATTCCACCAGGATTCCGGCTGCCACCCCGGCCGCGATCAGTGGGCGGCCGAGGTGCACGGCAACCCCGCAGGCCAGCAGGAGGGCGAGGGTCATCTCGGCGGTGGCGATCCCGAACAGCCTTCTGCGGCCGAGGCGTTGGGCGGCTCGGGCGACGCCGGACTTGCCGGGGGTGCGGGCGTCGATGGGGATGTCCATGGCCGCGTTGAGGACGTTCTGCGCGATGAGCGGGATCAGGTTGGCGGCCACGGCCAGCAGTACCGGGGTGCGCAGCAGTTGGTGCGGTGTCGTTGCCGCGTAGCAGGCGCCCCATAGCGCGTGGCAGAGGTAGGCGAGGGGGAAGGGGGATTCCAGGCGGTGGACGCGGTGGAGGTCGGGTGTCTGCCGGGTTGGGCGGGTGGTGGTCAGGGGCATGGGCGGACTGTCAGGGTGAGTGTGGGGGCGGGTCCCATGGCGGGGCCGCGGCGGTGTGGGGTGCCGGCTCGGGGGCCGGGGCGGCCGAGTTCGACGCGGCGGAGTACGGCGGCGATGGTCATGCGCATTTCCAGCATGGCCAGGTCCGCGCCGAGGCAGCGTCGGGTGCCGCCGCCGAAGGGCAGGTAGTGCTGTGTGGACCATTTGCGGTCGAGGAAGCGGTGGGGGTCGAAGCGTTCGGGGTGTGGATAGGTGTCCGGCTGTCGGTGGGCGAGGTGGATGCAGGGGGTGAGTGTGGTGCCTTTGGTGAGGGGGCGGCCCAGGAGTTCCTGGTCGGTGGTGAGGACGCGGTGCCCGGCGATGGTGGCGGGTGGGGTGATGCGCAGGGATTCGCGGCAGACGGCGTCGAGCAGGGGGAGTTCGGCTGCTGTGGAGCCGTCGGCGGTGCTGGCGGTGAGTTCTGCTCTGAGGTCGGTGCGGAGGTGGTCGTCGCAGGCGAGCCAGTACAGGGTCCAGGCGATCGCGGAGGCGGTGGTCTCGTGGCCGGCGAAGATCAGGGACATGAGCTGGTCGGCGAGTTCGTTCTCGTCGAGTGGGCCGAGTGGTGGGTTTCCGGAGGTGAGTTCGGTGGCGAGGGCGGGGCAGCGGGAGGTGGTGGGTCTGGGTCGTGGGGTTGTGAGGTCTTCGCGGAGGGTGTCGCGGTCGCGCAGGAAGGTGCGCCACAGGGAAGGGAGTGTGGTGGGTGGGCGCAGGTAGCGGTAGCGGAGGGTGCGGGAGGGGGTGCCGAGGACCTGTTCCACGAGGTCGCTGACGCGGGTCAAAAGGTCGCTGTCCTCGTCGTCGAGGAGGATGGTGCCGATGATGCGGAGGGTGAGGCGGCGGGCCCATTCGGGGACGACGAAGGTGTCTGTGCGGGTCAGTTCGTCGGCTGCGTGGTTGACGGTTTCGGCGATCGCCGGGTGGTGGGCTGCGAGTCGGTTGCCGCGTAGTGCGGGTCCGACGACCTGGCGGTAGGCGGCGTGCCGGGTTCCGTTGGCGAAGAGCAGGGAGGTGTCGCCGACGAGTGGGCGGAGGGTGTCGCTCTGGTCGAGGTGCATGTCTCGTTCGGAGCGGAAGACCTCGGCGATGTCTTCGGGTCCCCACAGCAGCAGGTGGGGGGCCGGGGTGCTCTTCAGTCGGACGGTGCGTTCGGGGCGGGTGGAGACCGTGTCGAGGAAGGCCAGGCCCTGGAGGCCGAAGCGGAGTTTGTTGAGGCTCATGGGGTGGGTGTCGTCCGTCCGCTGGTCGTCAGGGCAGGAAGGCGGGTGCGGCCGGTCGTGCGGCCTGTTCCAGGCGGGACGCGGCGGTGTAGAGGGCGGCGACGCGGGCGGCTTTGACGACGGTGACCGGGGTGTAGAGGTCTTTGTCGTGCCACAGCGGTGCGAAGTCGGCGTCGTCCTGGTGGTCGAGGAGGTGGGTGCAGCCGTCGGTCACCGCGCGGGCCACGGGTGGGGGCAGGTCGTCGGGGTGGGCGCGCAGGAGGATCTGGAGGGCGTAGGAGGTTTCCTCGACGGTGCCTTCCCAGCGTCCCCAGGAGCCGTCGGGGCGTTGGGTGTCCAGTGCCCATTGTCCGGCGCGGGTGAGGGCCTCGTGGGTGCGGGGGTGGTGGCCGCGGGCGAGGGCGACGGTGCAGCACATGGTGGCGTAGTAGGGGGAGGCGTGCCATTTGTCGTCCCAGGAGCCGTTGTGGTGCTGCTGGTTGAGGAGCCAGGTCTCGGTTTTGTCGGCTGCGGTGCGGCGGCGGGTCTGTTCCTCGGCGGGTTCGTCGGGGGGTGCGGTAGTCAGCAGGGCTTCCAGGATGTGGGCGTTGGTGCTGGTGGAGGGGGTGCGTTCGCCGGGGAAGCAGCGGAAGTAGGTGTCGGCTTCGTAGGGCCACAGGCAGTGGACGGGGGTGGGGCGGCCGGTGAGGGCGAGGGTGTGCAGGACGGCGGCGGTGTCGTCGGAGTCCGGGGGGAGTCCGGGGCCTGCGGGTGCGCCTGCGGTGTCGAGGCTGGTCTCCAGGTAGGCGGGGAGTTCCGGGGGGATGGTGAGTGGGATGCCCGCGTCGAGGAGAAAGCCGAGTACCCAGGCGCGTTCGAAGACCGCTATGGAGAGCACTCCGGGGACCGGGCCGCCCCAGCGGGCCTGGGTTCGGGCGAGGAGTGCCGCGGGTGCCTCTTGTGGTGGTCGGCCGGCGAGCCAGGCGGCGGTCGCGGCGGAGGAGGAGCCCACGGCGGAGGCGGTGAGGCGGACTCCGGGTGCGTCGGCGGCTTGTTCACCGAGGGCTTCCAGGGTGTGCCAGAGTTTTTCGGGCAGGGGTGTGCGGGCGGCTGCGGCGGTTCGTAGTCGGGTCAGTGGGTGGCGGTCGATGCCGTGGGGCAGGTGCAGTGCGGCGGCGCCCAGGCGTCCGTCGGAGCTTGCCAGTTGGCTGTTCAGTTCGTCGATGAGCCAGGGGATGATGAGTTCGGCGGCGATGGTGTCGGGGACCGCGTTCTGGTGGTCGGTGTCGAGGTCGAGTCGGTCGGCCAGGGCCCACAGTCCGGTGAGGGCGGCGCGGGCGAGGGGGGCGGCCGGTGGGCGTGCGGGGTCGGTGGCGGGTCGGTCGAGTTCGTGGAGCAGGGCTTCGGTGGCGCTGAGGGTGGGGACGAGGTCGTATCCGTCGGGGTGGCCCCACCATCCGTCGGGTCGTTGGGTGCGCAGCAGGTAGGCGCAGCGGTCGCCGTGGCCGTCGAGCCAGGGTGCGGTGCGGACCAGGCGGGCGGTCTCGTACACCGAGGGGGACATGGTTCCCCGGGGGTTGGTCATGATCTCGGTGACCAGGTCGGCGGCGGTCCGGGCGAGGGTGGTGCGCCATTGCGTCAGGGCGTGGGGCAGGGGCGGGTGTTCGTTGCTGGTGAGGTGCATCGTTCCGCTCTTCTTCCGTGCGGTGGGGGGTCAGTCGTCGCCGGGTTCGGTGAGGGTGATCGCGGCGACGGGGCAGCGTCGGGCGGCGTCGCGGACGTTCTGCCACAGGTGGTGTCCGGGGTGGGGGTCGTGTACGACGACGACTCCGTCCTCGTCGCGTTCGGTGAAGACTTCGGGGACGGTCTCGGCGCACTGTCCCGAGGTGGCGCAGATGTTCTGGTCGGCGCGGACGTGCATGGCGGGGCCTCCGTACGGGGGGCGGTCAGAGCGTGACGGGGAAGTTCTCGAAGGTCCGCAGGCTCATCGCGGTGCGTAGGAGGGGGCGTGCGGGCAGGGTGAGGCCGGGGAGGGTGCGGCGGATGCGGGAGAGGGCGACGGCGCATTCCATGCGGGCCAGGTTGGCGCCGAGGCAGTGGTGGATGCCGTGGCCGAAGGTCACCATGCGGGAGGTGTTGCGGGCGGGGTCGAAGCGGTCGGGGTCGGGGAATGCCCGGGGGTCGCGGTTGGCGGCGCCGTGCAGGGTGCGTACGTCGGCGCCTTCGGGGATGGTGATGCCGCCGAGGTGGATGTCCTTGCGGGCGATGCGGGGGACGGCGTCGACCAGGACCGGTGGGCTGTGGCGGAGGGTTTCCGCGACGAACGCCTTGGTCTCGGCGGGGCCGGCGTCGAGCCAGGTGGCCTGGTCGGGGTGGTCGAGGAGGGCGAGTACGCCGAAGTCCATGGAGGCGACGGTGGTCTCGAAGCTGCCGGCCCACAGTCCCCACAGCATGACCATGAACTCGGTGTGGTTGAGGCCTTGTTCGGGTTTTTCGTCGCCGTCGGTGACGTCGGTGAGGAGTGCGGAGATCAGGTCCTCGGTGGGCCGGTCGCGGCGTTCGGCGGCGAGTTGGGTGAAGTAGTCCTCGACCTGTTCGCTGGCTGTGTTGCCCGCTTCCAGGGTGTCGTCGTCGGATGTGGGGTGGATCGATGCGAGGACCTGGAGGATCAGGGCGGTGAGTGGCTCGCGGTCGGGTTCCGGGATGCCGATGATGTCGCCGGCCATGTTCATGCCGAGGGGTTGGGTGAGGTCGTGGTGCAGGTCGGCCGTCTCGCCGTCCTTGAGGCGGGTGGCGAGGGGGGTCAGCAGGCGGTCGCAGTGGCGTTTGGCGGCGGTTTGCAGGCGTTGGGCCTGGCGGAGGGTGAAGTGCCGGGAGACCGCGCGCCGCAGGCGGGTGTGTTCGGGGGCGTTGGTGCTGGTGATGACCTGGGTGAGGAGGCGCAGGGCGCGTGAGCGGTGCCAGCGTGGGTGTTTCGCGGGCAGTTCCTCGGTCTCGATGCTGCGCAGGTCGGGCGACTGGTAGGCGGTCCTGGCGGCTTCGTTGCTGCTGACGAGGTACACGCCGCCGGTGGGGTTGCGGTGGACGGGGGCGTGTTCGCGCAGCCACGTGTAGAACGGGTAGGGGTCCTGGAGTGTGTCGGGGTTCATCAGCCGGGCGAGGACGTCGAGTTCGGGGGTGGGGGGTGTCGCAGTCACGGGGTGCTCTCTTTCGTACGCTGCCAGGTGACCGGCAGCCGTTCGACCCGGCGCATCTGGAGGCCGGTCACGAAGGTGATCTCCTGCGGTGTGACCGCGAGCCGCAGGTGTGGCAGGGCTCGGGTCAGGACGCGGAAGGCGGCCTGGAGTTCCAGTCGGGCGAGGCCCGCGCCGAGGCAGAAGTGGGGTCCGATGCCGAAGGCGAGGTGGGGGTTGTCGGCGCGCCGGATGTCGAACTCGGCGGGGCAGATGAAGCGTTCCTCGTCGCGGTTGGCGGAGGCGAGGGCGGTGATGACGCCGGTGCCCCGGGGGATGGTCCCGGAGGGTAGTTCCACGTCCTCGCGGGCGGTGCGGATGAGGCTGTTGCTGCCGACGAACTCGTAGCGCAGCATCTCCTCGACCGCTCCGTCGAGCAGGTCCGGTTCGCGGCACAGTGCGGTGTAGCGCTCGGGGCGGCGCAGGAGGGCGAAGGCGCCACGGCCGATGGTGGTCGCCACCGATTCGTGGCCGGCGATGATCAGTGTCTTGACGAGGGTGACGAGTTCGCCCTCGGAGAGCCGGCCGTCGGTGTCGCGTGCGTCGATGAGGGCGCCGAGCAGTCCCTCGCGGTCCGGTGAGCGGCGTCGGTCGGCGATGAGTTCGGTGAGGTAGTCGCCGAACTCCCCCATGCGTACGTCGCGTTGTTCGGCGCTCATCGAGGTGGTGGAGATGAACGCGTCCGACCAGGTGCGGAAGCGGTCGGTGTCCTGGGCGGGCACGCCGAGCAGGTCGCAGATGACGTGCAGGGGCAGCGGGAAGGCGTAGGCCTCCGACAGGTCGGCGGGGTGGGGTCCGGCCAGCATCGCGGTCAGCAGCCGGTCCGCGATGGCCTCGACCTCGGGCCGCCACTGCTGGAGCCGGCGGGGGCTGAGTACGCCGGAGACCAGTCGGCGCAGCCGGTTCAGTTCGGGCGGGTCCTTGTGGAAGATGGCGTCCGCGGAGTCCGAGGTGCTGGTGCGGAACCGGGGTGTGCCGGGGATGCGTGGGTCGGTGCTGAAGCGGGGGTCGCTGAGGACCATGCGGACGTCGTCGTAGCGGACGGCGAGCCGGACCAGGTCGCCGCTGGGGACCTCGACCTCGCCGAGCGGGTCGGTCGCCCTGCGGCCGGCGAACTTCTCCTGCGGCAGTGCGCCCGCGTCCAGGGGGTATTTCTCCGTCATCGTCGGTTCCTGTTCTGCTCGGCGCCGCCCGGCGCGTGCCGTTGCCAGGTGACGGGGAGTTCGCGTACGCCGTGCAGCAGGCTGTCCTCGTCGAAGGCGATGTGGTCGAAGGGGACGGCCAGACGCAGTCCGGGCAGGCGTCGTAGCAGTGCCGGGAGTGCGATCTCCAACTCGGCGCGGGCCAGGGCCTGTCCGGGGCAGCGGTGGGCGCCGTAGCCGAAGGCCACATGGGCGCGGGTGCCGCGGGTCACGCCGGTGGTGCGGGTGAGGTCGAGGCGGTCCGGGTCGGGGAAGATCTCCGGGTCGCGGTTGGCGGACTGGAGTGCCAGCACCACTCCGTCGCCGGCCCGGATCACCGTGCGGCCGACGGTGAGGTCGGCGGTGGCGACCCGGCGCAGGCCGAAGTGGACCACGGTGAGGTGGCGCAGCAGTTCGTCCACGGCGCGGGGTACCGATTCCGGCTCGGCCGCGAGCAGGGCCGCGCGTTGGTCGGGGTGGCGCAGCAGGGCGGTGACGGCGAGGGTGATCTGGTGGGCGGTGGTGGCGTGTCCGCCGGTGAGCAGTGGCAGTCCGAGGCCGACCACCTGTTCCCGGGTGATGTGGCCGGTGCGTACGTGCTGGGCGACGAGTTGGCTGAGCAGGTCGTCGCCCGGCTCCTCGTCCTTGGCCTGGACGAGTCGGCCGAGGTAGCCGGTGAGGGAGGCGTAGGCGTCGGCGACCTGGGCTCCGGATGCGGAACGGCTGGCGATCACGGCGGCGCACTCTTCGAAGACCGCGCGGTCGTGGAGCGGGACGCCGAACAGTTCGCAGATCACCCGGACCGGCAACGCCAAGGAGAAACGTTCCACCAGATCGACCGGCTGCGGTAACAGCGCGAGTTCGTCGAGGAGTTCGTCGGTGTGCCGCTCGATCGCGGGCCGCATCCGCTCGACGTCGGTCACCAGGGCGCTGCGCATCACGATCCGCCGCAGTGCGGTGTGCTCGGGTGCGTCCATCGACGGCAGGTATCCGCGGGCCGGGGGCGGCTGGTCCGGCCGGAACGCCGGATATCCCGGCCGGGACGGGTCGCAGCTGAGCCGGGGGTCACCCAGCAGTGCGCGGACATCGGCGTATCGGGTCACCAGCCACGCCGGTACACCGCCCGCCCTCACCCGGCGTACCGGTTGCTCCCGTTGCCAACGTGCCAGCTCGGGGGGCGGGTTCAGCGGGCCCTCGGTGCGCTGGAACGGTAAGTCGGGAATCTGCGGCGCCGGTAAGGCCTCGGCGTCGGTGTGCTCCGTGCTGCCGCCTGCCGGGCAGCCCGTGGGGGACTGTTCCCGTGGCCGGCCGGGCGGCCGGGTGTCGGACGTGCGTGTCATCTGATCCGCTTTCGGTCTGTCGTGGTGGCCGAGGCCTCGCGGTGCGGCCGGCTGCCGGGCGAGGGAGGCCGGGTGCGCGCGGTGGGCCCGCCAGGTCCTGGGACGCCCGTGGTCCCTGCCCGTGTCGACCGGGTCGAACCGTGCGGGCGCGGCAGGAGCCTCGGCCGTTCTCGGCCGGGGTTTCAGAGGCTCGCCGGGCGCCCGAAACCGTCGTTTCCGCGCGTGGGTAGGGCAGGTGATGTCCTCCGTCGCTCCCACCTCGACGCGCGGACGTCGGTGCCGTGTCCCGTGGGGTGGTGCGGGGCTTGGCCCGTCGGCGCGTCGGGGGGCATGGGGAGCTGTGGGGGAACCCTTGGTGTTGGCATGACGCGGGGTTACCCAACGCTGACGATCACTCATACGTGGCGAGAGTGGATTTGACCGGAGAAAAGGAAACTATTTACTCAAGTAATCCAGCAACCGTGTATCCGGACTTAGGGTCGCAATCGGTCATCACGTCCACGGTGACCAGGAGAAACACCCGTCACACGGCTCACACCTCAGACGGGTTTCCGGTGGGCGGCCAGCGGGTCGAGGATCAGCGTGCGCAGGAGGTCCGCCACGAGCGCGGCGGCGTGCGAGAGCGGCTGCACGCCCGGGGTGCACAACGACATCGTGGTCCGCAGCTGGGCGTCGGCGAAGCGGTAGACGCGTACCTCGTCGGGGGCGAAGTTGGCGCGGGCGGCCGTGAGCGGCAGCACCGTGACGCCGAGCCCGTTCACCACGGCGTCGCGCAGCACCGTGTCCGGTTCGACCTCGGCGACGACCGAGCAGTGCAGTCCCGCGGAGCGGAAGGCGGCCTCGGTGATGCGCCGGACGGTGTGCAGCTCGCTCGGCATGATGAAGCCGAGGCGGCTGGCCTCCTTGAGGGTGATGGTGTCGGCGCTGCTGGTCACGGGTGGTGTCCTGGCGCCGGCGACGAGGTGGAAGTCCTCCTCCAGGACGTGCTGGAAGACGACGCCCTTGACGTAGCCGGGGTCGTAGATCAGCGCCATGTCCACCTGGCCGAGCAGGACGGCCTGGCTCATCACCACCGTCAGGTTCTGGATCAGTTGCAGTTGGATGTTCGGATACCGCTCCCGCACGGCCCGCAGCAGCGGTACCGCGAGGTTCGGCGCCATGCTGTAGGAGGCCAGGCCCACGCTGACCAGTCCGGCCGGGGTGTCGTTGCCCGCGCGCAGGTCGATCCGGGCGGCCTTCTCCAGGCGGAGGATGCCCTGCGCGTAGCGGTAGAGGGAGCGGCCCGACTCCGTGACCTCCACACCGCGTCCGGTGCGTTCGAGCAGGCGGGTCTTGAAGTCGTTCTCCAGCGCGGAGATGTGCTGGCTGAGCGCGGACTGGGTGATGTGCAGCGAGTCCGCCGCCCGCGTGATGTTGCCGATGTCGACGACCCTGACGAAGTAGCCGAGCCTGCGGGTGTCCATCGCGCTTCTCCTCGGAGTCGTCGGCTGGGTGGTGCGCCGTTGCTGAGCGTGCGGTGGGCCGGCCGTCCCGCGACCCGGGTGACGGTTCCGGCGGCGTGCGGGCCCCGGACCGGCCCGGGAGGGCGACCGCGTGCGGGGGAACGGTGCGGTGAACGTACCCCCTGAGCGCCCGCCGGGGAATCCGGGGTCATGCCGAAAGGCGCTCGGCACCCGGCCGAACGCCTCCCCTCACGCTGTGCGCGCACCTCGTGCGGACGCCCTCACTCCTCGACGACCAGGCCCTTGGCCTTCAGCTTCTCCACCAGTGCGTGCACCTCGATCAGGGGCCTGTCGCCTCGGCGGTGCTGCTCCCGGATCTCCGCCTCGTGGTCCTCGCGCCGCCGGCAGAGCCCGACGAGCTCCTCGGCCTCCTGCGGGTCGATCACCACGATGCCGTCGGCGTCGCCGCGCAGGATGTCACCGGGCCGGACGATCTGTCCGCCGATGGAGATCGGGCGGTTCACCGGGCCCAGGGTCTCCTTGACCGTGCCCTCGATGCAGACCGAGCCGGAGAAGACGGGGAAGCCCAGCTCGCGCAGGTCGGCGCTGTCGCGCACCCCGGAGTCGGTGACGAACGCGGCCAGTCCCTTGCTCTGGCAGGCGGTGGCGAGCACGTCGCCGAAGGAACCCGCCTGCTCGAACTCCGAGCCCGCGACGATCACGACGTCGCCGGGCTCGGCGTAGGAGATCGCGACCTGGACCATGAGGTTGTCGCCGGCCTGCGCCTCGACCGTGAAGGCCGGTCCGCAGAACGACATGGCGGGGTCCACCGGCTTCAGCCGGTGCGCCAGCGCGCCCTTGCGGCCCTGCGCCTCGTGGATGGTCGCGGCGGAGAACTCGCCGAGCGCGGCCACCACCTCTGCGGACGGGCGGTCGATCTTGGTGCGTACGTGGATCACGGCGGGGCTTCCCTTGTCGTCGCGGCTCTGGAATCGGTGGGGCTCAGGAATGGGTGGGGCTCAGGAGTTGTCGGGCCACGTGCCGTGCAGGAGGGGCGCGTTGACCGTTTCCTGGGGCTGTTCGCCTCGGCTGACCGTGATGAGGGACGCCATCACGCTCGTGGAGACCGCTTCGGTGTAGCGGTCCGTCCAGCACAGGGAGTGCGGGGCGAGGACGACGTTGTCCAGCGCGATCAGCGGGCTGTGCGTCGGCAGCGGTTCCTCCGTGAACACGTCCAGGCCCGCGCCGGCCAGGCGGCCGTCCGACAGGCGCGCGATCAGCGCCTGTTCGTCGATCACCACGCCGCGGGAGACGTTGATCAGGCGGGCGGTCGGTCGCATGAGGGCGAGTTCGCGCTCGCCGATGAGGTGCCGGGTGCCGGGGTTCGCCGCGACGGTGACGATCACGTAGTCGCTCTGGGCGAGAACGTCGTCCAGCGGGCGCAGTTCGATGCCGAGGTCCGCTGCCTCCCGGCTGCGGTCGCTGCGGTTGTAGCCGAGGACGCGCAGTCCCTGGGCACGCACCCGGCGTGCGGTCTCCTGTCCGATGCCGCCGAGCCCGACGATGCCCACGGTCGCGCCGGTCAGTCCGGAGCCGCGCCAGGCAGCGCGTTCGGCCCACCGTCCCTCCCGTACCAGCCGGTCCTTGACGACGAGGTGGTGGGAGAGGGCGTAGAGCAGGGCGATCACCGAGTCGGCCACCGGGCGCCGGACCGCGTCGGGGGCGTTGGTGACCAGCACCCCGCGCCGGGCGCAGGCGTCGGTGTCGACGGCGTCGAAGCCGGCGCCGAACCGTGCGACGTGCCGCAGCCGTCCCGATGCCGGTATCGACCGCGCCGTGATCCGCTCGTGCCCCAGGACGAGGACGGCGTCCGCCTCCTCCAGCTGGTCGGCGCGCACCTCCTCGACCTCTTCGTCCAGCACGCGCCAGGCCAGTCCGGCGTCGGTCAGCCGGTCGAGCCCGATGTCGCCGAAAACGGTGCTCCCGTCCGGTTCGGCATAGCCTCGCGTGACCACGACCTGATACACCACTACGGCCTCTCTGAGAGTGCGGGGAACTGGGGGAACTACAGGGCGGACAGACCGTCGATCGCCGCGACGTCCTGCGGGGAGAGTGTGATGTCGACGGCGGAGAGGTTCCGTTCCATGCGGTCGCGGTGCGCGGATTTCACGGTCACCGCGACCTGGTGGTGGAGGTTCCACGCGAGGACGATGTCGCGGGCCGAACAGCCGTGCCGGCCGGCGATGTCGACGAGGACCGGGTGGCCGAGGTCGGTGCTGCGCAGCGGGCTGTGCGCGCTGAGGACCACCCCGCGTTCACGCATCGCCTCGGCGAAACCGGGGTCGTGGTCCGCCGGACCCCACTGGACCTGGTTGACGGCCGGGTACACGCCGGTCTCCTCGTGGAGGGCGTCGATGAGCGCGACCGAGTAGTTGCTCACGCCGATCGCGCGGACCAGGCCCTCGTCGCGGGCCCGGACGAACGCGCGCCAGCTGGTGACGCCGGGGTAGCCGCCCGGGGGCCAGTGGATCAGCCACAGGTCGAGGTAGTCGCAGCGCAGCGCGGTGAGGCTCTGTTCCAGGGTCAGGCGCTCCCTGCCGACCTGGTCGGGCGGCATCTTGGTGGTGACGAACAGATCGGAGCGGGGCAGGTCGGTGTCGGCGAGGGCGTTGCCGACGGCGGCCTCGTTGCGGTAGCGGGTGGCGGTGTCGACGAGGCGGTAGCCGACCTCGAAGGCGGTGAGTACGGCCTCGGTGGCCTGCTCGGCGCGCATCGGGTGGGTGCCGAACCCGATCAGGGGCATGGTGTGGCCGGCCGCGTCGGCGGTGGGCACCCGGCCCGCTCCGGGCGGGAGGGTCGTTTCCATGACGGTTCTCCTCATACGGTGCGCACGTCCGCGCCGTCCTACAGGTGCGGTGTCGTGCGGCTGCGGCGTCGTGAGGTCGTACGTACGGGGCGTACGGCCGTGAAGGGGTGGGTGGTTCAGTACAGTTCGACGAGCCGCAGCGGGGTGCGGGCCTGCGGTTCGGTGCCCGAGGGGGTCACCACGAGCGTCTCGGCGAGTTCGACCGTGCCCCGGCCGGGTGCCGCGACCTCGGTGCGCACGCCGAGCACCATGCCGGGCTCGGCGATCACCGTGCTGTCGGGCAGCAGCGGCAGGGAGGCTCCTCCCCCGCGCAGCGCGACGATCCGGCAGGCCGCCGGGTGCGGTGCGGACGCGCGGGCGAAGGCGGTGTAGCCGTCGCGGAGCGGGGCGCCCGGCACCAGTGCCGTGAGGAGGGCCTCGGTCGCGGCGGCGCAGGTGTCGCCCGCGGTGCGCAGCGGGCCGTCGGCCTTGCTGAGCAGGGCCGTCGCGGCGGCGTAGCCCGCGACCCCGGCCAGCAGCGGGTGCAGGGCGTAGCGCACCGGGGTCGTGGCGGTCAGCTGGGCGGTGGCGGGGTCGTGGCCGCGGACGGTCACGAGGTCCGAGCCCGCCGCCCCGGGCTCGTCGCTGGGGTCGTTCCAGCCGAGCAGACCGCCGGCCCGGCGGATGGAGCGGTCGACGTTGCCGGAGATTTCCCGTACGTCCATGCCGACGCGCAGGTGGTCCATGACGGCGGTGTAGCCGACGGCTGCGAGGTCGGCGGCGGCGGCGAACGCGGCCACCTCGCCGGGTGCGCAGCGGGCGAGGTCGGCGAAGACCAGGTCGGCGGCGGGGCGTAGCCGGGCGCCGGTGCCGCTCAGCCGTCCGAACACCTCCCAGGGCAGGTCGGCGTCCGCGCCGACCACGCCGTCCTCGACGCCGGTCGCGTCGAGGACGGCGGTGAGGGCGGTGGCGAGGTCGCCGGGCGCGCTGGCGAGCGTGCCGTCGGTGGTGAGCAGGACGGCGGTCCCGTCGGCGAGGCCGGGCGCCGACCGCAGCGCGTACCGGCGGGCGCCGGGCGAGGTCAGCACCAGGGCCCTGAAGCCCTCCTTGTCCAGTTGTCCGCGGAGTCCGTCGAGTGCGGCTCCGGCCTGGCATGTGGCCGCTGTCGCCACGGGTCCACCGTCCTTTCGCTTACGTGTGTCCGGCTGTGCGCGGTTCAGCGCTTGAGTGGTTCGAAGGCGGTCTCGCGGATGCGCAGCGCGGTGTATCCGGCGACGGCGGAGGTGAGGACGAGGTAGATCGCCGGTATCCAGATGCTGCCGGTCGAGGCGATGAGCGCCGAGATGAGCAGGGGGGCGGCGCCGCCGAAGATCGCGGTGCCGAGGTTGTAGCCCACGCCGTACGCCACGGTGCGCACCCGGGTGGGGAAGAGTTCGGCGAGGGTGACCTGCATGACGCCGTTGGTGCCGGCGAAGCAGACGGCCATGAGGACCGCGCCGACCGCGGCGGTGGCGAAGGAGCCCCGGGTGAGCAGCCAGTAGCAGGGGAAGCCGATGACGACCATGCCGAAGGCGGAGGTGCTGAGCATCTTCTTGCGGCCCACCCGGTCGGAGAGCCGTCCGGCCCACAGCACGGCGAAGGTGCCGACGGCCAGCATGAGGGCCGTGACCAGCAGGCCTTGCAGGGCCGTGAAGTGCATCTCGGTCTTCATGTAGGTCGGCATGTAGATGAACAGGACGAAGTAGCCGGAGCTGTTGAGCAGCGGCAGCACGATGGTCAGGCCCATGGCGCGGCGGATCTCGGGGGTGGTGAACGCCTCCTTGAGGGGGCTGACGGCGACCTTGCCGCCTTCCTCGACCTCGGCGAACTCCGGTGACTCGTCGGACAGCCGCCGCACCAGCAGGCCGACGACGCCGAGCGGGAGGGCGAGCAGGAACGGCAGCCGCCAGCCCCACGCCTCCATGGAGGGGGTGCTGAGCACCGCGGTGAGCAGGGCGGCGAACAGGGTGCCGAGCAGCATCGCGACGAACGTGGCGGCGTTGCCGTAGCTGACCACGCGGCCCCGGCGGCCGTCTCCGGCGTGTTCGGCGAGGAAGGAGTTGCCGTTGCCGGGTTCGCCGCCCATCGCGAAGCCCTGGACGAAGCGGAGCAGGACCAGGCCGATGGGTGCCCAGACGCCTGCCGAGGCGTAGCTCGGGAGGATGCCGACCAGGCCGGTGGACAGGCTCATCAGGGAGACGAGGACCACCAGGACGCGTTTGCGGCCGATCCGGTCGCCCCAGGACCCGGCGACCGCGGCGCCCACCGGGCGGAAGAAGAACGGGATCGCGAAGGCCAGGAAGGTCAGCATGACGCTGGTGGAGGGGGCGCCGCTGGGGAAGAACACCACGGCGAGGGTGCCTGCCACGAAGCCGTAGACGGCGTTGTCGTACAGCTCGATGAAGACACCGACGAGGCCGCCGGCGATGGACATCCTCGTCGCCTTCGGGGTGGCCTGGGGTGTCTGCACAGGCGGCAAAGCCGCAGAGACCTTGCTGTTCACGGGCACTGCCTTTCGCGAGAGTGACGTCGTCGTCACCGGAAGGGGTGGACGCCGTCCCACAGGTCATCGGGACCGACCCGCCCCTGCGACTCCGTCAGGGGAGTCGTCGCCTCGGTCGCGTCGTCGCGTCGCGGCGGGTCACCGGCACGACGAACTCTGGCCCGTGATTATTTCCTCGGTATTGCCAGCGGGTTTACCCGGCCGCAAATTCAATCCGGTTTCCGATGCCGCCATTAAGGAAACTTATTCCTGTCGGCCCGAAAAAGCAGGGGCGTAGCGGAAATGCTTTTTCATCGGCGGAGCAGGGACACCGAATGCGCGAGTCCCGCGACGGCTTCGCCAATGATGTCGGACGACAATGCGAAGCTGGCCCGGAAATGGCCTGGGCTGCCGTAGGAGTCGCCGGTGATGACGAGGACGCCGGACGTTTCCAGGAAGTGTTCGGCGAGATCGGCGTCGGATTCCAGCACCGTGCCGGCGGGGGTCACGGCGCCGATGAGCGCGGAGGCGTCGGTCCACACGTAGAAGCCGCCTTCGGGGACCGTGGGGCGCAGGCCGTCGATCGCGGCGAGTCCGGACACGAGCAGGTCCCGGCGTTCGGCGTAGACGGCGACCGTGCGGTCGATGAACTCCCGGCCGCCGTCCAGTGCGGCGACCGCGGCGGCCTGGCTTACCGAGGAGGGGCAGGACGAACTCTGCGACTGGAGCGTGCCGATGGCGCCGCACAGCCGGGCGGCGCCGGCCGCGTAGCCGATCCGCCAGCCGGTCATGGCGTACGCCTTGGAGACGCCGTTGACGAGGAAGACGCGTTCGCGCAGGTCGGGGGCGACGGTCACGAAGCTGGGGACCGGCTGTGCGCCGAAGTTGATCTCGTCGTAGATCTCGTCGCAGAGGACCGAGACATGCGGATGCGCGCGCACCACGTCGGCGAGAGCGAGGAGTTCGTCCTCGGTGTAGACCGCGCCGGTCGGGTTGTTGGGGGTGTTCAGCACCACCCAGGTGGTGCGGTCGGTGACGGCGTCGCGCAGCCGGTCGGGGGTGAGTTTGTAGCCGTGTGCGGCGTCGGTGGTGACGATCACGGGGTGGCCGCCGTTCACGGCGACCATGTCGGGATAGGACACCCAGTACGGGGCCGGGACGATCACCTCGTCGCCCTCGTCGAGGGTCGCCATGAACGCCAGGAAGATCAGCTGCTTGGCGCCGCCGCCGAGGCAGATCTCGTCGGTCGTGTACGACTGGCCGGTCTTGCGCAGCAGGCGGGAGGTGATCGCCTTGCGCAGTGCGGGGGTTCCGGTGGCCGAGGTGTATTTCGTCTCGCCCGCGCGGATCGCCGCGATCGCCGCTTCCTTCACATGGTCCGGAGTGTCGAAATCGGGTTCGCCGATCGTGAGGGGGAGGACGGTGCGGCCCGCCTCCTGAAATGCGCGCACCCGGTCCGCGACCCGGGCACTCGGGGACTCCTTGACGCGCGACATGCGTTCGGCCGGCGTGGGGGCGAGAAGTGTTTCGGAAAGGGGCATCCCATTTCTCCTTCGGTGGGTACGAAAGTGGTGGGCGGTCAGAGGCCGGGGACGGGGGCGGGTCAGACGAGTGCCGCGAACGCGGTACGGGCGCGCACGGCGATCCGGTCCAGGAGGCGTCGCCGTTCCAGGTAGGCGGCCGTGGCGGCGGCCGCGGTGGTCCGGCAGAAGCGGATCTCCTGGCCCGGGCGGAGCTGTGCCGCGTGGTCCAGGGCGCGGGAGGTGAGGACCGCGAGGACCGGGTAGCCCGCGGTGATCCCCCGGCCGCGCATCAGGACGAGCAGTTCGTCGCCGGCCGGGGCCTCGATCGCGCCGACGGGGACGCCGCGCGACAGCACCTCCCCGGCGATCTGACGCTGTGGTACGTGTCCGGCGACGCGCAGTCCGACGTGGTTGATGCGCGGGGTGACCTGGTACGGGGAGTCGTAGAGCCGTCCGAGTCCGGTGCCGAACTCGGCGGCGTCGGGCCCGTCGACCACCTCCAGGACCCCGGGCACCCGGCCGACGTCGCGGGGGATGCCGAAGTCGAACACGGTGGCCCCGAAATGCCGGTTGACCAGCGGCGGGTGGGAGCGGAACAGGGACAGGGAGGTGCCGGGCGTGACGTGCGTGCCGAATCCGATCATCGAGTCCGGTGCGCAACTCCCCATCAGACGGGGCACGTCGAACGATCCGTGCACGGCGACGTAGGCGCGCAGTCCCGCGTCCGAGACGCCGACCCGCAGTGTCTCGCCCGCGCGCACCGACAGCGGTGCCCAGGCGGGGTGGGGCCGGCCGTCGATGGTGGGTTCGGCGGGGGCGCCGGTGACGGAGAGCAGGACGTCATGGCTGGGGCGCAGGGTGAGGCCGAAGCCGGTGGCCTCGATGAGGGGGTCGGTGGGCGCGTTGCCGACCAGGGCGTTCGCGGCGCGGGCGGCGAACTGGTCGAGCGCGCCATTGACCGCGAGGCCGCGCGGGGGGCCCAGGACCCGGCCGAGGTCGGTGACCGTGCACGCCGTCGCGGACTCGACGTGCAGCACCGGGCGCTCAGTCATCGGCGCGGTAGGTCATCGGCGTGCCGAGCAGGGCGGTGTAGCGGGCCTCGTCGATCGGCTGGAACCGTACCCGGTCGCCGGGCCGGTAGGGGACGACGGTGTCGTGGCCCTGGCCGGTGCTCAGGATGTCCAGCGGGGTGCGGCCGATCTGGCGCCAGCCGCTCGGCGCGGCGACGGGGCCGATGACCGCCTGGCGTCCCGCGAGGGAGACCGCGCCGGGCGGCACCCGCAGCCGGGGGGTCGCCAGCCGGGGGACGGGGACGTCGAGGTCGGGGCCGTCCATCATGGCGGAGGCGGCCGGTCCGCCCAGGCAGCGGATGAGGTGGTCCTTCGCGCAGACGAGGTCGACGACCGTCGCCGCCGGTACGCCGACCACGTCCGCGACCCAGTCCAGGTCGGGCCCGGCCGCGCCGCCGAACAGCACCGGAACGTCGATGACCCGGCCGTCGGCCGCCCGGGCCGCGTCGGCGGTGGTGTCCCAGGAGTGGATGTGGGAGGCGATCACGTCACCGGTGATGTGGTAGGGGTCGAACTCCACGAGCACCGCGTCGTAGGTGGCGACGGCCGTCACCGTGGGGTGCAGGTCGCCCTGGTTGAGCCAGCCCGCGAGGCGGTGGACGGCGTTCCAGACCCGGTCGGTGTCGGCGCCCTCGACGGTGACGCGGAGGGCGGAGTCGCCGCACGGCGAGAGGGCTACGTGGGTCGCCGCCCGGGTGCCCGTCATGCGGCCCCTGCGCCCAACACCTCGGCCAGCGGCGCCAGTTCGACTCCGGCGGCCTGGAGTTCGGTGCGGATGCGGGCCGCGAGCTGGAGGGCCGCGGGGCCGTCGCCGTGCAGTTGCACGCAGTCGGTGCGCACCGGCAGGTCGGTGCCGTTGCGGCTGGTGATGACGCCGTCGATGACCATCCGGACGGTGCGGTGGGTGACCTCGTCCGGGTCGTGCAGCACCGCTCCCGGTTCGGAGCGCGGCACGAGGGTGCCGTCGTCCTCGTAGGCGCGGTCGGCTATGCCCACCATGGCCATGCGCAGGCCGCGTTCACGGGCGACGGACGCCATCTCGCCCTCCTGCATCAGGATCACCAGGGTCGGGTCGAACGCCTCGACGGCGTCGGCGACGGCCTCGGCGTAGTCGCGCCGGGTGACCACGAGGTTGCCGAGGCGGCCGTGCGGTGCCAGGTGCCCGATGCGGGTGCCGTGCGCCCGGGTGAACGCGGACAGCGCGCCGACCTGGTACAGCACGTCGGTGCGTACCTCGTCCGGCGTCAGGTCCATCGCCCGGCGGCCGAAGCCGACCAGGTCGGGGAAGCTCGGGTGGGCGCCGATGCCGACGCCGCGTTCCACGCAGGCCCGTACGGTCGCGTCCATCACCCGGGGGTCACCGGCGTGGAATCCGCAGGCGACGTTGGCGGAGGTCAGCAGGTTCAGCAGTTCGGCGTCGTTGCCCATGGTGTAGGCCCCGAAACTCTCTCCGAGATCGGCGACCAGATCGACGACAGGCACAGTGAGGCTCCTTTTCCTGCCCAGGCGGACGGCGCCGGAACCTGTCCGGCGCTCGGGTCAGCGGGTCCGGTGCAGCACCCGGTCCGGGTCTGACGCTAGGTGCGGCGGGGGCCAGGAAGAAGCCCACATCACGAAGGCCTATGGGCGCATAGCCGTTCACGATGGGACCGGGCGGGTGGCGTCGGGGACGGCCGTGGGGGTCCGGAGACGGCGGGAGGCCTTCCGCGACGGGTGCGGAAGGCCTCCGGGGAGGGGCGGTGACGGTGTCAGCGCAGGCGGTCCTTGGCCTTGTAGTAGGCGCCGCCGAACGGCAGGAACCAGGCGGTGCCGTTGTAGAAGGGGACGGGGACCTTGGGGAAGCCGAGGCCGCGCAGGGGGTTGGCCTCCGGCTTGCCGTCCATCATCTCGGCGACCGCGCGGCCCATGGAGGTGGCCATCTGGACGCCGTGGCCGCAGTACCCCATGGAGTAGTAGAGGCCCTTCGCGCCGTCGGCCTCGCCCGCGTGCGGGAGGCGGTCCCAGGAGAAGCCGACGGTGCCGCCCCAGACGTAGTCGATCCGTACGTCGGACAGTTGCGGGAAGATCTCCGCCATCTCCTGCTTGAGGATGTCTCCGCTCTTGAGGTCGGAGGCCGGGTTGGACGGCGCGAAGCGGGCCCGGCCGCCGAAGGCGAGACGGTGGTCGGGGGTGAGGCGGAGGTAGTGGCCGATGTTCTTGGAGTCGACCACCAGGCGGGCCCGGGGGATCAGTTCGCGGGCGCGCTCCTCCCCCAGCGGCTCGGTGACGATGATGAAGCTGCCGACGTTGATCAGCCGCTTGCGGAACCACGGCAGCGCCTTGTCGGTGTAGGCGTCGGTGGCGGCCATGACCTGCCGGGCCCGGATCGTGCCGTGCAGGGTCTCGACGAGGAACCCGCCGCCGGGCAGCCGGGTGAGGCCGGTGGCCGCGTTGCGTTCGTGGATCTCGGCGCCGGCGCGTTCGGCGGCGTCCGCGAGACCGCCGACGTACTTGCCGACGTGCAGGGCGGCGCTGAGCGGGTCGAGGAGGGCGCCGTGGTAGTAGTCCGAGCCGAGTTCGGAGCGCAGTTCGGTGCGGGAGAGCAGCGTGGTGTGGTGGTCGAAGTTGTCGGCCAGGTCGCGCTGGGTGGCCTTCATCGCCTCGAAGTGCTGCGGTTTGAACGCCACTCCGAGCCGGCCCGCGCGGTGGAAGTCGCAGTCGATCTTCTCGGTGCGGGTGAGGTCCTCGACGACGTCGACGGCCTCGCGGAAGGCGTCGTACAGCGCGCGGGCCCGTTCCTGGCCGAAGCGTCGGCGGGCCTCGCCGACGCCGATGGTGATGCCCTGGGTGCACATGCTGCCGTTGCGGCCGGAGGCGCCCGAGCCGACCTTGTCCTTCTCGACGAGCACGACCCGGGCGCCCTTGCGGGCGGCGTGGTAGGCGGTGGACAGGCCGGTGAGGCCGCCGCCGATGACGACCACGTCCGCCTCGTCGGGGAGGTCCTTGCCGGAGCGGTCGGGCAGGGCCGGGGCGGTGTCGAGCCAGTAGGGGATCTGCTTCATGGCGTGTGTCCTTCGTGTGGTCTGTCCGGTGGCACCGGGTCGCGGCGCGTGCCCTGCCGGGTCAGCAGCCCAGCAGGGCCGGCAGGCCCGACAGGTCGGGCAGCTCGTCGTAGGGCTGGTAGTCGGCGCTGCCCGCGCGGCCGTAGCGGTTGATCCACACGCGGCGCTTGAGGCCGAGGTCTCGGGTGGGTATGAGGTCGTACTCCCAGCCCTGCGCGGTGTGGATGACCTGGGACGGCTCGACGCCCATCGCCTTGTGGGCGTGCTCGAAGGTCTGCCGGTCCGGCTTGTACGCCGCCGCCTGCTCGGCGGTGATGACGTGGTCGAACTCGACGCCGATGTTCGCGACGTTCTGGGCGATGAGGTGGTCCTCGGTGTTGGAGATGATGGCGATCTCGTACCGGGACTTCAGGGCGCGCAGGGCGTCCGGCACCTCCGGGAAGGGGCCGAAGGTGGGGACGGCGTCGACCAGGGCGTCGCCGTCGGAGGCGCGGTAGCCGAGGCCGTGCAGGCGCATGGCCATCTCCAGGCTGGAGTGCAGGACCTCGTGGTAGGGGCGGTAGGCCTCCAGGACGGCCTGGAAGCGCATCACGCGGAAGTCGTCGAGGAACTCGTCGACGTCCAGGTTGTCCAGGTCGAGGCGGTCGGCGAGGACCTTCAGGGTGGTGGGGCCGAGTTGGAAGTCGATCAGGGTGCCGTAGGCGTCGAAGGTGACGATCTCTCGCATGGTGCGGCCTCGATTCGCTTGCTGTCAGGGGGAGTTGGGGGCGTCAGACGACGCGGTCGCCGGGGCCGACGAGGGCGTCGAGGGCGGTCAGGTCGGCCGCGTCCGGAATCCAGTCGGCGGCGGCCGCGTTGGCGGTGACCTGCCCGGGGGTCATGGCGCCGCAGATGACGGAGCCGACGGCGGGGAGCGCGGCGAGGGCGCCGACGGCGACCTGGAGGAGACTCAGGCTCCGGTCGGCGGCGTACCCGGTGAGCGCTTCGACGCGGTCCAGGGCGGCGTCGGTGAGCCAGCCCTGGCGCCAGGTCAGGCGGCTGCCCGCGGGCGGTTGTTCGCCGCGCCGGTACTTGCCGCTGAGCAGGCCGTTGGCCAGCGGGTAGTACGGCAGCAGGCCCACGCCGGTGCGCAGGCAGGCCGGGATCAGGTCGTGCTCGGCGCTGCGGTCGAGCAGGTGGTAGCGGGCCTGGGTGGAGACGAACGCGTCGGAGACCTGCTCGGCCGGGAGGTTGGAGCAGCCGACGTACCTGACCTTGCCCTCGTCGACGAGGGCGGCGAGGGCGGCGACGGTCTCGTCGAGCGGGGTGGTGCCGTCGGGTTCGTGGTACTGGTACAGGTCGATCCGGTCGGTGCCCAGGCGGTGCAACGACGCCTCGACGGCGTGCCGGATGTAGCGGCGGGCGCCGCGCGGGCCGTGGCGGTCGGCGTCGGGGCCCATCTCCATGCCGAACTTGGTGGCCAGGACGACCCCGTCGCGACGGCCCTTGAGGGCGGCCCCCAGGAGCCGTTCGCCGTCGCCGCGCGTGCCGGTGCCGGTGCCGAAGCCGCCGTAGGTGTCGGCGGTGTCGAAGAGGGTGATCCCGGCGTCGAGGGCCGCGTGCACGACGGCCTTCGTGCCCTCCTCGTCGAGGCGGGAGCCGAAGTTGTTGCCGCCGACGCCGACCACGGAGACGACGGGGCCGCGCGCGCCCAGCGTGCGGTACCTCATGGCCGCTCCCCGAACCCGATGCAGACGTTCTTGGTCTGCGTGTAACTGGCCAGCGCCTCCAGGCCCTTCTCCCGGCCCCAGCCGCTGTGCTTGTAGCCGCCGAAGGGGAGTTCCACGCCGGTGCCGACGCCGGTGGCGTTGACGTAGACCTGGCCGGCCCTGATGTTCTCGGCCAGGCGCATCGCCCGGTCGAGGTCGCGGGTCCACACGTAGGAGGAGAGGCCGTAGGGGCTGTCGTTGGCGATGTCGAGGGCCTCGTCGACGTCGTCGAAGGCGAGGACCGTGACGACGGGGCCGAAGATCTCCTCGCGGGCGACGCGGGACCGGTTCGTCAGGCCGGTCAGGACGGTCGGCTCGATGTAGTAGCCGTCGGCCAGGGCGGGGTCCTTCGGGGCGCCGCCGCCGATCAGGAACGTGGCGCCCTCCTCGCGGGCGAGGTCCAGATAGCCGAGGACCCTCTCGCGCTGCCGGGCGGCGATCAGCGGGCCGATGTCCGGGTCGCTGAGGCCGGGGCCGATCCGCAGGGCGGCGATCCTCTCCACCAGCAGGTCGAGGAAGCGTTCGGCGCCGCGCTGGAGCAGCAGCCGGGTGCCCGCCGAGCACATCTGTCCGGCGTTGCTGAACGACGCCCCCATGATCGCGGTCAGGGCCTGTTCGACGTCGGCGTCCGCGAAGACGACGAACGGTGACTTGCCGCCCAGTTCCGTCACCGACGGCACCACGTTCGCGGCGGCGGCCTGGGCGACCTTGATGCCGGTCGGCACCGAGCCGGTGAAGGTGACCTGGTCGATGCCGGGGTGTCCGGCGAGGGCCGCGCCGGTGTCGCCGTCGCCGGGGACGACGTTCAACACCCCGGGCGGGAGGCCGCATTCGAGGGCGATCCGGCCGATCTCCAGGGGCGTCAACGGCGCCTCGGGCGACGGCTTGAGGACCACCGTGCAGCCCGCCGCGAGCGCCGGGGCGCTGCCGCGCGCGGTGTTCTGGAGCGGGTAGTTGAACGGGATGATCTGCCCGGAGACGCCGATCGGCTCGCGGACGGTGTAGTCGAGCAGGCCGGGGCGGAGGGGGACGGTGGTGCCGCCGAGTTTGTCGGCGAAGCCCGCGTAGAACTCGAAGTAGCGGGCGGCGGCCTCGACATCGGCCACCGCCTGCCCGAGCGGCTTGCCGGTGTCCTGGCTCTCCAGCCGGGCCAGCCGCTCGCCGTCCTCGCGGATCGCGGCGGCGATCCGGTGCAGCAGCCGCCCCCGGTCCGCGGCCCGCATCCGGGCCCACTCCGGTGCGGTGAACGCCGCCCTGGCCGCCGCCACCGCCCGGTCCACGTCGGCCGTCCCGGCCAGCGCCACGTGGGCGAACGCGGTGCCGTCGGAGGGGTCGAGGACGGTGAACGTGCGGCCGTCGGCGGCCGGGACCCGCTCGCCGTCGATCAGCAGCTCGGTCGGCTGGGGTGCGGCGGTCACGGCTGGATCTCCCCCAGCACCTCGCCGAAGATGACGACCTCGTCGCCGGGGCGGACGGTGCGAATCCGGCGGACCCACAGCACGACGCCGTCCTGCGGGGCGCGGACCTCCTCCAGCGTGTTGCCGTAGTGGTCGACGATGTGGGCGATCAGGTCGCCCTCCTTGCAGCTCTCCCCCGGCTCGGCGTGTCCGACGAAGAAGCCGCCGGCGTCGGAGCGGGCGAAGGTCCCGGAGACCGTCGTGTAGCTGTCGCGGAGCTGGACCTCGCCGCCGATCATGCCGAACTGCCGCATGATGTTGCGGATCGAGCCGATGTGGAGGTCGACGACGGCCTCGCGGTAGGTGCCGCCGCCCGCCTCGATGGTGATCGCGGGCTTGCCCGCCGCGAGGGTGGGGTGGCGGACCGTGCCGCCCCACTTGCCGCCCTTCCAGACCAGCTCGTGCCCGGCCGCGAGGGCGAGATCCGTGGCCAGTTCCTCGTGGCCGCCCTGGAGGATGACGAGCGGGGCGATCTCGCCGAAGGTGCCGCCGGTGTGCAGGTCGACCAGGGCGTCGATGGCCGGGACGACCTGCTCGACGAAGGTGGCCGCCAGCCGCAGCGAGTACGAGCCGTCCGCGTCGCCGGGGAAGATGCGGTTGAGGTTGAGATGGTCGAGGCCGCTGGTGCGGGCGGCGGCCTCGAAGGCGGGGGTGTTCATGCAGGGGATGCCGACGAGGGTGCCGTGCAGGGTGGCCGGGTCGGTCTCGGCGAGGACCCGGCGGATGGCCTCCTGCCCGTCGTACTCGTCGCCGTGCACCCCGGCGTCGACGCAGAGCACCGGGCCGTCGTGGGCGCCGTTCACCACGACGAGCGGTATCCCGAGGTCCACGCCGTAGGTGCTGGCGCCGACCGGGATGAGGCCCTGGGCACGCTCGCCGGGGGCGACGGTCAGCGGACCGATGGAGAACATGAGGGGGTTCCTTTCGATGACGGGGAACTTCGGGGCCGCGCGGGGCTCAGAGGCGGGCGGACGCCTCGGTGAGGGTGTCCGTGAGGATGTCGGCGATGCGGTCGAGGAGCGCGCGGTCGCTGATCAGCGGGGGCGCGATCTGCACCAGGGGCGCCGCGCGGTTGTAGACGCGGGCCAGGAGGCCGGCCTCGCGCAGCCGGCGCGGCACCAGGTCGGCGACGAGGTCGGCGCGGGCCCGGTCGCTGAAACCGCCGCCCTCCAGGTCGCCGACGAGTTCGCAGGCGTAGAAGAAGCCGGCGCCCCGGACGTCGCCGACCAGGGGCAGGTCGGTGAGGGCGGCCATCCGGGTGGCCAAGTGGCCTTGCTGGTCACGGACGTTGTCGAGGATGCGGTCGCGCTCCATGATCTCCAGGCTGCGCAGGGCGATCGCGGCGCTGAGGGGGTGGCCGGCGAAGGTGTAGCCGTGGTTGAGGACCGCGCCGGGCCGGTTGATGACCTCGGTGACCTTGCTGCTGACGAGGGTGGCGCCCATCGGGGCGTAGCCGGCGGTGATGCCCTTGGCGACGGTGACCAGGTCGGGGCGGGCCGCGTAGCAGTCGCCGCCGAACCACTCCCCCAGCCGTCCGAAGGCGGTGATGACCTCGTCGGCGACGAGCAGGAACCCGTACCGGTCGGCCAGGGTCCGCAGGCCCGGCCAGTATCCCTGGGGCGGGGTGATGCAGCCGCCGCGGTTCTGCACCGGCTCGGCGATCAGCAGGGCGATCGTCTCCGGGCCCTCGGCGAGGATCGCGGCCTCCAGCTCGGCGAGCAGCCGGGCGGTGTACACGTCGTCGTCGGCGCACTCGGGGGCGAGGCCGAAGCGGTTGGTGTTGGACACGAACCGGGTCTCGATGGCGCCCGGTCCGTACGGTTCGCGCAGTCCGGGGTCGTCGGTCAGGGAGAGGGCGCCGAGGGTCAGGCCGTGGTAGGCGCCGCGCCGGGAGATGGCCTTGGTGCGGGTGCTGTCGCCGCGCAGGGCGTGGTAGCGGCGGGCGATCTTCCAGGCGGTCTCGACGGCTTCGGCGCCGCCGCCGGAGAAGAAGGTGTGCTCGATGTCGACGGGGGCGATGCGGGCCAGCCGTTCGGACAGTTCGATGGCCGTGGGGTGGGCGGAGGCGGACCACAGGGGGCTGAAGCAGAGTTCGCGCAGCTGCCGGGCGGCGGCGTCGGCGAACTCGGGGGCGTAGGAGTAGCCGAGCTGGCAGCAGTAGAGGCCGGAGAGGCCGTCGATGTAGCGCCTGCCGTCGGCGTCGTCGACGTAGGGTCCCTCGCCGCTGCGGACCACGAAGAGGTCCTGGCCGCCCTGGCCGAACGAGCCGTTGGGGGTCATGTTGAGCAGGAGGTGGCGGCCCGCGGTGGCGGACAGTTCCTCGGTGGGGGTGCGGGTGCTGCTGGTCATGATGCGGTCTCACTTCCGGCGGGGAGGCTCACCGCGGTCTCGGTCGGCAGCAGGCCGTCCTGCTTGCCCTGGCCGCCGAGCCGGCGGGCCGCGCCGACCAGGGCGAGGGCCACGACGGCGACGGCGATGAGGATCGCGCTGACGGCGGTCACCGACGGGTCGACGTTGTACTGGAGGACGTTGAACACCTGGACGGGCAGCGTCACGGTGCCCACGGAGGACAGGAACTGCGCGATGAAGAACTCGTCGAAGCTGGTGATGAAGGCGAAGATGCCGGCGGCGACGAGTCCCGGCGCGGCCAGCGGGAGGGTGATGCGGCGGGCGATCGTGAGGCGGCCGGCGCCCATGCTGGCGGCCGCGTCCTCCAGCCGTTCGTCGATGCCCTTGAGGGTGGCCATGAGGATCATCACGGCGATGGGTGAGGCCAGCACGGTGTGGCCCAGCGCGATGGCGATGGGGCTGCCGAGCATCGAGGCCGGTTCGAAGAGCAGGAACAGGCCGAGGGCGACGACGACCTGCGGGATCACCAGCGGGGCGAGGACCAGGCCGTAGACGGCGGAGCGCAGCGGGAGTTCGCTGCGGACCAGGGCGGTGGCGGCGGTCAGGCCCAGGATCAGGGAGAAGACGGTGGTCATGGCCGCCACCAGGGCGCTGAGCGAGAGCGCGGCGGGCCACTTGCTGCCGTCGGCGAAGAGTTGCCGGTACCAGCTGAGCGTCCAGGACTCGGGCGGGAAGGAGCCGAAGGCGTCCTTGCCGAAGGAGGTGACGACGATGACGACGATCGGCAGCGCCAGGACCAGCAGGATCAGGGTGGCGAGGACGGTGAGGGTGAGGCGTCCGGCCAGGGTGGAGCGCAGCTCGATCATGACGCCGTACCTCGCTTCCGGAGGGCCTCGCCCGCCGACTTGGCCAGCCTGAGCAGCAGGAGTCCGGCGAAGGTGAGGAGCAGGAGGATGATGCCGAGCGCGGAGGCGCCGTTCCACTGGTTCTGCTTCATGACCTGTTCGTCGATGAGCGAGGCGACCATGGTCTGTTTCTCGCCGCCCATGAGGGCCGGGGTGAGGTAATAGCCGAGGCACAGGATGAAGGAGAGGACACCGGCGTTGACCAGGCCGGGGGCGACCAGCGGGAGGTAGACGCGGCGGAAGATGGTGATCCGTCCGGCGCCCATGCTGGCGGCGGCGGCCAGCAGACGGCGGTCGATGCCCTTCATGACCGCGTACAGCAGCAGCACGGTGTACGGGAGCATCACGGCGGTGGTGCCGATGACGACGCCGGTCTCGTTGTAGAGCAACTGGAAGGGTGCGCCGGGGACATGGAGGTCCGTCAGGACGTTGTTCACCACGCCGTTGTCGCCGAGCAGGATGATCCAGCCGTAGGTGCGTACCAGGGCGCTGATGAAGTGCGGGACGACGACGACCAGCATCGCCAGGCCCGCCCACAGCGGCTTCAGGCGGGAGATCGCGGCGGCCAGCACGAAGCCGGTGACCAGGGCGATCAGGGAGGTTTCGGTGGAGATCCGCAGGGTGGTCAGCAGGATCTTGAGGTCGGCGCCGCGGAAGGCGTCGCCGTACCAGTGGAGGGTGAAGCCGCCGTCGGCGCCCTTGAGGCTCAGCATCAGGGTGCTGAAGATCGGGTAGACGAAGAGGATCAGCAGGTAGACGACGACGGGGGCCGCGTTGAGCAGGCCTGCGCGGGTGCGGCGGTCGGACCACATGCGGGCGAGGCGTTGGGTGCGGGGCGTGGCGGCGGGCGGGTCCGATACGGGGGTGAGGACGGCCATGGTCGTCAGCCTCCGTGGGCCGGGTCGGCGAAGACGCTGACGTTCTCCGGGTCGGCGGTGAGGCCGACGTGGGCGCCGGGGGCGGGGGCGCGTCCGGAGGGCAGTTCGAGGCGTACGGGCTCGGCGGCGCCGTCGGGGCGGACGGTGACGCGGACGAGGGTGCCCACGTAGGTGACCGTCTCGACGGTCCCGGTGGCGAAGCCGTCGCCGGTGGGACACAGGGCGAGCCGGCCGGGCTGGACGGCGGCGAGGACGTGCGGCGTCGGAGGGGCCGGCTGCGGGCGGGCCTTGAGGAGGCCGCCGGTGGTGAGCTTGACCAGGGTGTGGTCCGGCGTGCGCTCCGCCACCTGGCCCGGCAGGAAGTTCGCGGCGCCGAGGAAGTCGGCGACGAACGGGGTGCGGGGGCGTTCGAAGAGTTCCTGCGGGGTGTCGAACTGGTCGATCCGGCCGTCCCGCATGACCGCGACGCGGTCGGAGAGGACCAGCGCCTCTTCCTGATCGTGCGTCACATAGATGACGGTCAGGCCGAGTTCGCGTTGGATGCGCTTGATCTCGGTCTGGAGCTGGTCGCGGAGTTTCTTGTCGAGGGCGCCGAGGGGTTCGTCCATGAGGATGACCGGCGGCCGGTAGACCAGGGCCCGGCACAGCGCGACCCGCTGCTGCTGGCCGCCGGACAGTTCGCGGGGGCGTCGCCGGCCCATGGCGGAGAGGCCGGCCATCTCCAGGGTCTCGCCGACGCGGCGGCGCAGTTCCGCCTTGGGCAGGCCGCGCAGTTGGAGCGGGAAGGCGACGTTCTCCCAGACCGTCATGTGCGGGAAGAGCAGGTACTGCTGGAAGACGAAGCCGAGGCCGCGTTTCTGCGGGGCGAGGCGGGTCACGTCGTGGCCGCCGACGACGACGTGACCCGAGTCGGGTTCGCAGAATCCGGCGATCATCATCAGGGTGGTGGTCTTGCCGGAGCCGGAGGAGCCGAGGAAGGTGACGAACTCGCCGGCCGCGATCTCCATGGAGACCTCGTCGACGGCGGTGACGGTGCCGTAGGTCTTGCGAAGTCGCTGGACGGACAGGGGTTTTCCGGTGCCGGTGAGGGGCTTGTCCACGGTGGGCAGGGGTTTCACGTCGGTCTCAGGCATGCGTCCACTCCTGCCACCGCTTGGCCACGGCGTCCTGGTTCTTGATCCACCACTCGACGTCGAGGTCGAAGCCGGACTCCAGGTGCTCGGGTGAGCTGGCGAGGTTCGCGGCGGTGGTGGTGGAGAGCTTCTTGTAGGCGGCCGGTACCGCCGGGGCCATCGGGTAGATCTCGGCGTAGGCGGCCTGCACCTCGGGGCGCAGCGCGAAGTCGATGAGCTGGTAGGCGGCGTCGAGGTGGGCGGCGCCCTTGGGGATGGCGAGGCCGTTGCTCTGGCGGCGGGCGCCGTTCCACTGGTAGGCCAGCGGGGAGCCGCCCTTGATGAGGGCGTCGAGGCGGCCGTGCCAGACGCTGGAGGCGACGACCTCCTTGCGGGCGAGCAGCACGCCGGGCAGGGCGCCGGTGTCCCAGAACTTGCGGACGGAGCCCTTGATCTCGGTGAGGACCTTGAAGGCGCGGTCCACGTCGAGCGGGTACAGCTGGTCCAGGGCGACGCCGTCGGCGAGGAGGGCGAACTCCAGCTCGGGCAGGTCGGCGTCGAGGGCCTGGAGGGCGCGGCTGCCGGGGAAGGCCCGGGTGTCCCAGAAGTCGGCCCACGAGGCCGGCTTGTGTCCGTCGAAGGCGTCGGTGCGGTAGGCCATCACGCTGGCCCAGTAGTTCTTGCCGATGGCGTGGTCGGTCACCAGGGTCTTGGCGATGCCGGCCTTCTTGAAGTTCTTCAGCCGGTCGTAGTCGAGGGCCTCGGTGGCGCCCTCCTGCTTGAAGAGGACGAAGTCGGCCATCGAGTCGTCGATGACGTCGAACTGGGGGCGGCCCTGTTTGATCTGGGCGAGCATCTGGGCGTACTCGATGTTCACCACCTGGACCTGGATGCCGGTCTCCTTGGTGAACGGCCCGTAGACCGCCTGCTGGTTGGCGTCGCCGTAGCTGCCGCCGCTGTTGCGGACGACGAGCGTCTTGGAGCCGCTGGCGCCGCTCGCGGACCGGCTGGTGCCGGTGCCGCAGCCGGTGAGCGTGGTGGCGGCCAGGCCTGCGGCGACTCCACCGACCCCGCGCAGGAACGCTCTGCGGTCTGTCCGGACGTCTTTCACCGGGTACCTCCTGGTGGTGCGCTGCGTGGTGAGGGGTGCGTGGGGTGGGGCTCGTGCGGGCGGGTGCGGGCGGTGCGAAGCGGTGGGGTCAGTGGTGGGTCAGTGGTGGGTCAGTGGGGGTGCTCGCCGGGGGCCGGGACGGCGATGGCGGCGAGTTCGGCGCCGGGGGCGACGGTCAGGCCGCGCATGCCGTAGAAGACGCGTCCGGTGGCCGGGGTGTGCACCTTGTGCTCCTGGCTGTCGGCGGGGTCGATGACGTGGCCGATGACCTGGCCCTCCGTCACGTCGTCGCCTGCGGTGAACTGCGGGTACCACAGGCCGGTGGCCTCGGCGCTGATGCCGGCCGCCCAGACCCAGTCCCGCACGGGCGCCGGCTGCTCGGCGGCGGTGTCGAGGACGCCGAGTCGGCCGAGGACCGCGTACAGGCCGGTGACGAGGCGCTCGGCGCTGTCCGCGTCGCGTTCGCCGAGCTGGCCGGTCTCGACGAGGATCGCCGGTATCCCCCGGCGGGCGGCGGCCGCGTGGCTGTTGCCGCCCTCGGCGTTCAGGCCGACGATGACGTCCTCGATGCCGAGGGCGGCGGCCATGTCGGCTGTCCTGGCGTCGAGTTCGGGATCTCCGGTGCGGCGGTAGCCGACGAAGTCCTTGAGCACCTCGTCGATGCCGCCCGAGTGGAGGTCGACATAGGCGTCGGCGCCGTCCAGCAGGTGGGTGAAGAGCCAGGCGGCGAGCCGTTCGGTGGGGCTGCCGTCGGGGTCGCCGGGGAAGACCCGGTTGATGTTGACGCCGTCGAGCGGGGAGACGCCGAGACGGCCCTGGTAGACGGCCGGGGGGTTGGCGACCGGGCAGATCACGACCTGGCCGTGCACCTCGCCGGGTTCCAGCAGGGCCGCGAGCCGGGTGGCGGCGTCGACGCCGGTGAACTCGCCGCCGTGGACGCCCGCGGTGATCAGGACACGGGGGCCGGGGCGGGCGCCGTTGACCAGGGTCAGGGGGATGTCGACGGTGAGGGTGCCGAGGTCGGCGGGGACGGTGCCGCGGGTCTTGGTGTGGGGCGCGGCGTGCAGGGCGCCGATCGAGAGGGTGCCGGTCATGGTGCTCACGCCTCCGCCCGGTCGAGGGTGGAGAGGAAGCCGGTGGGGTGCGAGGAGGCGCCGTCCAGGGCGAGGTCGGCGGCGATGTCGCCGTAGGCGGGCGAGAGTTTGAAGCCGTGTCCGGAGAACCCGGCGAGCAGGACGACGTCGTCGGCGCCGGGCAGCGGGCCCACCAGCGGGCGGCTGCTCTCGGTGTAGCCCTCCATGTAGACGGAGAGGCGGACCGGGTCGGGGTTCAGGTCGGGCAGGTGGCGGGCGATCAGCTCGGTGAAGATGTCCAGTTCCTCGGGGGCCACGTTCCGGTCCAGCTGGTTCGGGTCGCCGACGGGGCGGTGCAGGGCCCGGGACAGGCCGAGCTTGACGGAGACGCCGTCCGGGGAGGGCAGGCCGTAGCAGTGCGTGGGTGCCGTGCGGATGAAGGCGGGGCGTTCCGCGCCGGACCAGGCGTCGGTGGTGGGCACGTACCAGGCGCTGAGCAGGCGGCGGACGTCCACCTCCCAGGGCAGGTCGGGCAGCAGGTCGTTGACCCAGGGGCCGACGGTGACCACGGCGGTGTCGAAGTGCTCGCTCCCGGCGTCCGTGCGGATCTCGACGCCGCTCGCGACCGGCACGATCTCGCGGACCGGGGTGTAGCGGTGGATGACCGCGCCCAGCTCCTCGGCGCGGCGGGCGGCGGTCTGGATCGTCAGCTCGGGGCGGATGAAACCGGCCCGGCGGTCGAGCACCGCCGCGTCGCCGTCCTCGGTCCTGAACTGCGGGAAACGGCGGGCGAGGGCGTCGGCGTCGAGCACCTCGTGGTCGAGGTCGTGCTCCGCGATCGACTCCAGGACGGTCGCCATCTGCTGATGCTTCGTCGGCCCCATGAGCAGGCAGCCGCTCAGGCGGCGCAGTTCACGTCCGGTCTCCTCCTGGAGCTGCTCCCAGAGGGCGTCGGCGTGCTTGAGGAGCGGGACGTAACGGGAGTCCTCGAAGTGGGCGCTGCGGAAGATCCGGCTCTCGCCGCCGGCGGCGCTGCGGTCGTGGCCGGGGGCGAAGCGGTCGTAGCCGACGACCTCGGCTCCGCGGGCGGCCAGCCGCCAGGCGGCCTGACTGCCCATCGTTCCGACGCCGACCACGGCGACTCGCTTGCTCGCAGACACGAGGCTTCCTTTCGTCTCCCGGTGCGGTGATGCTGGGCACCAGGTAGCGGATTGCTTGATTCCGGATGCGAGCGGCCAGAGGCGCCGGCTCAGTCGTCCCGGAGAGCGGGGGGCTTCGCGCCGACCCCCTCTCCGTGCCACATTGTGGAACGGCGTGCTAGAATCTGGCACGAGAATGGCAGTGTCGCCAGGAGGCAGTCAAGGGGTGTACACGTGGAGCGCGCAGAGTTAACGGGGGAAACCAGATGGAAATGAAGAGCGTGACGAGGTCACTGCGCATCCTTGAGGCGGTCGCGCAGCACCAGCCGGTCACCGTGGGGGAACTGACCAAACTGTTCGGCCTGCCCAAGTCGACGGTGCAGCGCACGCTGGTGACCCTGAGCGAGGCGGGGTGGCTGCGGGCGAACCGGAAGGACACGACGCGCTGGGAGATCGGGGCGCGGGTGCTGGCCGTCCGCCCTGCGGCGCTTCAGGGGTCGAGTCTGTTCGCGGCCGCGCGGGAGCCGATGATCCGGCTGCGGGACGCGGTGAACGAGACCATTCACCTGTCGGTGCCGGACGCGTTGCAGTGCATGGTGGTCGTCGACCGGGTGGACTGCACGCACGCGGTGCGGACGTTCCATGCCATCGGGGACACCTCGCCGTTGCACGCCACCGCGACGGGGCGGGCCGTTCTCGCGTACACGCCCCGGGCCGATGTCGACGAGTTGGTCGCGCGCGGGCTTGAGCGGTTCGGGGAGGCGACGCCGACCGACGCGGGGCAGTTGCATGCCGAGTTGGAACGGGTGCGGGCCGATGGCTGGTCCGTCAACCGGAATCAGCATCGGCCCGATGTGTGTGCGGTGGCCGCGGCGATCCTGGGGGAGGACGGGGTGCCGCTCGCGACCGTCGCGATCTCCATGCCGGATTCGCGTTACGACGCGTCGCGGCTGCCGGAGTTGGGGGGGCTTGTCGCGGACACCGCGGCGGAGATCGGGGTGCGGCGGCACGGGGGGTAGGGGGGTGGGCGTGGGGTCGGGTGCGGCGACGTTGTGACGGGGGGGTCACGCCCTCGCGGCGGGGCCGCGTGCCCACCCGGGGGGGGTGGATCGGGTTGTCGGGCGGGTGCGGCTCCGTCGTGGCTGGTCGCGGCCGCGCGGCGGAGCCGCATATCGATACAGCCCCGCGCCCCTTTCCGGCGTTGCCCGGCCGTGGGCTGGAAGCTCGGTCTGCTGGTGTTGGTAACAGGCCTGCCGGGCAGGGCTGTTGGGGTTAGCGGACCGGGACTGCTATGTACTGGTATTCCAGGAACTCTTCTATTCCTACGCGGCCGCCCTCTCGGCCCAGGCCTGATTGTTTGATGCCGCCGAAGGGGGCTGCCGGGTTGGAGACGAGGCCGGTGTTGAGGCCGACCATGCCGACTTCGAGGCGTTCGCTGACGCGAAGGGCCCGGTCGAGGGACTCGGTGAAGAGGTAGCCGACGAGGCCCCAGGGGGTGTCGTTGGCGCGGCGGACGACCTCGGCCTCGTCCTCGAAGGTGAGGAGGGCGGCGACCGGGCCGAAGATCTCCGTCTCCATCAGGCGGCTGCCGGCGTCGACGTCGGCGAGCACGGTCGGCGGGTAGAAGCAGCCGGGCCCCTCGGGGGTACGGCCCCCGACGAGCACCTGGGCGCCGCGATCCACCGCGTCGGCGACCAGTTCCTCGACCTTGGCCCGTCCGGTCGCGTCGATCAGCGGGCCCACGTCGACGCCGTCGCGGGTGCCGGGCCCGACGACGAGGGCGCCCATGCGCTCGGCCAGCCTGCGCCCGAACTCCTCGGCCACCGACCGGTGGACGAAGAAGCGGTTGGCGGCCGTGCAGGCCTCGCCCATGTTGCGCATCTTGGCGACCATCGCGCCGTCGACGGCGGTGTCCAGGTCGGCATCGTCGAAGACGATGAACGGCGCGTTGCCGCCCAGCTCCATCGAGGTCCGCACGACGGCGTCGGCGCACTGGGCGAGGAGCAGCCGCCCGACCTGGGTGGAACCGGTGAAGGACAGTTTGCGGATGCGACCGCCGCGCAGGAGCGGTTCGCACACCTCGCCCGCGCGGGAGGTGGTGACGACGTTGAGGACGCCGTCCGGCAGCCCGGCCTCCTGGAGGATCGCGGCGAGGGCGAGGCTGGAGAGCGGGGTCTGCGGGGCCGGCTTGAGGATCATCGTGCAGCCGGCGGCGATCGCCGGGCCGATCTTGCGGGTGCCCATGGCGAGCGGGAAGTTCCAGGGCGTGATCAGCAGGCAGGGGCCGACCGGGCGGCGGGTCAGCAGCATGCGGTTGCGCCCGTCCGGCAGGACCCCGCCGCCCCCGTCGATGCGGACGGCCTCCTCGGAGAACCAGCGGAAGAACTCCGCCGCGTAGGCGACCTCTCCCCTGGCCTCGGCCAGCGGCTTGCCCATCTCGGAGGTCATCAGGTGGGCGAGTTCCTCGGTGCGGTCGAGGAGGATCTCGTAGGCGCGGCGCAGGATCTCGCTGCGGGCCCGGGGTGCCGTCCGCGCCCACTCCTCCTGGGCCCGCACGGCCGCGTCCTCGGCGAGGCGGGCGTCCTGGGCGCCCGCGTCGGCGACCCGGCACAGGATCTCGCCGGTCGCGGGGTCGTCGACCGGCAGGGTGGCGCCGTCCAGGGCGTCCACCCAGGTGCCGCCGATGAACAGCTGTGTGGGGGTGTCGGTCATGAGGTCTCTCCTGGTCGAACGGCGGCGGGGTCGAGGAGTTCCGCGAGGTGCAGGGCGCGCACGCCCCGGTCACCGGCGAGGTGGTCGATCTGGGTGGCGCAGCTGAAGCCGTCGGCCACCACGACGGTGCCGGTGGCGTCGTCGACACGGTCGAGCCGGGGCTTCAGTGCCAGGTCGGCGACGGCGAGCGAGGTGGCGTGGTGCTGTGCCTCGAAGCCGAAGTTCCCGGCGAGCCCGCAGCAGCCCTCGGCCTCGTCGACGGCGCGGACCCCGAAACGGCGCAGCAGGTCGGCGGGGCGGCAGGTCTGGAAGGTGGCGTACTCGTGGCAGTGGGTCTGTAGGACGACGTCCCCGGGCAGCGGCGGCGGGCTCCAGTCGGGTGCGGCGAGGTCGGTGAGGGCGCCGGTGAAGGTCTGGACGCGGTCGGCGACGCGCCGGGCGGCCGGGGTGCCGAGGAGTTCGGGGACGTCGCGCTTGAGGGCGGCGGCGCAGCTGGGCTCGGCGACGATGATCGGCCGGTCGTCCCCGTCGTCGTCCAGGTGGGCGACGGTGCGGGCCATGACCGTGCGGGCCACGGTCAGTTGGCCGGTGCTGACCCAGGTCAGGCCGCAGCACAGGCCGTCCCGGGCGGTGGTGGGGATGCCGGCGTCGGCGAGGACGCGGCGGGCGGCGCCCGCGACGTGCGGGCGGAAGGCGCGGGTGAAGCTGTCGACGAAGAACAGCGCCTTCGCCGGTGTGCCGCTCTCCGCCTCGCGCAGGACCCGGCGCAGGGCGCGCCGGGGAGCGAAGGCGGGGATCGTGCGCCGGGTGGTCACGCCCCCGAGCCGGGCGAGCAGTCGGCCGAGCGGCCCGCGCAGCAGCGCGTTGAGCGGCCGGGCGACGTATCCGGCGAGGCGGGACGTCAGGGGCAGCCAGCCCAGGGAGTAGTGGGAGCGCGGCCGTATCCGTCCCCGGTAGTGCTGGTGGAGGAACTCGGCCTTGTAGGTGGCCATGTCGACGCCGACCGGGCAGTCGCTGGAGCAGGCCTTGCAGGACAGGCAGAGGTCGAGGGCGTCCCTGACCTCGGTGGAGCGCCAGCCGTCCTGGACGGTCTCGCCGCGCGCCATCTCCTGGAGGAGGCGGGCGCGGCCCCGGGTGGAGTCGTTCTCCTCGCCGGTGGCCCGGTAGCTGGGGCACATCACGCCGCCCGTGTCGCTGCGGCACCGGCCGATGCCGACGCAGCGGCGTACGGCGCCCTCGAAGCCCTCGTCGTGCGGGAAGGTGAACAGGGTGCTGACGGGCCGCACCTGCGGTGTGTGCAGGGCGAGTTCCGCGTCGAGGGGGGCCGGGGCGACGATGATGCCGGGGTTCAGCAGCCCGTCGGGGTCGAAGGCCTCCTTGAAGGCGGCGAACGCGCGGATCAGCCGTCGGCTGTACATGACCTCCAGCAGTTCGCCGCGGGCCCGCCCGTCGCCGTGTTCGCCGGAGAGGGTGCCGCCGTGGGTGACGACGAGGGCGGCGGCCTCGCCGAGGAAGCGGCGGGCGGCGGCGCGGCCGGTGTCGGTGGCGAGGTCGAAGTCGATGCGGACGTGGACGCAGCCCGCGCCGAAGTGGCCGTAGAGCACGCCGGTCAGTGCGTGGGCGGCCAGCAGGGCGCGGAAGTCCCGCAGGTAGGCGGCGAGTCGGTCGGGGGCGACGGCCGCGTCCTCCCAGCCGGGCCAGGACTCGCCGCCGTCCACCAGTCGGGCGGCGAGTCCGGCGCCGTCCTCGCGGACCCGCCACAGGCAGGCGCGCTCGGCCGCGCTGTCCACGACCCGGCCGCCGGTCGTCCGGCCCCGGGCCTTGAGGACGTCGAGGAGTGCGGCGGCGCGGGTGGCGACCTCGGCCTCGTCGTCGCCGTCGAGTTCGACGTAGAGCCAGGCGTGTCCCTCGGGCAGTCCGGTGACGGAGTCCGGGCCCCGGCGGGCGCGCATGGTGGCGACGATCGCCTCGTCCATGCCTTCCACGGCGGTGGGGTTCCAGCCCAGGATCTCCGGCACGTCCTCGGCGGCGTCGACGACATCGTCGTAGCCGAGGGTCAGCAGTGCCGAGGCCGCGGGCAGGGTCACCAGGCGGACCGTCGCCGCGGTGACGACGGCGCAGGAGCCCTCGGTGCCGACCAGGGCGCGGGCCATGTCGAAGCCGTTCTCGGGCAGCAGCTGGTGCAGCTGGTAGCCGGAGACCTGCCGGGGGATGCGGCCCAACTCGGTGCGGATGGGGGCGAGTTCGGCGTCGATCAGGCGGCGCACGTCCGCTTCGAGGCGGGCGACGCGCTGCGTGTCGGCGGGGTCGAGGGCGTGCAGTCCGGTGTGGTCGGCGACGGCGCGGACACCGTCGGCGGTCACGATCTCCAGGGCCTCGACGTGGGAGCCGGTCCGGCCATGGCGCACGGAGCGGTTCCCGCAGGCGTCGTTGCCGATCATCCCGCCGATCGTGCAGCGGCTGTGGGAGGAGGGGTCGGGGCCGAAGGTGAGGCCGTGCGGGGCGGCAGCGGTGCGCAGGGTGTCGAGGACCGTGCCGGCCTCGACGCGGGCGGTGCGGGCGGCCGGGTCGATCTCCAGAACCCGGTGCATGGACCGGGAGAGGTCGAGGACGACGCCGGGGCCGACGGCGTTGCCCGCCATGCTGGTGCCGCCGCCCCGCGCGGTGAGGGGCACGCCGGTCTCCCGGCACGCCCGCAGCACCGCGCCCACCTCGTCGGCGTCCCGGGGGAAGGCCACCGCGCGGGGCGGGACCCGGTAGTTGGAGGCGTCGTAGGCCCAGGCGCCGGTGCCGGGGCCGGTCTCCAGACGCAGCCCGGGAGCCGTCTCGGCGAGCCGGGCGACCAGCCGCGCCAAGGGGTCACCCTCGGGGGCGCCCCCGGGACCGCTCAGGGCGTCGTTCATCGCGGGGACGTTCCCGACGAGGTGCCGGCCGCCACCGCCCTCCCCCACGCCGCGAGGCCCTCGTCCACCGCCGTCTCGTCGATCACCAGTGCCGGGATCATCCGGACGACTTGGTTCCAGGCGCCGCACAGCAGCAGGAGCAGGCCCTCGTCGACGGCGGCACGCTGCACGCGGGCGGCGGTGTCGGGGTCGGGGCCGCCGTCCTCGGTGACGAACTCGCTGGCCAGCATCAGTCCGAGGCCGCGCACGTCCCCGATGCCCGGTGTCCGCGCGGCGACCGTCTCCAGGCCCCGGCGCAGCCGTTCGCCCATGGCCTCGGCGTTCTCGACGAGTTTCTCGTCCCGGACGACGTCGAGGGTGGCGCAGGCGGCGGCGCAGGCGACGGCGTTGGCGCCGTAGGTGCCGCCCTGCGAGCCGGGCCAGGCCTTGGCCATCAGCGCCTCGGACGCGGCGATCGCGGAGAGCGGGTAGCCGCTGGCCAGGCCCTTGGCGGTGATGAGGATGTCCGGGGTGACACCGAAGTGCTCGTGGCCCCAGAACCGGCCGGTGCGGCCGACGCCGGTCTGTACCTCGTCGAGGATGAGCAGGAAGCCGTGCCGGTCCGCGCGTTCCCGCAGCCCTTCCAGGAACGCGCGGGTCGCGGGCACGTACCCGCCCTCGCCGAGGACCGGTTCGACGATGACGGCGGCGGTGTCGGCGGGCGAGGAGATCGTCTGGAGCGTGTAGTCGAGTTCCTGGAGGGCGAAGCGGGTGGCGGTGTCCTCGTCCCAGCCGTAGCGGTAGGCCGTCGGGAACGGCGTGACGACGACGCCGCTCATCAGCGGGGAGAACCCGGACCTGAAGCGGGTGCCGGAGGTGGTCATGGAGGCGGCGGCGACGGTGCGGCCGTGGAAGCCGCCGTGGCAGACCAGGATGTTGGGGCGGCCGGTGGCCTGCCGGGCCAGCCGCAGCGCGGATTCGACGGCCTCGCTGCCGGAGTTGGTGAAGAACAGGCTGTCCAGACCGGTCGGCAGCACCTCACCCAGTTTGTCGACAAGTCGCTGGAGGGGCCGGTGCATGACGGTCGTGTACTGGCCGTGGACGAGGGTGCCGGCCTGCTCCCTGGCCGCCTCGACGACCCGGGGGTGGCAGTGCCCGGTGCTGGTGACGCCGATGCCGGCGGTGAAGTCGAGGTAGCGGCGGCCGTCCTCGCCGTCCAGGTGGACGCCCTCGCCCCGGACCGCCACGACGGGCGTGGCCTGGCGAAGGTGCGGTGACAGTGCGGTCATGTTCGTCTCCCGGCTGTCTCTCGTGAACTGGATGTCCTGCTCCCCTGTTCCGAGCATCCAGGCCGTCGGGGAGGGCGACAACGCGTGAACTGTCCGGCGCGGGCGCCGTGTTCGGACGTTGTGTCAACCAGGGGCCGGGGCGTCCCCCGCAGGGCCGAGGGGGGCCGCCCGAGACCTCCTCTTGCGCAGGTCAGTGGCGGCTTGCCAGAGTGACCAGGCACTCCCTCTCCCCCTCCGTCCCTCTCGCCCCGGGGGCGCCCCCTGGAGTCACCGTGAACGAGCACCACCCCGCCCCGCGTCCCGGGGTGCCGGACGAGCAGGACACCGGCGCGGCCGGGCGCGCGCTCACCGTCGCCGATGTCCTGGCGCTGCCGGTGCTGGCCGCCGGACAGCCCCGGGTCGTCACCGGTGGGGGGTGTCTGGACCGGCCGGTGCGCTGGGTCCACATCACGGAGCTGACGGACCCGGCCTCCTTCCTCAAGGGCCACGAACTGGTCCTGACCACGGGCATGCCGCTGCCCGACAGCGCGGCGGACGTGCGCCGTTATGTCGACGAACTCGCCGACGTCGGTGCGGCGGCCCTGGTCATCGAACTCGTCCGGCGCTACCACCGGCCGCCCGACGCCCTGGTCCATGCCTGCGAGGCGCGCGGACTGCCGCTGATCACGCTCGCCGAGGACGTCAACTTCCTGGAGGTCACCCAGGTCGTCCACACCCTCATCCTCGGCAACCAGACCGACGCGATGCGCCGCGGCCAGCGGATACACGAGGCGTTCACGGCGCTGACGCTGCGCGGCGCGGGGGCGCAGGACGTGGTGCGGGCGGCGTCGGAGATGAGCGGGCGCACCGTCGTCCTGGAGAACCTGGCCCACCAGGCGCTGATCTGCGAGCCGTCCGGCGCCACCGTGGAGGAGGCGCTCACCGACTGGGAACGCCGCTCCAGGGCCACGCCGCCCGGCGGCCACCCGGGTCCGCCCGGCGCGGAACGCTGGCTCGTCACGCCGGTGGAGTACCAGGGCGAGCGGTGGGGCCGGGTCGTCATGCTCCCGGCCCGCGCCGACGGACCGCCCTTCGGCCCGGAAGACACCGTTCTCCTGGAGCGGACGGCGATGGCGCTGACGGTCGCCCGCCTCATCCACGCCACGCCCTGGGAGCGCACCGCCCAGCAGAGCGCCCTGCGTGACCTGGCCGGACAGCGCCATCACTCCCCCGAGGACGCCCGCGCCCGGTGCGCCGCGCTGGGCCTGCCCACCGACGACAGCCGGTTCCTGGCGATCGTCGTCGACCTCCGCGACGGCGACCTCCGCGACGGCGACTTCGCCAACGACGGTTTCGGTGACGACGACGTCCGTGACGGGAGTCTCCGTGACGGCGGTGCGGGCGGCGCCGAAGCGGAGGCCCGCCTCTCCCAGGAACTGCGCACCGCGGGCATCCCCACGCTCATCGGCGCGCTGTCCCCCGGCCGCCTCGGCATCCTGCTGGCCCTGCGCCCCTCCCAGCCGTGGCGTCCCGTCGCCGAACGCCTCGCCCGCACCGCCCTCGACCTGCTCCCGCGCGCCGTCGTGAGCGTCGGCCCGGAGGTCACCGACCTCGCCGACACCGCCCGTTCCTTCCGCGAGGCGGCCCGCGTCGCCGAGGCCACCCCGCCCGGCCGCCCCCTCCCGCCGGACCGTTCCTTCCACGAACTGTCCGACGTCGGCCTGCGCCATCTGCTGTACGCGCTCCGCTCGGACACCCGCGTCCAGGAGTACGCGGAACGGCAGGTGGGCCGGCTGATCGACCATGACACCCGGCACGGCAGCGACCTGCTGACGACGCTGCGGCACTATCTCGACGCGGCGGGCAACAAGACGGCCACCGCGCGCCGGGGCGGCCTGTCCCGGGAGACCGTCTACCAGCGTCTGCGCACCATCGAACGGCTCCTGGAGCGCGACCTCGAATCCGGCGAACAGCGCACCGAACTCCACGTGGCCCTGCTGGCGCTCGACCTGCTGCGGGGCCGCGTCACGTGAGGGGAATGACCAGTTCGGGCCGGTCCCACAGGACGGCGGGCGGGTTCGCGGCCACGGTGCCCGTCCGGCGTGCGCCCACGCTGAGGTAGAAGCCCTCGGACGGCGGGTGGGAGACGACCCGCACGCTGGCGAGCCCGGCAGCGCGCGCCTGCTCCTTCAGGTGCGCGACGAGCTGACGGCCGATGCCCCGGCCCTGCGCGTCGTCGGCGACGAACATCAGGTCCAGCTCCGGTGGCACGAGCACCAGCGCGTAGAAGCCGAGCAGCCGACCGCCCGCGCTGCCGGAGGTGTCGGAGGTGTCGGCGCCCGGGTCGGCGTCCTCGACGGCCACGAAGACCTGGTGGGTCTCGATGTAGTCGGGGCCCACCCGGTACCCGGCGATCATCGGGGCGTACTCGCCCTCGTACGCGCTGGAGCGCTGGACGAGCCTGGTGAGCCGTTTGGCGTCCTTCGCGGTGGCCCGCCGGATCGACACGGGCCCGCCGCGCGCCCTGCCGCCCCTATCTGTCCTGCGTGCCGTCATGTCCTCAGTCCACCGGATTTCAAGGGAGTTCAGCGCATCGGAGGTCAGCAGCGAGGCTGGACTCCGGACGTCGGAGACCTTGGCACCGTAGCTCACGCTGGTCCCGAGCCGCTCGGCGGAGAGCGGGCGCGCTACCGGGGTGGGCCCGCTCGTGTCTCAGTCGGTGAGCAGTCCGGCGTCGTGGGCCAGGACGGCGAGCTGGACGCGGTTCGTGCGGCCGGTGCGGGTGAGGATGCGGCTGATGTGCGCTTTGACGGTGCTCGCGCTGATGTGCAGCCGGTCCGCGATCTCCGTGTTGGACAGGCCGGTGCCGAGCAGCTTCAGCACGTCCCGTTCGGCCGGGGTGAGGTGCTCGGTGCGGCGCTGGGCGGCGTCGGTGTCGGGCCCGGACAGTACATGCCGTTCCAGCAGCCGACGGGTGATCCGCGGGGCCAGCACCGGGTCGCCGTTGGCCGCGACCCGCACCGAACGGATCAGTTCGGCGGGGCCGGTGTCCTTGAGGAGAAAGCCGGTCGCGCCCACGCGAAGGGCGCGCGTGACGCTCTGCTCCTCACCGAAGGCCGTCAGCATCACCACGTGGGTGCGCGGGGAGGCGTGGGCGATGTCCTCGGCGGCCGCGATGCCGTCCTTGCCGGGCATATGGATGTCGAGGAGTGCCACGTCGACGTCCTGGCCACGGCAGGCCGCGACCGCCTGATGGCCGTCCGCCGCCTCCGCGATGACCTCGATGTCGTCGGCGTTCTCCAGGATCAGCCGGATTCCGGCGCGCATCAGGGTCTCGTCGTCGGCGATGAGGACTCGGATCATCCCCTCATCTTAGGATCGCCAGCGCCAGCAGAACGACCAGGGACGCCACCGTCGGCAGCCCCACGCACACGGCCGCGCACCCCGCGCCCAGCACCCTCGGCCAGGTCAACGCCTCGGCGGACAACGGCGCGTAGGCCTCGGCGCCCGTGGGGTCTGTGAGGCCGAGGGACGGGGAAACGGCACGGGTCGGCGGGGAGGCGGGGTCGGAGAGCGGGGGCGCTGGGTCGGAGAGCGAGGGCGCGGGGTCGCCCGCTGGGTCAACTGCCGCTGCGCCGACCGGCGTTGTCGTCCCGACCGGCGTTGTCGTCCCGACCGGTGTTGACGTGCCGTCCGGCGTCGTTGTCCCGGCCGGGGTGCACGGCAGTCTGGCGGCGACGCGGAATCCGCCCGTCGGTGCCGGGCCCGCGGTGAACGACCCGCCGAGCAGCCGGACCCGCTCGTCGAGGCCGGCCAGCCCGCTGTGGTTGCCGACCAGGGGGTGAACCGGCGTGCGGGGCGCTTCGTTGGTGACCGAGACCTCGACGCGGCCGTCGGCGCTGTGGACATCGACCCGGGTGGGTGCTCCCGCCGCGTGCTTCAGGACGTTGGTCAGCGCCTCGCGCACGACGCGGTGCATCGCCTGCCGGGTGCGCGGGCCCGCGTCGGCCGTGTCCGGTCCTGACCAGGCGAGGTCGACGGTGACACCGGCCCCGCGCGCCTCGGCGACCAGGGCCGCGATGTCCTCGCGGGTACCCCGGTCGCTTTGTGGGGACGGCTCGGTGACCTCCGCTCTGCGCAGCACGTCGAGGATCTCGCGCAGTTCCTCCATCGCCGAACCGGCGGTGGTGCGCAGGAGTTCGGCCTGCCCGGCCAACGGCGGTGCGTGCCGGGCGGCGGACAGTTCGAGCGCCCCCGCGTGCACCGAGATCAGGCTCAGCCGGTGGCCGAGCAGGTCGTGCATCTCCCCGGCGATCCGGGCCCGCTCCTCCAGGCGCGCGGTGGCGGCGGTCAGGGAACGGGCCTGTTCCAGATAGGCGTTGCGCTCACGCAGCAGTCTGACCAGCGGGCGTCGGCGGCCGAGCAGCGTCCCGGACAGCGCCGGGAGGACGAGCAGGAGGAGCGCGGACAGCGCGGTGCCGCCCACCTCCTCGGGCAGGGCGCGGGGTGCGCGCAGGCCGATGAGGAGGGCCAGGGTCAGGGCGCCCGCGCAGGTCGCCAGGACGCTGTGCCACGCTCGGCGGGCCGGGGTGATGTTCCGGGTGGCGGACAGCACGATCAGCGGGATCGCCAGCATCGTCCACACGTTGTCGCCGACGAGCAGCGCAGCGGTGCCCAGGACGGCCAGGACCGGCCGACGGTGGCGTACCGGGACCAGCAGCGCCGCCCAGCATCCCTCCAGCACCGCGAGGACCGGCCGGGTCGGGTGCACCGCCAGCAACGGCAGCAGGGCGACGGCGGCCACGAGCAGGCTCGCGGCGGCTTCGGTGACCACCGTGCGGCGCGGGGCGGCGCGCAGAGCGGCGCGTTCCGTCAGGGCCTCGCGTATGACCGCCCGTCGCACTCGTTCGAGCACCTGCGACACGACCGCTTCCCTCCGTTGACCTGGCCTGTTCGGTCACCATCATGCGGGGGCCGGGAGCCCGGACCGAACCCCGCTCCCCCGGACCGCGACGGCCACTGCACCCTCTGCCCCCGACGGGCCGCCAACGGGCCCTCGGCGTCACGCGCCCAGTCGCGAACCGAGCTGCCTGCTCAACTCCGCTGTGTCCAGACCCTGTTGGCGCAGCAGCCGCGCGACCGGGGAACCGTCCGCGTCTCCCGCACCGCCCCTGTCCACGTCCGGGTCAGCGTCGGCGTCGGCGGCGGCGTCGTCGAGCAGCGCGGCCAACAGGTGCACGGTGCCGACGGTTCGGGCGTTGTGCTCGGCGGCCAGCAGGCGGGCCGCGCCCATCACGCGCTCGGTCCCGGCGGAGAACGGCACCTCGGCGGTCACCGGCGCCGGTTCGGTCTCGGTGGCGGCGACGAGCAGCGCACCCGGCTGGACACCGTGCGAACGCATCAGCGCGGCGGCGGAGTTGGCGGTCCGTACGTCCTCGGGCAGGGTCCGTCCGGCGACGGTCAGCGCCCGGTCCAGTGCGTGGATCGCCAGAAGCAGATCGACCGGCTCGGCCACGCGTCGGCCGCACCGCACCGCCTGGCGGCGCGCCTCCCGACCGATGGTGAACAGGACCGGCGTCCCGTCACCGCTCGTCCGGCTCGTCCACGACACCAGGGCCCTGGCCCACCAGGTCCCCCGCTCGCCCAACAGCCCTGCCCTGCGCAGCAGTTCGAGGGTCCGCAGCTCGGGTCCGGCCTCGGTGGCGGCCTGTGCGTCCAGTGCGGCGGCCGCACCCGCCCGGTCCACGCGCCGCAGCGTCAGCGCCTCCACGGCCCGGCTGCCGGGAAGGTCGAGCAGGGCCCGGGCCACGTGCCGGGTACGCACCCCGGGGGTGCCTTCCTCGCGCGCCCGGCGCAGGGCCCGCAGCAGGCAGCCGCGCAGCGCGCCGGAGGGCTCGGGCCAGTCCGTCCGACCGTCCGGCAGCGCACCGGAGGAGGACGGGGCGGCGAGCCACCGCGCCTCCCGCCAGGCCGCGCTGACCTCGGCCTCGTCCGCCGGGGTCACCGCCGTTGCGTCGTCGGCGTCGTCGTGATGAACCCACACGCCGCCCGCGCGGCCGGCCACCAGTCCGCTCAGCGCACCCGCGTCGCTGAGGCCCGGCGCCAGCGCGGCACCGGCCTCCGTGTCGCCGCGCACCAGGGTGAAGAGGAGGTGCTCCGTCCCCGTCGTCCCGGATGCGAGCCGCACCGCGCGGCGTGCCGTCCGCGCCAGCAGGTCCGTGACGTCGGACTCGAACTCGTAGCGCGGCACGTCCTCGGCGTCGGCGGTCACGGCGGGCGTCGGTCGCTCTCTCGTCACGGGGTCCCCTTCTGTTGCTGAGCGGTGGGCGGTGAACTGCTGTTCACGCACGACGAGTTGCGAACGGCGATCCCCGAACCCGTCTGCCCCGACGCTAGGTGAGCAGCCCACCCCGGCACGTCGGCCGACCGGCCACCGCCCCTGCCCGATCGGCCACGATCCACGAGCCGACCGGCCGACAACGCCGACGTTCCCGATGGGGGCCGGGCCGGCGCAACTGGCCCACCGTGACGCCCGGCGCGTCCAGCCGGTGACGTCGACTCACTCCCCCTCCTCCCCCTCCGCCTCTGCCTCCGTCTCTGCCAGCGAGGCCCGCAACAGCTCCTGCAACTCCGGGTGTTCGGCCGCTCGCTCGACGGCCAGTGCCGTTCGGAACTCGTGTCGGGCCCGCTCCCGTTCGCCTGCCGCCGCGTAGGACAGCCCCAGGCGGCGCCGGATCTCCATCTCCAGGCGCGTGCGGTGCGGCTCGGAACGCGGTGAGATGCCCTCGTGCAGCGCCAACGCCTGGTGATGGCGGCGTTCCGCCTCCATGAGGTCCTCCGCCACCGACCCCAGCCGGGTCAGCGTCAACGCCAGCACCAGCGCGTCACCGGCCTCCCGGACCAGCGCCTCACCGCGCAGCAGCACCGCCCGCGCCTCGGCCCGTTCACCGAGCGCCATGTGCGCGTCGGCGAGGGAGAGGAGACGTTGGCTGATCGGTATCGGACGGCCGTTGCGTTCCGCTGCGGCGAGCGCCCCGCGCGCGTCCGCGAACGACGCGGCCACCTCGCCCTGCTGGAACCGGCTCATCGCCCGCAGCGCCAGGGCCAGCGACACCCCCCACGCGTCGTCGGTCCGCTCCAGGACCGGCAGCACCTCGTCGGTCGTCGCCGTCACCCTGTCGTACCGCCCCTGCAAGAAGTCCTGGGCGGCCAGAGCCGTCAGAGGCCGGGCCGCCATCGTCGCGTCGTCGCTCGCGCGGGCGGACTCCACCGCGCGCCGGAACCAGTCGCCGCCCTGCGCGAAGCGGCCCTGTTGGTAGTCCAGCAGCCCGAGCGACACCGCCGCCATGACCTGCAACGACGGCTCTCCGCTGCGTTCCGCCGCGCTCAGCGCCGTGGTCAGTGCCGTGCGGCCCTCGTCGTAGCGGTCGCGGTGGAGGAAGTAGTCCCGCAGGGCGACGCCCAGGTGTGCCGTCAGGACGTCCTCACCGTGTGCGGCCGCGTATCGCGGTACGTCCGCCAGGTCCGCACCGGCCGCGTCCAGCCAGCGTGCCGCGTCCCGCGCGGATTCGAACCACCGCCGCTGCCCGTCCGCCGCCCGGCCGTCGTCCCCGGTGAGACGGCCCGCCTGGACGTACAGCTCCAGTACCTGACGGCGGGCCCGGGCCGTCTCCTCGGGGTGGGCGTCGGCCAGCTTCCGGGCGTGGACCCGTACGAGGTCGTGGAGGCGGTAGCGTCCCGGGCCCGGTTGCAGCATCAGGCTCGCGTCGTACAGCTCCTCCAGCATGGTCTCCGCCTCGTCGACGCCCACCCCGAGCATCACGGCCGGCGTCCACGCGTCGAACTCCGGTGTCGGCGCATGCCCCAACAGCCGGAACGCCCGCTGCCTGGCCTCGCTCAACTGCTCGTAGGACATGTGGAACGCCGCCTCCACGCTGCGGTCCCCGGCGCTCAGTTCGCCCAGTCTCCGCTCCTCGCGCGCCATCCGCGCCGCCAGATGCGACGGCGACCACGACGGCCGGTGTTGCAGGCGCGCGCCCGCGATCCGCAGGGCCAGCGGCAGGCCCCCGCACAGTCGCGCCAGGTCGGTGACCGCCTCGGGGTCGGCGTCGGTGCGTGCCTCGCCGATCAGGCGCCGCAGCAGGCCGATCGAGTCGGTGGTCGGCAACGGTTCCAGGCTCACGCACCGGTCCGCGTCCAGGCCGGTCAGCCGGTGCCGCCCCGCCACCAGCACCTGGCTGCCCGGCCCGGCGGGCAGCAGCGACCGCACCTGCGCGGCGCTTTTCACGTCGTCGAGAACGAGCAGCAGCCGCAGCCCGCTGGTGAGGTCGCGCCACGCGGCGATCAGGTTGTCGCGGTCCTGGGGGAGGTCCGCGTCGGCGGTGCCGAGTGTGCGCAGCAGCCGTTGGAGCAGTCCCTTCATGACGGGGCGGTCGTCCGCCGGTGAGTGGTGGGTGAGCAGGTCGACGAAGAGGACGCCGTCCGGGTGCCGGGGGCGGAGCGTCCACGCGGCGTGGACCAGCAGCGAGGTCTTGCCGACCCCGGCGGGCCCGTCCACCGTCGCGACGGTCACGGCATCGGCGGGAGCGGGCGCGGTGAGCGCGGCGACCTCCGCCGCGCGGCCCATCAACGTGCCCGCGCTGCCAGGGAGTTCGTTCACCGTGCGCCGCGCCCGGGTCTGGAGCGGCGATGCCCCGGGGCGCCGCGAGGCGGGGGCGGGGGGCTTCGCGGCGGGCGTCGCATCCGGGAAGACGGGGCCGCCTGCGGTGGCCGGGCGGCCGAGGACGGCCGTGTCGTCGTGGCGGAGCACCGCCGCGTGCAGGTCGCGCAGGGCGGCGGACGGGACCGTTCCCAGTTCGTCCCGCAGCCGTCGGCGCAGCGCCTCGTACGCGGCGAGCGCCTCTCCCTGTCGGCCCGTGCCGTACAGCGCCCGGATCTTCAGCGCCAGCACCGGTTCGTCCAGCGGGTGGGCGGCCTCCGGCGAGGCCAGGTCGGCGAGGACCTCGCTGCCGCGGCCGAGCCGGAGCAGACATGCGAGGCGCTGGTGCCGCAGGGACCGGCGCTCCATCAGCAGCCGTTGACGTTCTCCGAGCGCGTACGGCCCGGGCAGCCCCGCGAGCGGTTCCCCGCGGAACAGGCGCAGGCCCTGCTCGGCGGAGCCGAGGGCACCCGAGACATCATCGGCAGCGAGCAACCGGCTTGTTTCCGTGGTGAGTTCGGTGAGGCGCGTGGTGTCGAGGCGGACCGGTGCGGCGAACCGGTAGCCGCCCGATCCGCCGCGGATCACCGATCCGTCCTGCCCCGCGCCCGGCAGGTCCAGGGCCTGCCGCAGCGCGTAGACATAGCTGGGCAGCACGCGTCGCCCCGTCGGCGGCGGCTGGTCGCCCCACACGCCGTCGATCAACTGCTCGTGGCTGACCAGCCGGCCGCCGCGCAGCACCAGCGCCGCCAGCACCGCCTTGCGGCGTGGCGGGCCGACCACCGCCTCCCGGTCGCCCCGCCACGCCTGCACGGGGCCGAGTAGAACAACCCGCAGCTCCTGCGACTCCCCCATGGCCGTGCGGCCCCTTTCCCCGTGGATCACCAGAATTTCATCGCTATTGCAGCGGTGTGCACCACGGTTGGCAAATCAGAACAGCAAACGCGGGCGCCGCGGTGCGTGCGGCGGGGGGAGAGTTCCATGCGAGCCAGACGGACCACGACGGCGTGGGCAGGGCTGCTGCCGACAGCCGGGTGTCCGCGCCGACCTGGTCGCATGCCACGCGCGAACTGCCCGGCCCGCTGCCTGTGTTCAGCGCCGAGGACGGCTGCCGGGACTGCGCGGACCGGGATCTCCCTGAGCGCCGACGCTCGCGCCCCGAGGCGTCGCTCCGAAGCGTTCCCGGTGTCCAGCCGGGCGGTCCGGCAGTCGGCCCGGCGAACGACACCCACCTCAAGGAGGAGAAAGAAGCTCATGCTCGGCATGCGTTCCCATCTGATCGGCGGGGCCCTCGCCCTCGTCGTCCTGGCCGTGACGACCGACACCGCCCTTGCCTCCGCGAACGACTCCGCCTCCGCCGCGCGGGCCGCCGACGCCACCCAGAGCTTCCGCAACCAGGCCACGGGCCGCTGCATGGACGACACCGATGCCGGGTTCCGGACGTGGAGCTGCAACGGCAGCGGCCCGCAGCTGTGGGACGTGAAGGTGTGGGGCGACGGAACGCGCCAGCTGCGCAACGTCAGCACCGGCCGCTGCGTCGAGGACAGCGACGACGGTTTCCGCACCGTGGGCACGTGCGGTTCGAGCCCGGCACAGAGCTGGTGGGTCAAGGTCTTCGCCGACGGCACCGTCCGCTTCCAGAACCAGGCGACCCTGCGGTGCGTCGACGACAGCTCGCTGGGTTTCCGTACCTGGCCGTGCAACGACACCCCGTACCAGAGCTGGTTCTGACCCCGGTCGTCCTCCAACGCCCTTGTCCCGCACGGAATGTGGGCGGCGCCGGGGGTCCGCCCGGCCCGCCGGTCCGCGCCGAGGAGGACTCCTCGCTCGGCGGACGGTTCCAGCTCTTCCGGAACGGGATCGCCCTGTGGCACCTGTTCACCTGTTCACTGCCCTTTCCGACCAGGAGGTCGTCTTGAGCAAGCACCACCCCACCCGCAGGAACGTCCTGAAGACCGCGGGCGGCGTCTCCGCCGCGCTGGCGCTCGGCACCGGAGGCGTCCTCGCCACGGCCACGGCGGCCAGCGCCGCCGGCGACGGCTTCGGGCTGCACATCGTGGAGCACAACGAGTCCGACGCCCGCATGAAGTACTACCGGTTCCAGACCGACGCGATCGGCTGGAACCCCGGCGTCAACGTCCTGCTCCCCGACGGCTACGCCACCAGCGGCCGTTCCTACCCGGTGGTCTACGTGTTCCACGGCGGCGGCTCGGACCAGGACTTCACCACGTTCGACCGCCTGGGCATCCGCAGCTGGACCGCGGGCAAGCCGGTCATCGTCGTGATGCCCGACGGCGGTCACGCGGGCTGGTACTCCAACCCGGTCAGCTCCAACTCCGGCGCCCGCAACTGGGAGACCTTCCACATCGCCCAGCTGATCCCGTGGATCGACGCGAACTTCCGCACGTTCGCCGAGTACAACGGCCGCGCGGTCGCCGGGTTCTCGATGGGTGGCTTCGGCGCGCTGAAGTACGCGGCGAAGTACTACGGCCACTTCGCCTCGGTGAGCGCCCACTCCGGCCCGGCGAGCCTGCGCCGTGACTCGGGTCTGGTCGTCCACTGGGCCAACGTGTCCTCGGCCACCCTGGATCTGGGCGGCGGCACCATCTACGGGGCGCCGCTGTGGGACGAGGCCAGGGTGACCGCCGACAACCCGGTGGAGCGCATCGAGAGTTACCGCAACAAGCGCGTCTTCCTGGTGGCCGGCACGAGTCCCGACCCGGTCAGCTGGTTCGACACGGCCAACGAGACCCAAGTGCTCGCCGGGCAGCGGGAGTTCCGGGGTCTGCTCGGCAAGGCGAACATCGCGCACGAGTTTCACGAGGTGCCCGGCGGTCACTTCGTCCGCCCCGACCTCTTCAAGGCCGACCTCGACGGAATGATCTCCCGCCTCCGCAGCGCCTGACCCACCCGGCCCTGCCCCAGCCACCGCCGACCTCCACCCCGCCGCCACCCCACCCGGCGCAAGGAGGCGGCCGGTGGCTTTGGCGGAGGCCCGCCCGAATCCCCACCTCCCTGTGATTGTGAGGATGCTGTAAGTGACCGGGGAAACGGCTGTCGGCTTCCAGGGCCCCTCCCTACTCTCAGGGCCTCATGACAACAGAACACGCGCAGCAGCCCCAGGGGCACGACGGGCACAGCCGTAGACGCTTCCTGAAAGCGACCGGAGGATCGGCCGCCGGAGTCGTCGGCGCGGGAACGCTCGGCGCGTTAGGGGCCGCAGACACCGCGGCCGCGGCCGCCTCCGGCAAGCGCGTCGCCGTCCTCGGCGGTGGCGTCTCCGGCCTCAGCGCCGCCCATGAACTCGCCGAACGCGGCTACGAGGTCACCGTCTACGAGTACTACGACGCCCTGGGCGGCAAGGCCCGCTCCATGGACGTTCCCGGGACCGGAACGGGCGGCCGCAGGCCGCTGCCCGGCGAGCACGGCTTCCGTTTCTTCCCCGGCTTCTACCGGAATCTGCCGGACACCATGCGCCGCATCCCCTTCCCCGGCAACGCGAACGGCGTGCACGGCAACCTCCGCAGCGGCACCGAGGCGTTGTTCGCGCGCGGGTCGGGCCGCCCGGACCTGCACTTCCCGCTCCGCCGGGTCACCACCCCGCCCGCAGCCGGTGACCTCACCGCGTCCTGGATTCGTGACCAGGTCCTGTCGGTCCTCGATCTCGCCACGCATCTGCCCGCGCATGAGGCCGCCTACTTCGCCGGCCGGCTCCTGGTCCACCTCACGAGTTGCGACGCTCGCCGCGAGGACGAGTGGGAGAAGGTCACGTGGTGGGACTTCATCCGGGCCGGTGAGATGAGCCGCGAGTACCAGGTGCTCCTGGGCATCGGCCAGACCCGTAACCTCGTCGCCACCCGCGCCGAGATCGCCTCCACCCGCACCGTCGGCCGCGTCATCATCGAGGCCCTCCTCCTGTGGGGTCTGCTCGGCCGGGGCATGGACGGCGACGCGGACATCGACCGGGTGCTGAACGCCCCGACCAGCGAGGCGTGGATCGACCCCTGGGAGAGGCATCTGCGGTCCCTGGGCGTCGAGTTCGTGCTCGGCACCGAGGTCCGGGAGGTGCTGTACGACGGCGGCCGGGTGACCGGCGCCCGGGTGGCGGCGCGCGACGGCGGCCGGCAGCGCACCGTCACCGCCGACCACTACGTCTCCGCGCTCCCTGTCGAGCACGCGCGCCTGACCTGGGGCCGGGCCCTGCGCGCCGCCGACCCGCAGCTCGGGCGGTGCGACGAGCTGAAGACGGACTGGATGACCGGGGTGATGTTCTACCTGCGCACGCCCACCCCGGTCGTGCACGGGCACATCAACTGCCTCGACTCGCCGTGGGCGGTCACCGGGATCGGCCAGTCGCAGTTCTGGGACGTGCGGGACTTCTCGGGCGACTACGGCGACGGGCAGGCCCGCGAGTGTCTGTCCACGGTCATCTCCGAGTGGGACAAGCCCGGCATCCTGTACGGCAAGACGGCTCGCGAGTGCACCAAGGACGAGATCGTCGCGGAGTTGTGGGCCCAGTTGAAGGACGGTCTGAACGACTCCGGCAAGACGACGCTGAGGGACGAGGACCGGCTCGGCTGGTTCATGGACCCGGCGGTGACGGGCCTCGGCGGCCCCGATCCGCACAACCGCGAGCAGCTCCTCATCCATCCCACCGGCACCCTCTATCACCGGCCGTCGGCGAGGACGGCGGTGCCGAACTTCTTCCTCGCGGGCGACTACGTCCGCACGGATGTGGACCTGGCGACCATGGAGGGCGCCAACGAGTCCGCACGACGCGCCGTCAACGCGCTCCTGGACGCGGACGGCTCGGACGCCGAGCGGTGCCACATCTGGGAGTTGTTCCGGCCACCGGAGATGGAACCCCTGAAGCGGGTCGACGAGCTGCGCTACCGGCTGGGCCTGCCCAACACCTTCGACCTGGGCTAGCCCCCACCACCGCATCGCGCCCGGTAGGGCCGCTGCCCGACCGGCTGCGGCCCTACCACCACCTCACCACCACCTCACCTACATCGAACGGCAGTTGGGCAGACCTGCTCGGTGACCAACGCGCCGATCGGAGCGCCGATTCCAAGCCGAACGGCCTTGCCGGGCCGGGGTTTTGACAGGTTCGCGATCGATGGTTCACGATGATTCCACTAGTCGACTAGTGGAATGGTGTTGGCGGAAGGTGCAGTTCCGTATCGCCGGGCGGGGCAGGTTCACGGCCGCCTGGCTGCACTCCCCCACTTCCGTCCTTCCGTGACGCCATCGACCACGTCCTCCCCCACTGGCTGGAGCCTGCCGTGAGAACCACCGAGTACCCGCTGATGAAGAGCCACCTGTCCGCCGCAGCGCAGGGGACGGTGACCGCGTTCGGCGCGAGGCCTCCCGCCCCGCCGGCCGGCCACGGCCGTACGTTCGCCCCCGCAGGGCTGTCGATCGGGGCACGGCCGGCATGACGGACGCCTACCTGCTGCCGATCGGTACGGCCGCGCTGCTCTTCCCCCTGTTGGCTCTCCTGACGTTCGTGCCGATGGCGATCGTCCTCTACCGGCGGCACGGTGTGATGACCCGCTGGCGGGTGCTGTCGCTGTACGGCGGCATGTACTACGCGTTGACCGCCTTCTGCATGACGATCGTGCCGTTGCCGAAGCCGTCGACCAACGTCTGCAAGGCGTTCCCGACCTTCGCCGAACCCCAGCTCACACCGGGTGTCGTCGTCTCCGACCTCTGGAAGGAGGCGCACCATCGCGTCGCCGTCGACGCGTTGGTCCTGTACAACTCGGCCTTCTGGCAGACGGTGTTCAACCTGATCCTGCTGCTGCCGCTCGGGGTGCTCGTACGCATCCACTTCCGCCGGGGGGCCGTCGCGGCCACGGCGGCTGGGTTCGCGGGGTCGCTGTTCTTCGAACTGACCCAGTACAGCGGGTTGTGGGGCCTCTACGACTGCCCTTACCGACTCTTCGCCGTCGACGATCTCGTGGTCAACACGGCGGGCGCCGCCCTGGGGTGGGCGGTCGCCGGGCCTCTGGCACGGGCGCTGCCTGCCCTGGAAGCCCTGGACGACGAGGCGTTGACCGTCGGCAGGGTGCCCATCGGCCGCCGCTTCGTCGCGCTGCTGGTGGATGTGACGGGCATCCAGCTGCTGATCGGCGGTGTCGGCGTGATCGCCGACGTCGTGCCCGGTTCGCTGGCGGTGCTGTGGGGGCCGCCGGCCGCCTTCGCCCTGTGGTTCGTCGTCATCCCGTGGCGGACCGGCGCGACGCCGGGCAAGCATCTGTTGCTGCTGCGGCTGGCCACGGCGGAGGGCGAACGCCCGCGCCTCCGCGCCCTCGCCCTTCGCGCGGCGGTGCTCAGTCCCCCGCTCGTGGTCATCGCGGGAGCGATCCCCGCCGCCGCGTTCACGAGCCTGACCGTCGGCCCGGAACTCGTCGACCGCTCCGGCTCGTCGACCGACACCTCCGCGCTGTTCGAGACGGCGAGCGTGATGGGCAACCAGGGTGTGTCCTCCGCCCTGACCACCAGCACGGGGTTCTTCCTGCTGCTCTTCCTGATCGGCTGCCTGATGCTGATCGGCGCCTACGCGAGGGCGGTCCGCTGCCACCCGTCGGGCCTGGGCCCCCACGAAACCCTCTCCGGCACCCACAACCACACCCGCCCCCACACCCGAGCCCGCCCCCACCCGCACACCCCGTCCTCAGCCCCGCAGCCCGAATCGTCGGACTCCCTCGCCTAGCGCCGCCGACACGAAGACCTGACAGCCGTCGGTCGAACGTGCCGGGCTTGAAAGAGCGCGCCCCACGCAGCCGTGTACCCACCCGTCTCCGGATGGCCGCCGCACGATCGCAACGAACGCCCGAGCGAACAGCCACTGCCATGGACGACCTGGTGATCGTGCGCGACGCGGATGCACCGACCCACTTTCAAGGACCGGCTCCTGGCCGTCGCCGATATCGGCGGCCTCCGGGGCCGGGACGGCGACAGCCGGACGACGACAGCTCGCTTCGGCGGCACGGCGCCGTCGCAGAGCCGGAACGGGCCACGAGGCTGAGTACATCCGACCCGCAGGGTGACAGCAGTCCGGCCGTGCCCGTCACGTTCCGCGCCAGGTGCCGCCTGTGCCGCGAGCCCCCCCTCACCGGGGACGTCATCACCCTTGACGGTGAGGGGCGACGAGCCGGCGGGCGGGGCCGACATGGGTGTGTGCTCCCGGGCGGGCCCCGCGCAGGCCGCGCCTCTCGCGCAGCAACTCGGTGTACCTGCCCACGGACAGCCGGCCTCCGCGAGGCACCGGACCGAGGAGGCGGCGGCTCCGTGCGATGGCCAAGGTGCTTGCTGTGCCCGGCGGGTGGCGTCACGTCCCTAGCGCGCACAGCTTGCCGTCATCGCTGGCGACGCGGACCACGCCACCGGTCACCGCAGGCGGCGACCTCACCGAGCCGTCGGCGCCAGCGACGAGTTCGGGCACGTCAAGCGATTGGCGGGATTCCGTCCTTGTGACGTCGTTCCTCGGGTTCTGGCTCACATGCCGTGGAGTGAATACGGAGAGTCAGGTCTTCGGGGCCATGCGATGGCGGTCTGGATGGGCACGAAGTCGAGGCGAGGTGAGTTCCAGGGCCCGGTTGTCGCGTCCGGCGCTCATGTGGTTGAGCCAGCGTTCGTACCAGTCGAGGAAGTCTGTGGCGGAGGAGACGTCGGGGCCCCCATACCCATCGCTGTTACCAGTGAGGACGCGGCCCGTGAGGGGACCGGTCACCGCGATGACGCATACGTCGGTGCAGCCCATCTCGATGATGTGAAGGAAGAGATCGCGTCCGTGGGTCATGGGTTCTGTGCCGTCGAAGCCGCGGGGTTCCCCTGGCGCTCCGCCCGGATTCATGGCCAGCAGGGAGCACTGCTCCAGCGGCATGAGGCCGTAGAACGGCGCCGCGCCTGAGCCGCCGATCTGCGTGAGGAACTGCCGATAGGCGTCGGGGAGGACGATGTCGTGCTCGGCCTCGAACGCAGCGACGCGTGCTTCCGTCAGCTTCGGGCCGAGGCGAAACTCGTGTTGCTCTTCCCCGAAGGAGTGGCTGCGCAACGGCTGGAACGGGATCGCGGCCAGCTTGCGACGCAGGCGGGGTATGCGGGCATCCATGGGGCGTCTTCTCTCGTTGCCGTCACCCTATGTGTGTCTGTGGTCAGCAGGCCAGAAGAAACCCTCCAGCGGTCGTCCAGGTAGGGCTTGAACGCGTCCAGCTTGGACGGCCGACCCTGCAACTGCCCGGCGAAGAACTTGACGGCACGGGACGTCATGCCCGGCTAGTGGCCGGGGAACATGTCTCGATCATGCGTGGCGAATTCGGGGGCTGTCCTCTCAGCGGCCCGAGTTGGCCGTCGCCTGTCGCACCTCGCCGTCGTGTCGGCGCAGCATCATGCCGACCGTTCCGGCGGTCAGCAGCGCAGCTCCGCCAGCGGAGAGGGGGACGGAGAACGCCAGGGCGGCCAGTGGCGCAGGCCAGTTCCGGTCGGAGGCGCACTGCAAAGCGTCCTCGTGTCGTCTCCCGGAGTCGTCGAAGTAGAGGTCCCTGGGTTCGGAGTTGACCGGAGCGGGGCAGTCCACCGCGTTGTAGGTGGAGCCGTAGGGGGTGAGCACCTGCCACACGGCGTAGGCCCAGAACAGCGATGCGCAGACCAGCAGCCCGGCGCCCCATCCCCGAAGCCGGCTCGCCTTCTCCAGGAACCGCTGCTCAACTGCCAGAGGGTGCACACGAATCTCCTGCTGTCGGCTGTGAAATGACCTCCGAGACTCTACGCACCCTCGCCGGAAAGCGCGTAGGAGGGCGTGCTTCGTCTGTGTCCCACCGGGCAGCAACTCGCCAGACGGCCATGAAGACACGCTCGCGCTCGAAGAGGTATCCGCGTTTCCCGTGGACGGGTACGGCTGCGCTGTCACAGACAAGGTGAGCAAGGGGAACGAACTCGATGAAGAACGTTGCTGTTGTCGCAACGGGGATGAAGTGGCCGTATATGGCCTGGCTCCGGACTTCCCTACCTTTTCTTCCTTTTTGGCCTTTCAGCCACTGAAACAGTCGTCGATTGACTGCTGGTCCTGGTTCTTCGTTGTTCGGTGTTCGGTGCGGGAAAGTTCCGTCGGACTCATTGACGCGGAAGCGCTTCGATTCTACGGTCCCGTTCGAGCTTACGGGCGTGTGTCGATATCTCGAACGACGGTGAAGTGAGGCGCGTCGGTTGGTTCCCGACGGGGCACCGGCACGGGGACGACCACCCGTAGGGCAGATCACGGAGTGCCGGCACGCGTACGTGCGGGACAGATCCCCGAAGGTGGGCGGGCAATAGGACGACCTGGCCTCAGTCGTAGGCAACTGCTGGGCGCGGCCGGAGGGTTGGGGGTGGCGGGGAGTTTCGGCTTCGCGGGGCTCGGCAGGGGTGCCGATGCTCTCGCCTCCACCGCGCGCACGCGGGTGCGCTACTGGAACCTCTTCAGCGGCGGCGACGGCTCCAACATGATCGCGATGCTGGACGGGTTCCGTCGGGCCCACCCGGACATCGCCGTGAAGGATTCCACGCTCCAGTGGGGCAACCCGTTCTACACGAAGCTCGCGATGGCGGCCGCGGGCAGCCGCGCTCCGGACCTCGGTGTCCTGCACGTCGGCCGGGTCGCGGGCTTCGCGCCGGGCCGCCTGCTGGACCCCTGGGACGTCGGTCTGCTCGCCAAGTACGGGCTGCGGGAGGCGGATTACCACCCGCAGCTGTGGCAGCGCGGTGTCATCGACGGCAAGCTCTACGCCCTGCCGCTCGACGTCCACGTCCAGCTCTGCTTCTACCGCAAGGATGTGCTGAGGAGGGCGGGTCTGCTCGGCGCCGACGGGCGGATCGTCCCGGTCACATCGGTCGACGACTGGTTCGGCGTTCTCAAGGAGGCCAGGAAGGCCACCGGGAAGGGCTTGCAGACCATCGGTCTGTGGATCAACGACCAGAATTTCCAGTGGTGGTTCTTCGTCGCCTTCTACACCCAGCTCGGCGGCACCTGGTTCGACGAGGCCAGGACCGAGGTCACCTTCGACACCGACAAGGCCACCCAGGTACTGGAGTTCCTGCGCCGGCATGTCGCCGAGGGGTATGCGAACCCGGCCATGGGTTCCGTCAACGCCGAACAGTTCGTCAACGGCGCCCCGTTCGCGTGGGAGGGCAACTGGTCGGTGCCGGTGTACTCCGGGGCGAAGCTCGACTACGGCGCGATCCCGCTGCCGCCCGTCTTCGGCACCGCGGCCACCCACGCCGAGTCGCACGCCTTCGTGCTGCCGCACCAGTCCGAGCGCGGCGGCGCCACCGACGAGGCCGCCCACCGGCTCGCCGCCTACGTCGTCACGCACGCCCGGCAGTGGGCGGCCGGCGGCCACATCCCCGCCTATCTGCCGACGTTGTCCACCCCGGCGTACCGGAGGCTCTCCCCGCAGAACGAGTACGTGTCGGCCATGAACCACCAGGCCAACGAGCCCAAGGTGTGGTTCGCGGGGTCGACCGGCATCCTCGCCCAGCGCGTCGGCCCGGTCGTCGTCTCCTCGACGGTGGGGTCCGCCCGGCCCGACGCGGCGGCCCGCCGCATGAAGAGTGAGCTGAGCGTGTTGCTCGCGATGAAGAACCCGATGGACGGCAGAACGGCCGCGCAGGGAGGCACGATCGCATGACGACCGCCGAGACCGTTCTCGTACCGGCACGCGTGACGGCCGTCGCCGCGCGCGCAACTCCCCGCCGCAGGCAGGGTTTTCAGCACGGCGGCTGGTTCGTGGCACCGTTCCTGCTGCTCTTCGCGCTGTTCGTGATCTGGCCGCTGCTGCGCGGCGTCTACCTCAGCCTCACGGACGCCAACATCACCGGCACGGGCGAGAGTTTCCTCGGCCTCGGCAATTACCGCGAGGCCCTGAAGGACCCGCTGATGTGGGACGCCCTCGGCCACAGCGCGTACTTCACGCTCCTGGTCGTGCCCTGCATCACGGTCCTCGCCTTCCTTCTCGCGATGCTCGCCCACCACATCGAACGCGGGAAGTGGCTGTGGCGTCTGTGCTTCTTCGCGCCCTTCCTGCTGCCGTCGACGGTCGCGGGCAATCTCTGGCAGTGGCTGTTCAATCCCGGCACCGGAATGGTCAACCACCTGTCCGGCGTGGACACTCCCTGGCTGACCGACCCGTCGTACGCGATGCCGGCCATCGTCATCGAGACCCTGTGGTGGACGGTCGGCTTCAGTTTCCTGCTGTACCTCGCCGCTCTCCAGTCCATCCCCGGCCACCTCTACGAGGCCGCGAAGCTGGACGGCGCCAACGCCTGGCACCGGATGCTCCACATCACCCTGCCGATGCTGCGCCAGATCACCGGGCTGGTGGTCGCCCTCCAGATCCTGGCCTCGCTCCAGGTGTTCGACCAGGCCGTGGTGATGATGGACTTCGGCCCCGGCCCCGAGAACGCGACGCGCACCTTCGTCCAGTACACCCTCGAAGAGGGCTTCACCAGCTACCGCGTGGGCTACGCCTCCGCGATCTCCATCATTTTCTTCGTGATCGTCGCGTCCGTCGCCCTCGGCCGGATGTGGCTGCTGCGCGACCGCACCGAGGAGGCCGGCCGATGACGACCGCCGTACCCGTGAAGTCCCGCAGGCCGTGGACGCCCAGCCAGATCGTCCTGACCGTTCTCGGCGCGGGCGTCTCCGTCGTCTTCCTCGCGCCGCTCGCCTGGGCTCTGGCCACCTCGCTCAAGTCGGAGACGGAGGCCGTCGACGTACCGACGCACTGGCTGCCCGAGCAGGCCACGACCCAGGCGTGGCGGGCCCTCCTCGCCACCGGCAACATCACCGACTGGTTCGTGAACTCCCTGGTCGTCTCGGTCTGTGTGACGTCCGTCGTGCTGATGGTGAGCGCGCTCGCCGGATACGGTTTCGCCCGCACCGAGTTCCGCGGCAAGGGCGTGCTGATGGGCCTGGTCATGTCCGGGCTGATGGTCTCCCCGGCCGTCCTCGGTGTCCCGCTGTTCACCACCGTCCAGCAGATGGGCATGGTCGACACCTACTGGGGGATGATCCTGCCGCAGTGCGCCCCCGCCGCGATGGTGTACATCCTCTACAAGTTCTTCCAGGGCGTCCCGCGCGAACTGGAGGAGGCGGCCTTCATCGACGGCGCGGGCCGCTGGCGGGTCTTCTTCACCATCGTCCTGCCGCTGCCCCGCCCCTCCCTGGCGGCGGTCGGCATCTTCACCTTCATCGCCTCGTGGAACAACTTCCTGTGGCCGTACATGGTGACCAGCAACCCCGACCTGATGACGATGCCGAACGGCATCGCGACCGTCATGAACTCCTACGGCATCCAGTGGGCCCAGCTCATGGCCGGCGGGCTCATGGCGGGCCTCCCGCTGATCATCGTGTTCGTCTTCTTCCAGCGCCAGATCGTGGCGGGCGTGGCCCACACCGGCCTGGCCGGACAGTGAGACGCGGAGGGGCCGTGCGCGGGGCCGATATGACCATGTGTCAGTCGATGGGCCGGGCCAACTCGACGGTCGAAAAAGTTTCGGCGTCTGCTGGGGCGCGTGGGGCTGCGGGAACCGTTGACGCGCACGGGGTTCGAATCTACGTTCCTGTTCGATGTCAGGACCGACGTTCGTCATCTCGGACAGTCGGTCATCTCTCCACCTCCCCCCACCCGTAGGAGGATTCGCGTGAGCCGCACCTCCAGCAGAACCCCCGACCGAACCCTCGACCGAAGCCTCGGCTGGGCTTCCCGGCGCGCGGCCGGGAGCGCCTTCCGACGCCGGACGGCGCTCCTCGCCCTCCCCGCGGCCATCCTGCTCGCCCTCGTTCCCGGCACCGCCTCCGCGTACCCGAACCCCGGCGCCGTCACCGGTTCGACCGTGGTTCATGACCCCACCATGATCCGCACCTCGTCCGGGCGGTATCTGCTGTACGCCACCGGCGGCGGCCTCGGCTACCGGACGTCCACCGACCGGATCGCCTTCAGCGCGGGCGCCGACGCCTTCGGCACCAAGCCGAGTTGGTGGTCGGGGTACGCGACCGAGGCATGGGCCCCCGACATCTCGTACCAGGGCGGCAAGTACCTGATGTACTACGCCGTTTCGACCATCGGCTCGAACAAGTCGGCCATCGGGCTTGCCGGTTCGTCGACCGGGCTGCCGGGTTCCTGGAGCGATTACGGGACGGTCTACACGTCCACCACCGCCAGCGACTACAACGCCATCGACCCGAACCTTTTCGTGGATGGCGACGGCAAGTGGTGGCTGTCGTTCGGGAGTTGGTGGACCGGACTCAAGATGATCCAGATCGACCCGTCGACCGGCAAGCAGCTCTCGTCGAACACGACGCGCTACTCGATCGCGTCCCGCCCGACCGGCACCAAGGCCGTCGAGGCGCCCTCCATCGTCAAACGGAACGGCTACTACTACCTGTTCGCCTCGTACGACACCTGCTGCGCCGGCACCAGCTCCACCTACAAGGTCAAGGTCGGCCGGGCCACCAGCGTCACCGGCCCGTACTACGACAAGAGCGGCGTCGCCCTGACCAACAACGGCGGCACTCCCGTCCTGGAGTCCCACGGCCGGTACATCGGCCCCGGCGGCCAGTCCATCATGGCCGACGCCGACGGCGACCTGATCGTCTACCACTACTACGACGGCCAGGACAACGGCACCCCCAAGCTCGGCATCAACCTCCTGGACTGGAGCACCGGTTGGCCGGTCGCCTACTGAGCCGAACGGCTCCCTCGGGGATGCCTCGGTGAGCGCCGGCCGGTGAAGGGCACAGGTCGGTGCCGGGCACGGAACCAGTCACGGGCACCCGGTTCCTCCGGTCTTGACCGAGTGCTGCGGTCTCGGCCGACCTGGTCCGCGTCTGACCTGCAGGTGGGTGTCAGTGTCCGGGGTCGCGGGGTTCGAGGTGGTAGTCGAAGGCGACGCTCCCGGGGTCGAGGACCGTGACGCCGCCGTCGATCGAGGAGAGGTCCGAGTGCGGCGCGCAGGAGCCGGAAGGGCCCGGTCACGTTCGTGGGCATCACCCACTCCCAAGTCTCGGCGGCGACGCGTTCCAGGGGTGCGGAGCGGCGGCCGGAGATGACCACCTGGTGGCCGGCCTCGCTCAGCAGCCGGGCGGCGGCGGCCGACCGGTACCCCGGCCGCGCCCGCCCGGGTGCCGCGCCGGGCGGCGTCGGGGGCGGGCGCTCCGTCGCGTTGACGGTCCGCCGGGGTCGGCGCCTCGGTCGGTGCGGCCGAGGCGCCGGTGCTGTTACTCCGCGCAGGGAGTGCAGCAGGTGGGGGCCCGTTCGACGCAGACGGTGACGGTGTCGGTGTTGTTGTCGGGGCCGGGGTCCCGTTCGTTGCCGGTCACGGTGGCGGTGTTGGTGACCGGGCCCGTCTTGGTGGCCTTGGCGCGCAGGGTGAGGTGCGCGGTGGCGCCCACCGCGAGTCCGCCCACCGTCCAGCGTCCGGTGGCGGGGTCGTAGGCGCCGGTGGAGGGGTCGGCGGACAGGAAGGTGAGGCCCTCGGACAGGGGGTCGGTGACGACGACCCCGGTGGCCGCGTTGGGTCCGGTGTTGCCGACGGTGACGCGGTAGGTGACGGTCTGGCCGACGGTGACGGTGGTCGCGTCGGCGGCCTTCACGACGTTCAGGTCGGCGGCCGGCCTGACCTCGGTGACGGCCTCGTTGGAGGTGGCGGTCAGCGGTTCCGCCGTCGGGCCGAGCCGGTTCTCGTAGGCGGCGGAGGCGGTGTTGGTGAGCAGCTTGCCCGCACCGGCGAGGGTGATGGTGACGCGGTACTCCACCGTCGTCCCCGCGGCCAGGGTCTCGGTGTTGGGCAGGCTTCCGCCCTGTGTGGCGGTGGCGCCGTTGCCGAGGCGGAAGACGACCTCGTCCGTCGCCGGGTCGTAGAAGGCCTCGTCGTCACCGCTGCGGTCGGTCTTCGCTCCGGCGCCCGGGCCGTCGACGATGCGTAACGACCCCGGCAGATAGGTCGTTCCGGCCGGGATGGCGTCGGTGACGGTCAGGGCGTCGGCACCACCCCCGCCCTCGTTCCTGGCGTTGATGCGGTAGGTGATGACATCGCCCACCTCCAGCGGGCCGACCGGGATGGCAGCCTTGGTGAGGACCACGAACGGGGCGGTGCCGAAGAAGATGCCGTCGAGGAAGTTGCCGATGCCCTGGTTGCCGCCCGCCGCGGAGACGGAGCGGAAGGCGAAGCGGGTCAGCGTCTGACCGGCCGGGACGGTGTAGGTGCCGGTGTAGTAGCCCCAGGCCGTGTTGCCGTCGGTGCAGCGGCGCTGTTCGACCACCGCGCCCGGCGCGCCGATGTCGAGGGCCATGGTGTCCTGCCCCTGCCGGCCCCGGTGGTACAGGCGCCAGTACAGCTTGGAGCCGGGGGTGGTCGGCAGGTCCTGGTACAGCGTGGCGACCTGGTTCGCGTTCAGCTCGGCGAACTGGGCGCCCTCGGCCGACGGCACGCCGTTGAACCCGGAACGCCACAGCTCGATCATGTGGTCGGTGGCCGTGGTGAGCCAGCCCGGCACCCGTTTCGCCGCCTGGGTCTGTGAGGAGTCCGGCAGGATCTCGTAGTTGGTGACGACGGGCTGTTCGAAGCCGCCGTTGACCAGGGCGACGCGCAGCGGTGCGGATGGTGTGGACACAGTCTCTCCCCTTTGTTTCCGGCCCTGTTGAGGCGTGCCGTCGCACGACGTCACGGATGTGCGTCGCGGCGGCGCGGCGGCCGAGAGGAGCCGGGGTGTCGATCAGGGAAGGTGTCCCGGCGAAGGCGCTGAGATCGTGTGTCAACGCCCCGCCCTTCCCCTGTCCGGCTCCTACAGAGAGTTGTCTCCTGCGGCGCGCCGGGCAACCGTTGCCGTCGAATCACTCGCCCCGGTCCGCGCCCCCGGCGCACGACGCCCCGCGCGCACCGGACGGCGTGGTCGCCACCGGTTCGCTCGAAGGTGGGGTTTGCGCACCGGGGTCCACTCCTCGGGGTCGCGGCGCCGGGTACGGGCGTACGGCCTGTGGGGGCGCGGCGGCCTCAGTCCGCGGAGAGGCTGGTGTCGGGGACCCGCCAGGCGGCGATCACGAAAGCCGTGAGAGCGACGGCGGCGCCGGTGAGGAAGACGACCTGCATCGCGCTGACGTACCCCTCAAGGAACGGTTGGGCGGCGCGCGGGTCGAGGGCGTGGAGGAAGGCCGAGTCCTCCAGGTTGACGCTGCCGTCGGGACGCAGGACGCCGTCCAGCGCACGGGCGTTGCCGGGTTCCTCGGTGAGCCGGCGGAAGGTCGGCTCGGCGAGCGCGGTGGTGAGGCGGTCGGTGATGCGGGGTCCTGCGAGGGCGAAGAGGATGGAGAGGAACGCGGCGGCGCCCACCGTTCCGCCGTTGGAGCGGAAGAAGTTGACCGAGGCGGTCGCCGCGCCCATGTCGGCGCGGGGCACGTCCGACTGGGCGAGGGTGGTGATGGTCTGCATCGCGGCGCCGAGGCCCGCGCCCATGAACAGCATGCCGATGGAGATGTACCACAGGGGGCTGTCCGCGCGGAGCGTCGCGAAGACCACCATGGCGAGCGTCAACGAGCCGATGCCCGCGACCAGATGGACCTTGAACTTGCCCGTCCTGGACATCAGCCGTCCGACCAGCAGGGTCACCGACACGTTCGCCACGACGGTGGGCAGGGTGGCGAGGCCCGCCCGGACCGGGCTCATGCCCTGGGCGAGCTGGAGGTAGAGCGGGAGCGTCGTCATGGCGCCGAACATCGCGATGCCGACGACGAAGTGCAGGAGCGCCCCGAGTCGGAACGCGCGAATCCGGAAGAGCCGCAGCGGCAGCAGGGCGGCGTCGCCCATCCGGCGTTCCAGTAGCACGAAGAGGGTCAGGCCGCTGACGCCGAGGGCGTAGGCGGCCAGGGCCGGTGCCGAGGTCCAGCCCCAGGCCCGGCCCTGTTCGGCGATGACGAGCAGCGGGACGATGCCGAGGGCCAGGGCGAGCGCGCCGCCGTAGTCGAGGCGGTGGCGCACGGGTTGGTGCGGGACGTGCAGGACGCGCAGGATCACGACGACGGCGACGGCCGCGAGGGGGACGTTGAGCAGGAAGATCCAGCGCCAGCCGTCGAGGCCGAGGAGGGTGGCCTGGCCCGCGAAGACGCCTCCGACGAGGGGGCCCGCGATGCTCGCGCCGGCGAAGACCGCCGTGATGTAGCCCTGGTAGCGGCCGCGTTCCCGGGGTGAGGTGAGGTCGGCGATGATCGTCATGGCGAGCGACATCAGCCCGCCGCCGCCGAGGCCTTGCAGGGCGCGGAAGCCGGCCAACTCGTAGATGGACGTGGCGAATCCGCACAGCAGCGAGCCCGCGGCGAACAGCACGATCGCCACCAGGTACACAGGGCGGCGGCCGTAGATGTCGGAGAGTTTGCCGTACAGCGGGGTGGCGATGGTGCCGGTGACGAGGTAGGCGGTCGTCACCCAGGCCTGGGCGGTGAGTCCATGCAGGTCGTCGGCGATGGTGCGCAGCGCGGAGGCGACCACGGTCTGGTCGAGGGCGGCGAGGAACATGCCGAGCATGAGTCCGGACAGCACGGTGACGATCTGCCGGTGCTCCAGGCGCGGGGCTCCGGCGGGCGGTATGACCGGGGTGGTCGGGGGCGGGGAAGGCGGCATGGGGATCTTCTTCGCTGGTGCGTCGGGCGGGGGGAGGCAGGAGGGCCGAGTCTCCGGTCGGAGGCTCGGCCCTGGCGTGGGGCGGGGGTGGTGAGGTGTCAGACGATCTTCTGGAGGTCGGTCACGGCGCTGTCGATCTCCGGGAGCGCCAGCATCGCGAGGCGGGCGGCGCGGGCCCTGGCGTGGGTGGCGGGGTCGTTGAGCACCTCACGCAGGACCGCGGCGATGCCGTTCGGTGTGGGGTCGGTGATCTCGCGGCCGAGGCCCAGCTCCTCGACCCGGCGCGCGTTGCCGAACTGGTCGCCGAACTGGGGCAGTACGGCCATCGGGGTGGCCGTGCGCAGGGCCTCGCGGATGCTGTTGAAGCCGCCGTGGGTGAGGAACAGGTCGATGGATTCGAGGAGCAGGGGCTGCGGGACCCGGTCGGTGACGTGGACGTGCGGGGGCAGGCCCTCGGTGTCGGCGGGGATGCCGGAGGTGGCGACGACGACGGTGCACTCGGTCAGCTGGGACACGGCCTCGATCATCGACCGCAGGGTGTCGACCGGGTCCGCCGTCTGGAACGGCAGTTCCTCACCCTCCCCCGCCATCTCCCTGAGCATGGGGAGCGCGGTGCCGAGGGCGGCGAGCACCAGGGGGCGGTCGGTGGGCAGTTCGGCGATCCACTCCGGCAGCACCTGGCTGCGGTCGACGGTCACGGACTGCCGGTAGGACCACGACGCGGGCAGGTGCTGCGCGAAGGAGAAGGCCGCCGGAACGTAGTCGACGCGCCCGTGCGGAACGATCGACAACGGGTCCTGCTGGAGGGGCAGTCCGAGTTCCTCCCGCAGGCCGTTGAGGCCGGGCAGGACCGCCGCCGGGTCGATGAGGTTGCTGCTGCCGGAGGGGGTGGGCAGCTGCGGGATGCCGAGTTCCTCGGCGATCAGGCAGGAGCTGAGGTCCATGCCGTCGCGCAGGATGACGTCGGGGCCGAACTCCCGCGCGACCGGGAGGATCTCCGCCCGGAGCGTCTTGGCCATCGGGCCGGACATGACGATGGGCATGACGCGTTCCATGATGTCTTCCGGGTCGGCCTCCGCCGCCGCCTCGTCCGTGGCCGATCGCTGGGCCTGCTCGATGAGGTCGGGGGTGATGAAGGCACTGGGGTTGAACTCACCGATGCAGACGGTCACTTGGACGTCGTCCTGCGCGAAGACGGGGGCGAGGGCCTCGGTGGTGGCGACGCGCACCTCGTGGCCGGCCGCGGCGAGCGCCCGGGCCAGCGGGAGTTGGGCGCGGCCGTGAGAGGGACTGGCGAGCGTGGTGAACAGAACGCGCACGAGGGGCCTTTCTTGAAAACGTGGGATTCAGGACGTGGGGTTCGGGACGTGGGGTTCGGGACGTGGGGTTCGGGACGTGGAAGCGACGCCTGCAACAACGAACGGGGAACTCGGGCTCGTGGTTCGGGGCTTGAGGAGAAAAAAGGTGGCGCGGGAAGGCGCTCAGTGGGCCATCGCCGGGGAGCGGCCGATGCCCTCGCAGGTCAGGCCCGCCCTTTCGAGGCGTGCGGGGTCGAGGACGTTGCGGAAGTCGTAGACGTGGGGTGCGGCGAGCCGTGCGGCGACCGCCTCCCAGTCCAGGTCGCGGAAGTGCGGCCACTCGGTGAGGACGACGCAGGCGCGGGCGCCCTCGACGGCTTCGAGGGGGGTGCGGGTGATGGTGAGGAGGTCGTCGAGGTCGGGGCGGCTCTCGCTCAACGCCGGGTCGTAGGCGTGGAGTTCGGCACCCTGTTCCTTCAGGAGCCGGGCGAGGGCGAGGGCGGGTGAGTCGCGCAGGTCGGAGGTGCCGGCCTTGAAGGTGAGGCCGAGCAGCCCGAGCCGGACGCCGCGCAGCGAACCGTCGGCGCCCGCGCACCCGGCGAGCACCCGCTCGACGAGCCGGCGCTGATGCTCGACGTTGGTCTCGATGGTGGCCCGGAGCAGGGGGAACTCGACGCCGGACTCCTCGCAGATCCGCAGCAGGGCGTGGGTGTCCTTGGGCAGGCAGGAACCGCCCCAGCCGGGCCCGGGGTTGAGGAAGGCGCCACCGATGCGCGGGTCGTGGCCGATGCCGGCGATGACGTCGTCGACGTTCGCGCCGAGCTGTTCGCAGAGGGTGGCCAGGTTGTTGGCGAACGACAGTTTCATGGCGAGGAAGAAGTTGGCGGCGTACTTGGCGAGTTCGGCGCCGGCGGTGTCGGTGAGCACGCGGGGTGCGTCGATGCCCCCGTACAGGTCGGCGACGCGGCGGGCGGCGTCCTCGTCGGCGGCGCCGACCACGATGCGGTCGGGGTGGCGGAAGTCGTCCAGGGCGTGGCCCTCGCGCAGGAACTCCGGGTTGCTCACCACGCTCACGTCGGGGCGCCGCAGCAGGGCGGCGACGCGTTCGGCGGTGCCGACGGGCACGGTGGACTTGTTGACGACGGTGCAGCCGTGCGGGAGCCGGTCGCGGACCTCGTCGGCGACCGCTTCGACGGCGGCGAGGTCGGCGGCGCCGCCGACGCCCATCGGGGTGGGCAGGCAGAGGAAGACCACATCGGCCTGTGCGACGGCCGCCCGGGTGTCCCGCACGAAGCGCAGCCGGCCGGAGTCCAGTCCCTCGCGGACGGTTTCCGGCAGGCCCGGTTCGAGGATGTCGACCTGGCCTCGCCCGAGGCGTTCGACCTTGCCCTCGTCGGCGTCCGCGCACACCACCCGGTGTCCGAGGGAGGCGAGGCAGGCGCCGGTGGTCAGCCCGACGTAGCCGGTCCCGATGACGGTTATGTGTCGACGTTCCATGTGCATCACCGATTCTGTTCGTTCGGGTGTCGGCATCGGCATCGGCAGAAGTGGCCGCCGCTGCCTGCGCGCCGGTTGAGGGAACAGGCCGGACGCCGCCGTCGGGGGTGCGGAGGGTGAGCGGGGAGGCGGGCGTCGGAGGTCAACGGCCTTCATCGGCAAGCTAGTTCGGCCCAAAACTATTTGTCAACGATCGATGACATTGGTCGGCCGCTTTTGGACAGCGTGGGCCGGGACCGGGAGCATGGGCACGACCCGTCCGACGAAGGAGAGCCAGATGGACAGAGGCGACGACGCGAAACCGTGCGGTTCCGGCCGCGCTGCGCCCCGCAAATACGACGCTGCGGGTACCCGGGCGGCTCTGATGAGTGCGGCGGCGCGGTGCTTCGCGAGCTGTGGGTACGACGGCACCAGCATCCGTGACATCGCCCGGCTGGCCGATGTCGACGCCGCTCTCGTCTACCGCTACTTCGGCTCAAAACAGGGGCTCTTCACGGCGGTGGTGGACAACGGCACCGCCGTCTTCGAACCGCTGCGTCATCTGCCGTTGGACGAGGTGGCGCGGTGGGTGTACCGGATGGCCTTCGAGGGCCCGGGTGAGGGCGAGATACCCCATCCGGTGCTGACGATGCTGCGCTCGCCCAGCCGGGAGGAGGCCGTCGGCGGTATCCGCGCCGATGTGACCGAGGTGTTCACGGAGAACTTCGCCAAACGGCTGGCCGGTCCCGACGCCGAGATACGCGCCGAGCTGCTGGCGGCGCTGGTGCTGGGCATGACGTTGATGCGGCTGGCCGTGCAGCCGCCCGCGCTGAGTTCGGCGCCGGGTTCGGCGGTGCTGCCCTATCTGACGGAGGCTGTCGACTCGTTGGTGAAGCCGCGCGGGGGGTGTGAGGGGGGCGCGTGAGGGGGCCCGTGGTCGGCAGGGCGCCGCTGTGCTGCCGGGTCCGGCCGTCCGGGGACGGTGTGCCCGGTCGCCCCGGCACACCGTCTCCCGGCGGCCTGGTCACGGCCGTCGACGCTCAGGGGCGGCCCTCACCACTGGTAGGGGAGGTACTTCCCGTCCATGGTGATGACGACGCGGTCGCCCGCCGGGTCGGGGACGCGCTGGACGTCGAGCCGGAAGTTGATGGCGCTCATGATGCCGTCGCCGCACTGTTCGTGGATGAGTTCCTTGATGGTCGGCCCGTAGACCTGGACGACCTCGTAGAGACGGTAGATGGTCGGGTCCACGGGGATGGCCGCGTCCAACGCGCCCCGGGTGGGCTGGAGTTGGAAGGCGAGGGCGGCGTCGTCGCCGAGTTCGAGCAGGGCCGCCGCCGTGGCCGCCTCGTCCTTGCCCATCGGGTGCTGGCCGAGCAGGGCGGCCGTGGTCCAGGCCAGCGGCTTGCCGACGGCTTCGGCGAGTTGGGCCCAGGTGATCCCGGTCTTCACCTTGGCCTGGCGTACGGCTTCGGCGGCTTCCAGCTTGCTCAGCATGAGCATCTCCCTCGACTGCGGACGGTCCTGGTGACACGTCACACCAGAGTAGGAGAACGTTCAGTCCTCGCCGGGTGTGTGGGTCGGTGACAGGAGTGGGGGTGAGGTGGCGTCGGGCGGTGCGGGGAAGTCGGCTACGGGCAGGGGGACTTGTTCGTCGCAGTGGTCCTGGGCGCACTCGCAGCTAAAGGGCACGACGGCGTCCGAGAGGGTGCCGAGCCCCTGCGCCCAGGGCCGGTTGAAGAAGGCCGTGTACTGGTCGACCACGGCACGGTTGGCGTAGCGCAGGAGGTGGCGTCGTTCGCTCCGGCTCGTGGCCACGGGGCCGTGGGCGAGCAGGTCGGCGAAGCGGTCCTCGACCTCGGCGGCGACCTCCTGCGGGGTGAGCGTGCCGTCGACGACCAGGGTCTCGGCGCCGGCCCGCCGCACCTCCGCCGTGATCTCGTCGCCCAGTCTGAGGTACAACTCCCTTGCTCCGGGGCGCAGATCACGCGCGTCGAGGCGGGCGCGTCGCAGTTCCGGGGTCGGGATGAGCCACAGGCCCCGGCCGTCGCCGACGGTCGTGGGGGTGAGGGGGGTGCCCTCGGCGATCGTCAGGGGTGCGGCCGGGAGTGCGCGCAGGTCGTCCCGGATCATGGGGCCGCGTTCGTGGTGCAGGGACATGGCGAGCCGGTCCTCGATGGGGGCCGACCAGCGGTCGGGGACCGGGAGTTCCTCGAAGCGGAGCGCGCCCGGGTGGCCTGCGGCGATCGCCCGGTCCCGGTGGTGCCAGGTGTGGGCGTCGGCGTGGTACCGGCGCAGCCCGTGCCGTCGGGCGAGCAGCCGGGCCACGGTGGTCTTCCCCGCTCCCGGCGGCCCGCCCAGCCAGATCACCGACTCAAGGTTGTTCATCGGCCCACTCTCCCGCACCTGCCCTGCGTGATGGGTGCGTTGACCCCGACCGAGGTACGGGTGAGCAGGTGTGTGCGGTGCTTGTTCGCCCGGCGGATTCCCAACCGCCGTCAGGGCGAGGGCAGTTCGAGGGCTGTGGGTTCCTCGTCCTTGAGGGCTACTCCGGTCGCTCCCAATTCTGTTGCCCTGCGCAGGAGGTGGGCGAGTTTGGCGGCTGCTGTCTCGTAGCTGAGGCCCAGGGGTGGGCGGATGTTGGAGAGGCAGTTGCGGTCGGCGTCCGTGGTGGTGCCGGGGTGGGGGCGGTGGGTGAGATAGGCGCCCAGCGAGTCGGCCGCCGACATGCCGGGACGTTCACCGACGAGGACGACGACGTTGGTGGCGCCCATGGCCGCCGCGACGTCGTCACCGAGGGCCACCCGGGCCTGTTCGGCGAGGACGACGGGGGCGATCCGCCAGTCGCCGAGGTGGGCGGCGGTGGCCCGCACCATCGCCGCGGCGTGGTCGTGCACGGCGCGGCTGGAGAGACCGTCGGCGACCACGAACACCACGTCCCACTCCCCCACCGGCAGATGGGCCCGGTCGGCGGCGTCGAGACGGCGGCCGAGGTCGGGGCGTTGCAGATAGGTGAGCCGGTCGGGGGCGGCGCTGCGGACCCGGACCGTCGGGGTGCCGGCCAGCCCTGCGGCGACCGTGTCCGGGGCGAACGGCGAGTGGACCGCGTCCCGGGCGGCGGCGTGCGCGGCCTGGAGTTCCAGCCGGTGCCGGGTGGGCAGCGCGGTGCCGGCCCGGCCGAGGCCGATGCGGGCCTGGGTGCGGTGGCGCAGCGCGGTCCACACGTCGCCGGTGACGTCGTCGACTGGGGTGAGTGGGCTGAGGGTCATGCGGCCAGTTCCCGTCCGATGGCGGTGAGGGGGTGGGTCGTCGCCGACACCTCGCGGATGGCTCCGCGTTCGTCCAGCAGTCCGATGGAGCGCAGCCAGTTCTCGAACTCCGGGGCCGGGCGCAGTCCCAGCACCTCCCGCAGGTAGAGCGCGTCGTGGTAGGACGCCGACTGGTAGTTGAGCATGATGTCGTCGCCGCCCGGGGTGCAGATCACGAAGGACGCCCCGGCGACGCCGAGCATCGTCAGCATGGTGGCGATGTCGTCGTCATCGGCGTCGGCGTGGTTGGTGTAGCAGATGTCGAGGCCCATGGGCAGGCCGAGGAGCTTGCCGCAGAAGTGGTCCTCCAGGGCGGCGCGCAGGATCTGGCGGCCGTCGTACAGGTACTCGGGGCCGATGAAGCCGACGACGGTGTTGACCAGGAGTGGGTCGTAGTGCCGGGCCACGGCGTAGGCGCGGGCCTCCACCGTCTGCTGGTCGACCCCGTGGTGGGCGTCGGCGGAGAGGGCGCTGCCCTGCCCCGTCTCGAAGTACATGACGTTCTGGCCGACGGTGCCGCGTTTCAGTTCCCGTGCGGCCTGGTGGGCCTCGTCGAGCAGGCCGAGGGTCACGCCGAAGGAGGCGTTCGCGGCCTGGGTGCCGGCGATGGACTGGAAGACCAGGTCGACGGGGGCGCCCTTCGCCATCAGGTCGACGCTGGTCGTGACGTGGCACAGGACGCAGGACTGGGTGGGGATGGCGTAGCGGTCGATCACGCCGTCCAGGAGTTCCAGCAGGTCACGTACGGCCTTGGGGCTGTCGGTGGCCGGGTTGATGCCGATGACCGCGTCCCCGGAGCCGAGGAGGAGACCGTCGAGGAGGGCGGCGGCGACGCCCGCCGGGTCGTCGGTCGGGTGGTTGGGCTGCAACCGGGTCGCGATCCGTCCGGGCAGTCCGATGGTCGAGCGGAACGCCGTCACGACCCGCGCTTTACGGGCGACGGCCACGAGGTCGGCGTTGCCCATGAGCTTGGAGACCGCGGCGGCCATCTCCGGGGTCAGTCCCGGCGCCAGCGCGGCCAGGGCCTGCGCGTCGGCGGCCTCCGACAGGAGCCATTCGCGCAGTTCGCCGACGGTCAGCGCGGCGACCGGCGCGAAGGCGAGCGCGTCGTGGGTGTCGAGGATGAGCCGGGTGACGTCGTCGTCCTCGTAGGGGATGAGCGGCTCGGCGAGGAAGTCGGTGAGGGCGACGTCGGCGAGCGCCCAGCGTGCCGCGACCCGCTCCCGGGCCGACCGCGCGGCGAGGCCGGCGAGGTGGTCGCCGGAGCGTTCGGGGCTCGCGGCGGCGAGCAGCCGGGCGAGCGAGTCGAACCGGTGCCGCTCGCCGCCGACGGTGGACGTGTAGACGCTCATGGCGCGACCGTACGAGGGGCGTGACGCGCGGGGCAACGCGTGGCCGAAGAGTTAACGCAGCCGTTCGCTGTGGCCGGATTCCAAAGGTCTGAGTGACAAACATTTAACTCGGATCGGCCTCGGAGAGCTTGCTTCGGGGCACGGTGGTGGTCTTCCTCGGCGGGGTGGGGACCCTGTGGAACGTCGTTGTCGACGGGTCGGCTGCGACGGGCGCGGTGGGTCGGGGGCCGTCGGGCCGTAATGGTCGCCTCTGCGATCTTTGCCGTCGGCCGTGCTCCCCGGGCGGCTGCTGCGGGCCTCGGTCCCCCGTGGCCGCCGGGAGCTGTGGGGGCGGCGGGTCCGGTCGCTCGGCGCGCTGCGGGTGCTGTCCGTCGGGCGGAACGCCCTTGACACCCGTGGGAGCGGACGACGTACGTTGAACCTCCAAGTACCGGACAGGTGGAGGCTGTTGATGCCCGTGCCTCGCGTCGCGCCCCACGGTGTCCGCACGGGTGCGCGTCTGGTCATCCGGCGGCATGTCGACTACTGCCGTACCGCCTCCGCCGTCTGTCCTTCCGACCGCGTCTGACTCCACCCGGCCCGTTCGACCTCGCGTTCTCGCAGGTCAGGCCGGTGTCCTCGACGTGGCTTCACGACCGCCCGCTCTCACGGCGCTCACGGCGCTCACGGGGGGGCTGGTCCCCGTGGCTGTCGCTCCCGTGCGTTCCCGTCCCGTGGTTCTCGGAAGGATCACCCATGTCCGTGCCCGCTCTGCATCTCGCCGTCGAGTTGGACGGCGACGGCGCCCATCCCGCGGCCTGGCGCCGCGCCCACCACTCCCCCGGTCACCTCCTCACGCCGCGCCGGGTCGCCGATGTCGCGGCGGTCGCGGAGAACGCCGGGTTCACGCTGATCACGCTCGACGACGGTGCGCTGCCGCCCGGTTCGGCGCCGGACCCGGTGGGGCGGATCGGGGCGGTGGAGCGGGCCGCGTTCGTCGCCGCGTCCACGAGCAGCATCGGGATCGCGCCCGTCGTGCCGGTCACCTATGCCGAACCGTTCCATGTCTCCAGCCAGTTGGCGTCCCTGGACCATGTGTCGGGCGGGCCGGGTGGGTGGTGACCGAGGAGGACCGTCCGGAGGCGGCCCGGGTGTGGGGGCGTCCGGTGGTCGACGGTGCCGAGGCCCGGGCGCGGGAGTCCCGTGACGGGGTGGCGGTGGCCCGCGCGCTGTGGGACTCGTGGGAGGACGACGCGGTCATCCGCTCCGTGGCCACCAGCCGTTACCTCGACCGCGACCGGCTGCACTACATCGACTTCAGCGGTCGGACGTACTCCGTCAAGGGCCCGGCGATCGTGCCGCGCCCGCCCCAGGGCCAGGTCGTCGTCCTGGGCCACCCCGGCACGGTCCCCGCCGAGGCACTCGACGTCGCCCTCGTCACGGGCCGCGACCTCACGGCCGTCGCCGCTGCCGCCGCCGCTGCCGGTACGCCCCGGGTCTTCGCCGAGGTCGAGGTCGCGTTGGACACGCCGGACGCCACCGGTGCCGAGCGCGTCGCCGACCTGGAGCGACACGCGCCGTGGGCCGATCAGGGCCGCCTGCGGCACATCGGTTCCGCCGGTCAACTGGTCGCCCTTCTCGACGAGTTGAGCGCGCACGTGGACGGCGTGCGGCTGCGCCCGCTGGTGCTGGACGAGGATCTGACCATCCTCTCCCAGCTCGTCATCCCGGCCCTGTCCCAGCGGCGCCTGATCGCCCGCCCGCTGCCCGGGACATCCCTGCGCGCGACCCTGGGCCTCACCCGCCCCGCCAACCGATACGCCGCCGTGGCCGTCCAGGAGGATGCCCGATGACCCGCACCGACCCGCTCGACGTGCCCCGGCCGGACGCCCGCCTCCACCTCGGCGTCTTCTTCCAGGGCGTCAACCACTGGACCATCTGGTCCGCGCCGGACAGCGGTTCGCAGATCGACCCCGCCTCCTTCCTGAAGGTCGCCCGGACCGCCGAACGCGGCCTGTTCGACGCGTTCTTCCTCGGTGAGGGCCTGCGGTTGCGCGAGGTCGACGGCCGGATTCACGATCTCGACGTCGCCGGGCGGCCGGACGCGCTGACCCAGCTCGCCGCGCTGGCCGCAGGCACCCGCAGGATCGGCCTGGTCTCCACGTCCAACTCGACGTTCAACGAGCCCGCCGACCTCGCCCGCCGGCTGTCCGGGCTCGACCTGCTCTCCGAGGGCCGCGCCGGGTGGAACGTGGTGACCACGGACAACGCCTGGACCGGCGCGAACTTCCGGCGCGGCGGCTACCTCGACCACGCCGACCGCTACCGGCGGGCCGAAGAGTTCCTCACCGTGGCCCGCGCCCTCTGGGACAGCTGGTCCGACGACGCGGTCTCCGGCTCCACCGGCGCGCCGTCCTGGTCGGCGCCCTCGGCCGTGCGCCACGTGCGCCACCAGGGGCCGCAGTTCGACGTCGATCTCGCTCCGACGCTGCCCCGCAGCGCCCAGGGACACCCGGTGATCTTCCAGGCCGGGGACTCGGGCGAGGGACGTGCCTTCGCCGCCCGCAACGCCGACGTCATCTTCTCCGCGCACGGCACCGACTTCGACGACGCGCTCGCCTTCGCCCAGGACATCAGGCGCCGCCTGCTCGCCGCCGGGCGCCCCGAGGACGACCTGCGGATTCTGCCCGGTACGGAGATCATCCTCGGGGCCACCGAGGAGGAGGCGCTGGAGAAGAAACGCTGGGTGCGCCTCCAACAGGTCACTCCGGCAACGGCGTTGGGGATCGCGGGGCTGCTCTGGGGCCTCGACCTCACCGGCCGGGACGCCGACGGGCCGTTGCCGACGGAGGACCCGGTCGTCAGCGAGAACGACGGTTCCTTCGGCGCCCGGCGCATCGCCGACCCCCGTGCGGTCGTCGCCGACTGGCGGGCGCAGGCCGAGGCCCATGGCTGGTCGCTGCGCGAGACCGTCATCGCGCTCGGCCCGCAGCGCGGCCATGTGGGCACCCCGGCGGGCCTCGCCGACACGTTCGCGCGGTTCGTGCGGGAGGGGGCGATCGACGGTTTCAACGTCACCCCGTACCTGATCCCGGACGGCCTCGACGACATCGTCGACCTGCTCGTCCCCGAGCTTCAGGAACGCGGCGTCTACCGCACCGAGTACACCGGCACCACCCTGCGCGAACACCTCGGCCTCCGCGCCCCCCTCACCCACCGCACGGCAACCGACCACCGCCAGGCAAGCTGACCCACCTCGCCCCCGGCCACGCCGACCGGGGGCCGGGTCAGCCGGACAGCGGGGGCACGGCGACCAACGGGCGCTGGACATAAGGGCGTTGGAGGGGCGCCGGAGAGCCGGGGACCGGGGAGTCGGGAGCCGGGCAGCCGGGGCACGACGGCCAACGGGCCTTGAACATAAGGGCGTTGGGGGCGCCGGGCAGCCGGAGGTATTCCAGAGGGCCGAGGCAGCCCATCGGGTCCTGGTGAGGGCGACCTGCGCCTCGCGCCGGAACCAGGTCAACGTCCTTGACGCGCCAGGCCGTACTCGCGGTCAGGGAGTGCACGGCGCGTCCGGCAACTCGGCCTGACAGGCGGCTCGTTGAGCAACTCGGCTGGAACGGCCGCTTGTTGAGCAACTCGTTGGAACGGGCGTCTCGTTCGGCACCTCAGAGGAGGAGAGCGTTCGTTCGCCCGCGTCACGCGCGCGGGGAGGGGTACGGGCCGCGCCTCGTACCCTCCCCGTCCGCGAAAGGGGCGTCGGTCAGGCCGACTTCACCGTCTCCCCCGCACCCTGGACCCCCTCGGCCCGGCGCGTCTCCTCGTCCCGCCCGGCGTCGCGCAGGGCGGGAATGGTGCCGGCGATGGCGACGGCGACGACCGCCATGCCGATGCCCGCCGTGAGGGCGGTGCGGAAACCGGCCTCGGAGGTGAACATGTAGCCGCCCGCGCTGGTCGTCATGTGGGCGAGGAGCAGGCCGATGACGGCGGCGCCGATGGAGGTGCCCAGCGAGCGCATGAGGGTGTTGAAGCCGTTGGCGGCGGCGGTCTCCGAGAGCGGGACGGAACTCATGATGAGGGCCGGGAAGGAGCCGTAGGCCAGGCCGACGCCACTGTTGATCACCATGACGGAGACCATGATGCCCCAGGCCGAACCCATCAGGGCCAGACAGACGCCGTAGCCGACGGCGATCACCAGACCGCCGCAGATCAGCGTGAACTTGGGCCCCTTGGCGTCGGTCAGTTTCCCGCCGAGCGGCGAGACCAGCATCATCATGATGCCGCCCGGCGCCATCCACAGCCCGGCGGCCAGCATGGACTGGCCGAGCCCGTAACCGGTGGCCGCGGGGAACTGCAAGAGCTGCGGCAGGACGAGCATGCTGGCGTACATCGCGAAGCTGATGAAGAGCGCGGCGCCGTTGGTCAGCAGGACCCGGGGGCGGGCGGTGGAGCGCAGGTCGACCAGCGGGTCGGTGGTCCGGATCTCCCAGCACCCCCAGCCGCCCAGCAGGATCACCGCGGCGCCGAACAGGCCCAGGGTGGTCGCGGAGCCCCAGCCCCAGTCGGCGCCCTTGGAGATCGCCAGCAGCAGGCAGACCAGGCCGGCGCCGAGCCCGAGGGCGCCGGGCAGGTCGAAGCGCTGACCGCGCGCACCGGCGGGGACGTCGGGTATCACGGTGCGGATGAGGAGGGCGATCACGAGCGCGAGGACGGCCGTGCTCCAGAACAGCACCCGCCAGGAGGCGTACTCGGCGACCGCCGAGGAGAGCGGCAGTCCGAGGCCGCCGCCGATGCCCATGGAGGCGCTGACCAGGGCGATGGAGGAGCTGAGCTTCTCCTTGGGGACGACGTCGCGCAGCAGGGCGATGCCGAGCGGGACCATGCCCATGCCCATGCCTTGCAGACCGCGCCCGATGATCATCGGGACGACCTGCGAGGAGAGCGCGCAGACCACCGACCCGGCGATCAGCGGGACGGTGCAGGCCAGCATCAGGCGTTTCTTGCCGAGCAGGTCGCCGAGGCGTCCGGTGATCGGGACGCAGACCGCCGACACCAGCAGGGTGGCGGTGACGACCCAGGTGGCGTTGGACGCGCTGGTGTTCAGCAGGTCCGGCAGGCGGGTGAGGATCGGGGTCACGAGGGTCTGCATGATCGCCGCCGTGGTGCCCGCGAAGGCGAGGACGGCGACCACCCCGGTGGTTCTGCGGGGCGGATCGGCTGGGTGCTGCACGGGCTCACTCCATCGGACGTTCTGGTTGCGTGAGGCAACGTTAAATCAATCGATTGACTTAGTCGATGGGGGGAGTTTCACTGAGCGGAACACGTTTCTGCAACACGAGCGGCCACAGGAGGCCCCAGTGACGGACATGACGGACATGGTGGGCATCGACACCGAGAACCCGCTGCCGTATCCGCTCAAGCCGCCGACGGCGCTGACGCCTCCGACGGAGTGGGAGGCGCTGCGCCGGGAGTGTCCGGTCGCGCATGTGACGTTCCCCAGCGGGGACGGGGCGAGGCTGCTGACCCGGTACGAGGATGTCCGTACGGCGCTGTCCGACCCGCGGTTCAGCCGGTCGGGCCTGTCCAGTCCGGACGCGGCCCGGGTGTCGGCCGGCGGCTCGGACGACATCTTCAACAGCCCGATGGCACGGACGCTCCACTCGGTGGGTCAGGCCCGCTGGCGCTCCATGGTGGCCCGGTACTTCACGGCCAAACGCATGGCCGCGCTGCGCCCCGACATGCAGGCGGCGACGGGCCAGCTCATCGACGCCATGACCGACGGCAAGAACACCGCGAACCTGGTGCCGGAACTGGCGTTCCCGCTGCCCGTGTACATCATCTGCCAGATGCTGGGCGTGCCCGAGGCCGACCGCGACCGCTTCAAGGTGTGGTCGGACGCCTTCCTGAACACCACCCGCTTCACGCGCGAGGAGATGGACGCCGCCTACCAGGACTTCGCCGGTTACATGGCGGGGCTGGTCGCCGAGAAGAAGGCCGCTCCCGGGCAGGACCTGATCAGCGTCCTGCTGACCGGGGACGACGGCGCGGGCGAGCCGATGGCCGAGGACGCCCTCGTCGCCACCGGGCAGGCGCTGCTGCTGGCCGGGCACGAGACGACGGCGGGGTATCTCGCGCTGATGGTGGCGCACCTGCTGTCCGACCGCGGCCGCTGGGAGCAGCTGCTCGCCGACCGGTCCCTGATCCGGCACGCGGTCGAGGAGAGCCTGCGGTTCGACCCCAACGGCGCCTCCTTCGGGATGCTCCGCTACGCGCACGAGGACACCGAGCTGTCCGGCACCGTGGTGCCCGCGGGGACCACGGTGGTGTGCAGCATGGCGTCGGCCAACCGGGACGAGGAAGCCTGGCAGAACGCCGCCGACATGGATCTGACCCGCAGCCCCAACCCGCACCTCGCCTTCGGCGCCGGTCCGCACTCGTGCCTCGGCCAGCAGCTGGCCCGCACCGAGATGCAGACCGTCCTCGGTGTCCTGCTGGACCGGCTGCCGACCCTGCGCCTCGCCGTGGAGCCGGACCAACTGCTCTCCCAGGAAGGCCTGTTGACCGCACCCCTGCAAGGGCTGCCGGTGACGTGGTGAGCACCGCGACACCGTCCGCACCCCGTACCGAGCGGTCCGCGGCCACCCGTGAGGCGATCATGACCGCCGCCGAGCGGCTCTTCGCCGAGCACGGTCTGTCGAGCGTCTCGCTCCGGCAGATCGCGGACGCGGCGGGCCAGCGCAACGTCACCGCCGTCGGCTACCACTTCGGCACCAAGACCGATCTGGTGCACGCCCTCATGGCCCGGCACAGCGAACCCGTCGACGCCCTCCGCAACCGGTACGTGGCCGAGGCGGAGGGCACCGGCGACCTGCGGATGTGGGTGCGCGCGCTGGTCAGACCGGCGACCGATCACCTCCGTGCGCAGGGTGTCCCGTCCTGGAACGCGCGGCTGACCGCACAGGTCATGACCGACCCCCAACTGCGGGCCCTGGTCACCACCGAGGCGCTCGGACGGCCGTCCCTGCGGCGCATCCTCGACGGCATCGGGCCTCTCCTGCGCGATCAGCCCGCCGCCGTCCGTGCCGTCCGGGGCGACATGGCCTGCCTGCTGATCATCCACACCTGCGCGGACCGTGAACGCGCGCTCGCCGAACAGGCGCCGTCGCTGCACGGCTCGTGGGACGAGATGGGCGATGCCCTGACCGACGCCCTCCTCGGCCTGTTCACGGCACCGAGTACCGCACCGCGGGCGTGAAGCCGCGCCCGCGCCACCCAGCGAAGGAAAACGCCATGAAGATCACTGTCGACGAGGAAAAATGCTGCGGCGCCGGACAGTGCGTCATGATCGCGCCGGAGGTCTTCGACCAGCGCGAGGAGGACGGCATCGTCATCCTGCTCGACGCGAACCCGCCGGCCGACCAGTTCGACGTCGCCCGTGAGTCCGCGGGCGTGTGCCCGGCCGCGGCGATCCACATCTCCGAGGACGCGTAGCCAAGTCCCTTGTCGTCGGGGGGTGTCGGGGGCGTCGGGGGTGTCGGGGGTGTCGCGGCCGCCCCGCCGTGGAGCCGTTCCGTCGCCCGCCATGAGGGTCTCGCGGCAACGACGCCGTCGTCCACGGCGTCGTTGAGCCGCCCGTCACCTTGTGGTTGACGGGTGTCTCCGTACGGGTGATGACCGGCGCGGCGGGGTCTGGGGCACCGGTCGCAGGGGGCAGGTTGCTGGGCGACCTGTTCCGGCTCCCCTCAAGGATCTCCTGATGACCATCCCCGCCCTGGACCACTCGACGACCGGCTACTCCCTTCCGCACGCGTACTGGATGGCGCGTGCGGCGGGGCTGGCCACACTGGACGCGGACGGCATCGACGCGCAGGCCAAGGAGTGGGGCTTCGACAGGTCCCGGTACTTCGAGTCCTCGCACGCGATGCCGTTCCCGATCGAGGACACCCAGGCCTATGTGATGGCCGGTGACCGCATGATCGTCGCCGGGTTCCGGGGCACCGAGGTCACGAAGATCTACGACTGGCTGACCGACGTCAACACCCCGCCGGTGCCGGGCCCGGCGAACAAGGGCTTCGTCCACTACGGCTTCCACCAGGCCCTCCAGTCCGTGTATCCGCAGATCCGGGACACCATCGAGGAGTTCCGCACCGACGGGCAGAGCGTGTGGTTCGTCGGCCACAGTCTCGGCGGGGCGCTGGCGATGCTGGCCGGTGCCCGGCTGTACTTCGAGGACCCCCGGCTGCTGCCCGACGGTGTGTACACCTTCGGCCAGCCCCGCACCTGCGAACGGCTGCTCGCGGGCGCGCACAACGCGGCCTTCCGCAACCGGTGCTTCCGCTTCGTCAACAACAACGACATCGTCCCGCACCTCCCGCCCGAGCCCGTCTACACGCACGTCAACGCGGCCCGCTACTTCGACGCCGACGGCCGCCTCCACGAGTCGATGCCGCTGCTCGCCCGGGTCAAGGACGGGGTCAAGGGCGTGGCCGCCGACCTGTTCGCCCCCGAGACCGACGCGGTCAAGGACCACCATCTGGAGAATTACCTGGCCGCGTTCGAGAAGAACCTCGCCAACTCCCGCTGACCGCAAGGGCTTTGCCCGAGCCCTCGCCTGATGGGGTGGTGGGGGGGGGGGGGGGGGGGGCGGGGGGCCGCCCCCCCCCCCCCGGGGGGGGGGGGAACAATAAATGAAGGCGGAGTAACCGCAGCACACCACAACAGGGGTGGGGGCGGAGGGGC
>NZ_JBIVVA010000001.1:366719-857807 GCF_044757465.1 Streptomyces sp. NPDC091279 | reverse complement strand
GGCCCCCCCCCCCCCCGGGCCGGCCCCCCCCCCCCCCCCGGGCGCCCCCCCCCCCCCCCCCCCCCCCCCGGGCCCCCCCCCCCCCGGGGGGGGGGGGGGGGGCGGCCCCCGGCCCCCCCCCCCCCCCCCCCACCACCCCATCTCCGTTGCGTTAAAAGAAAAGTGACGATCCGTCATATCGCCCCGTACATCACACGGTTGGGTGACTGCGCTCCGTGCCCGGCCCGGGACAAGATCACACCCATGACATCTTCCTTGATCCGCCACGCCTGTGCCGCCGCCCTGGTGCTGGCGGCGACCATTCCCCCGGCGGCAGCCCGGTCGGACGACACCGCCGCACGGTCCGGGAACGAGGCACGGCCGGGGATCGGCGCACCGTCCGGGACCGGGGCGCGGGCCCGGCTGCTGGGCGAGAAGAACGTGCCGCACAAGCTCCCCTTCCAGGGCACGACCGTCGGCGGTCTGTCCGGCATCGACCGTGATCCGTGCACGGGTGAGTACGTGATGATCAGCGACGACCGTTCGGTCATCCAGCCCGTCCGCTTCTACACGGCCAAGATCGACGTGGACGCCGCCGGGGTGCACTCCGTCGGCTTCACCGGCACCCACCCCCTCCTCCAGCCGGACGGCTCGGTCCATCCGCCGGCCAGCGCCGGGGACGGCAAGGCCGTGGACCCGGAGGAGATCCGGGTGGACCCGCAAAACTGCCGGTACTGGTGGGCGCAGGAGGGCGACCGGCCCAAGTCGTCGAACGAGCCGGTGATCCAGCCGTCGATCCAGTTCGCGAGCCGCACCGGCGCCTACCGGGGCCAACTGCGCCTGCCTCCCCACTACGTGATCGGCATGGGCGACCGGGGCATCCGGCGGAACAAGGCGATCGAGGCGATCACCTTCGGGGACGACGGCCGGGTGCTCACCAGCGCGCTCGAAGGCCCGCTGCTCCAGGACGGCCCGGAGCCCGACCTGACCCACGGCGCGCTGGTCCGCGTCACACGGCAGAACCGGAACGGGGCGGTGCTCGGGCAGTTCGCCTACCCCCTGGAGAAGATCTTCACGGCGCCCGACCCGTCCAGCCCGTGGCCCCCGGACACCGGTGTCCCCTCGATCCTCGCCTTCCCCGACGACCCCAGCCGCTACCTCGTGCTCGAACGCACCTGGGTGGCGGGCGCGGGCTACACGATCCGCGTCTTCGACGCCACCACCCGTGGCGCGACCGAGGTACAGCACCTGGACGCGCTGGCCGGGCAGCACGTCGTCCCGATGCGCAAGAAGCTGGTCGCGGACCTCGCCGACCTGGGGCTGTCCACGGTCGACAACATCGAGGGCATGACCTGGGGCCCGGACCTCCGCAACGGCGAACGCACCCTCGTCCTGGTCAGCGACGACAACTTCGCCGAGGACGAGGTCACCCAGATCGTCGCCCTCGCCCTGCGCTGAGCGACCGACAGCGCAACGGCGGCTGCGCACCGGACGTCCGACCGTGCTGTCAGCGATCTGTCGGCGGGGTGTCGGTGGGCGCTGCGACGGTGGGTGCCGAGTGGGACCGATCACCGTCGACAGCAAGGAAGTTGCGCGTCATGCCCTTCGCCTCCGCCGAATCCGCCGTCCGCCCCTGGGATGTCCACCGGTTGCCGCCTGCCGAGGGGCGGGTCTTCCTGGTCACCGGCGGCAACGCGGGCATCGGGTACTTCGTCGCGGAGCAGCTCTCCGCCACCGGCGCCACCGTCGTGCTGGGCAGCCGCAGCCCCGCGAAGGCCGAGGCCGCCGGGGACTCGATCCGGGCGCGGGTGCCGGGCGCCCGGGTCCGGTCCGTGCGGCTCGACCTCGCCGACCTCTCCTCGCTGGCGACGGCGGTGCGTTCCCTGGACGTGGAACGCCTCGACGCGGTGGTGCACAACGCGGGCGTGGCGCTCGACGACCCGCCGCGCCAGGAGACCGGCGACGGCCATGAGGTGATGTTCGGCACGAACCACCTCGGGCACTTCGCGCTCACCCACTGGCTGCTGCCGCTGCTGTCGGCGGCACCGGCGGCCCGGGTGGTGACCGTGGGCAGCTTCGCGGCCAAGTCCGAACGGATCGACCTGGACGATCTCCAGTCCCGGCGGGACTACCGGCCGAAGCGCACCTACGGGCGTTCCAAGCTGGCGCAGATGTACTTCGGCCTCACCCTCGACGAGCGGCTGCGCGCCGTCGGCAGCACGGTGTCCAGCGTGGTCGTCCACCCCGGTGGCGCTCTCGACGGGCTGACCCCGGCCCGCCCGCCGGTCCACGTGCGCACCACGGGTGCCCGGCTGCGGGCCGCCCCCGCCGCTCTCCTCGTCCAGGGCAAGGAGGCGGGTGCGTGGTCCGCGGTGCGGGCGGTGCTCGATCCGGGGGTGCGGGGCGGGCAGGTGTGGGGGCCGCGGGTGTTCGGGCTGCGCGGACGGCCCCGGCGGGAAGCGGTGTGGGAGCAGCTGGCCGACCCGGTCACGGCGGACCGGCTGTGGGAGGCGAGCCGGGAACTGACCGGCGTCGATCCCGTCCCGGTCGCGGGATAGCGACGGGCGGCGGGCGACGGGCGGGTCGCGCGGGGTCAACTCCGGTGTCCTGGACGTCCGTTCATGCCGTTCATGTCGCGCATGCCCCCGATCCATCACATCGGGGGCCAAGTCACCCATATGCGCGTACCGTGGATGTAGATGGGCACGGTGAAGGCCTCTATGTGAAGCAGTGACAGCGGCTGGAACCGGAGACCTTGTGATGTCACCAGGCAGCGAAGCAGACGTATGTCCATTCGACTTCAGCGAGGGCCTGGAGTTCGATCCCACGCTCGCGGCCCTCATGGCACGGGACACGGTCACCCGGATTCGGCTGCCGTACGGCGACGCCGATGCCTGGCTGGTCACCGGGTTCGACGCGGTACGGCATGTGACCACCGATCCCCGGTTCAGCCGGGCGGGCATCATGGGCCGCGACTATCCCCGGCTGACACCGGAACCGATCGTCTCCCCCGAGTCGATCAACGTCATCGACCCGCCGGACAGCAGTCGCCTGCGTCATCTGGCGTCGCAGGCCTTCACCAAGGGCCATGTGCAGCGGATGCGGCACCGGATCACCCGGCTCGCGGACACCCTGCTCGACGAGATGGCCGCGCAGGGCCCACCGGCGGATCTGGTGGACCGGTTGTCCAACCGGCTTCCCCAGCAGACCATCTGCGATGTCCTCGGCATCGTCCAGGACGACTGGCCCCGGATGGAGGAGTACGTGCATCAACTCCTGTCCACCGGCCCGGACAGCCGGCAGAGTGCCGCGACCGCCAAGTCCGAACTGCGCGCGTACTTCGGCCGGTTGGTGGAGGAGCGGCGCCGCTCCCCCGGCGGCGACCTGATCAGCGTGCTGGCCGCCGCCAAGGACGGCGACGACGCCCTCGACGACGAGGAACTGGCCGTCATGGCGCTGACGTTGATGCTCAGCGGGCACGACACGGCGACCTGCCAGATCAGCAACATCGCCTATCTCCTGCTGACCCGGCCGGAGTTGGCGGAGCACGTCAGGAGCAGGCCGGAGGAGCTGACGACCCTGCTGAACGAGTTGCTGCGGCACATCCCCTTCCGCAAAGGCGTCGGTATCCCCCGCGTCGCGCTGCGGGACGTGGAGATGGCCGGTGTCCACATCCGGGCCGGTGACTTCGTCCATGTCTCCTACCTCGCGGCCAACCGCGACCCCGCGCGCTATCCCGACCCCGACGCCATCGACGTGGACCGCCCGCCCAAGCCGCACATGACCTTCGGCTGGGGTGGCCACCGGTGCGTCGCCGTGCCGCTGGCCATGGCGGAACTGGAAGTGGCGGTCGGCCGGTTGTGGGAACGGTTCCCCCGGCTGCGGCTGGCGGTGGAGCCGGGCGAGGTCCGCTGGGACACGGAGACGATCCGCCGTTTCCCGCTCGCGCTGCCCGTCGCCTGGTAGGCCTCCGCCCGGTGGCGGGCTGAACGGTTTCCCTCGGCGGTGATCGATCGGGCCGCAGCGCTGCAAGGGAACGGCCGACCGTGAAAGATCACATCGTGGAACGCCATTGCGTCGCGCCCCTGACCGGGCGTTGTCTCACACGGTGACCATCGATGAACCGATACGGACCAAGCGGCGCGGCGACGACGGCAGCGGAGAGCGTTCCGCGCGGCGCGCCGTCACCGTCTTCCCGATCCTCGTCCTCGCGGCCGGTGCGGTGGGCCTCCTGTTCCCGGGAGGCTTCACGGGCTGGGGCGAGACGATCCCCTATCTGCTGGGCGTGGTGATGTTCTGCATGGGCATCACGATGACCCCGCAGGATTTCCACGGTGTCGTCAGACGGCCCTGGGCGGTGGCGCTCGGCCTGGTGGCGCACTACGTCATCATGCCGGGCCTCGGCTGGGCGACCGCCCACCTGCTCCAGCTCCCGCCGCAGCTGGCGGCCGGGCTCATCCTGGTCGGCTGCGCCCCCAGCGGCGCCTCCTCCAACGTGGTGACCTATCTGGCCCGGGGCGATGTCGCGCTGTCCGTCTCCGTGTCCACCGTCTCCACCCTGATGGCCCCGCTGGTCACCGCCCCGCTGACGCTGCTGCTGGCCGGTGAGTATCTGACGGTCGACGCCGGTTCGATGGTCACCGACATCCTCAAGACGGTGCTGCTGCCGGTGCTCGCGGGGCTCGTCGTGCGGCTGGTGGCGAGCCGTCGGGTGGAGCGTGTCCTGCCGGTGCTGCCGTGGCTGTCCGCGCTGGCCGTCGGTGTGATCGTCGCCGTGGTGGTCGCGGGCAGCGCCGCCGCCATCAAGTCGGCCGCGCTGCTGGTGGTCGTCGCCGTCATGCTGCACAACGGCCTCGGGCTGGCCCTCGGTTACGGCGCGGGGCGGCTCGGCAGGCTGGGGGAGGCGGGGAGCCGGTCGATGGCGTTCGAGGTCGGCATGCAGAACGCCGGGCTGGCGGCCTCGCTGGCCACCGCCCACTTCAGTCCGCTGGCCGCGCTGCCCGCCGCGATCGCCTCCGTCTGGCACAACATCTCCGGCGCGCTGGCCGCCGCCTGGCTGTCCCGTCGGCCCCGTTGACGACGCGCGCACGCCGGCCCCCTCCGGTGAGGTGGGCCGGCGTGTGCGGCGAGGGCGCGGAGCGTGCCGTTCGCGCGGGTGCGGTCAGGGGCCGCTCGGGTGTGCGGAGGGCGTCGGGCTGTCGCCGCCCGGGGAGGAGCCCTTGCCGACGTCGCGGTACAGCTCCTTCGACGCGGTGATCAGTTCCTGCTGTTCCTCGCGTGAACCCACCATGGGCTGCGAGCCGTTGAGGGGGACCTGCGCGGTCTCCGGCAGGAACTTCACCGTCACCAGGCCGATCACCCCGGCCAGCATCAGGTAGTAGGCGGGCATCAGGTCGTCGCCGGTGACATTGACCAGCGCCTCGGTGACCAGCGGGGTGGTGCCGCCGAACGCGGCCACGGCGAGGTTGAAGCCGATGCCCATCGCCGCGTACCGGATGGCGGTCGGGAACAGCGCGGGCAGGGTCGCGGCGCTCGGCGCGGCGAAGCAGGCCAGCAGGGTGGAGAGGATCAGGACACCGCACACCGGCGGCCAGGTGCCGTCCTTCTTGATCAGCTGGAACGACGGCACCGCGAGCACGATCAGCGCCGCCGCCGAGACCCCGTAGACCGGGCGCCGTCCGATCCGGTCGCTGAACCGGCCGATGAACGTGATCAGAACGACGATCCAGACCATGCCGATCAGTACCAGCACGTCCGCCGAGCCGCTGGAGCGGTGCAGGGTCTCCGTCTGATAGGTCGGCAGGAAGCCGGTGACCATGTAGTTGGTGACGTTGTACAGCAGCACCAGGCCCATGCAGATGAGCAGCGGACGCCAGTGCCGGGTGACGATGGTCTTGAACTCGCTGCCCGCAGACCCCTGGGCGAGGCTCTTCTCGTGCTCGTCCAACTGCTGCTGGAACGCCGGTGATTCTTCGAGTTTGAGCCGCATGTACAGGCCGATCACGCCCAGCGGACCGGCGATCAGGAACGGCAGGCGCCAGCCCCAGGAGAGCATCTGGTCGTCGGTGAGCGCCATGTTCAGGATCGTGACCAGGGCGGAGCCGAGCGCGTAGCCGAAGAAGGTGCCGAAATCCAGCCAGCTGGAGAGGAATCCGCGCCGTCGGTCCGGTGAGTACTCGGCCACGAACGTGGTGGCGCCGCCGTACTCGCCCCCGGTGGAGAATCCCTGCACCATACGGGCGACCAGCAGCAGGATCGGGGCGGCGATGCCGATGGTGTGGTAGCTCGGGATCAGGCCGATCGCGAACGTTCCCGCCGCCATCATGATCATGGTGGTGGCGAGCACCTTCTGCCGGCCCAGCCGGTCCCCCAGCGGCCCGAAGACGAGCCCGCCCAACGGGCGCACCACGAACGCGGCCGCGAACGTCGCGAACGACGAGAGGACCTGCGCGCCAGGCGAGGCGCCGGGGAAGAACACCTTGCCGATGGTCGCGGCCAGGTAGCTGTAGACGCCGAAGTCGAACCACTCCATGCAGTTGCCGAGCGCCGAGGCGCCGACCGCCCGCTTCAGCAGCGGCCCTTCGACGACCTGGACGTCGTCGCTGCCGTAGGCGCGTTCTCTGCGGCCCAATCGGCGTGACAGTTCCTCACGCACCTGTCGCGGCAGCTCCGCGACCGCCCTGGACGCCTTCACCGGGCCCGAATGACCGGACATCCCCTCGGGCACCACCTGGTCGACACCTCCACCCTCATCCACACGATCGGCTGAAGCGAATACTGCGGCAGACCCGTACACCTCGCACGCCGTCCGCCGCGTACTCGCACAGTCGTCCGCTGCCCACACGCACGCACCCCACACCCCCCTCCCGCACATCGCACCTGGTGGCCGTGTTCGGCAGCCCCGGGCCCTGACTCGGGAACCCGTCCACAGCACAGATCCGGCCAGGTCACGTCAGACCGGGACTTCACCCGACAGGGTGAACGGCGGTCCGGGTCCGCAGAGGGCGCTGCCGGGCGGGCCCCGGTGGCGTTCGGGGTGGGGGCGCTGGTCACCAGGGGGTGGAGAGGCGGTCGGGTGGGGCGTCGATTCCGGTGGCCAGGTCGGCGCACGTCCTGCCGAAGGCCGGGACGAACTTGAACGCCCACCCCGCCGCCTGGACGACGATGCGCTCCCCGTCGGGGATGCGACCGGCCAACGTGCCCAGGTAGAACTCCCGTTCGGGGTCGGCGGGCAGCGCGGCCAGGCAGGTGCCGGGGTGGGTGGGGCGGGGGATCAGGCCGGGCAGGTGGGCGCGTACCCAGCGGGCGGTGCGGTCGAGCTGTTCGGCGGCCCGCAGAGACAGGGCGGTGTCGGCCTCGGCGCCCGGCTCCACCGGCAGTTCGGCGTCCGGGGCGACGCGGACGAGGTCGTTCCCGGTCCACGGGTCGTGTCCGAAACCGTAGAGCGACTCGTTGGCGCCGGTCTCCGCGGACTCCAGGAAGGCGTACCAGGTCGGCAGGTCGACGTCCGGTCAGCGGCGGGCGAAGTGGGCGGAGGCCATCCGGAAGACGCGCAGGCCGAGGCCGCAGCCCAACGGTGCGAGGAGGGCGTCGGTGAAGGCCCCGCAGGCGACGATCACGCTCTCGGCGCGGAAGTCCCCGCGTGCGGTGCGCACGGTGACTCCCGCCCCGTCGGGCTCCAGCGCGTGCACCGCGAGGTGCTCGACGACACGGACGCCGCTGCGCACGCCGAGTGCGGCGAGCGCCTCCAGGGTGGCCCGGACGTCGATGACCCCGCCGTCGGCCTGATGGAACCCCTCGTGGTCACGGGGCAGCGCGGCGAACCCGAAACGCCGCTCGATCTCCAGGGCCGTCAGCCAGTCGTACGGCACCTCAAGCGCGTCCAACACGGCGGCGGCGAGGGCGAGTTCACCCTCACTGGTGGCGACGCCGACCTGGCCGAACCAGAGGCTGCCACGGGCGTGGACGAGGGGCCGTTCGGCCTCCGCCTCCAGCTGACGCCACAACGGCAGGGTCTCCAGGGCGAGTCGGGCCCAGCGTTCCTGGCTGTACTGGATGCGCCACTGCCGCTCCCACCCCGCCGAGCCGCCCCGTTCGTGCCCCAGCGCGAATCGTTCCAGCACGCACACCGAACGGCCTCGGCGGGCGACTTCGCGGGCGGCGGCGAGGCCGATCGCCCCGCCGCCGACGACGAGCACGTCCGCGTGTCTCTCCGGCACCGGCATCCCGCACCCCCGTCAGACGCTCCGGCCCCGCCCGGGCCGGCGCCGTACGACGCCGGCCCACACCGACAACATGGGCCCGACCGGGTCATTCCCCTCCCCCGCGCCACCGGGAACACGCGGGCCCCGGGCGTGCGGACGTACCCGACGCCCACAGCGCGGGACGCTCACGCCGGGCGCGGACGGCAGCCTGTCGGGGAGCGCGGGGCGTGCGCCGTCGTGGTGGCGTCAGTCTCCGGTGGGCCGGGGCTGTGCGGCCGACCTGCCGTCCTCGGTCAGGGCGGCGAAGGTCCACCGGTTGCCGGCGAGGGCGTCGGAGGGTTCCGGCAGCGGGCCTCGGCCCAGGCGCCGGGTGTGGTCGTAGGGGTCGTGGGTCTCGGTGCGCCAGCCGCGCTCGGTGAGGAGAGCGGCGGAATCCGGCCTCGGGTCCCGGTCGAAGAGGGCGACCAGGTCGATGCCGATGCGTTTCAGCGCCGTCGAGTAGAGCGGCGAGGCGCGGGCGGTGGCGGGTTCGATGCCGAGCTTCACCTCGTAGGCGAGGCTGCTGCCCGGGACGCTGAACCGGTCGATGGTGTCGATCATCCGGCTCTCCACCGCCGCCGGGAGATAGAGCAGGAGCCCCTCCACCACCCACGCGGTCGGCCTCTCCGGGTCGAAACCCGCCCCGCAGAGGGCGTCGATCCAGTCCAGGCGGAGGTCGGCGGCGATCGGAACCCGGCGGGCCCGGGGCGTGGGCGGCGGGGTGTCCGAGCGGACCGGCGCGTCGAGGATGCGTTGCTTGAAGGCCAGCACCGGTTGCCGGTCCAGTTCGTAGACCGTGCAGTCGCGCGGCCAGGGCAGCCGGTGGGCCCGGGTGTCGAGTCCGGCGCCCAGCAGGACCACCTGGCGGATTCCCGCCTCGGCCTGCCGCATCAGATGGTCGTCGAACACCCGGGTGCGCAGGCCGAAGTACCGCCCCAGGTGGCCCCACAGCGGATCTTCCAGGCCGTCGGGCACGTCGTCCGGGTGGAGCGGCCAGTCGTCGCAGCCACCGGAGGCGCGGACGAAGTGCCCCGCGTAGGGGTCGTGGGCCAGCGCGTCCGGACGGCCGCTCTCGATCGCCCGCGCGGCGGCCACCATCAGCGCGGTCCGCGCGACACCGGTGACCACACCGCCGCCCGTGGTCGCGGCAACGGCCTTGTGTGCGGGGGCAGTTGCGGGTTCGGGGGTGCTGCTGTCCCCCGTGCGTTCGTCGGCGGTTACCGCCATCAAGCGTTCCCCTCTTCCGGGTTGGGTGTCCTCGCCCTTACGGGCTCCCCTGACAGGGGCCTCCCCTGCCGGGATCTCCCTGACAGGGCTTCCCTGCCGGGGTTTCCCTGCCGGGGTTTCCCTGACAGGGTTCTCAGGTGTCGGCGTGGCGAATCGTTCCGTCGGAACGGCTCTGTCGGGGCCTTGCGGCAAGCCCGCACCGGCGGTGCCGGGAACGGCCACGCGGGGTTCCCGGGTCCGCCGGTGCGGCCGAGGTGCGGGGCGCCGGGTCAGGCCGCGGCGCCGGGGACCAGGTGGTCGCCGGCGATGCCGACCTTGCCGGGGTCGTAGTACTCCTTGATCCCGTCGGCCCAGACCTGCGCGCGGATGCGGTCCTCGGCGTCGGGCTCGAAGGCGTCGAACAGCGCGTCGATGTTCTCCTGCTGGAATCCGACCGCGTTCATGATGGCGCTGAACAGGGGCCGTTCGATGAGCCCGTCGCCGTCCGGGTCGCCGAGGGCGGCGATCGCGTCGGCGAACTCGGCGTTGGTCGCCTCGAACCGCTCGGGCGTCTGGACGCAGGCGAGGTACTCGTCGAGGCTGACCACCCCGTCGCCGTCGGCGTCCAGCGCGGCCACGGCCGTCCAGAACCCCGCGTAGGCCGCCAGCGCCGCTTGCTTGGCCGTGGGGGTGGCCTCGGCCGCGGCGGCGACGACCCGGTCGCCCATCAGGGTGAAGTCGGCGGCTTCCAGGATGCCGTTGCCGTTCGCGTCCAGCAGCCTGAAGATGAGTTCGGCTCGTCGGTTGGCCTCTGCGCTCATGAGTCCGTCACCTTTCCTGAAGCTCTGTCACACGCCTTCTCCTCGACCGGGGCGCCGGGGCATCCGGGTGACTTCCCGAGAAGCTCGCGCGTATGCGGGCAGGGAGCCCGTTTCACCGGATAGGCGGAAAGACCGCTATTTCACTGCGAGTTCGGACCTGGACGTGCCTCGACAGTCCCGGAGAGTGGATCAACTCGGCTCCCGGGTACGGGAGTTGGTAAAGCGTTCGCATGGTCCAGTCCAAACCGGCCTTTGGACTGGACCAATCTATTGACGTGCTCAAGTCACTCTCCTCACTCTGGGACACCTCCCCCACTGGAGGAACCGAGTGAAACGTCTGTCCACCTGCCTCGCCGCGGCCACCGCGATCGCCGCGACGGCCGCCGCCACGACCACCCTGACGACGGCCAACACCTCCTACGCGACAACGGCGTTGAGCAACCGTTGGTACGCCGCCGCGCCCTATCTGATGCCGCTCGACAACAACCCGCCGGACCCGGGCGCCCTCATGGACTCCACCGGCCTCAAGGCGTTCCAGCTGGCGTTCGTCCTCGCGCCCAACGGCGGTGGCTGCACGCCGACTTGGGACGGTACGGCCGACGTCTCCTCGGACACCGCCGTGCGGTCGGTCATCGACACGATCCGGGCCAAGGGCGGTGATGTGTCGGTCTCCATCGGCGGCTACGGCGGCACCAAGCTCGGCCAGGTCTGCGCGGACCCGAGCGCCACGGCGGCCGCCTACCAGCAGGTCATCACCAAGTACGGCCTGCACGCGATCGACTTCGACCTGGAGGAGCCCGAGTACGAGAACACGGCCGCCGTCCACAACGAGATCGGCGCCGCGAAGATCCTCCAGCAGAACAACCCTGGTCTCTACGTCTCCGTCACCACCGCCGGTACGGCGGACGGCACCGGGTGGTTCGGCAAGCAGATGCTGCTGGAGGCCAAGGCGCAGGGGTTCACGCCGACCGACCCGCCGACCTCGACGCCCACGGTCCCGGGCACCGGGTGCGACGCGGCGTGGAGCGGCGCCTCCGTCTACACCGCGGGCGACGAGGTCTCCTACGACTTCCACCACTGGAAAGCCAAGTGGTGGACCCAGAACGAGACGCCCGGCGCGGCGGAGTGGGGCCCCTGGCAGGACGAGGGCGCCTGCTGACGGGGCCGCCGCCCGCCGTCACCTCGGGCTCCGCGCGGCGTGGGGTCCGAGGTCGAGGAGAACGTCGCCGAGCTGGGCGGGGGTGAGGGGCGCGGCCGGGAGGTGGGTGAGGGGCTCGGTCCGCAGGCCGCCCAGGAGCAGGGCGAGCGGGCGCCGCCAGGCCTCGGCGGCGACGGAGGCCAGGGCGGGAACGGTGCGGCCGAGCGCCGCCAGGAGCAGCAGCAGGTCCTCGGTGGTGACGTCGGCGCGCACCGTGCCCTGTGCCTTCGCGCGGTCGAGCAGCAGGCGGATCGTCTCGCCGTTGTGGGTGTGCAACTCCGCGAGGGACGCGGCCCCTTCAATGCCGGTCGTCATCAGGTCGTTGGCGCCCCGGTCGGCGGCGAGACCCGCGAAGACGCCCTCCAGATAGCCGGTCAGCCCGGCCCACGCGTCCTCGGCCTCCCGGGCCCGCTCGCCCCGGCGCCGGGTGTCCGCCAGCAGGTCGGCGAAGACCTCCTCGACCAGCGCCGCCCGGGTCGGGAAGTGCCGGTACAGCGTGGCGTTGCCGACGCCCGCCCGGCGCGCGATCTCGTCCAGCGAGGCGTCGAGGCCCAGTTGGGCGAACGTCTCGCGCGCCGCGGCGACGAGCGCCTCACGGTTGCGCCGCGCATCACGCCGCAGGGGCGCCTGAGCCTGTTTTCCGGCGGTCATCCGCCACACCCACCTCTCACGTCACAGGGAACCGTGGACTGGTCCCCGGTTTGAATGTTAGTCTCGCAGAGCAAACGGGGAGTGATCCCCGTTTCATCGAGGAGAAGGGTTGTCGCGTGATGGACACGGCAGTTGTGCTGGGCGGGGGCGGCCTGACCGCGTACGCGTGGCAGGTCGGCATGCTGGCAGGGCTGGCCGAGACGGGGGTGGACCTCGGCGACGCCGACCTCTTCGGCGGCACGTCGGCGGGCGCGCTTCTCGCGGCCGAACTGGCCTCGGGGGCGCGGCCCGCCGACCTCTACCGGGTGCAGGTGGGCCGGGAGCGGGCGATGCTGGAGGTGACGTTCACCTGGATGATGACCGCCAAATACCTCTGGGCGGTGCTTGGTTCGCGCGATCGGATGAGCGCGCGCAAGCGGCTGGGGAAGCTGGCGTTGAGCGTGCGGGACGTTCCGGAGTCCGCGGTCTTCGACGCCATCGGTCCTCAACTGCCGGTGCGGGACTGGCCGGAGAAGGAGCTGCGGCTGTTCGCGGTGGACGTGCTCACCGGCGAGGCGACCGGGTTCAGTGCCCACAGCGGGATCTCCCTGGTGCGGGCGATGTCGGCGTCCTGTGCGCTGCCTCCGCTGTTTCCGCCGATCACGGTGGGGCGGAGCCGGTGGATGGACGGTGGGGCCCGGTCCACCACCAACGCGGATCTGGTGGAGGGGTGCCGGACGGTGCTCGTGCTGGCGCCGATTCCGAAGGCGCCGGGGACGGTGCCGGGGAGTGAGGAGGTGGCTTCGCTGCGGGGGGCTGGGGTGCGGGCGTCGTTGCTGGTGCCGGATCGGGCTTCTCGGCGGGCGTTCGGGCGGAATCCTCTCGACGCGTCGCGGATTCCTGATGCTGCTCGGGCGGGGTATCGGCAGGGTGGGGAGTGTGCGGGGGGTGTGCGGGCGTTTTGGGAGGGGTGAGGGGCCCTGTGCCGGGTGGGGGGCCGTGGGGTTCGGGGTTCGGTGCGGCGCCGTGGGGGTTCTCGCGCCGTTCCCCGCGCCCCTTTGCGGCGTTGCCGGGGGCGGGGTTGGGGCCGCTTGACCCGTTGGCCGGGTGTTTGGCCCGTTGGGCCGGGTGTGGGGCGGGTGCGGCGCCGTGGGGGCTTGTCGCGCAGTTCCCCGCGCCCCTTGGCGGCGTTGCTGGGGAGCGGGGCTGGAGTGGCTTGGTCCGTTGCCTCGGTTGTGGGGCGGGTGCGGCGCCGTTGTAGCTTGTCGCGCCGTTCCTCGCGCCCCTTTGCGGCGTTGCCGGGGGCGGGGGCGTGGGGGGTGGGCGTGGCGTTTTCTGTGGTCCTTGGTGGGGGTGGGTTAGAGGGGGGTGAGGGTTAGGGTGAAGGATTTAGGGGTGGGGTCTTGGATGTAGGAGGCGAAGTCTGCTACGTCGTCGAAGGCGAAGCCGTAGGCCTTGCCGTCCTCCGTGGCCGCGTGGATGGCCTTGGCGTAGTGGTTGGTCAGGGCGCCCTGGTAGAAGGCGGCCGGGTCGGTGGCGGGCTGGGCGGGGACGCTGAGCAGCGTCGAGCGGTTGAAGCCCGCGCCGAGGACGGCCGCGACGGGGCCGGTGGTGCCGTCGTTGGGGGCGGCGAGGTTGCCGTCGCAGAACAGGACGTCACGGGTGGTCGGCTTGGCGAAGGACACCGAGGCGGGCCCGGAGAAGGTGAACTGGTCGCCGCGCACCCGGCCGGTGAACGTGCCGGCGTTGGTGGTGACGGTGAGGTCCTTGCCGGTGTAGGCGGACCAGACCTCGTCGATGTAGGGGGCGAAGTAGTCCTGGGCGAACAGACCGGCGTCCAGGCCGTGGCCCGGGGCGATGATGCGGGTGTCGTCGACAACCAGCGGCGCGAACTCCGCGACCTGCTTCACCGCTGCGAACGCGGCGGCCCGGCCACCGGGGCGCAGGGTGCCCGTCGTCTGGTCCTTCTCGCCGGTGAGCCGGATGGCCAGCGGCACGCTGAACATGTCGACCATCGTGGTGTTGCAGAACATGCCGGCCGCGTTGTACGTGAACTCCGCGCAGTCGTGCAGCACCCCGTAGTTGGGGTCCGAGGCGACCCACCCGGCGGGGTACTGGAGAGCGGCGGCGCCGTTGCCGTCGGTCACCGCCTTGAACTTGAGCTTCTGGCCGAGGGACACATAGATACGGCCCGACATGTACGGCAGGGACAACTTGGTCTCGCCGCTGCCCACGAGCGGGATCGCGTAGTCGGTGAAGCCGTCGGCGCCGTTGTCGGAGGCCGCGACGGGGACGACGGTGCCCTCGGGGGTGAGGCGGACCTGCCGGCCGTCGACGTTGCCGACGACGTAGAGGTGCACGGAGGCGTTGTCGAAGGAGCCGCTGCTGTTGACGACGGTCACCGGGAGCGGACCGGCGGCCGCCGTGTTCTGGAGGCCGGGCTGGTCGGCGAGCGCGTACGGGGCGACGGCGGCAGCGGCCGGGATCGCGACAGCAGCGCCACCGAGGGCGAACATCATCGTGCGGCGGGTCAGATTGCGCTGGTGACGGGGCGTCATATCGGAACACACCTTGTCTGTGGGGGACGTTGAGGTCCGGCTCCCGACGGCACGGTCCGCGCAGCCGACGGGTGCCCGACGATACGCACGATGATTGCTCCCGCCAACCGGAACGCGAACCCCCAAACGCCCCTGATCTACGCCTACTTGAGGCAGCGACGGCTCAACGGCCAAGCTTTAAGGCCCGTTTAAACCTCGCTTAAGAGCAACCGGCGCGACAGCCCCCGACGGCCGCGCGGCCGTGGTGCGGGAGGCGGCGTCCGGGTCGGGCGCGCTCGGGCGGGTGGGTGTGCCGACGGGAAGATACTCGCGAGTAGGCTCGGGTGCATGGTTGCGCATCGCATGATCGACGTGAACGGAATCCGGCTGCACATCGCCGAGGAGGGCGAAGGCCCGCTGGTGGTGCTCCTGCACGGATTCCCCGAGTCCTGGCACTCCTGGCACCACCAGTTCGGCCCCCTCGCCGCCGCGGGCTTCCGGGTGGTCGCCCCCGACCAGCGCGGTTACGGCCGCAGCGACCACCCCGAGGACGTCGACGCCTACAGCATCCTGAACCTCGTCGGCGATGTCGTCGGCCTGATCCAGGCGTTGGGCGAGCGGCAGGCGTACGTGGTCGGGCACGACTGGGGGGCGCCGGTCGCCTGGCACACCGCGTTGTTCCGGCCCGACATGGTCCTCGGGGTGGCCGGGCTGAGCGTGCCGCCGCCGTTCCGGGGGAGCCATCCGCCGCTGCGCGCCATGGACGAGATGTTCGGCGGCCGCTTCTACTGGAACTACTTCGAGCAACCCGGCGTCGCGGACGCCGAGTTCGCCCGGGACACCCGTACCGCGCTGCGGAAGTTCTTCTACATGGCCTCCGGTGACGCACCGGGCGCGGGCTCGGGCAAGCAGCCGCTGGTCAGGAGCGGGCACGGCTGGCTTGAGGACATGCCCGACCCCGAGGTGCTGCCCGCGTGGTTCACCGAGAACGATCTCGACACGCTCACCGAGAGCTTCTCCGGTGGCTTCACCGGCGCCCTCAACTGGTACCGCAACCTCGACCGCAACTGGGAGCTGACGGCCCCCTGGCACGGCGCCGTCGTCACGCCGCCGTCCCTCTACATCTACGGCGACCGCGATGTCGTTCCGGCGTTCCCGGGGGCGCCGGAGCTGATCGCGCGCCTTCCCGATCTGATGCCCGGCCTGCGGCGGCCGCCCGTGAAGCTGGCCGGGTGCGGGCACTGGACGCAGCAGGAACGCCCCGAGGAGGTCAACGCGGCGCTCGTCGACTTCCTCGGGGAGCTGGCGGGCACGGCCTGAGCCCCTCCCCCGGGACGATTCCGCTTCAGGTGGTCTGGAAGATGCCGCGCCCCGGGACCAGCAGGGCCTTCGGGTCGTACGTCGCCTTCGCGGCGGCCAACTGCGGCCAGGCGGCGCCGTAATGGTGGCGCCAGTCGGCCCGCGTGAAGGGGAGGGAGCCGACCGGGTACTGGGTCCCACCGGCCGCCGCGACGGTGTCGTACGCCTTCCGGTTCGCCGTCAGGAGGCGGTCGACGGCGGCCGTGTCGGTGGCCGGGACCGCCCGCAGGAGGGCCAGCAGATACGGCATCGGGTCGTCGGGCGTGCGCAGCAGCGGCGTGGTCAGCCGGGCGCCGGTGAGCGGGTAGAGCAGGACGAGGCCCGCGCCGAGGTCGGCCTCCGTCAGGTCGGCGAGAACGGCTCCGGCGGTCGCGGCGACCGAGTCGCCCGGGATCAGCAGGTTGAGCCACGGGTGGGCGTACGCCCAGACGCCGGACTCCTTCAACGCCGCCACGGTCGGGGCGAGCCGGTCGAGGAAGTCGCCGTAGGTGACGTCGGAGATCTGCGCGCCGGACGCGGTGTGCCGCAGGCCGTCGAGCAGGGCGGTGTCGTCGGGCGCCGGTCCTGCCGGTGGGCCGTAGGCGGCGGCCTCCAGGACGGCGGTGCTGAACGCCCCGGACGCGTCGGCGGTCACCTGTCCTTCGAGGTAGGCGAATCTGCGGTCCTCGGCGAGCCGCCGCTGGTCGTCGAGGTAGGTCTCCAGGTCGTCGTAGGGCAGCAGATAGTGGCGGACGGTGTCGGGGGCGGGGACCAGGGTCAGGGTGGCGCCGACGATCACGGAGCACTGGCCGAGTCCGGCGAGGGTCGCCTCGAAGAGGTCGGCGTGGCGGGTGGGTGAGCAGGTCAGCGGCTCGCCCGCGCCGGTGACGACCTGGAGCGCGGTGACGTTGTCGACCTGGGCGCCGTGCTGGTGGGTCTGGCCGCCGAGGCCGCCGACGGCGAGGGTGCCGCCGACGGAGAGTTCGAGGTAGTCGGTGAAGACGGGCGGGGTGAGCCCGTGGGCGAGGGTGGCCTTGGCGAGGGCGCTCCACTTCACGCCGGCGCCGACGGTCACCGTGCGGTCGCGCGTGACGGGGCCGATCCCGGCGAGCGTCGGCGTCTCGATGACCAGGCCGCCGTCGACCTGCGCCTGGCCGAAGGTGCCGTGGCCCTGGCCGCGAGGGGCGATCGGCAGGCCGTGCGTGTTGCAGAAGCGGATCATCGCGACGACGTCGGCGACGGAGCCCGGCCGCAGGACGGCGAGGGGGCGGTGGTGGACGTGGTGGCCGTAGTCGTCGGCGGCGGCATCGAGCGAGGGGGCGTCCGTCGCCAGCGTGCCGTCCAACGGCGGTACGTGGGCCAGTGGCCCGTGTGCTCCCGTGGCGTCGGCCGCCGCCCAGCTCCGGGTGAAGGGGTCGAAGCCGATGACCGCGGCGCCCGTGCCCGCGAGCCCACTCAGGACAGTGCGGCGCGAAGGTATCTGAACCATGCCGTTCCCTTCTGAACCCCCCATGAATGATCAAGTGGGCGCCAGGATAGGTGATATGACACCCCATCAGGATCGACCGGCCAGTTCCGGCCAGCTGGCAACCGATAGCAGCCCATACGGCGACACAGGGGTGCAGATACCAAGATACGGAGATTTTGCGCTCTCGCGGGACTCCCGTGAACCGGCTCTCACCTGCACCTTGTCCCTTTTGTGCGGTTCGGTCGGCGATGAGGTCCGGTGAGTTGGGTCGTGTTTCCCGGCGTGGCGCTCTACGCGCGTGGTGTCATTCCCTCGCTCGCCCGCACGACTCCGCCCTGGCGAGCGGCAACTCGACCAGGAGCCCCCCATGTTGTGGAAGATCGCCCGCCGCGCCGGAGCCGTGCTGACCGTCGGCGCCGCCGTGCTCGCCACCGCCGCCTCCGCCCCGTCCGCCACCCCCACGCACGCCACGCCCGCCACGCCCGCCACGCACGTCACGGACGTCGCGGACGTCGCGGTCTCCGTGAACGCCACGTCCTACTCCGCGTTCGCCTTCTCGCAGAGCGGCGGCCAGCCCGCCATCCACGACTTCATCACCTCGGCCACCAAGTCCCTCGACCTGACCATGTACGAACTGGAGGACACCAGCGCCGTCAACGACCTCATCGCCCTCAAGAACAAGGGCGTCAAGGTGCGGGTGATCCTCGACCGGCAGCACAGGACCGCCGACGACACGGCCTACACCAAGCTCCACACCGCGGGCGTGGGCGTGGTGTGGTCGTCCGCCGCGTTCGTCTACACCCACCAGAAGACCATCACGGTGGACGGCGCCAAGTCCCTGATCATGACCGGAAATCTCACCTCCCGGTACTACCCGACCAGCCGCGACTACGGGGTCTTCGACAACGGCCCCCGGGACGTCGCCGCCATCGAGAAGGTCTTCGCCGCCGACTACGCCGCGAAGTCCGTCACCCCGTCCGACGGTGATCATCTGCTCTGGTCCCCCACCGACTCCCGCAACCGCCTGGTCGCCCTGGTCGACGGCGCCACCAAGACGCTCGACGTGGAGGAACTGGAGCTGAGTGACAGCGCGGTGGTCTCCGCCATCGCGGCCCGCGCGAAGGCCGGCGTCCGGGTCCGGGTGGTCCTGGAGACGCCGGGCCACTACGCGAGCGAGGTCTCCCGGATCAAGGCGGCCGGCGGCACGGTCGTCGGGTACGCCGACCCGAACGGCTTCTACATCCACGCCAAGGCGATGGTCGCCGACTACGGCCGGTCCAGCCAGGCCGTGGAGGTCGGCTCGATGAACGTCAGCAGCAACTCCCTGGGGCGCAACCGGGAGTTGGGGATCATCCTCAACGGCACCGGGGCGGCCGACGCGGTGGCGAAGACCGTCGAGTCGACGTTCGCGCGGGACTACGCGGGCGGCACCGCCGCCTGAGCGACGGGCGGAGAGTCGCGTACCCGGCGCGGGGCGTCTTCCCTACCGTGGGAGGCGCAGCCACCGACCGCCTCCGGGAGGCACACGTGACGGACTCTCCGCCCTTCGTCGACGTCCACACGCACTTCGTGACCGAACGGTATGTCTCGGCCGCGCGGGCCGCCGGCATCGAGCATCCCGACGGCATGCCGGGCTGGCCCTCCTGGAGCCCCGAGGGGGCGTTGGCCCTGATGGACGAGGCGGGGATCGGCCTGTCCGTCCTGTCGGTCTCCTCCCCCGGCACCCACTTCGGTGACGATGCCGCAGCCCGCGCGCTGAGCCGCGAGGTCAACGAGTTCGCCGCCGGGCTCCATCGGGAACGGCCCGACCGGTTCGGGCACTTCGCCTCGGTGCCGTTGCCTGATGTCGACGGGGCGCTGGTGGAGGCGGCGTACGCCCTCGACGCGCTCGGTGCGGACGGGATCGCCGTGGAGACCAACTCGCGGGGCGTGTATCTCGGCGACGCGCGATTCGAGCCGTTCTGGGGGGAGTTGGATCGGCGCGAGGCGGTCGTCTTCGTGCATCCGACGTCGCCGCCCGGTTGGGAGGGGGTGGCTCTCGGGCGGCCCCGGCCGATGCTGGAGTTCCTCTTCGACACAGCTCGGGCTGCGAGTGACGTCGTCCTTGCTGGGGTCACCGTCCGGTATCCGGGCATCCGGTGGGTCTTCACGCACGGGGGTGGGGTGCTGCCGTTGCTCGCGGCTCGGATGGAGCTGTTCGAGGCGCTGATGCCGACCTCGGGGGTGGAGGTGCGTGCGGCGCTCGCCGGGCTCTGGTTCGACCTGGCCGGCACGCCGTTTCCCGATCAACTCCCCGCTCTGGAGCGGGCGTTCGGTCTGGAACGGGTGCTGTACGGCAGTGACTCCTGCTGGACGCCTGCGGCGGGCGTGCTGGCGCAGGTTGCCTCGATCGACGCGGCGCGTCAGCCGGGCGGCTCCAGTTGGCGTTCGTTGACAGGACGCAACGCGCGTCGGCTGTTCGGGAGGTGAGGTTGGCTGGCGCCTCGGGGAGGGGGACTGGGGTCTCGTGGGCGGGTGCGGCGCCGTCGTGGCTGGTCGCGCAGTTCCCCGCGCCCCTTTACGGCGTTGATGCTCGGGAGGGTTGAAGGGCTCGCCCCCTGGCAGCGAGCAGGTGCGGGGTCGTCGTGGCTGGTCGCGCAGTTCCTCGCGCCCCTTTTAGGGCGTTGGTGCTCGGGGGGCTTGGAGGGTCTTCGTCGTCGGGAGCGTAGCGGGATCGTTTACTTCTGTTTGGTTGAACAGGCCAGACTGATAAACCTACTGTTAGTACTTATGGAGGCCGATCGGGAAGTGATCCGTGAGGAGGCCGGGCTCGGGGCCGGGCTTCGGTTGGCGGTGGGCCGGGTGACCCGGCGGTTGCGGCAGGCCCATGCGGTGGGGGACGTGTCCCTGTCGGAGGTGTCGGTGCTGGCGCGGCTGTCCGGTGAGGGGCCCGGTTCGCCGTCCGCGCTGGCGGAGTCGGAGCGGGTGCGCCCGCAGGCGATGGCCACCACTCTCGCGGGGCTGGAACGGCGCGGGCTGGTCCGGCGCACCCGGCACGAGGCCGACGGGCGGCGCAGTGTCGTCTCCGTCACCGAGGAGGGACGCACGGTGCTCGCGGAGCGGCGATCGGCGAGCGTGCGGCGCCTGGACGCCGTTCTGGAGGAGTTCTCCGAGCGGGAGCGGGCCGTGCTGGCCGCGGCGGTGCCCCTGCTCGACCGGCTGGCGGAACGGTTGTGAGCGCGCCCGGCGGCGGGTTCTTCGCGCGGGTCGCCGCCCGCGCGGTGCGCCGGCACGACGTGCCCCCGGGGCCGAACTACAAGTGGGTGGCGCTGTCCAACACCACCCTCGGTGTGCTGATCGCGACCATGGACGCGTCGATCGTGATCATCTCGCTGCCGGCGATCTTCCGGGGCATCGGGCTCGACCCGCTCGCGCCCGGCAACATCGGCTATCTGCTGTGGATGATCCTCGGGTATCTGCTGGTGTCGGCGGTGCTGGTGGTGGTCCTGGGGCGGCTCGGCGACATGTTCGGGCGGGTGCGGATCTACAACCTCGGCTTCCTGGTGTTCGCGTGCGCCTCGGTCGCGCTGTCCCTCGATCCGTTCCGGCAGGGCGCGGGGGCGTTGTGGCTGATCGGCTGGCGGCTCGTGCAGGCGTTCGGCGGGTCCATGCTGACGGCGAACTCGGCGGCGATCCTCACCGACGCGTTCCCCGCCCGGCAGCGGGGCACGGCCCTGGGCATCAACCAGATCACGGCGCTGGCCGGGCAGTTCCTCGGGCTGCTCGCGGGCGGGCTGCTGGCCGTCGTCGACTGGCGTGCGGTGTTCTGGGTGAGCGTGCCGATCAGCATCACCGGCACGATCTGGTCGTATCTGAGCCTGCGGGAGACCTCGCCGGGGCGGCCCGGGCGCATCGACTGGCTGGGCAACGCCACGTTCGCGCTCGGCGCCGGCATCCTGCTGGCCGGTATCACCTACGGCATCCAGCCCTACGGCGGTGACCCCACCGGCTGGGGCAACCCGTGGGTGCTCGGTGCCCTCTTCGGGGGCGGGGCCCTGCTCCTGGCGTTCTGCTACGTGGAGACCCAGGTGGCCGAACCGATGTTCAACCTCGCCCTGTTCAAGATCCGGGCGTTCGCGGCGGGCAACCTGGCGGCGCTGCTGACGGCGATCGCGCGGGGCGGCCTCCAGTTCATGCTGATCATCTGGTTGCAGGGGATCTGGCTGCCGTTGCACGGTTACGCGTTCGAGGACACGCCGCTGTGGGCGGGCGTCTTCATGCTGCCGTTGACCGTCGGGTTCCTGATCGCCGGGCCGGTCTCGGGGTATCTGTCCGACCGGTTCGGGGCGCGGTTCTTCTCCACGGCGGGGCTGCTCGTCGTCGCGGGGTCGTTCCTGGGGCTGCTCGTGCTGCCCGTCGACTTCGACTATCCGTCGTTCGCGGGGCTGCTGCTGCTCAACGGGCTGGGGCAGGGCATGTTCTCGGCCCCCAACACCTCGTCCGTGATGGGCAGCGTCCCGCCGGAGTACCGGGGTGTCGCCTCGGGCATGCGTTCGACGTTCCAGAACTCCGGTACCGCCCTGTCCATCGGGGTGTTCTTCTCGCTGATGGTGTCCGGGCTCGCCTCGACGCTGCCCGGGACGCTGCGGGACGGGCTGACCGCGCACGGTGTCCCGCACGCGGCCGCCGCGCACGCGGCCGGACTGCCGCCGGTGAGCACGTTGTTCGCCACCTTCCTCGGCAACAATCCGATCGCGCATCTGCTCAGCTCGGAGGGGGTCCTCCATCAGCTGACGGCGGCGCAGCGGGCGGTCCTGACCGGGCACACGTTCTTCCCGCAACTGGTCGCGGGGCCCTTCCACCACGGTCTGACGATCGTCTTCGGCGTCGCCGCCGGGATGGCGCTGATCTCGGCCGTCGCCTCGGCGCTGCGCGGCACCCCAGCGCCGCGTCCCACCGAACCCGGTCCGGCGGGGGACGGCCCGGCGAAGCCGCCGGACCCGCACGGTTCCACGCCCGTCGGCGAACGGCCGCTGTAGACGCGCCGGTGGCCGCCCGCTCCCCCTGGGGAAACCGGCGGCCACCTCGACGGACGGGCGGGGGCGGTCAGTTGCCCGCGAGGAGCTCCAGGGTGTCGATCACCCGGTTGGAGAAGCCCCACTCGTTGTCGTACCAGGCGACGACCTTGATGTGGCGGCCCTCGACGCGGGTGAGGGCCGAGTCGAAGATGGCCGAGGCGGGGTTGCCGGTGATGTCGGAGGAGACGAGCGGGTCCTCGGAGTATTCGAGGACTCCGGCGAGGGGGCCCTCGGCCGCGGTGCGGTAGGCGGCGAGCACCTCCTCACGGGTCACGTCGCGGGCGACGGTCGTGTTCAGCTCGACGATCGAGCCGACCGGCACCGGGACCCGGATCGAGTCGCCGGACAGCTTGCCGTCGAGGTTGGGCAGCACCAGGCCGATCGCCTTGGCGGCGCCGGTGGTGGTCGGCACGATGTTGACGCCGGCGGCGCGGGCCCTGCGCGGGTCGCGGTGCGGGCCGTCCTGGAGGTTCTGCTCCTGGGTGTAGGCGTGCACGGTCGTCATGAAGCCGTGTTCGATGCCGGCCAGGTCGTCGAGAACGGCGGCCAGCGGAGCCAGCGCGTTGGTCGTGCAGGACGCGTTCGAGACGACGGTGTGCGTGGCCGGGTCGTAGGCGTCGGTGTTGACGCCGTACGCGAGGGTCACGTCGGCGCCGTCCGAGGGGGCGCTGACCAGGACCTTCTTGGCGCCCGCCGTGAGGTGGACGCGGGCGGCGTCGGCGGCGGTGAAGCGGCCGGTGGCCTCCAGGACCAGGTCGACGTCCAGCTTGGCCCACGGCAACTGGGCCGGGTCGCGCTCGGCGAGAACGGTGATGCGGCGGCCGTCGACCACGAGCGTGTCGCCGTCGACGGTCACGGGGCGGCCGAGCCGTCCGGACGTCGAGTCGAAGGCGAGCAGCCGCGCGAGGGCGGTGGGTTCCGTGAGGTCGTTGACGGCGACGATCTCCAGGGTGCTGTCGCGTTCGAGCAGGGCGCGCAGCACGTTGCGGCCGATGCGACCGAAGCCGTTGATGGCGAGGCGAGTCATGAGAAGTGTCCCTTCATTCTCGTTCCCCACCAGGGTCGGGCGGGTCGGGCGGTACGGACAGTGGCATGATCGCCATGGTTCACAAGGATCACGCCAGGGCCTGGCGGGCCCGTCGGCCGAGGGGTGTCATTCGCCCCGGGCGAAGGTGCGGCGGTACTCGGTCGGGGTGGTGCCGAGGATGCGTTGGAAGTGCAGGCGCAGGTTCGAGCCGGTGCCGAGGCCGACGTCGGCGGCGATCTGCTCGACGCCGCGTTCGGAGCGTTCCAGCAGCTCACGGGCGCGGTCGAGGCGGGCCCGCATCACCCACTGCATCGGCGTGTACCCGGTCTCCTCGACGAACCGGCGCGAGAAGGTGCGTGGTGAAACGGCGGCCTGCCGGGCCAGCGTCTCCAGGGTGAGGGGTTCGTCGAGGTGGCGCAGGGTCCACTCACGGGTCGAGGCGAAGCGTTCGCCGAGCGGCTCGGGCACGCTGCGCGGCACGTACTGGGCCTGGCCCCCGCTGCGGTAGGGGGCGGCGACCAGGCGCCGGGCGGCGTGGTGGGAGGCGGCGACGCCGAGGTCGCCGCGCAGGATGTGCAGGCACAGGTCGATGCCGGAGGCGGCGCCGGCCGAGGTGAGGACGGTGCCCTCGTCGACGAACAGGACGTTCTCGTCGACCTGGACGAGCGGGTGTTTCGCGGCGAGGGCCCGGGTGTAGTGCCAGTGGGTGGTGGCGCGGCGGCCGTCGAGGAGACCGGTGGCGGCGAGCGCGAAGGCGCCCGTGGAGATGGCGGCGAGCCGGGCGCCCCGGGTGTGGGCGGCGATCAGGGCGTCGGTGACGGCGGGCGGCGGGTCGTCGCGGTCGGGGAGGCGGTAGCCGGGGATGAACACGATGTCCGCCCAGGCGAGGGCGTCCAGGCCGTGGGCCACGTGGTAGGAGAGGCCGTCGCCGCCGGTCACCAGGCCGGGGGCGGCGCCGCACAGCCGTACCTCGTAGGGCATGCTCGCGCGGGTCGTGAAGACCTGGGCGGGGATGCCGACGTCCAGCGGTTTGGCGCCTTCCAGGACGAGGACGGCGACGCGGCGGAGGCGGGGCGTGGGCACGGGGACAGCGTACGCAGCACCGCAGGACGGGGCCGCCGAACGGGGTCGGGGGAGCCGAACGGGGTCAGGGCCGCCGGTGGGGATCGCGGGCGCCGATCGGGGTCGGGGCGGCCGGTGGGGATCGGGGCGGTCGTGGGGATCGGGGCGGCCGGTGGGGTTTGGCGGGCGGCTGCGGGGAGACCCGCTGCGAACCGGCGCACAGCGTTGCGCCGTTCACCCGCACACCGATGAGGAAGGCACCACCATGACCGACGGCTCCCTGTGGGGTTACGCCCCCAGCGCAGGTCACACCCCGGACGCGGATCTGACCGGGTACAAGGTCGAGGCTCTCGACGGGCACATCGGCAAGGTCGACAAGCACTCCAACGACGTCGGCGCGCAGTACCTGGTGGTGGACACCGGGCCGTGGATCTTCGGCAAGGAGGTGCTGCTGCCGGCCGGCACGGTCGCCGCCGTCGACCACGAGGACGAGGTGGTGCGGGTGGCCCGGACCAAGGAACAGATCAAGGGCGCCCCGGAGTTCGACAAGGACACGCACCTGGGCGACCCCGGTTACCGGGACCAGCTCAGCGGCCACTACGGGACCGACGGCCCCGGTCACTGACCGTCCGGCTCATTCGTCGTCGGCGTTCGGCGTGGTGAGGGCCACGTCGATCACGCCGTCGTCCTGGAACAGCTCCGACAGCAGTTCGGTCGGGTCCCTGCTGCCTTCCAGTTCCAGCAGGACCCGGGCGGCGTCGTCGGTGCGACCGGGCAGGCGTTCCACCTTCACCTGGAGTATCCGCAGGCCGCGCCGGGTGCAGGTCTGCATCAGGCGGGGCAGCAGCGCCGTTCCGGTGCGGTAGGTCAGCCGGATCTCGAAGGCGGTGGCCGCCGAGGCCGGGACCAGGCGGGCGGCCAGCGGCGGGTAGCCGCGCACCACCAGGAAGTGCAGGGCGGCGGCCGCGAACGCGAGCAGCGGCAGCCCGCCGCCGCAGGCCATGCCGACGGCGCAGGTCAGCCAGATCGTGGCGGCGGTGGTCAGGCCGCGGACGGCGTCGCGGCGGACGAAGATGAGGCCGCCGCCGATGAACCCGATCCCGGAGACGATCTGGGCCGCCACCCGGGACGGGTCGAAGGAGACGTTCTCCAGGCCGAGCACGGCGGTGAACCCGTGCTGGGAGACCTGCATCATCAGCGCGCTGGCGACCCCCACCAGGGTGTGGGTGCGCAGTCCCGCGCTCTTCTGTTTGGCCGCCCGCTCCCAGCCGATGAGGCTCGACAGGAGCAACGCGAGCCCCAGTTCCGCGAGTTGCCGAAGTCCTTGTCCGTTCTGCGGGTCCCACAACGCCGCCGCCACCTCGTTCACGGGTGCGATCCTGCCCCGTTTCCCCTCTCGCACTCCCGTGCGGTCCGCGCACGTCCGGGCCGGAAACCGTTCGTCGAGCGGTCCGCCCGGCACCGGAGCGGGCGCGGTGAGTCACCCCGGCCGTCCACCGGCGGGCGACGGCCCCCGCCGGTGGACGGAACCAAGTCAGGAGCCGATGTCTCAACTTCGGCCGCCTTTATTCCCCGCCGCCCACAAGAACCCCAGGTAACTTCGTATTCGCAAAAGATTCACGAAAGCAGCACACTTTCCGTCCCCCTTTTTTCAAGCCATTTCCCTGAACCGGGCAGGCGCATTCCGGCAAAAACTCCCCCTCTCGGATCGAGTGAACCAGAAAGGAAAACCCGTACCGGAACCACACTCTCCGGATAGGGGTTCTTAGGGGACCTAGGGGGTGAGGCTCCGTCTGCCCGTCGCACACTTTCCACGACGCTCCGCCCGACAGCCGGAACGTACGGAGAAGAGGTCCAGACCACGGAGTTCGCTCAGGTCGAGTCCGCGGGATGGGAGTGGACTACGCCACTTCGACGCATTCCCCTACGGGCGCTTCGAAGTCCGGCCGGGCGGATGACGCCGATCAGCTGTCCCGGACCGTGTGTTGTGTACGACGCGGCGACGGAATACCAGAACCCGAAGTCCGCACAAACGACAATCGGCCCTCCGGCGAATACCCCGCCGTTCCGGACGGCCCCCGGTACTGCTGCGCGGCGAGGCGCCGCCCGCCCAGGCGCCGAGCACCCTCGGCCGCACCGGCCGCCCGTCGCACGTCCGCTGACCGCGCACGGCTACGCCGTCTTCGAACGGCTGGTTCAGGCCGTCTCGTTGCGCGGGCAGTGTTCCAGGGACGGACGCGGCGGGCGACACGATCGTCCGGGGCACACCGGTGCTCGACCGGTACGCGCAGCCCGGATCGGCCTTCCGCGAGCACCAGGTGGAGAACGGCGTCGGCTTCCCGCTCGGCGTGGAGGGGCCGACATCGACCCGCAGTGGGCCTTCGGGCTGTCCGAGGGGGATCGCGGCGGCAGTCCGAGGGGGATCGCACCGAGCAGGGTGGGTGACCGTCAGCGGCCTCAAGCGGATCGCGGGCGTGCCGGGCGGGATCTCCGTCCCGGTGCTGAAGATGGCCGACCGGCAGCTCAAGACCAGGCTCGGCCGCGAGGGGGACGAGATCGCCGACTCCGGCGTCCGGCTGCGGGCTGCGGGCTGCGGGCTGCGGGCTGCGGGCTGCGGGCTGCGGGCTGCGGGCTGCGGGCTGCGGGCTGCGGGCTGCGGGCTGCGGGGCATCTTGCCGGGTGAGATGTTCGTGGGCTGGCTCGTCCTGCTGCGCGGATTCGGCGCCCTCGGCGCGAGGGGGCGCACTGTTCGCGCTCGCTGGGCATCCGGGTGTCGGTCGTGGACACCGACGTGTGGGCGTCGATCGACCGCGGCCGGGCGCGGCTACGGGACGTACGCAAGCGCCAACGAGGCGCCCGCGCGCCGTTCCTGGTCATCGGCAGCACTGGTGAACTGGCGCTCGCCGAGGACGAGGTGCCGCTGCTGCCGGATGGCGTGCACCTGGCTGGGTTCGCCACCTTCGTCATCGGGGACTTCAGCCTGCTCAGCGAGGGCAGAAGCTGCCGGCCCAGGTGGTCCCCTCCGTCGGCGTCTGCTGCACGCTGCCGGTGGGGATCAGCGCGACCCTCCTGGGCTAGGGGCGTTCCCTGGAGCCCTTTGCGTGCGAGGGCATCGTCGATCGCGGTTACGACGCCTACCGGGTGGGCGCCCTGATCGCCGCCCGCCAGTTGTGCCGCGAGGCTGCCGAGCTGAGCGTCGGGCCGCACGTGGCGCCGGTCGAGGAGGCGATGTCGGACGCGGAGCTGTTCGGCGCGCGCTTCGAGGAGCGCCTCGCCTCCGGCACCCGTCGCCCCATTGCCCCGGCACCGACTTGCGGGGCCACGTCGCGACGGCGGCACGGTGAGGGCCCGTCCCGCCGGTCCGTGCGTCGCCGTCATCGTCGTCGGGCACGGCGCGGTCGGCGGGCTGCACGAGGGGTTATTCGGCGATCTGGGCTTCGTGCTCAGCTAGACGCGAGCCTGTTTCGCCGCCAACTACAAGGAGCGCCTCCCCTGCGGCACCCGCCGCCCCGGCGCCGACGTGCGGGAACACGCCGCATCGGCGGCACGGTGACGGCCCACCTCACCCGTCCGCACCTCGCCGTCATCGGGCATGGCTCGGCTGGCGGGCCACACGAGAAGCTCCTCGGTGACCTGGGCTTCGCGCCCAGCCAGACACGAGCCTGTTCGCCGCGCGCTACGAGGCGCATCTCGCCTCCGGCACCCGCCGCCCCGGCACCGACTTGCCGGGACACCCCGCGACGGCGGCCCGCTGACGGCCCACCCCACCCGTCCGCACATCTCCGTCATCGGGCATGGCTCGGCTGGCGGGCCACACGAGGAGCTCCTCGGTGACCTGGACTTCTCCCGCCCAGCAAGACGCGAGCCTGTCGGCGCCCACTACAAGAATCACCTCGCCTCCGGCACCCGCCGCCCCCACACCGACCTGCCGGAACACACCGCGACAGCGACCCCGTGACAGCACACCCCATCGATCCGCACCTCGCCGTTATCAGCCACGGCGCGGGCGTCGAGCCGCACGAGAAGCTCCTCGGCAACCTGGGCTTCACGCCCAGCGAGACGCGAGCCTGTTCACCGCCCACCACGAGGCGCACCTCGCCTCCGGCACCCGCCGCCCCGGCACCGACCTGCCGGGACACCCCGCGACGGCGGCCCGCTGACGGCCCACCCCACCCGTCCGCACATCTCCGTCATCGGGCATGACGCGGCCGGCGAGCCGCACGAGAAGCTCCCCGGCGACCTGGACTTCTCCCGCCCAGCAAGACGCGAGCCTGTCGGCGCCCACTACAAGAATCACCTCGCCTCCGGCATCCCTCACCCCCACGCCGACCTGCCGGAACACACCGCGACAGCAACCCTGTAACGGCCCATCCCGCCGACACGCACCTCGGCGTCGTCAGGCACGGCGCGGGCGTCGAGCCGCACAAGAAACTCCTCAGCGACCTGGGCTTCGCGCTCAACGTCGTCGCCCCTGCCCGCCACCACGACCGGCGCCACCCCGGTCTATGAGCGGATCGAGGCGGCCACGAAGGAAGGGCCCGTGGACGTCTGGTCGGTGTGCGCGGCCGCAGCCCACCTGGACGCCGCCGCCAAGGTGCCGACCGTCGGTCCTGCCGCCCGGCTCTTGATGGAGAACCCCCTGTGCAGGACCCGTGACGTCCTCGCGGTCACCCCTCTGCCGACGCCCACCCCAGGGCGCGACTGGTCGTGATGGGCCGGTACCGGCGCTCCACGGCGACGGTTGTGCTGCGGTCGCTGCTGAGCAAGTTGGCGTCCGAGTGCCCAGTCCGCGCGGTCCGGGTCGGGTGCGGCAAGGACCGGCGGGACGACATCACCGCCAGCCGGTTCGTTGACCGTGGCTACGGCGTGTTCGGCCACGAGTGGCTGCAACAAGCCCGGCGTGCTGCGGGGCGCCCTGCCCCAGCCGTCCTGCGACAGCTTCATGAGCGCCCGGCCGCGCGCCGACCTGCTGCGGGTCGCCCTGGACTCCGAGCTGACCAATACCGCCGCGCGCGAACAGGCCGTGGTGCACGGCGTCGACGTCGAGCTGTACTCCACGGTGGCCGGTGCCGACCCTCCTGGCCAGGTGAGGGTGCCCGCCTGGTCCGACCTGCCCGTGGGCGTCGGCGTGAGCCGTTCAGCGGTGCGTCGAGATCCTCGCCGGGCCCTTCCGGGCGGCCTGGCCCTCGATCCGGTGCCCCTCCCGCAGGGCACCCGGCTCCCGTGTGACACGCATCGGCTGGCCGGGCCCGGGACGGCACGGCACGGCACGGCACGGCACGGCACGCGGACACCTCATCCACGACTCCCCGTTGGGCAACGCCCCGCGCTGATCGGTGACGCCGGCGCTCTCCCCCCGTCGGCCCACCCGATCTGGAGCTGCCCGGCATGACCCACATCAGCCCCCTGGCGAAGGCGGCCGACGCCGTCAGCACTCCGCCGGTCCCGGCACGGCACGCGAACACCCATCTCACCCACGCCCCCCTATTGGACAACGCCCCACGCTGGCCGGTGCTGACGGCGCTCTCCCCGTCGGCCCACCCGATCTGAACCTACGCGGCATGACCCGCATCAGCCCCCTGCCGGAGGCGGCCGACGCCGTCAGCGCTCCGCCAGTTCCGGCCCGGCAGCACGCCGGGCTCACCGACGTACGTCTGTGTGGCCGTCGAGCACGGACCACGCCCCTGCGAGCCTGCGAGCAGCCTCGGACTGTACGTCCGCAACGTCCAGCCCCACGCTCAGCTGCCTGGTCACCCCACTGACCATTTCTTACTTCAGTACCGCTCGACTTCACCGCCGCCGTCGGCCGGTTCCTTGCCGAAGGTCACCAGGGTGTCCGCGTGGGACCAGCGTTGCTGGACTCGCCCCGGCCCCCGTGACGCCCGACCTGATCACACTCTCGACGGCCATCGCCGCCGCGCCCATGGCCACCGGCTGGACGGCGGCCCGGTCCGCGCCGACGCCGACCGGGCCCGGCTCCGCTCCCCCGCCGTCCGCGTCATGGCCGTCGGACCGCACGGCGCCCAGTTACCCGGGGCCCGCCCTGCTCGGACTGGCCGTGGACCACGTCTCGGTGGGCGAGGCCGACTCGGCGACCGTGCAGGGCCTCCGAACTCTCGCCGCCGGGGCCACCGCCCCGGTACGCCGCGCCGACCTGCCCGAGCCCGGCGCCATCGGCCTGACCGTCGGCCACGACGGCCACGACGGCCGAAGCCGTACCCGAACCTCGACCTGGACGAGTGGGAGGTCTCGACCTACGACTTGGTGCCGCTGGAGCGGTACATGGCCGAGGCGATGGTCGACAGGCCGCCGCATCCCAGCCTCTGCGGGACGTACTGGCCTCGCGCGGCTGCACCTACTGGTGCACGTTCTGCCCCTGCCGTTCGTCACCCGGATGCGGACGCAGTCGGTCGGCCCGGTGATCGCGGAGATCGACCTCCAGTACGCCGCTGGGCTGACGTCCCAGGTCTTCGTTCTTCCTGGACCAAGTCTCCGGCATCGACAAGGGGTTCTCCTCGCAGATCCGCGGCCGCCTCAAGGGCCGCAACGTCACCTGGGTGGGGCGGACCCGCGTGGAGGTCGTCCTGAAGACCGACGTCCGGCAGTGGGCCGAGGCGGGCTGCCGGGGCGTGTGGCTGGGCGCCGAGTCGTTGTCGGTGGCCGGCATGGGTGTGCACGAACGGGTCACCGAGCAGCAGATCAAGGACGTTCTCCTCAAGGTCAAGGAGGCGGGCAGCACGCCCTTCACGTTTGTGCTGATCGGGCTCTCCGACGGCGCGGCGTGCTGGGAAGGTCGGCTCGTCGACCGGGCGAGCGAGTTGCCCGGCTGATTCGCCGTCAACCAGCTGTTTCCGCGCCCGGCACCCCGCTGTTCGGCCAACTCGCCGCCAACATCAACGGCGTTGCCACGCCCGCCACCTGGGCGGAGGTGCGGGAGCCCACGCGTAGGTAAGGGGAGCGGAATCCGGCCCACCTGGATGGCCAGGAGCGCCATCCGACCTCGCTGCCCGACCAACCGGGCAACGCCTTGGCTGTGGCCTGGTGAGGTGCGCGTGCTGAGGTTCGCGATAGTCGGGGCCGGGTCGAGCGGCTGCTTCCTGGCCCGGCTGCCCACCCGGGACGGCTCGAACCGACCGGGCGGGCGCGGCTGGTCGCGGTCACCGAGACCGAGGTCGCCTACGCGGCCCGGCTGTCGTCGCTGGCCGACGAGACCCCCGAGGCCGTTCCGTCGTCGCCCTCGCAGGGGGCGGGTCGTCGCCAGCCCGGCGAAGGCGCTGACGTCAGCGACGGCGACGGCGGCCGACGTGGGGAGAGGCGACGCGCTCGACGTGCCGGGGCTGCTGACGCGGCCCGACATGGACGGCATCGTGGTGTGCACGCCGAGCGGAAGGTACGCCGAGTCGGCATCGACAGCGCTGCGCGTGGGCGGGCACGTCCTTGTGGAGAAGCCCACCGAGCTGACACCCGAGAGCCGCGGACGAGCTGATCGCCGTGGCCTGGGCGGCGGGCCGGACCCTGGGAGTGGTCTCCCAGCACCAGTTCGACCCGGCCGCCCGGTTCGCCCACAAAGCGGTGGCGGCGGGCCAGCTCACCTCCATGTTGGCCGAACTGGCCCGGTGGCGCGGTCCCGCACACCACGCCTCCGGGACCTGACACGGCACCCGGGCCGTGGACGACGACGGCGCCCTGACGAACCCGGCGAACCACCCCGTGGACCTGGTTCAGTGGCTGACGAGACCGGCGGCGGAGACGCACCGCGTATCCGGCCCCGCCCCGGCATCGAGGTGGAGGAGGCGGCGACCGCGTCCCTGCACTTCGCCAACGGCGCCTGGCACCCTGCCGGCCACCACCACCGCCGCCCATCCGAGGCGCACGCCCCGCCCTGCGGTGCACGGCGACGGCAGCGCGCTCGGCATCGTCGACGAGAGAGCTGGCCTGGCCCATCTGGCCGAGGAGGGCGAACAGGCGGCCCCCTACGGGGCATTCGGGGCTGGCGACCAGTCGGCCGACCATGCCGCAGCCCTGGTCCGCGACACCGCCCGGAACCGGGGTGGCCTGCTCCACCAGCCGCACCACGACCAGCTGGCGGACTTCTGCGGGGCGGTGGGCCAGGGCCGGGCGCCGCTGGCGGCCGGGTGACCGGCGGGACGACGGACGGCGGGCGGCGGTCGGTGGCCGTGGCCGGGACCGCCCACGCGTCAGCGGCCGACGGACGGCCACCAGCCGGCGCCGACCGGGAACAGCAGGGGCGAGAAAAGGGAAACGTGACAGGCGCAACGACCGACGGGCTCGCGGGCGCGAGCAGCATCGGCACCCCCACCCACACCGGCGCCCCGGACGGGAAGCAGGCCCTCACTGGGCTCTTCGCCCAAAGCGCGCCGCACCACGACCGCGTGGGCATGGAGCACATCGCCGACCTCGGGCGCCGACTGCTCGCCCACACCCACCTCGACGCGGTCCAGGGCGTTCTGGACGTGGGCTGCGGCCCCGGCGCTGCCCTGGTGCCAGCCGCCCGGGCGGTGGGCCCCAACGGCCAGGCCACCGGCGTCGACCTGTCGGCCAGCCTGGTGACCCGGGCACGGGAGACGATCGACCGGCACGGCCTGGCACAGGCCCAGATGGTGCGGGGCGACACGGAATCGACCCCCGAGGCCTTGACCGGCGTCGGGCACAGGTCCCCGAACACCGGGATCGCCGGGATCACCGGGATCGCGGCCAGCCTGGCCAACCCGGGCACGGGAGGCAGTCAACCAGCACGACCTGGCACAGGCCCGAATGGTCCAGGACGACACGGAGTCGCCCCCCGAAGCCGCGACCGGCATAACGCACAGGCCCCCGGACCCCGCACTCACCGAGATCGCGACCGGCCTGGTGACCCGGGCACGGAAGGCAATCAACCGACACAACCTCACGCAGACCCGAACAATCCAGGGCGACACAGAATCAGCCCCCGAGACCGCGACCGGTATCGAGGAGAGGCCCCTGGACGCCGTACTCACCGGGATCTGCCCGTACTTGTTCCCCCATCCCCGCCAGGCCTTCCTCCCGCACCCCCCGACAGCCGCCCTCCCCCTACCTGGAACTGCCGCCCCCCGACAGCCGATTGAGGGTGTCCCCGCGAGGTGCGGGCGCCCCAAGCGGAAGCCGCCACCGTCACAGCGAGCGCCCCCTACGGGACGGCCGCGTCCCACCACACGGTCCCGGACGGCAGCCCGTGCCGTTGTTCCGTCGAGGCGCCGCACGCGCTACTCCTGGACGTCGGGGCGCCGATGTCGAGACGGTCGATGAGAAGTGCGTCACCCGTTTCGAGAAACCCGACCGGCGCCGATGGGTGTGGTCGGCGGCGGGGCGGCAGTTCCGGCAGGGCGTGCCCGAGAGGTAGCCGGGTGGACGCCGAGGCGGGGTGGCCGAGGCGGGGTGAACGCCGAACTCACCACGCCGACCACCTCGAACGGAAGCCTCACCAGCACGGAAGCCGCACGGTTCACCCTCGCCCGACGACACGGTTCACCCTCGCCCGACGACACGGTTCACCCTCGCCCGACCGCCCGAGTCACCCCCCGCCCGTCGGCCCGAGTCGCCCCCGCCCCACGGCCCGAGCACCCTCACCCCACGGCCCGAGCCACCCCCGCCCGACCGCCCGGTCCACCTCACCCGACCGCCCCGCCGACCCTCACGGCGGACCGCGTACGCGCCCGGCGAGTTCTTCCAGGATGAGGCAGGTTTCCCACAGGTTTCTGTCAGTAACCCCGAGCGCCGGAATACATGGTGGCCGCAGTCAAGTAATGCCTGCCGGGAGGTGGCACCGACACTGCCGAGCGCCAGCACCGGACGAATCGAGGAATGAAAAGGATCACCATCGAAGGGGCATTGACGGGATCGAAACACGACCCGTTCCACCTTCGGGATACATAGGATACACTTGATCATCGACGCACGGTGACTACCGTGCGTCGATGAATTCAAGAAACAAATGCACTCCGTCAGCATGTGGATAGGACGGCGCGATGAGTGTCCTTTTGGTTCAAGGTGGACCGGGAACTGGAAAAACCCACATCTTATCGGAGCATAAGCGCCGGGCCGCTAATTCGGGCGCCATCTGCGTGGCTGCCACCGGATTCAGGGTCGAGCAACAGATTCGGTTTGCCACACTGTCCCAACTCGCCCACAGCCCTGGAATTCCCGACGACGTACAGTCGTCCCTCCTGCGCTTCATGAACAGCGTGACGACCAGCGGAAAGCTGGACAAGGTGCCCGCCGGGCCGCTGCGGGCGCTCGTCGCCGAGCTGATCTCCGCCGCCGCCCGCGCCCCCCTGTACTTCGCGGTCGACGACGCGCACCACATGGACCCGGCGTCACACGTCTGCCTTCTCTCGCTGGCCCGGCATGCCCGTGGTCACGCCATCACCCTCGCCCTCGCCTACCCGAGGACTTTTCCCGACATCCGCGTGGACCCGCTCGAATTCATGGCGCTGGACGCCGAGTTGATCGAGACCGGAATTCTGCGCCAGGCCGAGGTCGAGGAGACGCTCGCGACGGCGCTCGGCAGGACCGTCGCCGGCCGGGTGACCGACCAGGTGTACCGCCTCAGCGGCGGCAACCCCGCGCTGGTCGACGCGTTGACACGTGACCTGACCCAGGTGGGTCCCGGCGCGGACGGCCTGAGCCTCCCGATGGGCGACGCCTTCCGCAACGCGTACCTCACCACGCTGCTGCGCCACCCGCATCTCGCGGAGTACATCCAGGCTGTGGCGGTGCTCGGGGAGCATGCGACGGTCGCCCGGGTGGCCCGACTGCGGGCCGGTTGCCCGGAGACGACGCGGCTGCACCACGACGACCTGGAGCGCGCCGGTCTGTTGAAGGACAGCCGCTTCCGCTGCCCCGCGACGGCCGACTTCGTGCTCCAGGGCATGGACCCGTTCCTGCTGCAACGGCTGCACGGCCGGGCCGCCGAACTCCTCTTCGCGGAAGGCGCGCCCGCGCCGGTCATCGCCCGCTTCCTGGTCGCCTCCGACACCGCTCCGGACGCGGCACAGGCACGCGTGCTGTTCCACGCCTCGCACCATCTGATCAGCACCGGTCAGGTGGACGAGGCGCTCACGTGTCTGCGCCAGGCGGAGCGCACCGCCCTCGACGTCCGGCACCGCGACAGCGCCACGGTCGAACTGATCCGTGCCCTGTGGGGGGTCAACCCGGCCGCCGCGGAACCCGAGGTGCGCAAGCTGCTCGACGTCCTGGATCTGCGACCGCGCAGCTGCGAGGATCTGCGGCTGCTGGCCGTGTGGTGCCTCTGGTTCAGCTGGGACGGACCGGCCGAGGACATCCTCGCCCGCCTCGCCCAGATCTGCGGCCCCGGCCACTCGCACCCCGAGAAGCCGACGCAGGACTTCCGGAAGCTGGTGGCCATCCTGCGCCCGGCGCTGCTCGACGCCCCGGCCGTGCGGGAGCGATCCCACCCGAAGGACGACGGCGTCGTCGCGCCGGCTCTCGCCGACTCCATGGAGTCGTTGCGGGCCGTCAGCACGGAGCTGAGCACCATCCGGCCCAGCACCGTCGCCCTGCCGTTGGGCAGCCCGGGGTTCGTCCTGCCGCGCACCGACGGCCTGCACGGGCGCCCGTACTGGATGCACGCCGCGCTGTCGGTGCACGTGATGGTGATGCACGGCGACACCCTGCGCTCGGACCAGTACTGCGCCGAACTGCTGGGCCGGCTCCCGCTCGACGGGCTGCACGCCGGACGCGCCTACCTGACCGGGCTGCACGCACACATCCGGTGGTGTCTCGGAGACCTGCGGGGCGCGCTCGAACGTGCCGAGGCGGCGTTGGAGATGCTCCCCGACCACGGCTGGGGCATCGCCATCGGGCTGCCGCTGTCGGTGGCGATCAACGTGTACACGATCCTGGGCGAGCAGGACAAGGCGGTCGCTCTGCTGAAGCGTCCGGTGCCCATGTCGATGCAGGACTCCGTCTTCGGCTCCCTCTACCAGATGGCCTTCGGCCGTTACCTGTTGAGCACCGATCACGCCCACGCGGCGCTGGAGGCGTTCACCTCCGCCGTCCCCACCGGCGCCCCGCTCTACGGCGAGGCGTTCGATCTGCTCGGCTGGCGCAGCTGGGCCGCGGAGGCGTATCTGGCCCTGGACGCGCCGGGCGAGGCACGCCGGATGGCCACCGCGGAACTGGCGGCGCTGGGCGACGGGCCGAGCGAGGCCCGGGGGCGGGCGCTGGCGATCCTCGCCGTGACGGGCGCCCCGGAGGAGCGCCGGGACCTCCTCCAGCAGGCGGAACTGGCGCTGCGTCCCACCGGCAGCCGTCTGACGCTGGCCCACATCCTGGGGCGGCTCAGCCAGGTCGATCTGACGGAGGGGCGTACCGTCGAGGCCCGTGCGCGGCGCAACGAGGCGGTGGATCTGGCCCGGGAGTGCGGTGTGCCGGATCGGTTCCTCCAGGCGCCGTCCGCGTCGTCGCCGTTGCCCGGGCAGTTGCGGCGGGTGGAGAGCGAGCCGGTCTCCCGGCCGACCCGGACGTCTCCGGCGGCCCGGCTGTCGGAGGCGGAGTGGCGGGTGGCGTCGTTGGCCGCGGAGGGCAATTCGAACCGTCAGATCGCGACGGAGCTGTACATCACGGTGAGCACGGTGGAGCAGCATCTGACCCGCGTCTACCGCAAACTCGACGTCCGCCGCCGTTCGGCGCTGGCCGGTCTGCTGAAGTCGTCCCCCCGTGAACAGGAACCTCCGGACGCGTACGTGTCCTGACCCGCGCGAACGGACCCCAGGGGTGAGCGGACGCGGGAGGCGAGGTCCGGCTCTCGCCTGCTCCCCCTCTGGAACGTCCGTGCGGTGCAACGGTGTTGCAACCCCCGGCGCACGAAGGTGGCCTGGGCCCGGGCGGTTCGCGCCGACCGGGGTGACATCGGGTGGCCCGTGCTGTCGGCGGCACGGGCCAGCCGCATGCCCCCACCGCGCGCCGACCGGGCCGAGCCGGTGCGAACTCGGCTTACTGGCAACGACGTTGCCCTCGGCCGGGCGTTCGCCGGGCGGCAGCAGCGCGAGCGGGCCGAGGATGGCGCCGTTCGGGGAACTGGGGATCGAAGCCGTGCGGCGCGGCCCGCTGGGGAAGGCAACGGCCCTTGCCGATAGCCTCATTGAGACCCGACGGCCTCTTGCCTGCCGTCCCGTTCAGCGTTGCGTCGATGGGAGGGAGCCGCGCATGTGCACTCCTCCCCGTAGGGTCCGTCCGACGGCGTGGACGACCACCACCGTCTCCATGTCCTGGAGTCGCGGGGCGGCGACCCGGCGGGCCCGTACCACTTCAGGTCGGCGCTCGTTCCGCCCCACCACACCGCGGACTTCGCCATCGACCCGAGCGTCTTCACCCACGACGGGCACCTGTATCTGGCCTACAGCGGGATCAACTCCTACCAGCACAACGGCCTCAACATCGCCCCGCTGTCGAATCCGTACACCGTGTCCGGGGCCACGGCGACCTTCTCCTTCACCGGGACGCGGATCGCGCTGCTGTCGGTGCGGGACACCGGCAACGGCGTCGCGGCGATCAGCGTCGACGGGGGTGCCGAGCGGCGCGTCGACCTCTACGGCGCGATCCGCACCGGCGAGACCCTCCAGTACGTCAGCCCTCGGCTCCCGTCCGGTCGGCACACGGTGCGGGTGCGGGTGACCGGTGAGCACGACGACCGGCCCCAGGGTTCGTTCGTGAGCATCGACCAGGCCGAGGTGTACACGCACTGACCGAGGCCAGGCCGAACGTCCCTGCCCGGCAGGCCTGTTGAGGTGTCCCGGGCACGGGCGCAGCGGGGTCAGTACGCCCGGCGTCCTGGGCACATGGTCAGTGTGGAGGCCAACTCCTCGGTGGCGCGGACGAGTTCGGTGTCCCGCTCGGCGAGCAGGCGGGGGATGGCGCCGCCGTGGGCGTGGACGGCGTGGTGGGCCGCGGACTCCCAGGCGAGGTGGTCGTCGTGGTGGCGGCGGACCTTGGGGGACGCGGCGGCCACGGTCTCCCATTCGCGGGCGTCCGCGATGCTCCGCAGCAGACGCAGGATCTGCGCGCGACAGGTGACCTGGGGGCGCTGGGCGAGGTCCCAGAGGAAGGGGACGGTGACGGGGGTCGCCTGGCCGACGACGAAGCCGTACTGGCAGATGCGATGGCGCAGCCGGTCGAGGCCGGCCCGCGCGGCGGCGTCGTCGCCCGAGGCGATGGCGGCGAGCAGGAACGGGATCGCGGCGGCGCATCCGGTGGCGTCCCTGATGTCACGCCAGGGCACCTGCCCGACGTCGCAGAACGCTGCCGGGGGCGTCTTGTCCCGCAGGGGGGCACTCATCACACGTCGGACCTTCGTCGTCCCGTCGCTGTCAGTGGTGGGGCCGCGTGGGCAGCAGGGCCCAGACGGTCTTGCCGGTCGGCCGGTCCCTGGTCCAGCCCCAGTGTGCGGCGAGGGCCTCGACGATGTGCAGCCCGCGCCCGGCGCTCTGGAGGGGGCTTGTGAGCTGCGGGTACCTGGGCAGGTCGGCGCCCTGGTCGGTGACGGCGATCAGCAGGTGGGCGGGGCGGCGGGCGAGCCTCAGCCGGATCGCGGCCCCGGTCGCGTCGACGGGGTGGTGCGCGCGCCCGTGCAGGACGGCGTTGGCGGTCAGTTCGGCTGCGACGGCTCGCGCGTCGTCGCTCAGGTGGGCCAACTCCCAGGCGGCCAGCGTGCGTTCGGTGAGGCGGCGGGCCTCGGCGCAGGCGCGGGGCGCGGCGGGCAGGAACAGGGTCGCTGTCCTGGGCGCGTGGTGCGGCGGGAGTGCGGAGGGTATGACGTGCGCTGCCGGGAGCGGGCCTGGCCATGGTGCCGGGTGCGTCAGTAACGCCACGGAGCCTCCCTGAAAGGGTGTCAAAACCGGGCGCCAGTAAGGAGGTTGACGCCTTAGCTAGTATCCACCTCTAGAGCGGACTCCGTGCAATTTCACGGGAAATTGCGTGCGAGGACGGGAACCCGAGCCGCGCGCGGCCGGTCCGACGGAACGGCAACGATCCGTCGGACCGTCCCGCGGGGCGCGATCCACGCGAGGAGAAGGCGATGTCATCAGTTCCGAACGGCGTGCCGGCCAGCTCACTGGACGTCCGCTGGATCAAGAGCCGCCACAGCAACGCCGAGGGCAACTGTGTCGAGGTGGCGGCGCTCCCCGAGGGCGGCGTCGCGGTGCGCAACTCCCGTGATCCGCACGGGCCCGCGCTGGTGTACACGCCGGCCGAGGTGGCCGCGTTCCTCGCCGGGGCGAAGGAGGGCGAGTTCGACCACCTCGTGTGAGACCACCTCGCACGAACCGACGTTGGCTGCGCTGTGGCGGAATCGGCGGCTCCACTCCGGCGGGGCCAGGGGGTTCCGCCGCGGTGGGCCTGTTCGGCCCCGTACGACATCCGGTGGGCCGGTGCGATAATACGTCCTGTCGCCACCTGCCTACCAGGAGCCACGATGTCCTCCGAGTCACCGCGCGTCTCCCGTCTCGAACCGTATCTGCGACGCGCCGAACCCGCCCCGACGTTACTGAAGATGCTGGTCGGGGTGCAGTTGGCGGGTATCCGCGAGGATGCCGGGCTGGCTCAGGAACAGGCGGCCCGTACCGTCGGGTTCAGCCCGGCGAAGCTGTCGCGGATCGAGGCGGGCAAGGGGCGCCGCCCGCCCACGGAGGCCGATGTCCGTTCCCTCCTGACGTGTTACGGCACGGAGGAGTACGAGGTCTCGGTGCTGCTGGAGCTGTTGCGGCGGGCCGGGGAGCCGGGCTGGTGGCAGCGGTACGACAAGCGGCTGCTGCCGGAGTGGTTCGACCGGCTGGTGGGTCTTCAGGAAGCCGCCGTGGCCATCCGTACCTTCGAGATCCAGTACGTTCCCGGCCTGCTCCAGACCCCGGCCTACACGCGTGCGGTGGTGGAGCGCGGGCTGCCGACGGCGACGTCGCGCGAGGTGGAGCGGCGGGTCGAACTGCGGGTCGGGCGAAGCGCGTTGCTGCGGCGCGGGGACGCCCCGCAGATCTGGGCGATCATCGACGAGTCGGTGCTGCTGCGCGTCCTGGGCAGCCGTGAGGTGATGCGTGAGCAGCTCGCGCACCTGGTGACGCTGGCCGGGCTCGCGCATGTCACCGTGCAGATCGTCCCGCTGGACGTGACGAACGCGTCCGCTCCGGCGATTCCGGTCACGTATCTGCGCTTCGGCGGTCTCGATCTGCCGGACATCGTCTATCTGGAGCACATCAGGAGCGCCACGTTCCTGGAGGACCGGGACGAGACGGAGGAGTACCGGGTGACACTCGACCGGCTGGCCGACGAGGCGCTCGACCCGCGTGCCTCGCTGGCCCTGATCCGCGAGACCCTCGCCCGGCGCTACCCGGCGACGTGAGGCGACCCTGCGCTAGCGGAGTCGGGCCACTCCCCCGAACTCGATCCATTCCTGGGTGAGTTGGCGGGGCGCCACCTCGTTGTCGGGGCGCCAGGTGGAGACCTCGACCAGACCGGGAGCCAGCACGTCCAGGCCCTCGAACCACTCGGCGACGTCCTTCTCCTCGCGCACGCGCCCCCAGTTCCCGTGGGTCACCTCGCCCATGAAGCCGGTGACGAAGTCCCGGACCTTCTCGTCGTCGCTGACCAGTTGGCACATGACCAGACAGCTGCCGGGGGCGAGCCGTTCGCGGACCCGGCGGACGACGGCGGGCGGGCCGTCGGTGTCGCTGTCCGGTATGCAGTGGAACACCGAGTTGAAGAGCACGGCCACCGGTCGCGTGAAGTCGATCAGGCGCTCGGTGTCGGGGTGGGTGAAGATGCCCTCGGTGTCGCGCAGGTCGGCCTGGATGACGGCGGTGCGGTCGTTCTGCTCCAGGAGGGCGCGGCCGTGCACCAGAACCATCGGGTCGTTGTCGACGTACACCACGCGCGCGTCCGGGTCGACGGCCTGCGCCAGCTGGTGGACGTTGTTCTGGGTGGGCAGGCCCGATCCATGGTCGACGAACTGCCGGATGCCGTACTCCCCCGCCAGGGTGGCGACGATCCGTTGCAGGAAGCGGCGGTTGTTCAGCGCCAGCGCCCTGGTGCTGGGCACCACCTTGTCCAGTTCCGCGCAGGCCGCCCGGTCGACGGCGTAGTTGTCCTTGCCGTTCAGGTAGTGGTCGTACATGCGCGCGGCTGTCGGCACCGTGGCGTCGATCCTGGTGGACAGCTTCTTCCCGGACTCCATCGTCTCCCCCATGTCCCAGGCCGGGCAGCTCGGTCGAGGGCTCGGCAGGCAGTCATCCTAGGGACGCGGCGGGCGGACCGGCCACCCCTTGATCAGGCTCCGGTTCCGCTGGCCGGAACTCGCCGCCGAAGGGCCCAAGTACCGTTCCGGTAAAGGGCGTTCACCAGCCTGCTGAATGTGACGACCCGTCAACTCCGGGCCCTGCGCAGCAGTTCGGCCGCTTCGGCGGCCACACCTGGCGCCGCCAGCAGCAACGGCTGGTCGTAGACGGGGAGTTCGGGCAAGGCCACCGCGCCCGCCTCGGTGGCGATCAGCAGCGCGGGGAGTCCGTCGACGTGGTGGAACTCGCCGATCGCCGTAGCCACCGCCCGCCCCGCGGCGACCTGGGCCAGCGACAGGGCCGTGGAGCCCATCACCCGTACCGTGCAGTGCCGTGCGGCGAGTTCGGCGAGGAGGGCGTCCATGCCGGGCCAATGGGCGTGCGCCGCCCACTCGGTGAGGAAGACATGGCCGGTGAGGCTAGTGTGCGCGGCGGCCCGCACCGGCCTGCCGTTGAGCCGGGCCCCTCCCCCGCGTACCGCGCTGAACGTCTCCCCGCGCCACGGGTCGGCGACCACGCCCACCAGCGGTGTCCCGTCGGGCGCGGCGAGGCCGAGGGAGAAGGAGCACCAGCCGATGCCGTGGGCGAAGTTGGTGGTGCCGTCGACGGGGTCGACCACCCAGTGCGGGGCGTTCGCGGCGCCCTCGGTGACGCCGTACTCCTCGCCGACGATGCCGTGGGCCGGGAAGGCCTCGCCGAGCACCTCGCGGACGTGCCGCTCGACGAGTTCGTCGGTGTCGGTGACGATGTCCGCGGGCCCGTCCTTCTCCCGCACCTCGTCGACGGGAGCGCTCGCCCCCGCGCGCCGGATCGTCCGCGCCGCCCAGTCCGCCAGCCCGGTCGCGACCTCCAGGGCCCGTTCCAGAGAGATCTCCGGCTCCACGCTCACGCCACCGCCTCCTCGTCCGTCACACTTCGTCGATCCTGTCACCCACGGTCCACGCCCCGCGCGCCGGGCGGTCCCGACGACGGGTGACGGGGGCGAAACATTTCGAAGTGAAAACCGAATGATGCGAGAGGTATTGACGCTCTCTGTGGTCCTCCTATGATCCGAGGCGTCCGAGAGATCGCCGCGCGTTCGATATCTCGGTGGTCAGGTAGGTCAGCAGTCCGGTGCTTCGGCGTCCGCGAGCGCGCCGCGGCCCCCCACCGCTCACCGGGCACCCCGAACGGACCATTCCCCCCGCACCCGACCGGCCAAGGAGAGACATGCACCCACGAGGACGTCCCGGCTTACGCCCCATCTCCGCGCTGGGCCTGCTGGCCGCCGCCGTACTGACGCTGTCCGGCACCGCGACGGCGGCCCCCGGCGCCGTCCAGGCCACCACCCTCGGCGCCCAGGCGGCACAGTCCGGACGCTACTTCGGCACGGCGGTCGCCACCTACAAGCTCGGTGACGGCACCTATGCGGGCATCCTGGACCGCGAGTTCACCATGGTGACGCCCGAGAACGAGATGAAGTGGGACACCACCGAGCCGTCCCGGGGCTCCTTCAACTTCGCGCCCGCCGACCAGATCGTCAGCCATGCCACCGCGCACAGCGCCCGGATGCGGGGCCACACCCTGGTCTGGCACTCCCAACTGCCCAGCTGGGTCGGCTCGATCACCGACGCGACGACCCTGCGCAGCGTGCTGAACAACCACATCACCACGCAGATGGCCCACTACAAGGGCAAGATCTACGCCTGGGACGTGGTCAACGAGGCCTTCAACGACGGCTCCAGCGGCACCCACCGCGCTTCCGTCTTCCAGAACGTGCTGGGCGACGGCTTCATCGAGTCGGCGTTCCGCACCGCCCGCACCGCCGACCCGGCGGCCAAGCTCTGCTACAACGACTACAACATCGAGGACTGGAACGCCGCCAAGACCCAGGCCGTCTACGCGATGGTCCGCGACTTCACGTCCCGTGGCGTGCCCATCGACTGCGTCGGCTTCCAGGCGCACTTCGGCACCGGCGGCCCGCCCGCGTCCTTCCAGACGACCCTGGCCGCCTTCGCCGCCCTCGGTGTAGACGTGCAGATCACCGAGCTGGACATCGCGTAGGCGTCGACGACCGCGTACGCGAACACGGTCAAGGCCTGCCTGAACGTGGCGCGTTGCACCGGCGTCACCGTGTGGGGCATCCGGGACAGCGACTCGTGGCGCAGCGGCGAGAACCCGCTGCTGTTCGACAGCTCGGGGAACAAGAAGGCCGCCTACAACGCAGTGCTGACCACGATGGGCGGCACGACGACGGCGGCCACGAAGGCCGGGGGCGTCGCGGCGGGCGCCGACCGGAGCACGTCCGCCGCCGCGTTGCCGTCGGCCTTCCGGTGGAGTTCCAGCGGTCCGCTGATCGCGCCCAAGCCGGACGCGACGCACGCGATCGCCGGTATCAAGGACCCGTCCGTCGTCCGCTACAACGGCAAGTACCACGTGTTCGCCAGTGTCGCGAGCGCGTCCGGCTACAACCTGGTGTACCTGAGCTTCACCGACTGGTCGCAGGCGGGTTCGGCGACCCACCACTATCTGGACCGCAGCGCCATCGGCACCGGGTACCGGGCGGCACCACAGGTGTTCTCCTACGCGCCGCAACGCCTGTGGTACCTCGTCTACCAGACCGGCAACGCCTCGTACTCGACCAACAGCGACCTCTCCGACCCGAACGGCTGGAGCGCGCCGCGCGGCTTCTACGCGTCGATGCCGGACGTCATCGCGCAGAATATCGGCGGCGGTTACTGGGTCGACATGTGGGTGATCTGCGACCACGCCACCTGCTACCTGTTCTCCTCCGACGACAACGGCCACCTCTACCGTTCACGGACGAGCGTGGCGCAGTTCCCGAACGGGTTCACCGACACGGTGATCGCGCTCCAGGACTCCGACCGGTACGCGCTGTTCGAGGCGAGCAACGTCTACCAGGTGCAGGGCAGCGACCGGTACCTGTTGCTGGTGGAGGCGATCGGGTCGGACGGCCGGCGCTACTTCCGGTCCTGGACGTCGGCCGCTCTGGGCGGTTCGTGGTCGCCGCTGGCGGCCTCCGAGAGCAGCCCGTTCGCCCGCTCGACCAACGTCGCCTTCCCCGCGGGCTCCTGGACCAGGGACGTCAGTCACGGCGAGATGATCCGCGCGGGCTACGACCAGACGCTCACGATCCCCTCGTGCGGGCTCCAGTACCTGTACCAGGGGCTCGACCCCGCCGCGAGCGGTGACTACAACTCCCTGCCGTGGCGCCTCGGGTTGCTCACCCAGACCGGGGCGGCCTGCTGAACACCCGTGCGGGGCGCGGCCGTTGACCGGCCGGGCCCCGCACGCGTCCGCTCAGTCCTCGTCGTCGCCCTCGAAGAAGTCACCGACCTCGTCGACGACTTCGGCGGCGACCATGCCGCCGACGACACCGACGGCGAGCCCGGCCGCGCCCGCCGCGACGACGGTGCCCATGCCGGGGCCCGACCGCCGGGGCTCCTCGTGGTGCGGGCCGTGGTGGCTGTCGTGGCCGTGGTAGCCGTCGTGGCCGTATCCGGCGTGGCCGCCGTACTGGCCGCCGTAGGAGGCGCGGTGTTCGACCAACTGGCTGATCCAGCCGTCGACTTCGGTGTTCCAGTCCCGGACGTCGTGATGGCCGATGGTGTGCAGGCTGAGCGCGTCGTGGCCCGCGGAGCGGAACCCGCCGCGCTTGTCGGCCTCCAGGACGACGTCGACGCCGCCCGGCCCGGCGAGGAAGGTCACCTCGATCTCGTTGACCTGGTGGGCGTACTGGGGTGACGGCGTCAGCTCCAGCTCCTGGTAGAACGGGAGTTGCTGGTGGGTGCCGCCGATGCGGCCGTACTCCAGGTCGGCGGACCTGAAGCCGAAGCCCAGTTGGCCGAGGGCTTCCAGGACCGCTTCCTGGGCGGGCAGCGGGGCCACGGTCAGCTGGTCGAGGTCGCCCTTGTCCTTGGCGCCGGACACGGCCAGTTCGGTGCGGACCCCGAGGATGATGCCCAGGGGCTGGCCGTACAGCTCGGTGATCGGGGTCTCCCAGGGCAGCATCACGCTGAACGGGACGGTGTGGTCCTGGCCCTTCGCGAGCCGGAAGCCGCCGCCGACGGTGAAGCGCTCGAAGGCGACGACGCCCTCGCGCTCCCCGCCGTCGTGCTCGGCCTCGACCCGCGCCACCAGTTCCAGGGTGATGTGGTCGATGTCGAAGTCGGCTTCGCCGCCTTGCAGGTGGACCCGTCCCGACAGATTGCCGCCCGGCCGGGCGGCCCCCGGGTCGAGGACCGTGTCCACCGTGGGCCCGCCCACACCGAGCGAACCGAGCAGCCGTTTGAACACCATCGCGGCGTCCACTCCCTTGCGTACGTGAGATGAGGTCGTGCCCCCTGAGCCCCTGCGAGCTCTACAGGCGCGTAGAAGCATAGGGCGACGGAAGGGGCGGGGGGCCGTGTCCGGGCACGTGGCGCCGGAAAGTCCGAAAACCGCCCTACAACGACCCGGCGCAGAAGCTTGACCAGGAAGCTTTACTCCCGCATTACCGCACCTCGGACGGGTCGGGATCACCTCGCGTGGGCCCGTGGTAACTTCCGTATACAAGGTGTATGCGATCTCAGGGGGTTGCGGTGCTGTCCGGTCGGGAGAAGGCCTACACGTACCTCAAGGAGACGGTCCTGACCGACCCCGCGATGCAGGGGGCGTATCTGTCCGAGCAGGAGATCGCCGACCGGATCGGCGTCTCCCGCACCCCGATCCGCGAGGCGCTGCTGCTGCTCGCCGCCGAGGACCTCGTCGAGCTGGTGCCCAAGCGGGGCGCCCGGGTGACGCCGCTGACCGGCCGTGAGATCACCGAGCTGATGGAGCTGCGCGGCATCGTGGAGCGGCACGCGGCGCAGCAGTTGGTGACGGGTGACCGGGTGCCGACGGCCGAACTGCGCACGCTTCTGGCCCGGCAGGCGGGGCTCACGGGGCCCGACCAGGCGCGGGAGTTCATCGCCGTCGACCACCAGTTCCACGCGACGCTGGTGTCGGCCCTCGGCAACGCGCTGCTGGACCGGCACTACGAGGGGCTGCGCAGCCGTCAGGTCCGTACCGGGGTGGTCGCCCTCTACAACCGGCAGGGCCGTCAGGACGCGGTGCTGCACGAGCACCGCGCGATCCTGGACGCCCTCGCGGCGGGCGACGCCGAGGCGGCCTGCGCGGCGATCGACAGCCACTTGCAGTCGACGCTCAAGGTGCTGCTCGCGGGATAGCGGAACCGGACGCCGGCCGGTCCGGTGCCCGCGTCCGGCGCGTCACCGAGGCGATGCGCCTCACGACGGTGGGCCTGCCGATGGGCGGTCGCCCCGGGTGCCGAAGGCGGCGTCGCCTCGGGCCCCGGGGGCGGTTCACCTCGGGTGTCGGCCGGTCAACTCCACAGCTCCGGGCGCCGGTTCGCGAGGACCGACGTCCGTTCCCTGACCGAGGTGACCTCGTCCGGGTCCAGGTCCGCGAGGAGCAGTTCGGGTCGGGCTCCGGCGCGGTGGCGGACAGTGCCGTCGGGGCCGACGACGAGGCTGTGCCCGATGCCGGTGGGGGCGGTGCCGGTCGCGGCGTCCGGTTCGGCCTGGTCTACGGCGGCGACCCAGATTGTCGCGTCCAGCGCCCGGGCGCGCACCAGCAGCTCCCACTGGTCGAGCTTGCCGGGCCCGGCGCCCCAGGACGCGGCGAGCAGGGTCGCCACCGCACCCGCGTCCGCGTGGGCCCGGAACAGCTCGGGGAACCGGACGTCGTAGCAGGTGGCGAGGGCGAGGCGGACGCCGTCCACGTCGACGGTGACGATCCGCGCACCGGGCTCGACGGACGCGGACTCGCGGTAGCCGAAGGCGTCGTAGAGGTGGATCTTGTCGTAGGACGCCTCGACGCCCGGGCCGGTGGCCAGCAGCGTGTTGGTGACGCGTCCCCCCGGGGCCGGGGTGAACATGCCCGCGACGACGACGGTCCCGGTGGCGTCAGCGATCTTCCGGACGCCGTCGGCCCAGCGGCCGTCGAGGGGCTCGGCGAGCGGGGCCAGCGGTGTGCCGAAGCAGGCCATGGACGCCTCGGGGAAGACGACCACGCGGGCGCCCGCGTCGGCGGCGCGCCGGGTCCACTCGTCGAGGAGCCGGAGGTTCTGGTCGGGTTCGGAGCCGGTGGTGAGCTGGCTCAGGGCGATGCGCACAGGGGATCACTCCTCGGGGGTGGCGGGGTTCAGGGGGTGCGGGCGGGGTCCGGCGCGGTGGCCGCCGCGAGCCGGTCGTCCTCCTCGACGGCGGCGCCCGCGCCCCGGCCCAGCCGGACGCCGGTGAGGGTGACGGCCGCGGTCACGGCGATGTACACGGCCAGCGGCAGCCAGCTGTCGTAGGCGCTGAGCAGGGCCGTGAACAGGAGCGGGGCGATGGCGCCGCCGATCACCCCGGCCAGCGTGTAGGCGAGCGAGGAGCCCGTGTAGCGCAGCCGGGGCGAGAACTGCTCCGCGATGAACGCGGCCTGCGGGCCGTAGAGGAAGGAGTGGATGGCGAGGCCGACGACCACCCCGACGGCCAGCGTCCACCAGCCGCCACCGGCCACCATCGGGAAGAACACGAACGGCCACACCCCGGCGGCGATCGCGCTGCCGCCGTACAGCAGACGGCGGTCGACGCGGTCGGAGACGGCACCGGCCAGCGGGATCAGGACGACCTGGAGGGACGAGCCGATCAGCACGGCGGCCAGCGCGGAGCCCCGGGACATGCCCAGGTGGCCGGTGGCGTAGGTGAGGACGAAGACGGTGAACATGGCGTAGAGGACGTCGGGGCCGACGCGGCTGAGGATCGCGGCGGTCAGGGCGCGGGGCTGGGTGGTGAACACCTCGCGCACGGGCGCCTCGGGCCGGGTCTTCTCGGCCTCCATCGCCTTGAAGACCGGCGTCTCCTCCAACTGGGCCCGAATCCACAGTCCGAAGCCTACGAGCACGCCCGAGAGCAGGAACGCCACCCGCCACCCCCAGGACTCGAACTGGGCCTCGGTGAGCGTCGCGCCGAGGGCGGCCAGGACGCCGTTGGCCAGCAGGTTGCCCGCGGGTGGGCCGACCTGGGCGGCGGAGGCGTAGAAGCCCCGGCGGCGCGGGTCGCCGAACTCGCTGGACAGCAGCACGGCGCCGCCCCACTCGCCGCCGACGCCGACGCCCTGCGCGAAGCGGAGCAGGACCAGGGCGATGGGCGCGGCCGGGCCGAGCGTGGCGTAGCCGGGCAGCAGGCCGATCAGGAAGGTGGCCGCGCCGATCAGGACCAGCGTGGCGATGAGCACCTTCTTGCGGCCGATCACATCGCCGAGGCGCCCGAAGACGAAGCCGCCGAGCGGGCGGGAGACATAGCCGACGGCGTAGGTCGAGAAGGCCAGGAGGGTGCCGGTGAGGGGGTCGTCGGAGGGGAAGAACTGGTCGCCGAAGACCAGGGCCGCGGCGGCCGAGTAGACGGCGAAGTCGTACCACTCCAGGGCCGTGCCGGTGAGGCTCGCGGCGAAGGCGCGGCGGACTCCGGGGCGGGGCCCGTGGGCCGCCGGGAGGTCCTCCGGGGTGTCGTGCATGGTTCCCATCCTTGCGTCGGAGACATCGACCTTCCGGCATACTTCTTGTATACAGGTCGTATGCGCAAGCCCTGCGCCGGAAGTTAACCCAGGGGAAATCCGGTCCTTTCGCCGGAACCCGATCCCAAGGAGCGCTCTGAATGGCCGTGCTGACCTTCGAACTGCCCGACGGCTCGACGCGTGAGGTCGATGTCGTGCAGGTACTGAACGCCGGGTACGCCGGCCGCAGCCAGGCGGATGTCGCCGCGCATGTCGCGGAGTTGGCGGAGCTGGGCGTGCCGGGCCCGTCGGTGACGCCCGCCCTCTACCCCGTCTCCCCCTACCTCGCCCAGCAGACCGGCCGGGTCGCGGTGCAGCACGCGCGGACCTCCGGCGAGGCCGAGTGGGCGCTGGTGGTGGCGGACGGCGGTGAGCTGCTGCTGACGGCCGCGTGCGACCACACCGACCGCGAGCTTGAGGTGCACGGCGTGGCCTGGAGCAAGAACGCGGGCCCCGATGTCCTCGCGCGCCGCGCCTGGCGCCTGGCCGACGTCGAGCCCCGGCTCGACGAGCTGACCCTGCGCGCCTGGGTCGCCCACGGCGGCGAGGAGACCGAGATCCAGCACGGCACGCTCGCCGAGCTGCTCGCCCCGGCGTACTGGGTCGACGTGCTGAGCGCCCGGGGCGATCTGGTGCCGGGCACGGTGCTGATCTCGGGGACGATCCCGATGGCGCCGGGCGTCGACCAGTTCGCCGACGGCTGGCGGGTGGAGCTGGGCGATCCGGCCACCGGGGACACCATCGGCCTCGCCTACGACGTCCGCCCGATGCCGGAGCCGATCGGCTGACGACGACGCCCGCACGCTCGCCCGTGCCGGTGGGCGCGGATCGGTTCGCAGGAGCCGGTTCGCGCCGGGCGATCGGGCCCGGGCCACCCCTGGAGGGCGGAAGTAAACTTAGGCTAACCTTCCTTCATGGCGAAGATCCATCGGCTGATGCCCCAGCACCCCAGGATGTTCCGCGCCGAGGTCGTGCGGACCGAGCGGGTGTCCCCCTCCATGCACCGTGTGACGGTCACGGGTCCCGAACTGTCGGCGTTCGAGTGGCTGGGATACGACCACTGGTTCCGGCTGTTCTTCCCGCTCCCGCACCAGACGACGCTGCGGCTGCCGGAGATCGACGGCACCCGGTGGTGGCAGCCGTATCTGGCCATACCAGAGGAGGAGCGCCCGCACTGCGCGAACTACACGGTGGCCGAGTTCCGCCCGGAGAGCGCGGAGTTGGACATCGACTTCGTCGTGCACATCGGTCCGTCGGGCGAGTTGGAGGGCGGCGCCGCGATCTGGGCCTGTGCCGCCCAGGCCGGTGACATCCTGGCCCTGCTCGACCAGGGCGTCCTGTTCGACTGCCCGCAGGACGCCTCCGAGGTCCTGGTCGTGGCCGACGAGACCGGGCTGCCGGCCGCCACGGGCATCCTGCGTTCGCTGCCGCCCGGCACCCGGGGCCGCCTCATCCAGGAGGTGCCGACCGAGGCCGACCGGCGTCCGCTCACCGCGCCCGCCGGGGTCAGCGTCACCTGGGTCGTCCGCGAGGACCGGGCCCGGGTGCCGGGCGCCGGGGCGCTCGACGAACTGCTGCGGCACCGGCCCGCCGACACCGCCGGGTACGCCTTCGTGGTCGGGGAGTCGACGCTGGCCACCGAGGGGCGCCGGCATCTGCGGCGGGCCGGGCTGCCGAAGGAACGCATCTTCTTCTCCGGCTTCTGGAAGCACGAGGTGCGCCAGGCCGCGTGACACCGGTCCCCGGCCCCCCTGGTCGACGGGGGCCGGGGTCAGGCCTGTTCGACGGTGGCCGTGACCGGGGTGCCGACCTCCACGGTGCGGCTGACCGTGCAGAGCCGGTCGTGGGAGGACTTCACCGCCCGGGGCAGGATCGCCCGGGCCCGCTCGGCGCCCTCGCCGTCCGGGAACGTGACGTGGAAGGTCACCGCGAGTCCGGTGAGCCGGTTGCCCAGCTCGTCGTCGACCTTGGTGGCGTCGACGTCCACGGTGAACGCGGTCGGTTCGGCGTGCCGACCGGTCGCGACGTCGACGTCCACGGCCGTGCAGCCGCCGATCGCGGCGAGCAGGAGTTCGACGGGGGTGAACTCGGCGCTGCCGTCGCCCGCGGTGCCGAAGGCGAGGGTGCCGCCGCGCACGTTCGTGGCGACGAAGCGGCCGGTGCTGGTGCGCTCGACGGTGACGGAGCGCGCAGAGGTGTCGGTCATGTCCAGGACCCTAACTCCGCGCGCCGCCGGGGCCGTCGAGCACCTTGCCGGGGTTGAGCAGGCCGTGCGGGTCGAGGGCGTCCTTGACGGCCCGGTTCAGGGCCAGCGCCTCGGGGCCCAGTTCGGCCCGCAGGCCCGCGCGCTTGAGGAGGCCCACTCCGTGCTCGCCGGTGACGGTGCCGCCCAGCGCGAGGGCCTCGGCGATGATCTCGTGGAACGCGGCCTGCGCCCGTTCCTTCGCCGCCTCGTCGCCGGGCGGGGTGATGAGCAGCGGGTGGAGGTTGCCGTCGCCCGCGTGCGCGATGTTGGCGATGAGGATGTCGTGCCGGGCGGCGAGGGCGTGGATGCGGCCGAGCATCTCGGGGACGGCGGCCTTCGGTACGCAGATGTCCTCGGTGAGCACCGGGCCGAGCCGTTCCAGCGCCGGGTAGGCCAGGCGGCGGGCCTCGAAGAGGGCGTCCGCCTCCTGCTGGTCGGTGGAGCGGGCGGCCCAGGTGGCGCCCGCCGCCTCGAAGCAGCGCAGGATCTCCTCGGCCTCCGCCTCGCCCGCCGCGCCGGGTGCGTCGGTGCGGCCGAGCAGGACCACGTCGGCGTCGGCCGACAGGCCCATGTGCTTCCACGCGTCGACGGCTGCCAGGCAGTGCCGGTCGATGAGTTCGAGGGCGGAGGGGGTCACCCCGGCCGCGGCCACCCCGGCGACCGCGCGGCCCGCGTCCACGACCGACGCGAAGTGTCCGGCGACGGTGTGCTCCGGCGGACGGCTCGGCCGCAGCCGGAGGGTGACCTCGGTGATGACGCCGAGGGTGCCCTCGGACCCGACCAGCAGGCCGGTCAGGTCGTACCCGGCGACGCCCTTGGCGGTACGGCGTCCGACGCGGACCAGGTCACCGGTGCCGGTGCCGAACTGGAGGCCGAGGACGTAGTCGCGGGTGACGCCGTACTTCACGCAGCACAGGCCGCCCGCGTTGGTGGCGACGTTCCCGCCGATGGTGGACCAGCGGGCGCTGGCCGGGTCCGGCGGGTACCAGAGGTCGTGGGCGGCGCAGGCGGTGCGCAGGTCCTCGTTGACGACGCCGGGTTCGACGACGGCGAGGCGTTCCAGCGGGTCGATGCGCACGATCGCCGTCATGGCCTCGGTGGACAGCACCACCGCTCCCTCGACGGCGTTGGCGCCGCCCGACAGGCCGGTGCCGGCGCCGCGCGTGACCAGCGGCGCGCGGTGGTCGAGGCAGGCGCGGACGACGCGTCGGACCTCCTCGGCGGTGCGGGGCCGCACCACCGCCACGGGCAGGGCGTGCGGCGCCCACTCGGCCTCGTCGTGCGCGTAACCGGCCATGACGGCGGGCTCGGTGACGACGCATCCGTCGGGCAGGTCGCGGTGGAGACGTTCGAGCAGGGCGGGGTCCGGGAGCGCGTGCGGCATGACAGCACCGTAGCCCGCACGGGCCGACGACGATCAGGGCACCGGCGTCACCCGGACCGCTCGGCGCGCGGCCAACTCGTCGTCCAGGACATGCGGTTGTCGCGCACCCTGGCCGGGGTGGCGCTGGGGCTCGCCGGTGCCGCCATCCAGGGCTGACCCGCAATCCGCTCGCCGACCCGGGGCTGCTCGGCGTCGACGCGCCGAGGGCCGGCCCGGCGACATCGTCACCGAGGGCCTGGTCCGCGAGGTCTTCGGGCTGCGTTCACGGATCGTCCCCGATCCGGCGTCCGGGACCCCGATGGTCGTGCCGCTCGGCCGCCATCACACCACCGCCCCGCCGGTCTGACCGGCGAGAACAGAAGGAACCGGCATGTCCCCGCACTCCCCCGCCCGCCCTCGCCGCCGCACCTGGCGCGCGCTGACCGGCGCCCTGCTCCTCACCCTGCTGAGCACCGTCACCGCGTGCGACTCCGCCGCCGCGAAGGCCCACCCCGGGTTCCGGGGGAAGACCGTCACCGTCGGCTCCCGCACCTCGGGCGGCTGGGGCGCCTATGTCCAGGCCCTGGGCTTCCGCAGCAACCCGAAGGTCGACGCGCGGGCCGGCGCCGCGTTCTCGGTGCCGGTCTCCGAGGAGAACCTCCAGCTGCGCGGCGCCGGCCTCGTCGTGATGATGCCGATCGGCATCGAGCCGGCCAAGATCTCCGCCGACCCGCTGTTCGCCTCCCTGCCCGCGGTGGTGTTCGCCGGCGGCGGCGAGGTGAGCCTCGCCTTCGGCACTCGCTCCGTGCTCTCCGTGGGGTACGCGGTCGACCACGTCGTCCCTGTTCGCGAAGGCCCTCACGTAGTCCTGGAACGGGGTCAGTCGGCGGCCAGGGCGGCGAGGAGGCCCTCGGCCAGCCGGAGGATCGCGTGCGGCTCGCCGTCCGGTGCCGTCGTGGCGCGGACGACGGCGCGCAGCTGGGCGCCGGGCCAGGTGTCGGCGTAGGCCCGCTGGTCGTCGTGCGCGTAGGCCACCGCCAGCGCGTCGCCGAGGGCCCGTGCGTGGGCGTCGGCGCAGGCGCGGGCGTTGGTGTCGCTGCTCGACTCGGCATAGGCGCGGGCGTACGTGTCGGCCTCGGCCGGGGAGAAGCCGTTGGCCGTGGCGTAGTCGCGGGCGCCCGTGAACCCCTCGGCGTACGCGCCCGCCCGGTCGTAGGCGGCGTCGTGGACGTACCGCAGCACGGGACCGAGCGCCGCCCGCCAGGTGTCCCGGTCGGCGGTCTCGCCCTGTGCCGCCGCCCGGTGCAACGCGCCCAGCACAGCGAGGGGTTCGGGCTCCGGCGCCTGCCGGGCGAGGAGCGGCAGGACCGTGTCCGCGTGCCACCGGTGCACCGGACGCAGCCCTGTCGGGATCGTCGCCGGGTCGGGCAGGCGGGCCGCCCACGCGTCGGCGGCCGTCGGCGGGAGGTGTGCGTGGACGGCGAGGGCGAGGTGCCAGGGCCAGGGCCCGGCCGTCGCCGTGGGTGCGGCGGCCGGGGTGCGCAGCGCGTCGAGGAACGCACGCGTGGTCATGGGGCGTCTCCGCTTCGTTCGCGGTGGCCGGTCAGGCGTGCAGGGCGGTGCCGTCGATGGCGACCCGGCGGCCTTCGCGGGTGTGCGGGTAGTAGTCCCACACGGCGTGGTGCTGGACGCTGCGGTTGTCCCAGAACACCAGGGTGCGTTCCTGCCAGCGGACCCGGCAGTGCAGCAGCGGGGTGCGGGCGATGTGCGCGTACAGCATCTCCAGCAGGGCGTCGCTCTCGGCGCGGGACAGCTGCGGGATGTGGGAGGTGTAGGGGGCGTTGACGAAGAGCAGAGGACGGCCGTTCTCCGGGTGCCGGACGACGACGGGGTGTTCGGTGCGCGGCACGTCGTACTCGGGCGGCGGGGTCTGTCCTGCGGCGGTCCACGGCAGGGCCCCGTCGTGGACGGCGGTCAGCGTCTCCAGGAAGCCGCGCAGCGCGGGTGAGAGCAGGTCGAGGGCGAGGTGCATGTTGGCGAAGAGGGTGTCGCCGCCGCTGCCGCCCTCGGGGATCGTGGTGAGGTACAGCATCGAGCCGAGGGAGGGTTCGGCGTCGGCGGTGCCGTCGGAGTGCCAGCCGTTGCCGGCGACCTGCTTGGACTCCTTGGTCGCCTTGATGTCCAGGATGTGCGGGTCGGACCCCTCGGGCGCGAGGGCGACGGGGTGCAGGGCGCCGAAGACGCCCGCGAACCGCTTGTGCTCCTCGGGGGTGAGGTCCTGGTCGCGGAAGACCAGGACGTGGTAGGCCCGGAAGGCGTGGGTGAGTTCATTCTCCTGCTGGGGCGTCAGCTCCTGGGACAGGTCGAGGCCGGTGATCTCGGCGCCGAGGACCGGGGTGATGGGGGTGAGGGTGAAGGTGTCGTAGGGCTCGGCGGGGCGGGTGGTGAGCTGTTCGACGGCCTTGAGGGCGTAGTCCTCCATGGGGGACCTCCGTGGCTTCCGTTGAGGGGTGGTGGTCGGTCAGAGACCGCGGTCGAGGAGTTCGGCGACGACGAGGCGGCCGAAGGCGAGGTTGCCGTGGATGGTGTCGTCCACCTGGCAGAAGGCGGGGCGCTGGTGTCCGGCGGCGTCGGTGACACGGGCCCGCAGGTCGATCAACTCCACGCCGCGCGCGGTGAGTTCGGCGGCGATGACGTCCTGTGCGGCGTGGAAGACGCGGGGGTCGGACATGCCGGGGACCCGCTGCGGGGGCAGCGGGGCGAGGACGCGCAGGCCGAGGGCGGCGGTGTGGTCGTAGAAGGCGAGGGCGCCCCGGACGGTCGCCCGCACCAGCGCCGCGAACAGGGCGCTGTGCAGAAAGGTGTCCGGGAGGGTGCCGTGCCGGTCGCGGTGGAGGTCCCAGTTCTGCCGGGTGGCGACGGTGTGGGCGCTCAGGCCGAACGTGCACACCAGCGGCACCGGCAGCCCGGCGAGCCCGGCCACCTCCAGCGTGTCGAGGAACCCCCGGTACAGCCGGCCGGCCTCCGGGTCCCGGAAACCGACATCGGTGCCGTCGCCGCCATCGCCGCCGTCGCCGCCGCCGTCAACGTCGAAGAAGGGCGTGAGGAAGTCACGGCCCGACCCGATCGGGCCGCCCACGAAGGGCAGGTCGGCGGCGCGGGCGGCCCGGCCTACGCACCCGGCGTGGGAGTCACCGAGCAGCAGGAAGCGGGCGCGGGTTGTAGTAGTCGAGCACGGCGTCGTCACACCAGTGGTCCTCTCCGCCGGAGCCGGGGTGGGTCGTTGTGGACGCGGGCGGCGTCGGGTCGGTGGGGGCCGCGAGGGCCGGGGTGGTGGGCGGTGTCTGGAGGGCGGTGAAGAAGTGCCGCATCACGAAGGCCACGCCGTCGGGGGTGACGGTGCGCAGGTTGGGTGCGTAGGCCGCCGCCCGGTAGGGGAAGCCGGTGACGATCTCGTAGGACGGGAAGTAGTCGACGTCGTCGCGTTCGTCGGCGAGTTGCCCGGCCGCCGCGCGCAGCACGGACTTGGAGTGGGTGGTGGCGACGAGGGCGTGGCGGCCGGTGGCGGTCGCGGTGAGCGGCACCGGGGAGACCGTGAGGACCGTGCGCAGCCGGGAGTTGACGCCGTGGGCGAGGGCGAGCAGGTCGGTGAGGTCGCGGTGGACGCGGGCCACGGTGTGGTTGCGCAGGACGTGGCGGTCCGGGTCGTAGGTGCCGCGCACGGTGCCGGGGCACATCGGGAGCACGGTGTCGGTGCCGAGGTCGTGCCAGGCCTCGGTGAGGCCGAGGGTGAAGACGAGGACGTCGGCCCGGGTGAGGGCGGTGCGGACGGCGGCGAGGGTGTGGGCGCGGGAGCGCAGCACGTCCTCGGGCGAGGCGAACCCGTCCGGCTCCAGCGCGGGCCGGTAGGGGTCGTGGAAGCGGCCGTTGTCCTCCCACACCTCCTCGGGCGGCTGCTCGGCGCCGAGCGCCCAGGCGGTCCACTGGCGCAGGGCGGCGGCGGTATAGATGTTCCCGGTGCGGAAGGAGAACCGGCGGTAGCCGCGGGCCGCCCGCTCGTCCGGGGTGAGGCCGGGCGGTGGCGGTTCGGCGTCGTACCAGTGCAGGCCCTGGTCGAGGAGGGCGCGGCCGATGTGCGCGGCGAAGCAGGACCCGGCGGTGACGACGGGATCGTCCGGCCCGATCGGGAACTTCGGTGTCCACAGGTCGGTGATGTCGGCGGGGTCGGGTTCGGCGACGGCGGTGCGCCAGAAGGACCGTGTGGGCAGGCTGGTGTAGGGATGCTGCACGGGTGACCTCTCAGGACCGTCCGGCCGGGTGCGGCAGGGCTGCGGGAGGGGCGGCCGCGAGGGCGGCGGCGATCTCCAGGACGTGCGGCGGGGCGACGAGTTGGTAGTGGTCGGCGTCGACGTGGTGGACGCGCGGGTGGGGCAGGTGGTCGTCCCAGGCGCCGGGTGCGGTCGGGTCGGGGGCGAGGAGCCCTTCGGTGACGGGGCGTCCGGCGAGCCAGACGGTGGCCGGGGTGGTCGCGAGGTGCGGCACCCGGTGGTCGGCCATGGCGGCGAGGTTGGCGCGGCAGCAGCGGGCGAGGCGTTCGGCGTAGGCGCGGCCGGAGTCGGTGAGTGCTGCGGTGCCGCTCAGCTCCCGGGCGAAGACGGCGTCGATCTGGTCCTCGTCGTAGGCGCCGAGGCGGCGGCCCGCGTGCGGCGGGGGTGGGTCCAGGAGGTGCAGGGCGGTCGCGGGGCGGCCCTCGGACTCGGCGAGCGCGGCCATGGACAGGGCGGTCCAGGCGCCGAACGACCAGCCCGCGAGCCGCAGTCGGCGGTCCGGTTCGGGGAACTCGGCGCGGACGGCGGCGAGATAGTGTCCGGCGCGGTCGGTGATCGAGCGGGCGGGGAGTTCGGGGTCGCGCAGGGCCGGGTCGGCGATCAGGCAGACGGTGAGGTCGTCGGGCAGGGCCGCCGCCAGGGGGCGGTAGGCCTGGATGTCGCCGCCGACCGGATGGACCAGGCAGAGCACGTCCGGGCCCGGGCCGCGCTGCCACACCTCGACGTCCACCGCGTCCGGCGGGCGGGTGGCGGCGCCGAGGTGGCCGAGGAGTTCGGTGAGGCTGACCCGGTGGCTGAGCCGGGACAGGTCGAGGTCGACGCCGAACCGCCGCTTCACCTCGTCGAGGAGGTCCAGGAGGGTCAGGGAGTCGGCGCCGAGGTCGTAGAGCGGTGTCCCGGGGTCGACAGCGGTGACGCCGAGGAGGGCGCGGAGCAGCTCGGTGAGTTCCTCGGTGGGGTCACCGACGAGGTCCTCGACGGAGTGGCCGCTCGGGTCGGTGGTGGGGGTCGGTTCGTAGAAGGCGGGGGCGGCGGCGAGGTCCGTGGTGTTGACCATGAGGTGGGGAAGTTGCAGGTGCAGGGCGCGTTCGAACACCGTCGCGCCCTCCTCGGGGGTGAGGGCCACCGTCAGGTGTTCCTGGTGACGGGCGTCGGTGTGCAGGGCGTCCTGGGCCATGCCGACGCCTCGCCAGGCGTCCCAGCCGATGCTCATGCGGACCGTGGCGTCGTCGCCGCCGGGGGGTGTGTGGTGGGCGTAGGCGTCCAGGCAGGCGTTGGCCGCCGCGTAGTCGAACTGTCCGACGCCGCCGAAGCGGGCCGCCATCGACGAGCAGGACAGCGCGTAGTCGGGGTCGTGGGCGGCGATGAGGAGTTCGACGAGGAGGGCGCCGCGGAGTTTGGCCGCCGTGGTGCGCCGGGCAGCGGCGGGCGTGCGGCGGGCGAGGAGTCCGCCGGCGGCGGTTCCGGCGGCGTGCACGATCCCGGCGAGGTCGTCGAGGTGCGGGGCGAGCCGGTCGGCGATCGCGGCCGGTTCCTCCGTGGCGAGGTCGGCCGCCACCCGTGTGACACGGTCGGTGAACGGCCTGAGCGCGTCCGGGAGTTCCGTGCTGCGGGCGACCAGGACGACCCGGTTGCCGGGGTGGGCGAGCAGGCGGGCGGCGAGGGTGGCGCCGATGCCGCCGGTGCCGCCGAGCACCAGATGGGTGCCGGGGGCGGCCTCGCGAATCACGGCGGGCGGGGTCTCGGGCACCGGGACGGGGTGCAGGGAGCGGTGCCACCAGTAGCCGTCGCGCAGGGCCGTGGCCGGTGCGGCGAGGGCGTCGTCGAGGAGCAGGTCGGGCAGGTGGGCGGCCCAGTCGGCGAGGCGCGGTCCCGGCAGGTCGGCCCAGCGCGGGGTGACGCCCACCTCCTGCCGGGGGACGTCGAGGGCGGCGGCGAGGAGGCCGGCCTCGGGGCTGCGGACGGCGCCGGTGACGGGCTGCGCCTGCTGGGAGAGCAGCCAGACCCGGGGCCGTGTCCCGTCCGGGAGGTCCGCGACGGCCAGCGCGAGGGCGGCGACCGTGTCGAGGCAGGCCCACTGGGCCGTCTCCAGGGTGGCGGTGTCGAGGCCGCCGTCGAGGGCGAGGGGCAGCGTGTGCAGCCAGTCCACGGGGGCGGGGGCGAGGTCGGGTCCGGTGACGCGGGCCAGCAGGGCGGCGAGGTGGCCGGGGTCTGCGGGGTCGGCTTCGTAGCGGTCGCTGTCGAGGCGCGTGAAGGTGTCACCGGCGCGGACGGTCACGACGCGTGTGTAGTGCCGTTCGAGGAACCGCCAGGCCTCGGTGTCCGTGTCGGGCGGGGTGACGACGACGGCGGTGCGGGGCGTGGTGCGGGTGCCGGTGCGGGCGCGCCGCAGCCGGGTCCAGTGCGGCTGGTGCAGCCACCGGGTGGCGGGCAGCCGGGATATGCGGGTGCCGTCGGGTGCGTCCGGCGCGGTCGTCTCGGGTGCGCGCGGGAAGTCGTAGGGGGCGGTGTCGAAGGCGGGCGGCGGGAAGTCCCAGGGGGCGGGGGCCGGGCCTGTGGGCCAGGTGACGGTGTGTCCGGAGGTCCACAGTGCGGCGAGGGCGTGCGGGTCGAGGGGGGCGGCGGGCAGCGCGGGGCGGGGTGCGGGCGCGGTGACGGGGGTCGGGTCGCGCAGCCAGTCGACGGCGCTGCGGGCGTCGGGGCAGGCCCGGGCGGCGCGGTGGGCGAGGGCGGGACGGCCTACCTGGAGGTGGCGCAGCACCTGCGGGTAGGCGTCGGGGTGGGCCTGGAGGTAGTCGGCGATGCGGCGTCCGTCGGCGCGCAAGGCGGCGGCGGAGGCGCCGGACAGCACCAGGCACGGCACCGTCGGCGCCGTTGCCGGGTCCGGCGTGGGCGGGGCGTTCTCCAGCAGGAGGTGGGCGTTGGTGCCGCCGATGCCGAAGCTGCTGACGGCGGCGATCCGGGGGCCGTCGGTCGGCCAGGGTTCGGCCGTGACGGGGATGCGGAACGGGCCGTCGGCGATCTCCGGGTTGAGCCGGTCGAAGTCGGCGGTGGGCGGGACGATCCCGTGGTGCACGGCGAGCGCGGCCCGTACCAGGCCGACGACTCCGGCGGCCGCGCCGAGGTGCCCGATCTGGCTCTTGACCGAGGACAGCGCCAGCCGTGCGTCGTCCGCGAGCCCGTACGCCTGGCGCAGCGCGGCGGCCTCCACCGGGTCGCCGAGCCGGGTGCCGGTGCCGTGCGCCTCGACGTAGCCGAGGTCCGGGCCGCGACGGCCGCTGCGGGCGAGGGCGGTGCGCAGGGCGGTGCGCTGTCCGGCGAGGGCGGGGGCGCTGTAACTCATCTTGTCGGCGCCGTCGTTGGTGAGGGCGGAGCCGGTGACGACGGCGTACACGGTGTCGCCGTCGCGGCGGGCGGCCGCGAGCGGTTTGAGGACGATCACGCCGGTGCCGCTGCCGCCGACGGTGCCCTCGGCGTCCGCGCTGAAGGGGCGGCAGTGGCCGTCCGGGGAGAAGATGTGCTGCGGCTTGTAGGTGTAGCCGTCGGTCAGTTCGGTGTCGACGAGGACGCCGCCGACGAGCATGATCTCGGCGTCGCCCTGCCGGAGCATCCCGGCGGCGATGTGCACGCCGGCGAGCGAGCTGGAGCAGGCGGACTGGAGGGTGAACGCCGGTCCGGTGAGCCCGAGATGGTAGGCGGCCTTGGTGGCGAGGTAGTCCTTCTCGTGGTGCAGGGAGAGCCGGAAGGCGTCGGGCAGCGCGGCGGGGTCGGCCTCGCGCAGCAGGCGCTGGAAGTAGGTGTTCTCGCCGCAGGACGCGACGAGCCCGACCCGCCCCGCCGCCGGGTCGCCGAGCCCGGCGTGGGCGAGGGCCTCGGCGCAGGTCATCAGCAGCTGGCGTTGCTGGGGGTCCATCACGCGGGCCTCGCCGGGGCTGATGGTGAACCGGCCCGGGTCGAAGTCGAGCGGGCCCGCGAGCTGGCTGCGGGCGCCGACCCGGCCGTCGGCCGCGGTGAAGTGTTCGATGCCCCGGCGTCCGCTGGTGACCAGGTCCCAGAAGGCGGCCAGGTCGGAGGCGCCGGGCAGCCGAACGGCCATGCCGATCACGGCGATCGGTTCATCGGCCCCGCCCGCTCCCGCCGGTGCGGCGGCCGCGTCGGCCGTGGAGGTCCCGTCGGTGAGGAGCCGGGCCAGGGCGCGCAGGGTGACGTGCTCGAACAAGTCCGGTACGGAGAACGGGAGATCGCCCTCGCCCGCGCATCTGAGCTGGAAGCGCATCAGGTCGAGGCTGGTGGCCCCGGCGTCGAAGAACCGCTGGTCCACGGCGACGGCCTTGCCGGTGACGGTCTCGAAGAGGTCCGTCAGCCGTTGTTCGAGCGGCGAGCGGGCGCCGTTGCCGGGGCGGCCGGTGCCGAGGTCGCGGCCGGGCGCGGTGTGGGCGGCCCGGCGGTCCAGCTTGCCGCTCGGTGTGCGGGGCAGGTCCGCCAGCAGCCGGAAGCGGGCGATCCGGACGTAGGCCGGCAGCAGCCCGGCGAGGTGGGCGGCGAGGTCGGCCGGGTCGGGGTCGGCGCCCCGGCACTGGAGGGCGGCGACCAGGCGTCCTTCGTCCACCGTGACGACCGCGTTGGCCACCTCCGGGTGCTGCAACAGGGCGGCCTCGATCTGCCCCAGCTCCAGCCGGAATCCGCCGATTTTGACCTGCGAGTCGGCGCGGCCCGCGTAGTGCAGCAGACCGTCGCTGTCGAAGCGGGCGAGGTCGCCGGTGCGGTAGAGGGTGCCGAGGTCGAGGTCGTCGACGAACCGGTCCTGGTGGGCGGCGCCGTCGCCGAGGTAGCAGCGGCCGGCCATCGGGCCGCCGATGAGCAGGTCGCCGGTGACGCCGGGCGGGACGGGCAGTCCGGCCTCGTCGACCACCCGCAGCACCGCGCCCGCCACCGGGCGGCCGATCGCGGGCCGGGGCGGCCAGGCGGCCGGGTCCCCGTGAAGGCACAGGGCGCTGACGACATGGGTCTCGGTCGGACCGTAGTGGTTGAACAGCCGGGCGCCCGGCAGTCCCGCGAACCAGCGCCTGATGGCGTCGGTGCACACCAACTGCTCGCCCGCGGTGACCACTTCACGCAGCCGGGACGGGAACAGCCCGCTGTGCGCGCCGTGTTCGGCGAGGAGCTGGAGCGCGACGTACGGCAGGAAGATCCGCTCCGCTCCCCCGCGCTCCAACTCCCTGAGCAGGGTGGGGACATCCTGTCGCCAGGCCGGTCGCACCAGGCGCAGTTCGCCGCCGGAGCACAGGGTGGTGAGGATCTCCTGGAAGGAGACGTCGAAGGACAGCATGGAGAACTGCTGGGTGACGGCGGGCCGTTCGAGTCCGCCCTCGACGCGCTGCCAGGTCAGCAGGTTGCACAGGGTCAGGTCGGGGACCTGGACGCCCTTCGGGGTGCCGGTGGAGCCGGATGTGAACAGCGTGTACAGCGGGCGCAGCCCGTGGTGCCGGGGGGAGACCGGGGCGGCGTCGGGCGTGTCGGGGAGGACCAGGACATGGCGGGGCAGGGTGGCCGGGGCGAGGGCGTCGAGGGCGGCGGCGTCCTCGGGGGCGACCAGGACGCACAGCGGGTCGGCCTGGTCGAGGACGTGCCGCAGCAGCGCCGGTGGGTAGGCGGGGTCGAGGGGGACGACGGTCAGGTTGAGGCGGGCCGCCGCCAGGACGGCCACGATGTGCGCGGCGGAGGGCTGGAGGTAGAGGGCGACGGCGGCGGGGGCGGCCGGGTCGGCGGGTGCCAGTTCAGCCAGCGTCGACGCCAACGCGCCTGCCTGGGCGTCGAGTTGGGCGTAGGTGAGGGTCGTGTCGTCGGCGGTGACGGCGGGGGCGTGGGGGGTGCGGGCCACCTGGCGGGCGAAGCCGTCGGCGACGGTCGTGAAGTCGGGCTCCAGCGGGGTGCCGTGGCCCGGTTCGGGCAGGGCGTGGCGGTAGGGGGCGACGAGGTCGCGCAGGGTGCGGGCGGGGTCGGCGGTCAGCTGGTCGAGGGCCTCGCGGAAGAGCCGGGCGGCGGCTTCGGCGCGCTCGGTGCCGAGGTCGTCGCGGTACTCCCACAGGCAGTCGAAGCCGGCCTCGTGCTCGACGACGGACAGGGTGAGGGCGCACTTCGCCCCGAGCGGCTCGGTCCAGTACGGGCGTACTGTGCAGCCGTCCAGGCGCAGCGCCTGGAACTCGGTGTTCTCCAGCACGAACAGGAAGTCGAAGAGCGGGGCCCGTTCACCGAACGCCCGGTCCGCGAGCACATCGGCGAGGGCGACCTCCTGCCCTTCCAGGACGGTGCGTACGGCGTCGGCGTGGGCGGTGAGGTGGGCGCCGAGGGTGGTGTCGGGGCGGGCGTCGAGGCCGAGCAGGACGGTGTTGGCGAACATGCCGACGGCGTCGGCGAATTCGGGGCGCGGCCGGTTGGCCACCGGGGCGGCGACCAGTGGGTGGGTCTGCCCGGTGACGCCGTACAGGGCGGCGGTGAAGGCGGAGACGAGGAACTGGAAGCGGGTCAGGCCGAGTTCGGCGGCGCGCCGGTCCAGGGCGGTGCGGCGGACCAGGTCGAGGGAGGTGCGCAGCAGCCGCGCCCGGGGCCGGTCGGGCACCGGGAGGGCGGGGGACGGTTCGGGGGCGTCGGCGTAGTGGGCGAGCAGGCGGGTGCGGCGGCGGGCGTAGCCGGGGGTGGCGTGCCAACTCCGTTGCCAGCGGGCGAAGTCGAGCGGGGTGGTGGCCGGTGCCGGGCCGGGGGCGCTTTCGGTGTAGGCGGCGCTGAGGTCGTGGAAGAGGAGGTTGAGCGACCAGCCGTCGACGGCGACGTGATGCAGGTGGAGGAGCAACAGGCTTGCTCCGTCCGGGAGTTCGGCCAGGGTGACGCGGAGCATCCGGGGTTCGGCGAGGTCGAAGCGGTGGGTGAAGAAACGGTCGGCGCTCTCCTGCCACCCCTCCCCCGCCCGGCTCTCGAACGGCTGCCAGGGGTCGTAGGGTTCCTCGGTGCGCTGGAACAGGCCGTCGGGGGTGGGCACCAGGCGGGTGCGCAGCGCCGGGTGCCGGGCCACCAGCGTGCGCGCCGCGCGCCGCAGGGCCGCCCCGTCGACGGCGCCGTCGACGCGCAGGGCGAGCGGTACGTCGTAGGAGCGGTCGTCCGGTTCGCGTCGGTGCAGCAGCCAGAGGCGTTCCTGTTCGCTGGTGGCCGGCGCGACGGGCTCGTCCGGGCCCGCCGGGAGTGGGGGATGGTCGCCGGCGTCGGCGTCGGGGGCGTGGACGGCGTCGGCGATGGCGGCGAAGTCGCCGCGCAGCACCAGTTCTTGAGGCAGGTCGACGGCGAACCGGGTGAGGATCTCGAAGCGGAAGCGCAGCGCCTTGAGGGAGTCGCCGCCGCTCACGATCCACCGGTCGTCGGGGCGCAGTCCGTCGACGGCGAGGATCTCCTCGGCGAGGTCGAGGACCGGCCGCTGGGCGGCGGTGATGTGTGCGGCGCCCTCCCGGGTGCCGCGCCAGGGGGTGCCCGCGTCCCGCAGCAGGGCGGCGAGGTCGGCCTTGCCGTTGGCGGTCAGGGGGAGTTCGGCGATCAGGTGGGTGTGGTGCGGGCGCATATAGGCGGGCAGGGCGGTGGCGAGGTGCCGTTCGTAGGCGTCGAAGGTGAGGTCGTCGCCGGGGACGAGGAAGGCCAGCAGTTCGTTGCGGCCCGCCGCGTCGCGCCGGGTGCCCACCCAGACGTGGCGGACGGCGGGCAGGGTGAGGATCTGCCGTTCCACCTCGCCGGGTTCGATGCGGAAGCCGCGCACCTTGACCTGCCGGTCGGCCCGGCCGACATAGGTCACGCGCCCGTCCGGGTCCTGGCGGACGAGGTCGCCGGTGCGGTACCAGCGGACCACGGTGCCGTGCTCGCCGGGGAGTTGGATGAAGGCGCCCGCGGTCTGCTCGGGCAGGTTGCGGTAGCCGTGGGCCAACGCCGGTCCGGACAGCAGGAGTTCGGCGACCTCGCCCGGCTCTGCGGGGTGGCCGTCCTCGGTGCGCAGCAGCAGTCGGGTGCCGGGCATCGCGGTGCCGATGGGGATGTCGTCGCCGTCGAAGTCCCGGGGGATGGGGTGCCAGAGGGCGAAGGTCGTCGCCTCGGTCGGCCCGTAGGCGTTGTGCAGGACGGCGCCGGAGTCGGGGTTGGCGTCGTACCAGCGGCGGATCATCGGGGAGTTGAGGTGTTCGCCGCCGATGAGGACCTGGCGGGCCTCGGCGAAGCAGTCGGGCACCTTCTCGACGACCGTGTTGAAGAGGGCGACCGTGATGAACAGGGTCTCCACGCGCCGCTCGCGCAGTACCGCCGCGAGCCGGTGCGGGCTCTGCACCTGGGTGTCGTCGAGCACGACGCAGACGCCGCCGGTGAGCAGCGGGGCCCACACCTCGAAACTCAGGGCGTCGAACGCCGGGTTGGACAGGCAGCCGTACCGGGCGCCGGGCGGCAGGTCGATCCAGCCGGGCCGGGCCAAGCGCAGCACACCCGCGTCGGTGACCTCGACGCCCTTGGGCCGTCCGGTGCTGCCGGAGGTGTAGAGGAGGAACCCCGTCGCCGCGTCGCCGGGTAGGTCCGGGGCGTCGTCGGTCGCGTCGTGCGGTGCGAGCAGCAGGCCGGCGTCGACGCCCTGGGCGTGCGCGGTGGTGGTGTCGTGGACGACGGTGACGGCGGCGGAGTCGTCGAGGATGTGCCGTTGCCGGTCGGGCGGGCTGAGGCGGTCCAGGGGGACGACGGTGGCGCCGGCCCGGCGGATGCCGAGCATCACGCAGACCAGTTGCCAGGAGCGGGGCAGGCAGACGGCGACGGCCTGCCCGGGCAGCACTCCGCGTTTCCGCAGGCGGGCGGCGACGCGGGCGCTCAGCCGGTCGAGTTCCGCGTAGTCGACGGTCCGTGTGCCGTCCTCGACGGCGACGGCCGAGGGCGTGCGACGGGCCTGCGCGAGAACGGCCTCGGCGAGCACGGAGGCAGGGGCCTCGGCGAGGACGGGGGTACGGGTTTCGGCGGGGGCGGGGTGAGGGGTGTGCATCACGCCTCCCCCACGGACGCGGCGCCGACGGCGGCGCGCGAGGCCGACTGGTGCTCGTGGTGGGCGAGTTCGGCGGCGAGGAGGTCGCCGACCCGGGCGGTCTCGGCGCCCTCCAGGATCTCCCAGTGGTCGCACTTCATCGTCTCGACCCGGAACGCGCCCTGCGCGCGCCCCTGCCAGAAGGCGCGGACCTCGGCGTGGAAGGGGGTGTCGGTGCCGTCCTGCACGGCCTGCGCGAGGACCGTCCGGGCCGGGGAGGCGGCCGGGAGATGCTCCCGCGCGGTGAGCCGGTTGTGGTTGTAGAGGTGGAAGTAGCGGTCCACCTGGGCGTCGTCGATGCCGGGATACATCCCGTTGAACCTCACGAGTTTGTCGCGGAACTCGGCCGCGTCGACGGCGGTGATCGCCTCCCGGGCCGAGGCGTCGTCGGTCGCCTGGGTGTCGAGGAGGACGACGCTGACGTCCTCGCGCCCGGCGCGGTGCGCTTGGCGTCCCATCTCGTGGGCGACGAGGCCGCCGTAGGACAGGCCGGTCAGGACGAGCGGGCCGGGGCCGAGGGGCTCAAGGAGGTGCAGATACTCCTCGGCCATGGCCTCCACGGTGGGCAGCAGCTCCTCGCCGGGGTTCACGCCCGGGGACTGGATGCCGTACAGGCCGGCGTGGTCGGGCAGGAACGCGGCGAGCGGGAGGTAGCAGAAGGCGGTGCCGCCGGCCGGGTGGACGCACACCACCCGGGGTCCGGTGCCCCGGCGGAATTCGATGAGGCTGCCCGGCGCCTGGTCCGTGGCGTCCTCGCGCAGCAGCGCGCCGAGCGCCTCGATCGTCGGGCGCACCATGACCTCGGCGACGGGCAGGTGCCGCCCGAAGGTCTCGCCGACGTCGTGGGCCATCCTGATCGCGGACAGTGAGGTGCCGCCGATGTCGAAGAAGTTGTCGCTCACGCCGATGTCGGGGTGGAGCAGGATGCCCTGCCAGATGCGGTACAGGGCGTGTTCGATGTGGTCGCGCGGGCTGGCGGTGTTGACCTGGTCGGACGTCTGCTCGTGGGCGAGGCGCAGCAGGGCGGCGCGGTCGAGTTTGCCGCTGCGGTTGAGCGGCAGGGACTCCAGGTCGAGGACGAGCGCGGGGATCATGTAGTCGGGCAGGCTGCGGGCGAGCGCGGTGCGCCAGTCTCCGCTGTCGCGGGCCGGTGCGGCGCCCCGGCCGACGCCGGCCACCAGGCGGGGCTGGCCTGCCTGGTCGCGGTCGACGAGGACGACGGCCTCGCGGACGCCGGGCAACCGGGTCAACGCCGCCTCGATCTCGCCGGGTTCGATGCGGAAGCCGCGCAGCTTGACCTGGTCGTCGGCGCGCCCGGCGTAGTGGGCCTGGCCGTCCTGGTCCCAGCGGGCGAGGTCGCCGGTGCGGTAGACGCGGGCGCCGGGCACGAACGGGTCCGGCAGGAAGCGTTCCTCGGTGAGGTCGGGCCGTCCCAGGTAGCCCCGGGCGAGGGACGCGCCGCCGAGGTACACCTCCCCGACGACGCCGGGCGGCACCGGCTGCATGCGGGCGTCCAGCAGATAGAGGCGGGTGCCGGGCAGCGGCCGCCCGATCGGGCAGGGGCGGTCCAGCGGGCCGGGGTCGTAGTAGGCGGTGCTGTAGAGGGTCGCCTCGGTGGGGCCGTAGCCGAAGCAGACGCGCAGGCCCGGGAGGTGACCGGCCATACGGTGCAGCGCGGCCTCGGTCAGCGACTCGACGCCGGTCAGCAGTGTGCGCAACGGCAGGTCGCGCAGCCGTTCGGCGGGGTCCTCGTCGATCCAGCGGACGTAGGCGGGCGGCAGGAACGACTGCGTCACCCGGTGCTCACGCAGCCACGCCAGCAGGGCGGCCGGGTCGCCGCGCACCTCCTCGGGGACGATGTGGAGTTCGCCGCCGGTGGTCAGGGGCAGCAGCAGTTCGTGGAGGGAGGCGTCGAAGCCGATGCTGGACCAGGCCGAGCCGACCTCGCCCGGTGCGGTGCCCATCCGGTCGTGCCAGGTGGTGAACAGGTTGAGGAGGCTGCGGTGTTCGACGCCGACGCCCTTGGGCCGTCCCGTGGACCCGGAGGTGAAGATCACGTAGGCCAGCTGGTCGCGGGCGCGTGCGATCTCGGCGGGCCCATGTTCCCCGGTCGCGCCTTCGGCTTCGACGGCGGTGAGGTCGAGCCAGTCCGCGGGGCGCTCGACGGTGGCGTGGTCGCTGAGGACGACGGGGCAGGCGGCGTCCTCGACCATGGCGGCGAGGCGTTCGCGGGGCTGGCCGGGGTCGAGCGGGAGGTAGGCGGCGCCCGCCTTGAGGATGCCCAGGATGCCGACGGTCAGATCGCGGGTGCGGCGCGCGTGCAGGCCCACGACATCGCCGGGGCGGACGCGGCGGGCGACCAGCGCGTGGGCGAGCCGGTTGGCACGCCGGTCGAGGCTCGCGTAGTCGAGGGCGCCGTCCCGGTCCACGACAGCGGTGCGGAACGGGTGTTGGCGGGCGCGGGCCTCGAAGAGCGCGGTGAGGCTGGTGGCCGCGCGCAGCTCCGTCGCCATCGGGTCGGACGGCTGGGGCGCGTCCCCGGCCCGGCTCGCGTCACCGGCGCTGATGAGCCGCAGGCGCTCCGCCGGTTCCATGAGGTCCAGGGTGCGGATGTCGCGGTCGGGGTGGCGGGCCATGCCGGTGAGCAGGTGGCGCAGGTGTCCGGCCCAGCGTTCGGCGGTGGCCTCGTCGAACAGGGCGGTCGCGTAGTCGAGGTGTCCGGTGACGCGTCCTGCGGCCTCGGTGGCCGACAGGGCGAGGTCGAACTTGGCCGGGGCGTGCGCGATCGGCAGCGGCGCGACCTCGACGCCGGGCAGGTCCGCCAGGTCGTGCCGGTCCAGGACCCACGCCAGCATGGTCTGGAACAGCGGGGTGTGGGAGGCGCTGCGCGGTGGGTTCACCAGCTCGACGATGCGCTCGAACGGCAGGTCCTGGTGGGCGAGGGCCTGGCGGACGACGGCGCGGGTGCGGGCGAGGGCCTCGCTGGTGGTGAGGGGGCCGGAGAGGTCGATGCGCAGGGGGAGGGAGTTGACGAGGAAGCCGATGAGTCCGGCGGCTCCGGGTCCGCGCCGGCCGGAGACCGGGCTTCCGACAACGATGTCTTCCTGGCCCGAGAGGCGGGACAGCAGGATGGCCCAGCCGGTGAGGACGGCGACGAAGAGCGTGCCCCGTTCTTTCCGTGCCAGTGCGCGCAGCGCGTCCGTCACGTCGGCGTCGAGGGCGAACTCCACCCGCCCGCCTTCGTATCGCTGTTCCGGTGGACGCGGACGGGTCGTGGGCAGTTCCAGCACGGGCGCCACATCGGCCAACGCGCCTTTCCAGTACTGCTCCTGTGCGGTGAGAGCGCCGCCGAGAACCGCTTCGTGCTGCACTTCCGCGTGATCGGCGAACTGTATCTCCAGTTCCGGCAACAGCGCCGGGTCACCGGATATGAACTCCCTGTAGAGAACGGAGACTTCCGCCATCATCACGTTCAGCGACACACCGTCGTAAATACTGTGATGGAACGTCAGCAGCAGAACGTGGTGTGCGGCGTCCAGTGCCGCCAGTCGCCCGCGCGCGAGTGGCCCGGCCTCCAGGTCGAACGGCTCTTCCGCGTCCGCCTGCTGGAGTGCGGCCACGCGCGGGTCGGGGTCGGTCGAGCCGGTGAGGTCCTCAAGGGTGAGGGCGAAACCGGCGCCCGGCGGGTCGATGTGCTGGCTGACCGCGCCGCCCTCGGCGACCAGTCGGGTCCGCAGGACCTCATGCCGTCCGGTGACCGCGCCGAAGGCTCTGACCAGGGCGTCTCGGTCGAGGGGGCCGGTGAGGTCGAGGGCGACGACTTCGTTGTACGCGGCGTTCGCGCCGGGGAGTTGGGCCAGGAACCACAGGCGCTGCTGGGCGAAGGAGGCGGGCCGGACCCGGACGGACGGAACTGCGGGGGCGGAGTGAGGGGTGTGCGGCACCGGCGAGGCCTGGCCTTCCTGACGGGGCGGGGGAGACAGGGGGAACAGGAGCGAACAGGGGGGGACAAAGGCGCGTCGAAGAGCGGCGGCACCGCTCGGTGTGCCGTCGACAGGGAATTGCGGTTCGGGGGTGGGGGAAATCAGCGGGGGAATGTAAGCGATTTACATCGTCGAACTGACGGGTCGGCCAGGTGGAGTTCCTCGGGAGACCCCGTGACACAGCTGTGATCCTTGGTCACACCTGAAGACATGTCAATACTTGACTTTCACGCAGAACTTCCCGTAGACGCACCCTCCGGGAACATACGGTCCGGCCGGACGCGCTTACACCCCGGAATCTCATGCCATGACGGTCGGGGTAAAGAGAGTTCCATATCTGACCGCGCCACCGAATGCAATGTTTCAAGAGCCTTACGCCCATTCCGAAAAAACCCACACCCACCCGCCCGACGGCGCGGGCGAGCGCGTTGTGCGCGCAGGGTCACCGCCGCCCGCAGGCCGGTGAGGTCTCGGTTCGGAGAATGCGTGACCTCACACGGAGGCAGCGTGAAGGAAATGTGTTTAACTTGCGATCAAGTCAGCCAAGTGGCTTGAACCTAGCCGCAGTTCGCGTCTCCTGCCGTCGCCCCGGGGACCCTCGTGCGGGCCCCGGCCCGCCCGTCGGGCCGCCCCGGGTGGCGCCGCTGCGTCTGTCGTCCCGCTCCCAGGAGGGCACCCTCGTGAACGCCACCGTCTCCAACTTCTACTACGGCGCCGTGACCCCGGTCGCCGCCTATCTGATGGCCTGTCTCGGAGCCGCCCTGGGACTGAGATGCACGGTCCGTTCCCTGCGCACCTCCCGAAGACGCGGCGGGTGGTTGGCGCTCGGCGCCATCTCGATCGGCTGCGGCATCTGGACCATGCACTTCATCGCGATGATCGGCTTCAGCGTCGAGGGCGCCCTGGTCGGTTATGACGCGGCTCTCACCCTGCTCAGTCTGCTTGTCGCCATCGCCGTCGTCGCCCTCGGTGTCTTCCTCGTCGGCTACCGGGGCACCTCTCCCCTCAACCTGGGCGTGGCCGGCACGATCACCGGCCTCGGTGTGGCCGCCATGCACTACCTCGGCATGTCCGCGATGCGGGCGCACGGGGACGTGCGCTACGACGCGGTGGCCGTGGGCCTGTCCGTCCTGATCGCCGTGGTCGCGGCGACGGCGGCGCTGTGGGCGGCGGTCTCGGTACGCGGCCTGCGCTCAAGCCTCGCGGCGAGCCTGGTGATGGGGATCGCGGTCACCGGCATGCACTACACGGGAATGGCCGGAGTCTCCGTGCACCTCACCGACGGCAACGCCGGGACGCAGTCGTCCACCAGCCTGATGGCGTTCCTGCTGTCGATGCTCGCCGGGCCGCTCGCGGTCCTGCTGGTCGCCGCCGTCATCGTCATGTTCGACCCCGAGATGATGCTCGGCACCGAGAACACCGAACACCCCGACGGCGACGCCACCGCCCAGTGGGACTCCCGGTCCCCGGTCCCGGCCCAGCAGTCCGGGCAGCCCTCACCGTCCTCCACCTCCTGGTGAACGACCTGCGCACCGTCACTCCCGGCGCGCGCCCGTCCCCTTGCTCAGCTCGGCGGTGAACTGTGCACCCGCCAGCAGCGCCAGGTTCGACAGCCACAGCCAGATCAGGAAGACGACGACCCCGGCGAGCGAGCCGTACAACCTGCTGTAGGTGCTCAACGCGGACGCGTACACGGCGAACCCGGCCGAGACCACGAGCCACAACCCTGCCGCCAACGCCCCGCCGGGCAGGCTGCGGCTGCGGCGCCGGGCCGCCGGTGGGCCGGTGTGGAACAGGACCACCACCAGCAGCGCCACCAGACACATCAACACCGGCCAGCGCAAGAGGTTCCAGCCCCAGGTGGCGATCGCGTCGAGCCCGACGAAACGTCCCACGGACTCCGCGATGGGCCCGGTCAGCAGCAGCACCAGCGCGCTGACGAAGAGCAGCCCGAGCAGTGCGACCGCCGTGAGGACGATCCGGTGCGCCTTGCGCAACGGCGAACGCCGGTCGGCCACATGGTGCATCCGGTGCAGGGCCCGCCGGAACACCGCGAGATAGCTGGACGCCGACCACAGCGCGCTCGCCGTGCCGACACACAGCAGGGTCCACGCGGCCGAGTTGTCCCGCAGGGTGCGGGCCAGCACATCGTGCAGTTCGGTGCCCGACTGGCCGGGGGCGTAGGCGCCGACGTGGGTGATGAAGTCTGCGGCCGTCTCGGGGCTGATCAGGCTGAACGCGATGACCGTCACCAGGAGCGCGGGCAGCACCGCCAGGATCGAGTAGTAGGTGAGGGCGGCGGCGCAGTCGGAGAGGTCGTCGCGCCACATCGCCACCGGGGTGCGGCGCAGCGCGGGTCCCCAGGCCGCGGGGCTCCAGGAACCTCCGCGCCCTCGTGTGAAGGAACGGCTGCCGGCGGGGGCCGAGGGCTGGTCAGCGGACATGTGTCCTTCGGTGCGGGACGGTGGAGAAGCGGACTTGGGTACGGACGTCGTAGGGCGTGACGGCTCGCCCGGTCTGCGCGTCGAGCGCGGTGAGGGCGGGGAGAACGGCGCCGGGTGTGACGTCCGGTCGGAGCCAGACACGCATCCTGACCCGCAGGTGCTTGCGTCGGCCGAGGACGCGGGTGCGGCAGCGGGCGACACCGTCGATGGTGACCGCCTGCCGGGTCAGGGCATCCTCCAGGGCCCGCGTCCGCAGGGTGCTGCCCGGCGCGGCCAACGGGACGAACGGCCGGAACCCGCCGTGCAGTTGACGGGCTGACCACAGCGCGAGGAGCACGGTGGCCGCGAGCGAGGCCGCCATGACCGTGGGCGTCCACCAGCCCTCCGTGCGGAGGCCCGCGAGGCCCGCACGATCCAGGAAGACAGCGTGCGGGCCAGGTTCCCACCACCAGCCTGGCAGCCGCGCGGCCAGCGACGTCCGGGGCACGGTCACCCAGAAGGCACCGACCAGACAAGCAAGCCCGGCAAGCCCGAGAACGGCCCGATTGAGCACGGAACGCAGCGATGACATCAGAGGGTTCCTCCTTCCGAGGCCGGGGGGTTCGTCTGCCGGCGGGCGGGCGTGGGGTCGGCGTCGGGGGCGGGATCAGAACCTGGAGTGGAGCGGGGCGCAAGGTCGGGGGCGGTGCCTGGGGTGGGACGGGGCGCGGGGCTGGGGGTGGAGCCCGGGGTGGGACGAGGCGCGGGGTTAGAGGTGAGAGTGGGCGTCGGGCCGGGGGTGGGACCGGCGTCGGGGGCGGTGTCGGGGCCCGGGGCGGGGCGGGGCTTGGGGTCGGGGGTGAGAGTGGGCGTGGGATCGGGGGTGGAGCCCGGGGTGGAAGGGGGCGTCGGGTCGGGGGTGGGACCGGCATCGGTAGCGGTGTCGGGACCCAGGGTGAGGCGGGGCTTGGGATCAGGGGCGGGAGCCCTGCGCTGGGTGAGTTCGGTGGGCTGCTTGGTGAGGTCCGGTTCCTTCTTGTCGGGGGCGGTCGTGGGTGGCTGTCCGCTCGGTGGGGTTCCGTCGTCCCAGACCGGCTCGGGCCGGACCGTGATGCGCAGGCGCGGTGCGCGCCGCAGACCGCATCCTTCCAGCACCCGGAGTGCTGCGTCGTGCACCGCGCGCCGGGCTCGCTGTCGGTCGCCGAACGTCAGTCCGGCCCGAACGGTGACCCGACGCCGGCCGACCCGGACCCGTACCGGGCCGATTCCGGCCGTGTCGCGCACGGCGTCCTCGACGAGAGCGGCAATCGCGGCGCGGTCGACGGCCACCCGGAGTCTCGGTGCCGAGGAGGTGACGGTGAGCAGGCCGCGACGGCCGGGGGTGACGGCCAGGACGATCAGCAGCACGCCGAGGGCGGCGACGGCCACGGCGCCCGCCACGGCCGCCCCGCTCGAAGGGCCGTGCTGGGAGAGCCAGTTCAGGCCGGCCATGCGCCAGGTACCGGCCGGGCGGTGCCCGGTGTGCACGAGGATCAGGTCGAAGGCGAGGGCTCCGCAGCCGACGGCGGCCACCAGGGTGAGCAGGGCCATCGGCACCCGCCTCTGCGACCACCAGCGCAAGGGGGTGCGCCCTGCTGTCGCCGACAGGGTGTCCGTGGACGTGGTGCCCGTGGACGGGGTGCCCTCAAGGGAGGTGTCGGTGAGTGGGGCCCCGGCGAGCGAGGCGCCGCTGGATGGAGACTTGGCTCGCAGCGCGCCGCGTGCGGAGGGCAGCGTGAGCGCCGTGACGCCGACCCGGGGTGTGCTGAGGTCGAGGCCCGTCAACTCCGCGGTACGGCGGGCCACATGGTCCTGGACCCGACGGGCCGTGTCGGACAGGGGCTCGGGGTAGGGCAGGGGCACCTCGACGGCGACCTCGGCCCGACGCCCGCGCACAGTCGCCGCGCCCTTCGTCGCCCTGGCCGCGCCGCCCGGCAGCACCTCGGTCGCCGCGCGCTCGGCGATCTTACGGACGGCCTTGTCGGAGACGGTGGTTGTCCCTCGCTGAGCCGCCGTGGCCGCCGGGCGGTGCTGCTCGGCGGCTGTGGTCGCCGTGCCCCGCCGGGCGGTCGTGGTGGTCGCGGCCTGTTGGGCGGTCACGGTCGCCGCGCCCGGCTCAGCCGCTGTCGTCACCGCGCCGGGCTGGACGGCGGTGGTGGTCGTGCCCTGCTGGGCGGCCGTGGTCATCGACGGCTCCGCTCATAGACGTCCCGCAGGTCCTGGACCCGGCCGCCGCCGTCCAGCCAGTGCCCGGCCGCCCAGCCCAGTCCGCCCAGGGCGGCCACGAGCAGGAACGCACCGAACCCCCCGAAGTAACCGGCGAAGGCCAACGCCATCCCCACGATCATCCCGACCAACGACCTGCTCACTGCGTGCTCCTCATGCCAAGGGCTACCGGTCTGGTGTCAACGGCTACCGATCCGAGCGACGGACGCTCACTCCACGCGGGAGTCCGGGCCGGACGGCTCACCGTCTTCCTCCGGCAGGTGCACGTCGTTCACCGTCACATTGACCTCGACGACCTCCAGGCCGGTGACGCGTTCCACCGCCGAGATCACGTTCTCCCGGACGTCACGGGCGACGTCGGTGATCGGGACGCCGTACTCCACCACCAGGTCGAGGTCGATGGCCGTCTGTCGCTCGCCGACCTCGACCTTCACTCCACGTCCCACGTTCGGACGGCCGCCGGGCACGCGGTCGCGGACCGCTCCGATGGTGCGCGAGAGGCCGCCGCCCATGTCGTACACACCCGGGATCTCCCGGGCCGCGATGCCCGCCACCTTCACCACGACGACGTCGGCGATCGATGTCCGGCCCCGGTTCGCGGCCGGCTGGTCCGATCCCGCGACGCCGGTGGACACGGCCGTGGTGGTCTGTGTGCCCCGTCCCGCCTGCGGGAGGGAGAGGTCCTTGGCCGTGGGCACGGTCTGCGTGGTCATGACGCGTCCTTCTTTCTTTCTGTGCTGCCGGAACTTGCTCTCACAACGTCAGACCCACGCCGCCGGCTTCTGTGACGCACCTACCCGAAAAATCTTCGATCAGTTCTCGCCACCCACGGAATGGAGGAGCCGGTGGGCGGAATCGGCGGAGGTGAGAGGGGAGGGGCGCTGGGGCGCTCGGGGTTGGGCGATGGGGTTCGGGTTCCAACTGGGCGGAGCGGTGAGGCCTTGGCAAGCGGAGCGGTCGTGGGTGCAGCGGCAGCGGCGGTGCTCGGGGTTGGTCGGGCGGAGCGGCTTGGTTGTGGTGGTCGAAGCGGTCGGGCCTCGGCGGGCCGCCGGGCGACAGGGTCGGACTTCGGCGGTTGCAGCGGTCGCGGGTGTCACGGTCCGGTTTGAACTCGTTCTCCATCTGTCCGAGCCGAGTCACCTTTCGCCCGGGCCGAGCCGCCCTTCGCCCCCGAGCTGAGCCACCCGAGGCTGAGTAACCCTCCAGCCGGAGCCACGCCGACCCCGAGCCGAGCCGTCCCCGTCTGCTCAAGCCGGCCCCTTGCCCGCCTGGACTCGGCCCGCCGGAAGTGGTGCGTCACAAGCCCGGCACGGCCGTGTCTAATCTGCTGAGACCGGATGACACCGGATGAAAGGAGCCACCCAGTGGCGGGGGCCCGCAGAGAGAACGCACCACCTGACATGCGGGACGATGCCGTCGACGCCAGCGCCAGCGCCGTCGGCGGCGATGCCGAAGGCGGCGATGTCGATGATTCGCTGCTCGCGGTCCGGGCCGCGGAAGGGGACGAGGACGCGTTCGCCGTGCTCGTGCAGCGCCACGCCCCGGCATTGCTCCGGCTCGCCACCCGGCTGATCGGCGAGCGGTCCGAAGCGGAGGATGCCGTGCAGGACGCGTTCATCAGCGCTTGGCGGCGGCTGCCGGAGTTCCACGGCCGCTCGGCGTTCAGTACCTGGATGTACCGGATCGTGACCAACCGCTGTCTGAACATACTGCGGTCTCGCCGACCCTCCTCTCCCCTGGAGGCCGCCGGAGAGATCCACGCACCCGAATACACCGCCTCACCGGCCCGGATCGCCGAGGCACGGGGCGCGGTCCGCGAGCTGCGCGCGGCACTCGACGACCTGTCGCCGGAGCAGCGCGCCTGCTGGGTGTTGAGAGAATGGGACGGCCAGTCCTACGAATTCATCGCGGACGCGGTCGGCATCAGCCAGGAGGCTGTCCGAGCCCGTGTCTTCCGTGCACGACGCAGCCTGACTCAAGCACTGGGGGCCTGGCGATGACCGCCCACACCGACCCGCCCGACCGCACCCTGGACGACGACGAACAGCTCGCCTGCGGACGGCTGCTCTCTCAGGTCTGGGACTCCTGGGAGCAGCAGACCGACGACCCGCATCTGCGTTCCTGCCTGCACTGTAGGCAGGCCGCAGACGAGCTGGAAGGGCTGGAGTCCGTCGTACGCGGCCTGCCCGAGGAGACCACGGACACGTACACCGACGAGCTGACGTCGTTGACCCGACGGGTCATGGACGTCGTCCGGCTCGAACTGCGCCCCGGCCGTCCGCTGCCCCTGGGCGAGCCCACCGAGGATCTCTGGATCATGGAGGCGGTGGCTGCACGGGCGCTGCGCTCGGCGGCCGAGAGCGTGCCCGGCGTGCGGGCCGGGTCGTGCCGACTCGTCCCCCACACGGTCGAGGACCGCAGCTCCACCGGCTCGGACCCTGCCGCCACCGGCGCGGACCACACCTCCACCGGTGGGGACTTCACCGACATCGGTCCGGTGGATGTGCGCCTCGAAGTCCACGCGCCCTCGGACGCCTACCTCCCGGACCTCGCCGAACAGGTGCGGCTGCGGGTGCTGGAAGCCGCGGGCCACGAGCTGGGCATGGACATAGCTGCCGTGGACATCCGTGTCACCGACCTCGTCGACCCGCCGGCCGACAGCCAGGAAGGCCGTACCCGATGACCCAGTACACCGCACACACGACGCTCACCGAGGAGATCGCCCGGGCCGTGGTGGAGGTACCGGGGGTGGCCTTCCTCAAGCCAGGGCTCAGCGGCCTGGTCCGGGTGCGCTCCGCACTGGCCAAGGGCGACCGGGGTGCGGGTGCCGCGCCCACCGCCGGGGTACGGCTGAGCCGGGCCGAGGGCACCGAGCCGTGGCGCGTCGAGATCCATCTCGTCGCCCTGCGGCACGCGCGGACCGTGGAGGTGGCGCGGGCTGCCCGACGGGCCGTGGAGGCACGGATGGCGGCATTGTTTCCGGCGGAGGCGAGTGGGGCGCGGGTGAGTGTGACGGTGACAGGGCTGGTCTGAGCCGGGAGGTTGAGGGTTGGTCCGCCCCTCGGGGGGGGAGGTTGGTCCACCGTCGGGGGGGGCTCCGCTGCCGGGAGCGAGCGGGACGTTGGTCCGCTCCCGGGGGCCAGGCGGGGCGGCCTGTCTTGGCGGTCCGGGAGCTACGGGGGCTAGGGGCGGGAGCCTGGCCTGTCCTGGCCGGGGGAGGCCAGGAAGTTGGCCTGCCCGGCAGTCCGGAAACTGGGGGTGGAGGGCGGGGGGGGAGGGGGGAGGGGGCGGAGCGTCCAGGGAAACAGGGCCTTGAAGTCCAAGGCTAGGGCCCCAGGCTCCTACCCCCACCGAGCCAGAGCCGCTAAGTACGGGGACACCCACGCCGGACATCCCCCGATCACCCACCCGCCCTCGCCCGCTGCCCCTCCCCCCAGCGCCCCGCCCTACCCACTCCCTCCAGGCATCAGCCAAGCCGCTCAAGTGTCCCGCGCGAAGCGCAGAGCCGCCCTCCACACCCCCGGGCCAGCCCAGTGCTGCCCCGTCACCGCACCCTGCGCTCCCCCTCTCCCACTGCCTCCACTCCCGCCTCCCCCTCCCCACTGCCTCCACTCCCACCTCCCGCCACCGCTAAATCCACCCACACCCCGAACCCACCCCCTGCCTCGGCCGAAACCAGGCCAGCCCAGACCAGGCCTCCCCTCCCTTCCCTTCTCTCCCCTCCCTTCTCTCCCCTGCCCTGCCCCGCCCTCCCTTCCACGAAGATCCAGCCTCGGCCAATCCGTTCCCCCCGTCGGCTTCGGATTACGGGTGAGTCAGGGGGCTGTGGCAGGAGGAGAAAGCGATGTCGGACAGGTCACCAGGTGCGGCGGATAGTCGGCGGCGGACGGCTGTCGTGGGTAGTGGGGTGGCGGGGCTGACGGCGGCGTACGTTCTTGGTCGCAGGCACCGCGTCACCCTGTACGAAGCCGATGACCGGCTCGGGGGTCACGCGCACACGCACACCCTGACGTCCCGCGACGGCACCGTCCACCGTGTCGACTCGGGTTTCATCGTGCACAACCGCCGCACCTACCCCCACCTGCTGCGTCTCTTCGACGAACTCGGCGTCGTGACGCAGGAGTCGGAGATGAGCATGTCGGTGCGGTGCGAAGGGTGTGGCCTGGAGTACGCCGGTGCCCGGGGCCTCGCCGGGTTGTTCGCCCGTCCCCGTGCTGTGGTGCGCGGCGCTTATCTGCGGATGCTCGTCGAGGTGCCCGCGTTCCATCGTGCGGCCCGTCGGGTGCTGGCGCGGGAGGCCGAAGAGGGCGGCACCCTGGGTGAGTTCATGGATCGGGAAGGCTTCTCGGCCTATTTCCGTACCCACTTCATGACCCCGCTGGTGTCCGCGGTCTGGTCCTGCGATGCCGAGACCGCTCAACGTTACCCGGCGGCCTATCTGTTCCGGTTCCTGGATCATCACGGCCTGCTCTCCGTGACCGGGGCGCCGACCTGGCGGACCGTCACCGGCGGTTCGCGCACGTACGTCGACCGGGTGGCCGAACGGCTCGACTCCGTGCGCCTCGGCTCGCCGGTGCGTGCGCTGCGTCGGCATCCGGACGGCGTCGAGATCACCGCGCACGACGGCATCACCCGCGCGTACGACTCGGTGGTCGTCGCCGTCCATCCCGATCAGGCGCTGGCACTGCTGGCCGACGCCACCCCTCGGGAGAAGGAGGTGCTCGGCGCGTTCCGTTACGCGCGGAACACCACGCTGCTGCACACCGACACGGCGCTCCTCCCCCGCGCCCGTGGCGCCCGCGCCTCCTGGAACTATCTGATGCCGTCCTGCGCGACCGGCGCCGATCAGGTGCGGGTCAGCTATGACATGAACCGGCTCCAGCGCATCGAAGCACCGGAGACGTTCGTCGTCACGCTGGGCGGCGCCGACCGGGTCGATCCGACCCGGGTGTTGGCCCGGATGGTGTACGAACACCCCCTCTACACGCCGGAGTCGGTGGCCGCGCAGGCTCGGCTTCCCGAGTTGAACACCGGCGTCACGGCCTACGCGGGGGCCTACCACGGCTGGGGTTTCCACGAGGACGGCTGTCGGTCGGGGGCGGCGGCCGCCGCTGTCCTGGGGGTGCGCTGGTGAACTCCCGCCCCGCTCTCTACCGTTGCGCGATCGGTCATGTACGCACCGCGCCCGTCCGCCACGCGCTGCGCCACCGCACCTACATGTGGCTGATCGACCCCGACCGTCCGCCCCGACTCCCTTGGCCGATACGGCCGTTGGCCCGGTTCGACGCACGTGACCACTTCGACGGGGGTCACCCGACCGTGCGTGCCGGGCTGGACGCCTTCCTCGCCTCGCACGGCGTGGACCTGGCCGGTGGGGAGGTCGTGATGCTCGCCCACGCGCGGGTCTTCGGGTACGTCTTCAATCCGCTGACCCTCTACTGGTGCCACGCCCCCGACGGCACCGTGCGCTGTGTGGTCGCCGAGGTGCACAACACCTATGGCGAGCGGCATTCCTATCTGCTGCGTCCGGACGCGGCGGGCAGGGCGTGCGTGGACAAGGAGTTCTACGTCTCGCCGTTCTTCCCCGTCGACGGCCGCTACCGGATGCGGCTGCCGGAACCCGGTGAACGGCTCGATGTCACCGTGCAGTTGGAGCGGGCCGGTGGCAGGCCGTTCACCGCGACCGTGCGGGGCGTTCGCCGGGAGGCTTCACCGGGTGCGCTGGTGCAGCTGGCCCTGCGTCATCCGTGGTCGACCCTCGCCGTGTCCGTCGCGATCCGGCTGCACGGCATCCGCCTGTTCCTGCGCCGACTGCCCATCCAGCCCCGTCCCACCTCTCGCACCCCTCGCACCCCTCGCACCCCTCGCACCCCGGAGAACGTCTCATGAGGACCGCCGAACCCCGCCCCGTCACCCGGCAGTCGGCCCCGCTCCCCCGCACCTCGCCCGTGGACCCCGGCCGTTGGCCGGATGTGGCGGCGGCACCGACGTCGTCGTTCGCGCGGACCGCCGTCACCGCGTCCGTTCTGCGCCGCACTCTTGAACGGCTGCCCCTGGATGTGCGGTTCGCCGACGGCGGGTCTGCCGGGCTGGGCGGGCCGGTGCTGGACATCCACGATCCCCGGGCGTTCTTCGGGCGGATCGGCGGCCAGGGGCTGGTCGGGTTCGGCGAGTCGTACATGGCCGGTGAGTGGGACGCGCCCGATCTGGTGGGTGTGCTCACGGTGTTCGCCGGGAACGCGGCACGGTTGATCCCCGCTCCGCTCCAACGGCTGCGCGGGCTCTGGGCGTTGCGGAAGCCGGATGCCCAGCTCAACACGCCGGACGGCGCCCGCGACAACGTCAGCAGTCATTACGACCTGTCCAACGAGCTGTTCGCCCTCTTCCTCGATGACACCCTCTCCTACTCCTCCGCCGTCTTCCGTGGTTTTCCGGCCGGTTGGGATCTGCTGGCCGCCGCTCAGCACCGCAAGATCGACCGGCTCCTCGATCTCGCCGAGGTCGGGGAGGGCTCCGAGGTCCTGGAGATAGGGACCGGTTGGGGTGAGTTGGCCGTCCGTGCCGCCGCGCGCGGTGCCCGGGTCACCTCGCTCACGCTCTCCCGTGAGCAGCGGGCGCTGGCCCTGGAGCGGGTCGCGGCGGCGGGTTTCGCCGACCGGGTCGACGTCGAACTGTGCGACTACCGTGATTCCAGGGGACGTTACGACGCCGTCGTGAGCGTGGAGATGGTCGAGGCGGTGGGGCGCGAGTTCTGGCCGGAGTACTTCCGCACGATCGACGCGCGGCTGGTCCCGGGCGGGCGGGCCGTGTTGCAGGCGATCACGATGCCGCACGACCGGATGCTGGCCATGCGGAACACGTACACGTGGATTCAGAAGTACATCTTCCCCGGCGGTCTGCTGCCGTCCGTGGAGGCGGTCGCCGAGACGGTGCGGGACCACACCGGGCTGCGGACGGTTCGGCGGGACGGCTACGGCGGGCATTACGCCGAGACGTTGCGGCTGTGGCGCGAGCGCTTCACGGAGCGGGCCGAGGAGGTCGAGGCCCTCGGTTTCGACGAGACGTTCCGCCGGATGTGGACCCTCTATCTCGCCTATTCGGAGGCCGGGTTCCGGTCCGGTTACCTCGATGTGCAGCAGTATCTGTTCACCAAGGAGGACGCGTGAGCGCGCGACCCGGTGAGCGTCGTCGGGGCGTGTCTCGTGCCCGGCGGGTGCGGTACGTCGTGGGGGTGCGGTCGTGAACGGCTTCGGGTGGGCGGGGTTCGGGGTGAATCTCGGGTGGGCCGCCGTCGCGGCGTTCGCCGTGATGCTGGGGACGTTCGCCGTCGCCGTGCGGCTGGGGGTGCATCGGGTCGTCGACGTCGCGTGGGGGCTGGCGTTCGCGGCGGTCGCGGTGGCGAGTTGTGTGGCGTCGGCCGGTGGCGGGGACCCGGTGCGCCGGTGTCTGGTGGCCGGTCTGACGGTGGTGTGGGGGCTGAGGCTGGCCGTGCACATCGCGCGGCGCGGCGCCGGGCACGGCGAAGACCCGCGCTACGAGCGGATGTTGGCGAGGGCGCGGGGCAGCCGGAATCTGTACGCGCTGCGGGTGGTGTACCTCGTGCAGGGTGCTCTGGTGTGGCTGGTGTCGCTGCCGGTGCAGGCCGCGCCGTACGTGAGCGGACCGGTGACGGCGTCGGCCTGGGCCGGAACGGCGCTGGTGACGGTCGGTGTGGCCTTCGAGGCGGTCGGGGACGCGCAGTTGGCGCGTTTCAAGGCGGACCCGGCCCATCGGGGGCAGGTGATGGACCGCGGGCTGTGGCGCTACACCCGGCACCCGAACTACTTCGGTGACTTCTGCGTCTGGTGGGGGCTCTATCTCCTCGTGTGCGACTCCGGTGCCGCCGCCGCGCTGACGGTGGTGTCGCCGTTGGTGATGAGTGGGCTGCTCATCTGGGGCAGCGGAAAGCGGCTGCTGGAACGGCACTTGGCGGACCGTCCCGGATACGCCGAGTACGCGGCCCGCACCAGCGGCTTCTTCCCCTGGCCACCGAGGTGAGATGACTCCTCGTCATATGGGTGGGGGCGCGGTCCAGTTGGACCGCGCCCCCCTCCACCTATCCCCCAACGCGCCCTTCACGCAGGGAGGTTCATCAAGGCGATCGGTGTGCTGGTCGGCTGCTGAGAGCCACCGGCGGGCTCGACGGTGATGCCCATGGCCGATGCCTTGTCGACGGCGCCCTTCAGCAGAACCGTCTGGTCACCGGAGGCCGGGTTCATCAGGCCGGCCGACCGCATGGCCTTGGCGTCGGCGAACCAGAGTTGGTAGACCTTCCCGGAGGGGGGCCGTCGCATTCCGGAGACGACGAACACCGCCTTGTTCTGCGTGGGCGAGACGACGACGGCGCCGGTGGCCCCGCCCGCCAGCCGGGCGGTCCGGGTTCGGGCGTCCGGTGCGGAGAGCACGGCGGTGATGCGGTCGGCGGCCTGTTCGGCGCGGTGGGCCCGGCCGAGGGCGTCCTCGGCGCGCTGGTGCTGCCACACCGCCGTTCCCCCGAAGCCGGTGGCCGCGGCGAGGCAGGCGGCCAGTGCCCAGCGGGACAGCCGTCGGGTGCGTGCGACCGTGCGGCCGGTGCGGGTGGCGACCGGGCCGCCGGGTGATTCCTGGCGGACGTCGGTGATCCCGGCCAGTACCCGCTCGCGCAGGGCGGGGCGCGGGGTCTCGGTGACGGCGAGGCCCAACCGGGCGGCGGTGGCGGTCAGTTCGGCGGTCTCCTGGGCGCATGGTTCGCAGTCCCCGAGGTGTCGTTCGAACGCGTCGCGCTCCTCGTCGGACAGGGCGTCCAGGGCGTAGGCGCCGGTCAGTCGGTGCAGGTCCGCGGTGATCACGCGGTCACCCCCAGGCAGTCGCGGAGCCGGATGAGGCCGTCGCGCAGGCGTGTCTTGACGGTGCCGAGCGGGAGCGCGAGCGCCTCGGCGACCTGGCTGTAGGTGAGCCCCCGGTAGTAGGCGAGGGTGACGGCCTGGCGCTGGATCTCGGTGAGGGTGCGCAGACAGCGGCGTACCTGTTCGCGTTCGAGGCGGGCCTCCACCTGTTCGATCACCTCGTCGAACTCGGGGGTCCGCGCGAGCAGCGCGGCCTTGTGGTCGCGGGCGGCCGCCGCCTCCACCGAGCGCACCCGGTCGATGGCGCGGCGGTGGGCGAGGGTGAGAATCCAGTTCACGGCGCTTCCGCGGTCGGCCCGGTAGCGCGGGGCGGTGCGCCAGACCTCGACCAGGACCTCCTGGGTGACCTCCTCCGACTGGGCCCGGTCGCGCAGGACGGCGCGGGCGACGCCGAGGACCGGTCCGGCCACGATGTCGTACACCGAGGCGAACGCGCCCTCGTCGCCGAGTGCGACGCGGCCCACCAACTCCTCCAGGTCCGGCTCCGTCGAGGGATTTCTGCCGATATGAACGGCTTCTTTCACGGTTCCTCCGTGGTCAGGACAGTTCCGGACGTAATCCGATCCTGTTCGGTCCTTCGGATTGGTCGGCGGCCGGGTTGATCCCGGGTGACACTCGACGGCAGGCTTCAGCGGCATGGACGCGTACACAGAGGAGCACGTATGACGGGGCACACCGCGCTGGTGACACGCCGGTCGGCGGCACCGGCCCGGGCGGCGGTGCTGTTCCTGCACGGCGGCGCGGAGGTCGACGGCGGCGTCTCGCGTCCGTGGCAGCTGGCCGCCGTGCGGATGCGGCCGTTCGTCCGTTCCGTGGCGACGGCGACGGCGGACGGGGGCGTCTTCCTCGGCGAGGTCCGCTACCGGTTGCGGGGCTGGAACGGCGAGAACGCCGACCCCCTGCGGGACGCGCTGGCCGCGCTCGACGAACTGGCCCGGCTCGCCGGTGACATCCCGGTCGTCCTGGTCGGCCACTCGATGGGAGGGCGGGCGGCGCTGCGGGCCGCGTCCGCGCCCCAGGTCAGCGGGGTGCTGGCGCTCGCGCCCTGGTGTCCGGACGGCGAGCCGGTGGAGCAGTTGCGGGGCAAGGACGTCGTCGTGCTGCACGGCGACCGGGACCGGATCACCGACCCGCGGGCCTCGGCGGCGTTGGTGGAACGGGCTCGAACGGCGGGCGCGCGGGCCGAGATGACGTGGGTGCCGGGCGGCGATCACGCGATGCTCCGCCGGAGTGGGCGGTGGCACCGTGCGGCGGCGTCGGTGGTGGCCGGGCTGCTGTCGTCGAGCCCGGGCGCCGCGTGACCGACCCCGACCCTGCGCGGGGGCCGGTACCGGGTCGAGTCCTCTCTCGACCATCACGCGGGGAAGGTGACGCGCCGTTTCGACGCGGGGAGTTATGTCGTGCTGTCGGAGGCGATGAACGCCCATGACGTGGGCCGGGGCGGTGTCCGGGCCGCGCTGCGCCGGGTGCGGGCGCGGGCGCTGGTGGCCGGGGTGGATTGCGACTGGCTCTATCCGCTGTACCAGCAGGGCGAGTTGGCGGCGCTGATCCCGTCGGCGGACGGGCTGCGGGTGATCGATTCGCCGTACGGGCACGACGGGTTCCTCATCGAGACGGGCCAAGTGGCGCCGTTGGTGAGGGAGTTGCCCGGAGACTGAGGCCGGGTCGGTCCGCGCCCGTGGCGGGGATGCGTTCGAGGACGCCGCCCGCGAAGACGTCGTACAGGGGCAGGGTCTCCAGGTGGACGTAGCCGATGTGGCAGTCGCAGGTGGCCAGGGGGCAGGCGCGCGGGGCGAGGGCGGCGCGGTAGCTGTCGTCGTAGAGGTTGCCGAGCGGGGCGGGGACGAAGTGGCAGCGGCGTACGGTGCCTTCGCCGTCCACGGAGATCACGGACTCGCCGGTGCGGCAGGGCAGTCCGGCGCTGGCGTGCGGGTGGCGGCTGTAGGGGAACAGCGGGTCGAGGTCGGTCCATTGGTCGGCCTCGGCGTCCTGGTAGGTGTGGCCCTCGGCGGCGTTGATCCACAGGTAGACGTGGTCGGGCAGGTCGGCGCGGAGGCGGCGGGCGTGGTCGAGGTGGGCGGGCAGTCCGACGACGCCGACGCTGAAGCGGATACCGCGCTCGCCCAGGTCACGGCATTTGCTGAGGAACCGGTCGTAGGGGGTCTGGCCCGGGTGGTAGGTGCACCACAGCGCGAGGGTGTCGGGGTCGGCGTGGGCCAGCCAGTCGGTGCGGCAGCTGAGGTTGGTCTGGATGGCGACGCGGCGGATGTGCGGGAGGTGGGACAGTTCGGTGAGGGTGCGCCGGTACCAGGAGCGGACCAGGCCCTCACCCCAGGGGGTGAACAGGAGGGACAGGTGGTCGTCGCTCTGGTGGGCGGCCCAGGTCGCGAAGCGTTCCAGGGCGGCGCGGTCGGCGCGGAGTTGGGCGCCGGTGTCGCGTCTTTTCGCGAACGGGCAGTACGGGCAGTCGTAGTCGCAGGAGGCGAGGGGGCCTCGGTAGAGGAGGGTCAGGTCCATGGCGGGCCGGTCACTTCCTCTCGTAGGCGGCCATCGCGGCCCGTACGGCCGGTGAGAACAGGTCGGGGCCGATCGCGTCGGAGTGGGCGAGGCCCTCGGGGGTGAGCCGTAGGACGTGTCCGTCGTCGTCGAGCCAGCCCCGGTCGCCGAACCGGGCGAGTGCGGTCCCGAAGTGTTCGGCGGGGGCGGCGCCGAACCGGGCCCGGTACTCCGCGTGCGGCAGCCCGTCGGCTTGCAGGAGCGACTGGAGGAGATGGCGCCGGCGCGCTTCGTCGACGTCGATCGGGTGGCCGATCCCGGTGTGTGCGAAGTCGGCGGCCGGGCGGGAGACGTAGTCGTCGATGATGCCGCGTATCTCGGGCATGTGCACGGCGTAGTCGAAGGAGTAGTGCAGCCCGGAGGTGTAGGAGCGGGCGCCGCAGCCGAGGCCGATCATGCCGTCGGACTGGCACGCGTAGTCGTCGGCGCCCTGCGGCGGGGCGTCGGCGCGCCGGAACATGCGCATGGACTGCTGGACGTAGCCGTGGGCGAGGAGGTGGTCGCGGCCCGCGCGGTACAGGCGCAGGCGTTGTGCGTCCCAGGCCGGGTCGGGGTCGGTCGGGGTGCGGCGGCCGAGTCCGGTGCCGGGGCGGACGTAGAGGGGGTAGAGGTACAGCTCCTCGGGTCGCCAGGCGAGGGCCGCGTCGAGGGAGTGGCGCCAGGTCCGCTCGGTCTGGCCGTCGATGCCGTAGATGAGGTCGATGTTGAGGACCGGGATGCGCGCGTCCCTGATGCGGGCGAGGGCGTTCTCCACGTCCGCGCGGCGCTGGGGCCGGACGGCGGCTCTGGCCTCGGCGTCGACGAAGCTCTGGATGCCGAGGCTGAGGCGGGTGGTGCCGCGTTCGGCGAGGACGGTGAGGCGGTCGGCGGTGGCGGTGGCCGGGGACGCCTCGACGGAGAGGGGAACGGCGGTGAGGTCGGCGCCCATGCGGTGTTCGGCGAGGTCGCACAGGCGGGTCAGTTCGGCGGCGGTGAGGAAGGTGGGGGTGCCGCCGCCGAAGGCCGCCGTGGCGAACCGGGCGTCGTCCCCGAGCGCGTCGCGCACCGCGTCCGCCTGCCGCTCCAGCGCGTCGAGGTAGGCGGTGGTGAGGCCGTCGGGGGCGCCGATGCGGGTGAAGAGGTTGCAGAAGCCGCAGCGGACCTCGCAGAACGGGATGTGCAGGTAGAGGGAGAGGGCGTCCTTCGGTTCAGTGGCCCACAGGGAACGCAGGGCGCGCCGCTCGGGCAGGGGCCGGTAGGCGGTTTTGTGCGGGTAGGCGTAGACGTAGCTCTGGTAGGGGCTCGTGGTGGTCGGTGGGGCGAGGGTCATCGGGCGGCCTCCGCCGGGTCCAGGAAGAAGTGGGCGTAGGGGACGGTCCATACGGCCGGGTGGCCGAGGCGGTGTCCGGTGTAGCCGTCGTCGCCGTAGGCGGTGCCGTGGTCGGAGCAGACGATCGCGAAACAGGGCCGTCGGCTGCTCATCGTGGTGAAGAGGCGTCCGATGTGCCGGTCGACGTACTCCAGGGCGGCGGCGTGGGTGGCGCGGGTGTCTCCGGCCTCGCGGGTGGCGCCGGGCAGGTGGAACCAGTTCGGCTGGTGCAGGGCGGAGACGTTGACGAAGAGGAACAGGCGCTGTTCGGGCGGGAGTTCACGCACGACGTGTTCGGCGCGGGCCACCTGGTTCTCGAACGAGGTGGGTGAGGTGACGCCGAACTCCGGTGTCCAGTGGGCCTCCTGGAACAGTCCGGGCAGCACCGAGCCCAGCGGGCCCCGCTGGTTGAAGAAGCCGACTCCTCCGATGCAGACGGTGCGGTAGCCGGCCTCGGCCAGGCCGGAGACGAGGTCGGGCGTGTCGTAGACGAAGGTGCCGTCGGCGGTGGTCTCGCTGCCCGCGAAGCGCGCCGCGAACAGCCGGGGGTGCGGTCCCGGGGTGGCCGGGGTCGGCAGGAAGCCCGCGAAGATCGCCTGGTGGGAGGCGTAGGTGAAGCTGCCCGGGGCGTGCCGTTGCTCCCAGCGGCCGCCGGGGAGATGGCGGGTGAGGTGGGGCAGGCGGCCCTCGGCGGCGAGTTCGGCGGCGACGTCGTGGCGGAGGGTGTCCAGGGTGACGAGGAGCAGGTCGTGGCTGCCGACGACCTCGCTCATGTCCGGCTCGGACGTCGGTGCGGGCGGCGGCTCAGTCGTCGGTGCGGGCGGCGGCATGCGGGGTTCCTTCGGTGGGCGGGTGGTGCGGCTGGTGCGGGTGGGGTGCGGGGGCGTGGCGGTGCAGGGCGGCCGCCACTTGGGTGGCGTAGGTGTCGAGGCCTTCCGCGCCGCTGCCGGGGAGGCCGGTGAGGCGGGGGAGGAGGTCTCCGAAGGCGTTCACCTCACCGACGGCGGCGCGGCCCCAGCCGACGGCGGGCAGCAGATCGACGCCGACACAGAGGGTGCGGGGGAAGCAGGCGGCGGCCTGTTCACAGACGCCGAGGAGGTCGGCCCAGCGGGCACCGGCGGCTTCCACGGCGTGCCGGGCGGCGTCGAGGTCGCCCCGCTTCCCGCCGAGGTGGAGGTTGGTGAGGGGGGTGCGGCTGGTGCGGACGACGGCGTGGGTGGCCCGTCCGGCGACCACGACGACCCGCAGATCGGCGGCCCGCCCCTGCTGGGAGGCTTTCGGCAGCCAGCGTTCCAGGTGCAGTCCGTCGGGCGCGAGCGCGTCGACGATCGCCGCGATGTCCGCCTCGCGTTCGTAGCGGCGCACCTTGAGGGAGTTGTGGAGGGCGCCGTCGGCGGTGCGTTCCACGGAGGTGGTCGCCCTGATCAGGCCGCCGCCCGCCGACTCCACGGCCAGTACGCCGGACGCGGACGAGCCGTGCGCGGGCTTGACGAACAGGCGCGGCATCCGGTGCTCCCGCATCAGCGCGCGGACGTCGTCCCAGCCCCGCACCGGGGCCGCCGAAGGGCCCGAGGTGGGTGAGGCGGGCACCGGCACACCGGCCGCGTCGAGCACGGTGTGGCAGCGCCGTTTGTCGAAGAGGACGGCGAGGTCGTCCGGGTCGTCGAGCCGGTGTCCGCCGCGCAGCCCGCCCAGCGCGGCGGTCAGCCCGGCGTACCAGCGGGCCGAGCCCTCGACCCGGGTGGGTTCGCGGTCGCCGCGCAGCCACCGGTCGACCTCGTCGTTCTCGCCCGGTGAGTCGACGCGCACGATCTCCTCGGGCCCGAACTCGGCCCCGCCGCCGCGCAGGACGTCGATCCAGGCGACGACGCGCGGGGCGGGGAGTCCGGCGGCCCGGACCGCGTCCGCGAACAGACCGACCCGCCGGTTCTCGGGGTTGCCGACGACCGCGAAACGCGGCGCCCGTTCACTCACCGACGACGACATGACGTGCCTCGCAGGGGTACGGGCGGCGGCAGTTCGGGGTGCGGCCGACCGCGACGCAGTGCGGTTCCGGATGGCGTCGGAGCAGAGCCGCAGCGGGCGCGGGCCGAGCCCCGGTGCGGCCCTGCTCCGACGGCCCGCCGCACGCGTGCACCGTCAGGCCGTGGAACCGTTCGCGGTGCGCGGGGTGGGAGCGCGCGGGCATCGAGGTCACTCCCCCACGGCCACGTACCGCCAGACCGTGCCGTCGTCCCGCTCGTCCTCGTCGGCGTCGTCACGGTCGAGGTCGACCTCCACGCCGGCGGTCTCCAGGGTCTGGCGGACGCGCTCCTGGAGCGGCTCGCTGAGGTAGTGGTGGTGCAGGTCGAGCTTCTTGAGGTGGGTGAGCGGCTGCCCGGCGAGGAGGGCTGCGGCGCCGTCGTCGGTCAGGACGCCCATGGACAGGTCCAGGACGTCGAGGCGGGCGACGACGGGGGCGGCGGCCACGGCGGCGGCGACCGCGTCCTGCATCTCGCTGTTGCGCAGGGCCAGTTCACGCAGGTTCGGCAGCCGGGCGCCGGAGAGGATGCCCGCCAGGTCGGCCACCTCGCTGTTGCCGTGGTAGTCGGGGGTGCCGAGCCACAGGTCGAGCCGCTCCAGCGCGGGCAGGTCACTGGCGCTCAATCCGCGCACCACCTCGGCGGGCAGCCCGCCGCTCTCCATGGTGAGCCTGCGCAGCGCGGCATGGCTGACGGCGGGGAACCGCAGATCCTTTCCGCCGCGCACGCCGAACTCCTCCAGCCTCGGGAACGCGGCGAGGAGCGGGGTGACGTCGGTCTGGCGAATCCAGGAGATCTCGCACTCCTCCATCACCATGTCCCCGACGAACAGGGCACGCAGCGCCGGAAACCGGTCCTTGGCCGCGATCAACGCCTCGATCACCGCGGACGGATCGGTGTCGTACGCGTCCTGCCAGGCGCCGATGATCAGGGCCCGGACCCGGGTGGTGTCGACGTCCTCGCAGAACCGGGCGAAGGCCGCCACGCAGTCCTCGTTGACGTCGTAGATGTCGCTGGTGATCCGCCAGGCATAGCCGTCGGGGTCGGGAAGGTCGTCCGGGTCCTCCTCCGGGCCCGGGAAGGTGTAGTCGGGCAGCCCGTACAGAGACTGCAAGTGATCACCGATGGTCATGCGGCTGCTCCTGTGGCGAGATCCGACGTGTTCTGTGGTGATCGCAGTTGTACCAACCGGCACTGACAACGCGGTGCCGAGGGTGGACGAACGGCCCGTTGTCAGTGGTGCCTCGTACTGTCGGTGGCATGAGTTCGACGCGAGGTGCGTCGGCGGACGGAGGTGTGCCGTGTACCGGCAGGGAGACGTGCTGATCGTGCCCGTGACGGAGGAAGCGGTGCCGTTCCACGTGGCGGCGGCGCCGAGGGAACCCCGTGACGGGCGGGGGCGGTTGGTGCTGGCGCTGGGCGAGGTGACCGGCCACGCCCACGCCGTCGTCGGCCCGGGCGAACTGGTCCGCGAGCCAGGCCCGTTCGGACCGTTCCTGCTCCATCTCCCGCAGGGCGGCCGGGTGGTCCACGAGGAGCACGCGGCCATCGCCCTGCCGACGGGATGGTTCAGGGTCATACGCCAACGCGAGTACGTCCCGGGATCGATACGGATCGTGGCGGACTGAGGGGGCGGGAGGGGCGCTGGGCGTCTGGGGGTGGGGACGTGAGGGGGCGGCGCGGGTCGCGGGCCGGTGAAGCGCCGGGGGCGGTATGGGGCTTGGGGAGCTGGCCAGTTGGGGGGTGTGCGTGGCGGGGCGGTTGAAGTGGCGTGATCGGCAGGGGGCTTGGCGGGGGGCTTGGCGGGCTGATCGGCCGGGGTCGTGCGTGTTGCGGACCGTTGAGGTGCCGTCATCCGTAAGGGACTTGGCGGGGCTGACCAGCCACGTCGGCATGCGTTGCACGTGATTGAAACGCCGGGAACGGGACGGGTCCTGGCCAGCCGGCCAGTCGGGTTCGTGAGCGTGGCGGGTGCGTGAAACGCCGTGCTTGGTAAGGGGCTTGACGGTCTGTTCGCTCGGGACAGTGCGCGTTGCGGACAACGGCGTTGCAGGTGAACGGAGATCGGACGAGCGGGGTCTGCGGCCAGCAGCCGTGGGTGCCCTGAGCGGGGGCGATGAAGGTGAACGGGAACTCGATGAGCGTGATCGACGGGGTGGACGACATGACGGATGGGCAAACGACGACGGTGGCCGAGCGGTCCGTGGCTGACCAACTCACCTATGCGGCCGGGCCGTCCGAGGCGACAGCCCGCTGGCGTGGGTACGCGGCGACGACGTCACCCGCCGACCGGGTCGCCGCCGAGAACGGAGTCCGGTCGGCCTACCGCCGCGCCGGGCTCACCGAACCGGAACGGGTGGTGTGGGCGGACTCGCCGCGCGAGGCGGTCACGTTGATCCAGGGGATGGCGGACACCGGGCCCAGCGTCCGGGACGCGGTGCGAACGGCGCCGTGGGCGGCGGAACGGGCGCGACTGCATGCCGAGTTGGGGGCGGCGGGCTGGTCGGCGCACTGGGGCGCGACCGGCGGCGCGCTCTGGGAGACCACCCAGGCACTGGTGGACCGCATACGACAGGGGGTCCTGGACGATCTCACCGGACCGGAACCGGGCGCACCGGGCACACCGGGCACACCGGGCGCCGACAATCCCGACACCGCAGACCCCACCGACCGGGTGGCCCGCTCCCGCGCGCGGGCGGAGATCCGGCTGCTCCTCCTGGACGCCGTGCTGGGCCAGCACGACGCGCCGTGGCTCGCCGCCTTCCCCGGCGACCGGGCGCCCCTCGACGGGTTGGGCGCGGTGTGCCGCAACGCCGGCTGGTGGTGGCCGTTCGCGAAAGTCGCGGTGGTGTGCGAACGTCCGGTCGCCCTGCATCGTGACGAGGCGGGGCGGCTCGACAACGGGGGCGGCCCCGCGCTCGCCTATCCGGACGGTTTCGCGTTGTACGCCTGGCGGGGCATGCCGGTCCCAGCGGCGTTCCTCGCCGAGTTGGCGACGTTGACGCCGGAGCGCATCCGGGCCGAGGAGAACGCCGAACTGCGCCGGGTGATGCTGGAGCACTACGGCTACGACCGCTACCTCGCGGACTCCGGCGCCCGCCCGATCGACCACGACGAGACGGGCACCCTGTGGCGGATCGACCTGGTCGGAGACGAGCCGGTGGTCATGGTCGAGGTCCTCAACTCCACACCGGAACCGGACGGCACGGTCCGCACGTACTGGCTCCGCGTCCCGCCACGCACCCGCACCGCCCGAGCGGGCGTCGCCTGGACCTTCGGATTGCCGGAGGAGGCGTACCGACCACTTCGGGAGACGTGAGGCGGCGGGGGCCGGGAGGCCGGGCGGGAGACGTGAGCCGACGGGGCCGAGAGGCCAGGCGGGAGACGTGAGCCGGCGAAGGCCGGGAGGAGGGAGGGGAGATGTGAGTCGGCGGGGGCCGGGAGGGGGACGGGAGATGTGCGGGGCGGCGCCGAGTAGGCGGGAGGGAGAGAGGGGGCGAGGGTCATCGGTTGGGCGCGCGCAGTCGGTCGGGGTGGTCGGAAGCGTCCGGGGGTGGCTCCCACTTGGTCACGGGTGCCCGCCGACCTCATCGGGAACGGCGCCGCGGTGTCCGGCCCCAGAAGCGGAACCGGTGCCGGAACTATGCGGGACGCGGAAACGGCTGCCAGTGCCGACGCCACCGGGACAGGCAGCGGACCACCGGACCACCGGACCACCGGACCACCGGACCACCGGACCACCGGACCACCGGGATGATCGGGCCACCGCGCCACCGCGCCACCGCGCCACCGCGCCACCGCGCCACCGCGCCACCGCGCCACCGCGCCACCAGGATGATCGGCCCAAGTGCCACCCGAGCCGCCGCCTCCCAGTCACTCCGTCTCCACCACAGCCGCCCTCCCAAACACCCCGCCCCCACCACAGCCGCCCCCTCCCAGGCGCCCCTCCCCCACCGCCACAGCCACCCCGCAGTTGCCCGCGCCACAACCCCCCACCCGACTCACGCACCCCTCACCACCCCTCCGTCAAGACGGTCGCCCCGCACTTTCCGACTCGTCCTCCGCCTCTCCCCCGCTGGACCAAGCCGCCCACAGGTTTGCGTACACGCCTCCCGTCGAGCGGAGTTCGTCGCCGTTGCCCCGTTCGACCACGTGGCCTTGGTCCATGACCAGGACGGTGTCCGCGGTGGCCGTCTGGGACAGCCGGTGGGCGACGACGACGGCCGTGCGGCCCTCGGTGACGGTGCGGGCGGCGCGGTCGAGGGTGCGGGCGGCGTCGCTGCCGCCCTCGGCGGTGGCCTCGTCGAGGACGACGACCTCGGGGTCGAGGAGGAGAACGCGGGCGAGGGCGAGTTGCTGGACCTGGCCGACGGTCAGGTCGGTGCCGCCGGTGCCGACGACGGTGTCGGCGCCGTCGGGCAGCGCGGCGATCCAGTCGGCGGCGCCGACGGCGGCGAGCGCGGCGGCGAGGTCCTGCTCGGAGGCGTCCCGGCACGCGAGCCGGAGATTGTCCGTCACGGTTCCCCGGAAGAGGTGGTGTTCCTGCGTCACCAGCACGATCCGACGGCGGCCGTCGGCCGCGGGGTCCGCGAGGTCGGCGGTGGGAACGCCGTCGAGGGTGACGGACCCGGCGTGCGGCGGACGCAGGCCCGCGATCAGCGTGGCCAGCGTCGACTTGCCGGAGCCGGTCGCGCCGACGACGGCGAGGCGGTGTCCGGCGGGGAGTTCGAGGTCGATGCCGTGCAGGACGTCGGGCCCGCCGCGATAACGGTGGTGGACGCCCTTCACGCAGAGCACGGCTGCGGAACGGTCGGCCGGAGTCGTCGCCGTGTCGCCGGGCATGCCGTCGGGCAGGTCGTGAGGGCGTCGCTGCGGGCCCTTCCTGTTGGCGTTGCCCTCGACGCCGCCGCTACCACCGTCGCTGCTGCCACCGCTGCCGTTGCCGTTGCCGTCCGGTGTGTCGAGGGTGGCCACGCCGACGATTCTGGCGAGACCGGCGCCCGCCTGCTGGACGCTGTCGAAGGTGCCGAGCATCGTGTTGACGGGGTCGAAGAGGCCGACGAAGAACAGGGCGGCCGTGGTGGCGGCGCCGATGTCCGCCGTTCCCGAACGCACCAGGACGAACGCCACGAGCAGGATGGCGGCGAGGCCGATGAACTCGGCGACGTTCAGGCGCCCGTAGAAACGGGTGGCCGCTCTGGTCGCCCAGAACTCGTAGGTCATGGCCTGCGTCGACGCCTCCTCCACGCGCGCGTACCGGTTCGCACCGAGGCGCAGGGCCCGCAGGGTCGGCAGGGCGGTGAAGGCGCTGAGCAGGGCCGAGGCACGGCGGCCGTCGGCAGTGCGGCCGTCGGCGTAGAGGGGTCGGGAGGTGCGCAGATACCAGCGCAGGGTGTGGACCTGGATCGGCACGGCGAGGAGTCCGGCGAGGGCGAACCGCCAGTCCAGGGCGGCGAGTCCGACCAGCGTGGCGGCGATGGCGAGGGCGGCGGAGACGAAGTCGCCGAGGGCACCGGAGGCGGCCGTCGTGACCCGGTCCGCGTCGCCGGACACCCGGGAGACGAGGTCACCGGTGCCACCGGCCTCGACGACGTCGACGGGCAGGGCGAGGGCGCAGGCGACGGCGTCCTCGCGCAGCCGTCCGGTCACCGGGAGGACCAGCCGGGCGAGCAGAACGGCCGCCGCCCAACCGGTCAGGGCAGCCGCGACGGCCGCACCGGCCAGCAGCAGCACGGGCCCGATCAGCGCGCTCGGGGAACGGCCGTCGGCGATGGCCTGCGTGATCCGCCCGGTGGCGACGGGCCCGGCGAGGGTCAGCGCGCTGTCCACGACGAACGCCCCGACAACGGCGGCCACCAGCGGCCGACGGCCGTGCAGCACACGTCGGAGATGGGCCCGGGTCTGCCGCCCGGTGGCGACGGGAAGCAGGGCAGGACCGGGAGTGGTGGTCATGGGGTCACCGTCGGGTAGTCGGCAGGGGAGGTCATCAGGTCACCGTGGGCTGGTCGGAGGGAGCAGGGGCAGTAGCGGGGGGGGCAGCCAGTACCGCGGTCGGCAAGCGTGGGCATCGGGCGATCGGTCCGGCGGCGGCCAAGCAGCACCGTCGTGCCACCGAACCGAAGGCGACCGCCCCCGTCGACACGCGACCCGCGCCACCGCACCGCCCACCACGGCCGCCCACCACGGCCCCACCCGGCCACCGGCCCACCCGACCCCGTCACCGTGTCACCGTCCGTCGGTAAGCCGCGCTCGTCGCCAGCAGGGCCGCATGGGTGCCGGTGTCGCAGCGGGCCGAGCCGCCCTCCCCGTGCGCGTGGACGATCTGCGTGCAACGGGCCAGCCAGGCAGGGCTGTTGGTGATGACCAGGGTCGTCAGGTCCGCCCTGGCCCGGCGTACCCGGGCGGCGATGGTGTGTTCCGTGGCCGCGTCGACGGCGGTGGTGGGGTCGTGCAGGACGAGGATCGTCGAGCGGGCGGCGAGGGCGCGGGCCAGGGCGACGCGTTGGCGCTGCCCGCCGGAGAGGGTCTCACCCCGGTCACCGACCGAGGTGTCCGTGCCGTGCGGTGTCGCGTCGACGACCTGGTCGGCGAGGGCGGCACGCGCGCCCTCGGCGGTGGCGTCGGCGCCGTCGGACAGGGCGCCGAGGTTGTCGCCGAGGGTGCCGGGCAGCAGCGCGGGTTCGTGCGGGCAGACCAGGGCGGTCGCCCGCAGCGCGTCCAGCGGGAACGCGGCGAGATCGACGCCGTCGAGCAGCACGCGGCCCTCGGCCGGGTCGAACTCCCGGGCCAGCAACGCCGTCACGGCCTCCGCGGCGGCGGGCCCGTCACACACCAGCCCCGTCATGGACCCACCCGGCACCCGGGCGTCCAGAACAGCCCCGCCGGGCAACGGAACCCCCCGGAACTCCAGCCCGCTCCAGGGCTCGACCCCGATCCCCCCGGCGAGTTCAGCGCCGACCGCCGCAGCCGCCGTTCCCCCGACAACCGCACCGCCCCCGACCACCCTCGCGACTCCCCCGGCGGCCACGTCACCCTCCACCGCACCCGGTGCTCCCCCTCCGGCTCCGGCCGGACCCCCCTCCATCGCGCCCGGTGCTCCCCCAGCCGTCCGGTCCGCCGCTCCCCCGTCCCCCGCAGCCGCCCTCGTCGCCTCGCCCCGCGTCCCGGCATCCGGCACCGCGGGCGGTGTGTTGAGTACCTCGTGGATGCGGGTCGTGGAGGCGATGGCTCGGGCGTGGCCCGCTCGGGCTGCGGCCACCACGCGCATCGGGCCGATCACGAACTGGGCGAGGCCCAGGGCGGCGATGAACTCGCCCAGGTTCAGGTGGCCGTCGAGGGCGAGCCAGCCGCCGGTGAGGGCGACGGCGGTGAGGTAGAGGCCGGTGAAGGCCGTGCCCAGGGAGAGCAGCGCGGCCTCGGCGGAGGCGGCGCGGCGGGCGGCCCGGACGGCGTCCTGGCTGACGCGGGCGTAGTCGGCGGCGACCGCGCGGGCGGCGCCGATGCCCTTCAGGACGCGCAGGCCGCGGACGAGGTCCTCGGCGAGGGCGGCGGCGTCGGCCTGGCGGGCCTGCTCGGTGGTGCTGGTGCGGCGCAGGGTGGCGGAGAGGCGGTGCTGCGCGGCGAGCAACCCGGCCGTGCCCGCCACGACCAGCGCGCCCAGCGGCGGTGAGATCCGCACGAGCAGCAGCGTCGAGGCGAGCAGAACGACCACGGCGGCGACGGTCGAGGCGACCGTGCGGGCGAAGACGCCGACGCGGGCGGCGTCACCGGCGGCGCGGCTGAGCAGTTCGCCGGGCAGCATCCTGACCCCGCCGGTCGGCCGCAGCACCGCCGCTGTCAGCCGGCCCCGGGCGAGGTGCTCGGTGTGCTGGGCGGCGCGTTTGGCGGCGCGGGCACCGAACCGGAACGACAGCGAGAGGAGCAGGAAGTCGGCGGCCAACAGACCGAGCCAGCCCGCGAGTTGGTGTGGAGTGCCGTTCTGGACGGCGTTGCCGACGGCGGCGCCGACGATGACCGGCACCAGTGCCTCGCCGAGCTGGTGGCTGCTGAAGAACAGGGAGGCGAGGGTCAGGTCCCGGCGCCTGGTGCGCAACGCCTCCCACAGCAGCGCGCGGGGCGTCGGGGAGGGTGTCGGCAGGGAGGGGCCGGTCGGGGGGCCGGTCAGCGATGGCGCGGTCACCTCGCCACGTTAGGGTTGGCCCACAAGTGGCGTAAACAGCGTAGTGCGCCACCGTATGTCGCACATCAGCCACGTGTCCGCAGGGGCGGAGCGCGGGGCCAACGAGGCCGGGGCCAGCACGTATGACGCAGGACAACTCCATTGATTTCGCGCGGTTCGAGATGTTCAGGGGGCAGTCCTTCGGTCATCACGTGCACGACGAGCATCAGCTCGCCTGGGCCAGTTCCGGGGTGGTGATGGTCGGCATAGCGGACCGCTGCTGGGTGCTGCCGCCGCATCTGGCGCTGTGGATTCCGGGGGGCCTCGGGCACACCACGGCCGCGTTGCGGGAGACGGTGCTCCAGGGGCTGTATCTCGATCCGGCGGGCTGCCCGTTCACCTGGACGGCGCCGACCGTGCTGGCCGTGCCGCCGCTGGCCCGCCATCTGATCGAGTATCTGGCGAGCGAACCGAGCCCCGCGGCGCGGGTGCACGCGGAGGCCGTCCTGGTGGAGGTGTTGCGCCCGGCGGACGGCGCGGTGTTCGAGTTGCCGTTGCCGGTGGACGCGCGGGCGCGGGAGGTGGCGGGGCTGCTGCTGGACGAACCGGCCGACCCGCGCGGCCTGGACGACTTCGCGCACGCGATCGGTTCCAGTGCGCGGACGCTGCTGCGGCTGTTCCTGGCGGAGACGGGGATGACGTTCAACCGGTGGCGGGTGCACGCGCGGCTCCAGGCGGCGCTGGTGCATCTCGCGGAGGGCGAGCCGGTCGGGCGGGTCGCGGAGCGGGTCGGTTATGCGACGCCGAGCGCGTTCGTGGCCGCGTTCCGGCGGGTCACCGGCCACACCCCGGCCGCCTATTTCGCCGACGCGCGGAATGGCGGGGGCGTGCCGGAGGCGAGGAACGGCACGGGCGGGACCCAGGTGCGGAACGGCCCGGTCCGCACGCCCTGACCTGCAACCCGACAGCCCGCCCCTGACCTGCGGCCCGACAGCCCGCACCCGACCCGCGACCAGACAGCCCGCCCCCGACCCGCCCCCGACCCGCCGCCCGCGCCCCGACAGCCCGCTCTCCGGGCCCGCCTGGCGGTTTGACGACATGACATGGCGATCCAGCGGCTTGCCAGCCCCGCCCACATCTCCCTAATCTACTTAGGCAAGGCTTAGCTTATTGACCGCCGCTTCATCGCTGCCCTACTCCACCGCCGCACTGATCCACCACCGCATCACCCCACCACTGCACCGCTGTATCGCTGTATCGCTGTATCGCTGTATCGCTGCACCAGTTCATCGGTTCCTTGCGTCGATGTCCGCGTCGGTATCCGCGTCGATACCCACGTCGGTATCCACCACGTCGTCCACGTCGTCGAGGAGCACGATGACCACCCCCAGCGTGAGCGCGCCCGAGGTGACGGGCGGGCGCACCGCCCCGCCCCCGCCCGCCCGGCGCGGCGCGACGGCCCTGCGGCTGGCCGGACTGTTCGCCGCCGGTGGGCTGTTGCTGCTGCTCGCCGTCCTGAGCGTGGCCATCGGCGCCAAGCAGATCCCGCCCGCCGACGTCGTCCACGCGCTGCTGCACGGCAGCGATTCCGTCGACGCGTCGGTCGTCCTGGACCTGCGGCTGCCGCGCACCCTGCTCGGCATCGCGGTCGGCGCGGCCCTCTCGGCGGCCGGGGTGCTGATGCAGGCGCTGACCCGCAATCCGCTCGCCGACCCGGGCCTGCTCGGCGTCAACATGGGCGCCTCGACGGCCGTGGTCGTCACCCTCGCCCTGTGGCACGGCGCCGGTACGTCGACGTACGTCTGGTCCGCGCTGCTGGGTGCCGGGGCCGCCGCCGCTGCCGTGCACGTGCTCGGCGCGCGGGGTCGTACGGGACCGCCGCCGGTGCGGATGGCGTTGGCCGGTACCGCGGTCAGTGCCGTGCTGAGCGCGCTGATCTCGGTGGTGACGTTGCTGCGGGCGGATGTGTTCGACCAGTTCCGGTTCTGGGCGGTCGGCTCGCTGGCCGGGGTGCCGCTCACCGTGTTCTGGCAGGTCCTGCCGTTCCTCGCGGCCGGTGCGCTGCTCGCCCTCGGTCTGTCCGGTTCGCTGAACGCCCTCGCGCTCGGCGACGACACCGCCCGCGCCCTCGGTGACCACGTCGCCCGCACCCGGCTGCTCGGCGCCCTCGCCGTGACCCTGCTGTGCGGGGCGGCGACGGCGGCCGTCGGTCCGATCGCCTTCGTCGGTCTGGCCGTTCCGCATCTGGCGCGGGCGGTCACCGGGCCCGATCACCGCTGGCTGCTGCCGTACTCGCTGCTGCTCGGGCCGAGTCTGCTGCTCGGTTCGGATCTCCTCGGGCGGGTCGTGGGCCGGCCGGGGGAGATCCAGGCGGGGATCGTGACCGCGTTCGCCGGAGCCCCCGTCTTCATCGCCCTCGTCCGCCGCCGCAGGATCGCCGAACTGTGAACGTCCCCACCGCCACCCCGCCCGCCACGGTGCCAGGGCGCGTCCTGCGCCTGCGCGGCGAACGTCTGTCCGTGCGCTGGCGGCCGCGCACCCTGACCGTCTGTCTCTTGCTCGCCGCCTGCTGTCTGGCGCTCGGCGCGCTCGCCCTCACCACCGGCGCGTTCCGTCTCCCGTTGCCCCGGGTGCTGGCCACCCTGCTCGGACAGGGCACCGGCGCCGAGGACTTCATCGTCCTTGACCTGCGGCTGCCCCGGCTGCTGTGCGGGGTGCTGGCCGGGGGCGCGCTGGGCATGAGCGGGGCGGTGTTCCAGAGCCTGTCGGGCAATCCGCTGGGCAGCCCGGACATCATCGGCTTCACCAGCGGGGCCGCGACCGGGGCCGTCGTCGAGATCGTCGTCCTGCACGGCGGCGCGTCCGCTGTCGCCGTCGCGGCGCTGGCGGGCGGTCTGGTCACGGCGCTGCTCGTGGGCGCCCTCGCCGCCGGTCGCGGCCGGGCCCTCGGGTACCGCGTCGTGCTGGTCGGGATCGGGGTCAGCGCGATGGTGACGTCCCTCACCGCGTACCTGCTGACCCGGGCGAGTCTCTACGAGGCGCAGGACGCGCAGCTGTGGCTGATCGGCAGCCTCAACTCCGTGACCTGGTCCGTGGTCACGCCGCTCGCGCTGGCCCTGGCCGTCCTCACGCCGGTGACGGTGTGGGCGGCGCGGGCGCTGGGCTGGCTGGAGCTGGGGGAGGACACGGCGCGGGGTCTGGGCGTGCCGGTGGGGCGGACCCGGGTGATCCTGGCGCTGGCCGCGACCGCCCTGGCCGCCGCGTCCACGGCCGCCGTCGGCCCGATCACGTTCGTCGCGCTGGCCGCCCCACAACTGTGCCGTCGGCTGGTCCGCTCCCCCGGCGCGCTGGTGGTGCCCGCCGGTTTCATGGGCGCCCTGCTGCTGTCGGCGAGCGATTTCGCCGCCCAACGGGTGCTGCCGTCCACGGAGTTGCCGGTCGGCGCGATGACGGGCGTCCTCGGCGGCCTGTACCTGTGCCGGTTGCTGGTCGCCCGCCGCAGGTCGGGCACCTCATGACCCCGGCCGGGGTCGCACGGGAACGTCCATCCGCGTCCACCACGCGACTCCCCGGCATCAGAACGCCGTTTCCCCCTGTCTCCTCCCCCTCCCGGGTGAACCTCAAGGACCAACCATGACAAGCCCCACCCTCCTACGCCCCGACTGCCTACGTGCCGCCCTCCCGCACCCGGGCCTTCCGCGTCTCGCGCTCCCCCGCCCCTCCGAAGTGCGGGGCGGGGGAAGGGTTGGACCGTCGCGCTGGCAGCCGAGTCGGCGTGGGCTGCTCGCGGGTGGGGGCGCGCTCGCCGCCACGGCCGGGCTCGCCGCGTGCGGTTCCGGCGGCTCGGCGGCGGCCGGCGGGGCGAGCGGCAGCGGCGCGTGGTCCTTCACCGACGACCGGGGCAAGACCGTCCGGTTGGCGAAGCGGCCCCGGCGGATCGCGGTCCTCACCGACACCGTGGGCGCCGCGCTGTGGGCGGCCGGGCTGCGGCCGGTCGCCGCGACCGACTCGGGGCAGGGCATCGTCACGGCCGTCGGCCTGACGTGGGACGGGGTCGCGAAGATCTACTCGGCGGACCAGGGCGTGGAGTTGGAGGCGCTCGCGCAGGCCCGGCCGGACCTGCTGATCGACGCGCTCCAGCCGGACGGAACCCTCCAGGTCTCCTCCCGGCTCGCCGCGATCGGCAAGATCGCCCCGGTGGTGGGGCTGAGCATGTACCGGCCGATCGAGGAGATCGCGCGGACCGCCGACCGTCTGACCCGTTCCATCGGCACCGACCTCACCGACACCGCCGCGAAGGCGGGTTACGAGCGGGCGAGCGGCGCGCTCAAGAAGGCCGTCGCCGCCAACCCCGACCTGCGGGTCGGTTTCGTCTTCGACATCGACAAGAACACCGTCGGTGTCATGAACGCCAAGACCTGGGGCGTGCTGCGGACCGTGGACGCCCTCGGAATGCGCCTGGTGCAGGTGCCCGGCGGCTCCGCCCACACCTACAGCCAGGCGGTGAGCTGGGAGAACGTCCCGTCCATCCCGGCCGACCTGCTGGTGTGGGCCGTCGCGTCCCCGCTGCCGACCAACCCGCTGTGGAAGCGGACGCCCGCGGTCCGCGCCGGTCAGGTCTGGCAGCCGAAGCTCGCGTCCTGGTACGCCTACAGCTGGGCGAACTTCAGCGTCCTCCTCGACGGCCTCGCCACCCACGTCCACGCCGCGAGGCCGGGCGTGGGTCCCCGCGCCTGATCACACCCCGGAGCCCGTGCTCACCAGGGCACGGGCGTGCCGTCCCAGGAGAAGAAGGCACCGGTCGGCCCGTCGTCCGGCAACAGAGCCAGGCGAACGGCGCCTGCCGCGCCCTCGGCCGGATCGCCCCCGGCCGCGGCCGCCCGTGCGTTGAGGTCGGTGGCCCGCAGGCCGGGGGCGAGGGCGTTCACCTTGAAGCCCTCCTCGGCGAGGGACAGTCCGTAGAACACGGTGAGGGCGTTGAGCGCGGCCTTCGACGACCGGTAGGCGGCGAGTGCGCCGCTGCCCGGCGCGAACTGCGGGTTGGGCCCGGTGCTCCAGGTCAGCGACGCCGTGCCGCTGGAGACGTTGACGACGCGCGGGTGCGGTGAGCGACGCAGGGCGGGCAGGAAGGCGTTGGTCACCTCCAGGACCGCGAAGACGTTCGTCTCGTAGGTGCGGCGGAAGTCGTCGACGTCGGCCTCGGCGGGCGGGGCGACCGACGGGGAGATGCCGGCGTTGTTGACCAGGACGTCGAGGTGGTCCACCTGGGCGGCGGCCCGGGCGACGCTGTCGGGGTCGGTGACGTCGAGGACGAGGAGGCGGGCCCGGTCTCCGAGCTGGGCCACGGCCCGCTCCCCGCGCTCCGGGTCCCGCGCTCCGACGTGGACGGTGAAGCCCTCTGCGGCGAGCAGCCGGGCGATGTGCAGTCCGATGCCCTTGTTGGCACCGGTGACGAGTGCTGTGCGATCGTTGGTCACACCGTCCACGGTCTCCCGGCGCCGCCCGGCCCGCCAGGGACGACCTGTACCAGGCAGGGGTGGTGACGCCGATGGCCCGCACCGAACTGGCCCGTTTCCTGCGGGAGCGCCGCGCGGAGCTACGGCCCCGGCAGTACGGCCTTCCGGAGGACACCCCGCGCCGCACCCCGGGTCTGCGCCGCGAGGAGATCGCGGAGCTGGCGCATCTGTCGGTCGACTCCTACACGCGCCTCGAACAGGCCCGCGGTCCCCGTCCCTCGCCGCGCATCCTGGACGGCCTCGCCCACGCCCGGCGTCTCACCCCGCCCGAGCGCAGCCATCTGTTCCGCCTGGCCTGGACGGACGCGCCGCCCGGCACCGCAGCGGTCCGCCGGGTCCGCCCGCACGTGGCGGCGATGCTGGACCGCCTCCCGGAGACCGCCGCGATCGTCACGGACGCGTCCTACGACGTCGTGGCCCGCACCCCCCTGGCCCGCGCGCTGCTCGGCCACGACGACGGCCCCGCGTCGACCAACCTGGCCCGCCGCCGGTTCCTCGACGGGGGCCGGGCGTACGGGAGTTCGTCGGCCGAGGAGTTCGGGCACCTCGTGGTGGCCCGGCTGCGCCGCTCGGCGCAGCGCTATCCGCACGATCCCCACCTCGCCGCGCTGCTCACCGAACTGCGCTCCGGCAGCGCGGAGTTCCGCCGCATCGGGGAGTCCCACCCGGTCCACGCCCCCGGCCACCGCACCAAGACCCTCGACCACCCCACAGCCGGCCGACTACACCTGAACTGCGACGTCCTCCTCGTCCCCGAGGACGACCACGAGGTCGTCCTGATCACCGCCGCCGCGAACTCCACATCGGCAGAAACACTAAGGAAGTTGGCAACCGAGGCAAGCAAAACCCCGACACCCGCCGACCAATCCCGCCCGCCCAAGGCCAACAGGGCGCCACGATAACGACGTTCGACGCGCCCCTCTGTCCACCGGATACGGGAGCCCCGCTCCACCCGGACACATGCCCGGCGACTTCGGCGCGGACTCAGGGGCGTTCAGGCCAACGCCGCCGAACACCGTTTTAGTGTCAACCGGTTCACCGCCAACACGGGCTCCGCATCGGCACGGACGCCACGCGAGCTGGCGACCGGGGCACGCAAAACCCCGGCACCCACAGGCCGATCCCACCCATGCCCGACCAACAGGGCCCCACCGTAACGACGCCCGACGCACCCATCTGCCCACCGGGCACGGGAACCCCGCTCCACCCAGGCACCTGCACGGCGAACTCGGCCCGGATTCAGGGGCGTTCAGGACCACGCCGCCGAACTCTGCTCCGACGTCGACCTGTTCACCGCCAACGCGGGCTCCGCATCGGCACGGACGCCACGCGAGCTGGCGACCGGGGCACGCGAAACCCCGGCACCCACAGGCCGATCCCGCCCGCGCCCGACCAACAAGGCCCCACCGTAACGACGTTCGACGCGCTCTTCCGTCCGCCGGGTGCGGGAGCCCTGTTCCGCCCCGACGCCTAAACAGCACACCCGGCCGCGGACTCAAGGGCGTTCAGGCCGACGCCCTCGAACTCCGGTCCGGGGTCGGCCTGTTCACGCCGCCAGGGTGGCCCGGCCCCAAGACGCGGGGTCGTGTCGCGTCCGGGCGGGGTGGGGGCCGGCGCGCTCTCGCCGTGCACCCCACCCCGCCGGACGCGTCCGGTACGGCGGGCCCGTTCGCTCAGGCCGTGTGGAGGGTCAGCCCGTAGCGGTTGAGGATCTCGTTGATCGGCTGGAACCAGGTCTCGCCGCCGCTGGCGCAGTTGCCCCAGCCGCCCGAGGTGACGCCCTGGGCCTGGTCGCCGGAGAGGAACGAGCCGCCGGAGTCGCCGGGTTCGGCGCAGACGTTCGTCTTGGTCATCTGGTACACCGCGCCCTGGCTGTAGTTGACGGTCTCGTTCAGGGCGAGGACCGTGCCGCAGTGCCAGTGCGAGGTGGACCCGGAGCGGCAGATCGAGGAGCCGACCGGCGCCACGTTCGAGCCGCGCACGAGCTGGTCGGAGACGGTGCCCCAGCCGAGCACGACCGGCACGGTCCACCAGCCGCTGCCCACGCTCACCCACGCGTAGTCGTCACCGGGGAACGAGGAGCCCTGGAAGGTGCCGATGAAGGAGCCGTCCCAGCCGCTCACCCCGGCGCCCGCCTGCCCGCAGTGCCCGGCCGTGACGAAGCCGCCGTGCACCGAGAAGCCGATGGAACAGCGGACGTTGCCCGTGTAGTAGGGGTCACCGCCGACCGTGCCCGCGGCGAAGGTGCTCGGCGCGGCGGCGACCGTCTCGACGGTGACCGGGCCGGTTGCGCGGGCCTCGGCGAGGAAGCGCCGGACATCGTGGTCGGCCGCCTTCGCCTCGACCACCGTCACGACCACGGTGTTGGCCCGGGGGTCGACGTGCCAGCCGGCCACGGCGGCGGGGGCGTCGAGGCGGTCGATGCGGGTCTTGGCGGCGTCGAGGCTGCGGGCGCTGCGCCGGACCGTGCGCAGGTCGGCGCCGGAGGCCTCGACGGCCGCCCGGGACGTCGCCGACGCGTTCTCGGTGACGGCCACCGTGAGGCGGCCCGTGGACGCGTCGAACCAGGAACCCGCGTAGGCGCTGCCGGCCGCTCGCTGCGCCTTCGGGGCGGTCTTCATCGCCGTCCGCTCGGCTTCGAGGCGCTCGACGGCCTCGGCCTTCGTCAGGCCGAACTGTTTCTGCATCGCGGTCAGGAGGCCGTCGGAGGCGGGTGCGCCGGAGGCGGTGGTGGCATCGGCCGCGCTGGCCGACGCGGGCAGGGTGCCGGCCGCGCCGAAGGTGCCGAGCACCAGGAGGGCGGCCAGGCCGACGTGCTTCAGTCTCATGCGTCTCATGGGGGTGCCCTTCGTCGTTCCAGGGGTGAGGGGGGCGGAACCGGAGCAGGCGGATGGGACAGCCGAGCTGTGAGAGCGCTCTCATGCGGCAGCGGGGCCGAGCCTAGCCAGCCCAGGCCGTCAGGTCCATGCCAATCACGGACATGGTCCGTACCTTCTTCCCGCCCCCTGGCGGAGGAACGCCCGGAGGAACGCGAACGGCCCCGGCCGACCTGTCCGGTCGGCCGGGGCCGGGTCCTGCGTCAGGGCCGGGGCCCCGGAACTACGCGCCGACGACGCCGGAGGCCGCGACCTCGATCTTGGCGGCGGTGGAGCCCGAGCGGGAGCCGAGCGCCTCTATCTTCTTCACCAGCTCCGAGCCCTCGACGACCTCGCCGAAGACGACGTGCTTGCCGTCCAGCCACGAGGTGACGACGGTGGTGATGAAGAACTGCGAGCCGTTGGTGTTCGGGCCGGCGTTGGCCATCGACAGCAGGAACGGGCGGTCGTGGCTCAGCTTGAAGTTCTCGTCGGCGAACTTCTCGCCGTAGATGCTCTTGCCGCCGGTGCCGTTGCCGTTGGTGAAGTCGCCGCCCTGGAGCATGAAGTCGGGGATGACCCGGTGGAAGGGCGAACCGGCGTAGCCGAAGCCGTGCTGGCCGGTGGCCAGCTCGCGGAAGTTCTGCGCCGTCTTGGGCACGACCTCGTCGAAGAGGGTGAAGACGATGCGGCCGGCGGCTTCGCCGTTGATATTGATGTCGAAGTAGACGTTACTCATACGGACCATCCTTACACTTCCGTCCCCCGCGACCGACCGGGAGGGTCCAGAAGTCCGCCCATATACCCCCAAGGGGTATATCCACGGGCCGCGCGCCGAGGCCACCGGATCACCGCCGCCCGGGACCGCCCGGCGCTCCGGGCCGGCCGCCCGAACGGCCTCGCGCATCCGCCCCGGCAGGCCCGTCCCGTGCCCGGAAACCTCTTCCGTATCGCAACTCTCTCCAGCCCCGGCGCACTTGACGTCTCATCATATAGTTGCTCGCACGGCGCGCCCGGACGACCTCCTGCCCGCGCCCGCGCCCGGCCCCACCCGGAAAGGCACGGCCCTGCCCCACGAACCGCTCGAACGACCCGACGGCGTCGCCTCCCCCACCCCCGCGCGCCGCCGCTCGTTGTTCTCCCCGGCCGCCGATGTCATCGGCTCCGAGCTGGACCTGCATCTCACCGGCAGCCATGTCGTGCACGCGCTCTCCCCTTCCTTCTGCGACGCCGCCTCCGTGTACCTCCTGGAGCGCTGGCTGCTGGACGAGAACGCCTACGCCGAAGCCGACCCGCCGCAGGTCGAGGCGCGCCGGCTGGCCCTGCGGGTGGGCGCGCAGGACCTCCAGGACTGGGAACGGCTGCTGCCGCTCGACCGGGTGGAATCCTTCCCCCGCGAGTCCCCGCACGCGCGGGCCCTCGCCGAGCGCCGCACCCAGCGCCTGGACTGCCTGGACCCGCACACCTTCGCGCGGCTGAGCGCGTCGGGGCCGCAGGACCCCCGCATCCAGGAGCTGCTGCGCTCGGCGTCCTTCCTGATCGTGCCGTTGCGCCTGCGGGACGTGGCGGTGGGGTTCGTCGCCTGCACCCGGGGTCCCGAGCGCCCGGTGTTCGGGCCGGGCGACGCCGTCGCGGTCGAGCGGCTGGCGGCGCGGGCCTGCGTGGCGCTGGACAACGCCCGCCGTTACGAGCGGGAACGGCGCACCGCGCGCGCCCTGCGCAACAGCCTGCCGTCCGGAACCGACCGCACCTTCAAGGGCTGCCGGTTCGCACACGGCTACCTGCCGTCGGGCAACGGCAATCTGGTGGGCGGCGACTGGTTCGACGCGCTGGAACGGCCGGACGGGCGCGTCGGTCTGATCGTCGGGGACGCGGTGGGGCACGGGCCCGAGGCGGCCGTCGCCATGATCCAGCTGAGCACCGCCGTGCGCACCCTCGCCCAGCTCGACCTGGCCCCCGTCGATCTGATGCGCCGCCTCGACGCGCTCGCCGCCACCCTCCCCGGCGCGGCCCTGGCCACCTGCATGTACGCGGAGTGGGACCCGGGGCGCCAGGTGTGCACGCTGGTCGGCGCCGGTCATCCGCCGCCGCTGCTGCGCCCGCTCCTCGGGCCCACCGCCCCGGTCGTGCTGACCGGCGCGGGGCTGCCCCTCGGGCTCGGCACCGGCGGCCACGAGGTCACGGTCGTCCAGGTGGAGGAGCCGTTACTGCTCGGGCTCTACACGGACGGGCTCGTCGAGTCCCGGCAGCGCGACATCGAGCAGGGCATCACCCGGCTCGCGCGGGCCCTGGACACGGCCGTCGAGCGGATTCCGCGTACCACCGACGACACCTGGCTGCCGTCCCTGTGCCGGGAGTTGCTCTCCTCGCCGCACGCCCCGGCGGCCGCCGACGACCGGACGCTGCTGCTGGTCGAGCTGACGCCGGGCTGAACGTTCCCTCGCGTGGTCAGGCGGAGGCGCGCAGGGTCGCCCAGACGGCGTTGCCCGGGGTGCGGACCGATCGCTCGACCCCCCACGCACAGGCGAGTTGCTCCACGATGAGCAGGCCCCGGCCGGTCTCGTCGTCGACCCCCGGCAGGGGCCGGTCGCGGCCGACGGTGGCGCAGTCGTGCCGGTAGTCGTAGTCGTGGACCTCGATGCGCAGACAGTTCTCGGTCAGCAGGCGCACCCCGCACAGCATCCGGCCGCTGATCGTGTGCAGCACCGCGTTGGTGACCATCTCGGAGACCAGCAGGACGGCGTCGTCGCACAGCGGGTCCGGCAGCCCCCAGGCGGAGATACGTTCATGCACACCGTGCCGGGCGGCTCTGACGCTGTCGCGGCGGGCCGGGAGTTCGAGCCAGTGGGCACGGGCGGAGCCGTCGGTCACCAGCAGCGAGGACGAGGACGTCGTGTGGGGGGACACGGAGTTCGCCTTCCGGTCGTGGACGGTCGGAGCGGGCGACAGGGGAAAGGGAGGCCGGTCCCGCGCGAGAAGGGGTGTGCGCGCGTCGCACGTACCGCCGAACACCGGTGCTCGCCAACCTCGCACGGTGGGGCTGAGGCTGCCGGGGCGACAGGGGTGGTCGGTCTGATCGCTCACGCAATCCATCATGGTGGTACGGCAGTTCAATCTGCAACCGACTCCCTGATAATTTCACGGAGCTATGTTCGCTCTGGCCACATCATCAAGTCGCTGTCAGACTGGTGGTGGTGACTGTCTCTCAGGAGGTTTTGGCGTGAGCGAGGCTCGTTCGGGCGCCGGCACCGGTGCCCCGACCGTTCTGCGGATGATCCTCGGGCGACGGTTGCAGGAGCGACGACAGCACGCGGGCGCCACGTTGGAAGAGGCCGCGGCGGCCCTGCGGGTGACCACCCTGACCGTCCGCCGTCTGGAGAAGGCGGAGGTCGCCCTCAAACCGCTCTATGTGGAGAAGCTGCTGGCGACCTACGGGGCCGACCAGCAGGAGATCGACGAGTTCGTCGCCCTCGCCGACAAGGCCAACGAACCCGGCTGGTGGTACGACTACCGCGATGTGCTGCCGTCCTGGTTCTCCGCGTACGTCAGCCTGGAGACCAGCGCGAAGACCCTGCGCACCTATGAGCCGCACTATGTGACCGGCCTGCTCCAGACCCCGGGATACGCCCGGGGTGTGCTGCGCGGCGGCTTCCCCAACGAGGACGAGGAGGAGCTGCGCCGCCGGATCGGCCTGCGGCTGCGCCGCCAGAGCCTGTTGGAGCGAGCGGACTGCCCCACGCTGTGGGTGGTGATGGAAGAGGCCGTGCTGCACCGCGTCGTCGGCAGTGCCGAGGTGATGCGGGAGCAGATCGACCGGCTGCTGGAAGTCTCGGAGATGGACCACGTCAGCGTCGACGTCATTCCGTTCTCCGCGGGGGCGCACGTCGGTGCGTGCGCTCCGTTCACCTATTTCCGGTTCGAGGAACCCGAGCTGCCGGACATCGTGTACAGCGAGATCCTGTCCGCCTCCATGTATCTGGACCAGCGTTCCGACGTCGTGTCCCATCTGGAGGCGCACAACCGGATGTCGCTGCTGACCTCGTCCGCGGACAGCAGGGCCCTCCTTGAGCACATGCGTAAGGAGTACTCATGACCAGCATCGACGGCACCCCCGACGCCGTGTACAACGGAATGCCCGCGCTGGACCTGGGCGAGCAGGGCTGGGAGCGGCCCTGGAGCGGCCCCAACGGAGGCCAGTGCGTGGAGACCAAGCGGCTCGCCGACGGCCGGGTCGCCGTCCGCCAGTCCACCCACCCCGCGGGCCCCGCCCTCATCTACACCGTCGAGGAGATGCGGGCGTTCGTCCAGGGCGTCAAGAACGGCATGGCCGACCATCTGACGGTCGGCTGAGCAGCCCCCCCCCCGGCAGAAACACCAGTGAGAGGCACAGGATGAGCACGCCCCACGCAGCTCGGACTCGGGACATCGACACCAGCAAGCCGCACTCCGCGCGCATGTACGACTACTACCTCGGCGGCAAGGACCATTTCGACGTCGACAAGCGGGCGGCGGAGGCGGTCGCGGAGGTCTACCCGGGCATCTTCACCTGCGCCCGCGAGAACCGCGCGTTCATGCACCGCGCGACCCGGGTGCTGGCCAGGGACCACGGCATCCGCCAGTGGCTGGACATCGGCACCGGGATACCCACCGAGCCCAACCTCCACCAGGTCGCCCAGTCGGTCGTGCCGGAGGCCCGGGTGGTCTACGCGGACAACGACCCGCTGGTCCTCAAGTACGCCGAGCGGCTGATGCGCAGCACGCCGCAGGGGCGCACGACGTACATCGAGGCCGACATCAACGACGCCACGGCGCTGGTGGAATCCCCCGAGCTGGCGCGGGTCCTGGACCTGAGCCAACCGGTGGCGCTGTCCCTGAACGCGCTGATGCACTTCGTGACCGACGCGCAGCAGCCGTACGCGATCGTCGCCCGGCTGCTGGAGAAGCTCCCCTCGGGCAGTGCGCTGGCCCTGAGCCACTGCACGCCCGACTTCGATCCGGAGACCTGGCAGAAGGTCACGGACATCTACCACACGGCCGGAACGCCGGTGCAGTTCCGCTCCCACGACGCGGTCGCCCGGTTCTTCGACGGCCTCGATCTGCTGGAGCCGGGGGTGACCGTGGGCCACCGCTGGCGCCCCGACATCACCCCGGAGTTCTCGCACGCCGAGGTCAGCCTGTGGACGGGCGTGGGCATCAAGCCCTGAGTCCGTCGCAGGACGCGGACAGCGCCCAGGGGCCCGACGGTCCGTGGGCGCGTCCCCTTTTACTCTTGCGAGGTGGCGACCGCTCCGGGCGGGAATCGGCCGGTTGGTGACGGGTTGTTGGGCGATGGTTCACCGGTGGGAAACCTGCGGACTCTTGGCCTGGCCGGAAAGATCCGGAATCCTGAACTCCCCACCCCCCAGTGCCGGAGGACGCAGTGACGTCACCGAAGACCACGACCCACCGCAGGAGATGGCTGACCGGACTGGTCGGCGCCGCGACGCTCGTCGTCGCCGTCCCCGGAGTCGCGATGGCAGCGCCGCCCACCGCGCTGCCCGCCAACGCCGAGGCCGCCGAGTTCACTTACCAGCCGGCCTTCGACTACGACACCGACGGCTGCTACTCCTCCGTCGCGATCGGCGCCGACGGCACGGTCAACGGTGGTCTGAACCCGACCGGTGCCCTCAACGGCGACTGCCACGACGCCTCCGACCTCGACAACACCAACACCTACTCGCGCTCCCTGTGCAACAACGGCTGGTGCGCGTACATGTACGGCCTGTACTTCGAGAAGGACCAGGCCGTCGCGGGCAGCAGCCTCGGCGGGCACCGCCACGACTGGGAGCACGTCGTGGTGTGGGTGCAGAACGGCCAGGTCCAGTACGTGTCGACGTCCAACCACGGTTCGTTCACCGTGCACGCGGCGTCCGAGGTCCGTTTCGACGGCACCCACGCGAAGATCGTGTACCACAAGGACGGCATCAGCACCCACTGCTTCCGGCTGGCCAACGCGGGCGACGAGCCGCCGGAGAACGCCAAGGGCACCTGGCAGTACCCGCCGCTGGTCGGCTGGAACGGCTACCCCGCGGGCCTGCGCGACAAGCTCTCCGCGTACGACTTCGGCAGCGCCAACTTCGGTCTGAAGGACGCGAATTTCGCCGCCCACCTCACCAAGGCACTGCCGTCCGGCATACCGTTCGACCCGAACGCCTGACGCCACGGCACATCCTCGTACCGCCCGTCCGCTCCCCGGTGAGCGGGCGGGCGGTGTGCCGTCCGGGCACCGGTGACGGGTGTGCCGGGTGCGATCCTGCTCACGATCGGGACGCAGGGGCCCCTGAACGGACCACCGTGGCCCGGGAAGCCCCCGGGAACGCACTATCGTGTCCGCATGTCCGTGCCCGAACTGATCCGCATCGTCTCCCGCGACTCGCCCATGGCGCTCGCCCAAGTGGAGCGAGTCCGCGCCGAGTTGGCGGTCCTTCACCCCTCGGTACGCACCGAGGTGGTGCCGGTGAAGACCACCGGTGACAAGTGGCTGGGCGACCTGTCCCTGGTGGAGGGCAAGGGGGCGTTCACCAAGGAGGTGGACGCCGCGCTGCTCGCCGGGGCGGCCGACCTCGCCGTGCACTGCGTCAAGGACGTGCCCGCCGACCGTCCGCTGCCCGCCGGGACGACGTTCGCCGCGTTCCTCCGGCGTGACGACATCCGGGACGCGCTGATCCACCCCGGCGGCCTCACCCTCGACGAGCTGCCCGCCGGTACCCGCGTCGGCACCTCGTCGGTGCGCCGGGTCGCCCAACTCGCCGCCAGCCACCCGCATCTGGAGTGCGTGCCGTTCCGGGGCAACGCCAACCGGCGGCTCGCGAAGCTCGCGGCGGGCGAGGCGGACGCGCTGCTGCTCGCGGCGGCCGGTCTGGAACGCATCGGCCGCGAGGACGTCATCACCGAGGTGCTGGAGCCGGAGACGATGATGCCGCCGATCGGCGCGGGCATCCTGGCGCTCCAGTGCCGCGAGGGCGACAGCGACCTGATCGACGCGGTCAGCGGCCTCGGCGACCCGGACACCTACCGGGAGGCCACCGCCGAGCGGATGTTCCTGCACGTCCTGCAAGGCCACTGCAACAGCCCCATCGCCGGGTACGCGCGCGTCGACCACTCCGGCGAACTCTCGCTGCGGGCCTGCGTGTTCACCGCCGACGGCAAGACCCGGCTGAACGCCCACGAGTGGGCGGGACGCCTCGACCCGGCCACGCTCGGCACGTCGGTGGCGGTGGCGCTGCTGCGTCAGGGTGCCCGCGAGCTGATCGACGGCATCCCGCACTGAGGCCGGCGGCCGGGCGGGGCACAGGGGTCAGGCGGTGCCCTCCTCGGCCTGGTCGCGCAGGAAGGTGCTGATCTGGCAGGTGAGTTCGTCCCGGTCGGCGCCCGGGTGGGGGCCCGCCGGGTGCTCCCGCAGACCGATGCCGCCCGCCCACAGCCGCCGTCCGACCCACTCCTCGTCGACGCGGACATGGATCTGCACGGCGATCTGGCCGAGGCTGTCCTCGGGTGCCGCCGCGTAGAGCACGGCCGTCGCGCGGCGCAGCGGATAGACGTCGAAGCCCTCGATGAACTGGGAATTGCGCCAGTCCAGGAACGCGGACTCGCCGTCGGGGCCGACCCGGACGTCGATCTGGCCGTCCTCCAGGTGGATGCCGACGCTCTCCAGGGAGCGGTTCTCGACGGTCACACGGAGGCTGAAGTAGGTCAGCCCGGCCGCCGCGTCGTCCCGGCCGCGCGGCGGCTCGGCGGTCTCCAGGCGGTGCACCCGGACCCGCAGACCGTCCTGCTCGTCGTACTCCTGCCAGTCCCCGACCACGTTCGGCTCGTACACAACGCACCCTCTCGACCCCGGAGAGTGCTTCCTATCCGGGGTCCGCGCGCACTGTCAAATGAGCGGAATGCGCTGTGGCCTGCCGGTTCCGGCCGGTTGATCGGTGATCAAGCCGTGCCCAGCGGGAATCGGCCCATGGGCGCCGGGCGCGGGTGGGCGCGCGTGCCGCACATCACGTCACCGGCCATGATCAGCGGGCCAGTCGGCCCAGCAGCGAGGAGGCGGCGGTGATGCCGACGGCGCCGGCCACCAGCAGGATGCCGAAGTCCAGCGGCAGATGGGAGGGGGTGCCCAGCAGCAGGCCGCGCAGGGCGTCCACTTCGTAGCTGAGCGGGTTGACCTTGCTGACCGCCTGAATCCAGCCGGGCATCACGGAGACCGGGTACAGGGCGTTGGAGGCGAAGAACAGCGGCATGGTGATGGCCTGTCCGAATCCCATCAGCCGGTCGCGGCTCAGGACGATCCCGGCGATGGTCATCGACAGGCAGGAGAAGAAGACCGAGCCGAGGACCACGATCGCGGCGACGCCGAGCAGCCGCAGCGGGTTCCAGGTGAGCGCCACCCCGAGCAGGGCCGCGATGACGATGACGACGACGGCCTGGATCAGCGACTTCACGCCGGCCGCGAAGGACTTGCCGGTGATGAGCGCGGCCCGTGGAGTCGGCGTCACCAGCAGCTTGTTGAGGATGCCGGCGTCGCGCTCCCAGATGATCTGGATGCCGTAGAAGATGGCGATGAACATCGCGGACTGGGCGATGATGCCGGGCGCGAGGTAGTCGATGTAGGGGATGCCGCCGGTGGGGATCGCCTTGATGTGGGTGAACGTCTGACCGAAGATCAGCAGCCAGAGCGCGGGCTGCACCGCGCGGGTGTACAGCTCGGTGCGGTCGTGGCTGAGCTTCTGTAGTTCGACGGCGCACATCGCGATCACGCGGGCGGGGATCAGCCGCCAGCCGGACCGGGGTTGGGGTGGGCGGACGAGCAGGCCGATGCCGCTCGCGGTGGCGCGGTCAGCCGACACGTCCTGCGGTGCGACGGGTGCTTCGGACATCGCGGAACCCTCCTTGCCTGTCGTCGAGACCGTGTCCTGCGATGTCCCGGAAGACGTCCTCCAGCGTGGGCAGCGGGGCCGAGGCCGGGCCGCCTTCGGCGCGGCGGCGTTCCCCGAGCCCCTCCCTGAGCTGGGCCGGGGTGCCGAGGGCGCGGATACGGCCGCGGTGCATGAGGCCCACCCGGTCGCAGTACTGGTCGGCCTCGTCCATGTAGTGGGTGGTGACCAGCACAGTCATGCCGGTGACCTCGCGGACGACGTTGATGTGCTCCCACACGTCGGTGCGGGCGATCGGGTCGAGGCCGATGGTCGGCTCGTCGAGGATCAGCAGCCGGGGCGCGCTGACCAGGGCCTGCGCGAGTTCGAGGCGGCGGATCATGCCGCCGGAGTAGGTACTGGCGAGGCGTTCGGCGGCGTCGGTGAGGCCGACGGCGCTGAGGGCCTGGTCGACGCGGGGGCCGCGTTCGCGGCGGGCGACGTCGAAGACGCGGGCGAACAGGGCGACGTTCTCCCGGCCGGTGAGTCCGGCGTCGGCGGACAGTTGCTGCGGGACGTAGCCGAGCAGGCGGCGTACGGCCATGCGGTCGCGGGCGGCGTCGTGGCCGAAGACCCGGACCATGCCGGTCGGGACCGGCAGGAGGGTGGTGATGCAGCGGATGGCGGTGGTCTTGCCGGCGCCGTTCGGGCCGAGCAGTCCGAAGACCTCGCCCGGTGCGACGGACAGGTCGAGTCCGTCCACCGCCCTGGTGTCGCCGAAGGCGTACACCAGGCCGGTGCAGCTGACGGCCTCGGCCGGGCCGTCGGGGGTGTCCCGTGTCATCAGTCCTCCGTCTCCTCGCGCAGTTGGTCGGCCAGGTGCCGCAGGGCCGGGATGGCCGCGCGCAGCGCCTCCCGGTCGCTCTCGTCGAGCCGGGACACGGTGCCGCGCACCAGTGCGGTGCGGCGCCCGCGCCATTCGGTGAGCCGGGCCTCGGCGGCGGGGGTGGGCAGCAGTCGTGCGGCCCGCCGGTCGGCGGGGTCGGTCTCGCGGCTCAGGTAGCCCTGCCGGGAGAGCTGGTTGACGAGCGTGGAGACCGAGTTGCCCGCCAGGTGCATGTCCTTCGCGGCGTCCGAGATGCCGATGCCGGGCCGGGCCACGACCAGGCGCAGCAATTCGATCTCGGCGCCGCGCAGTCGGGGCGCCACCTGGGGGCGCAGGCGTCGGCGCAGGAGCCGTTGGACACCCATGAGGGCGTCGATCAGCTCGTCCGGGAAGGTTTCAGGTTCCACGTATGTCAGATTAACTCTTTAGCAGAGGTAACGACCCCAAGGTTTGGTCAAGCCGGTCGAGAGCCGTTCCTTTCCGGCGGAAATGCATTGAGCAACAATCGGCAATCGATTCATCACCACCCGTCATCACATTCCGGGAATTGTTTTGTGCCCGCATTTCGAGGGAATTGTTCCTTTAGTGCTTCGGACCGGAGGCACGTCCGTGGGAGCCGATGCGCGGCTCCGGGCGTCGCCCGCCGGTCCGCGCCTCGTCTCCTGCGGTGACCGTCCACCCGGCACCGGCCGAGGGAGGTGCGCGATGCGTACCACCGGCAGAGCGAAACCCCATCCCCACGACGACGCCCCCGACACCGCCGCCGCCTTCGAACGGCTCGCGGCGCTCCCCCAGGGGCCGCAGCGCACCGCCCTGCGCGACGAGCTGGTGCGGGCCTGGCTGCCCATGGCCGAGCGGATCGCGGGCCGGTTCCGGGGCCGGGGCGAGGCGTACGAGGACCTCTGCCAGGTCGCCGCCCTCGGTCTGGTGAAGGCCGTCGACGGCTACGACCCGGTGCGCGGCCACGCCTTCGAGGCGTACGCGGTGCCGACCGTCACCGGCGAGATCAAACGGCACTTCCGCGACCACCTCTGGACCCTGCACGTCCCCCGCCGCGTCCAGGACCTGCGCAACCGGGTCCGCCGGGCCACCAAGGAACTGGCGCAGACGACACCGGGGCGCTCCCCCACCGTCGCCGAGATCGCCGCGTGGGCGCAGCTCACCGAGAGCGAGGTGCGTACCGGCATGGAGGCGCTGGACTGTTTCTCCGCGCTGTCGCTGGACGCGGAGGTGACCGGCTCCGACGGTTTCCGGCTCGGCGACGGCCTCGGCGGCCCCGACCCGGGCTACGACGTCGTCGTCGACCGGGTGACCGTCATGCCGTGTCTGCACCGGCTGCCCGAACGCGAGCAGACCATCCTCTACCTGCGCTTCTTCCACGGCATGACGCAACAGGGCATCGCCGACCGGCTCGGGGTCTCGCAGATGCATGTGTCGCGGCTGCTCACCCGCTGCTGCGCCCAGCTGCGCGAGGAGGTCCTCACCCCCGAGGAGACGGCCACCCGCGAGGAGACGGCCACCCGCGAGGACGTGCTCACCCGGGCCCGCTGAGCGCGTCAGCGTTCGGGGGCGGAACCCGGGATCTGCGGGGGCCCGTGGCGCTCCAGGGCCCTTTCCAGTTCCGCGCCGATCTCCGGGGGCATCGCTCGGCTGCGCCCCCAGACGAGGATCATCTCGGCGACTCTGCGCACTTTGATGTTCGTGTGCTGGGAGATCTCCCGGAGAATGTCCCAGCCCTGTTCGGGCGTGACCCGGCCGAGCGCGACGACCATGCCGATCGCCTGGTCGACCACGGCGTGCGAGGCGACGGCCGCCTGGAGCCGGCCGACCTCCGCCTCCAGCTCGACGATGCGGTCCGCTGCCTCGTCGCTGGGCATGACCATCTCCCCGTGCTCCCCGTGCGGCCGGCCGGGGCGCCGGCGCACGCGTCCATGGTGGCACTCGACGGGCCGCCCGGCGCTTTCGGCCGGACACTGGTGGCAGGCCGGTGGCCACCGGCCGACCAGATCAGGACGGGACTGCCATGAACCACGACACGACCCGCCCCTCGCCCCGGGCCAAGGCGAACGTCGTCTCCACCCGCTCCGTCTTCGGCGCGCCCTGCTGGGTCAGCCTCACCAGCCGCGACCTGGACACCACCCAGGCGTTCTACTCGGCGGTGCTGGGCTGGCGCTGGCAGCCGGTGTCGCTCGGCGAGCGGTTCCAGGTGGCGCTGGTGGACGGCACGCCGGTGGCCGGGGTCGCGGCGGTCGCCGCCATGTGGCAGATGGCGGTGGCGTGGACGCCGTACTTCGCGGTGACGAGCGCGGACCAGTCGGTGGCGCGGGCCCAGGAGCGCGGCGGGACGACGGCGGTCGGGCCGCTCTCCTTCCCGCCCGGGCGGGCGGCGCTGCTCGCCGACCGGGACGGCGCGACGTTCGGGATCTGGGAGGGGGAACTCGTCGGCGGCTGGGAGACCTGGCGCCGCGCGGCCCCCACGTTCATCCGGCTGCACACCCGGGACGCCTTCGCCGCGGCCATCTTCTACGGCGAGGTGCTGGAGTGGGCGTCGGACCGCCCCGGCTCCTGCGAGGTCCACTACGAGGGCGGCGAGGTCGTGCTGCGCAGCGGCGGCGACATCGTGGCCCGCATCGAGTCGGGAGCCCTGGGCGCGGCCCCCGATCCGACCATCCGGCCGCACTGGCAGGTCCACTTCGCCGTCACCGACGTCGCGGCCTGTGTGCGGGACGCGGAGCGCAACGGCGGGAGCGTGCTGTCGAAGGGCGACGCCGAGGCCGTGCTGCGTGACCCCGACGGCGCCCAGTTCACGGTGACCTCACACCGCGCGCACTGAGCCCCCACGGGCGGGCCGGGTCAGCAGGACCAGGCTGCGGGCGTCGACGGTGAGGGTGCCGGCCGCCTTGTGCTCGCTCTCGTCCGGCGCGTTCCGTTCCTCGGCGGTGTCGACGAGGGTGGTCCAGCGCTCCCCGTACCGGGCGTCGGGCAACGTGAACTCCACCGGTTCCCAGTAGCTGTTGAGCAGCAGCAGGAACGAGTCGTCGACGACCGGCCGGCCCTGCGGATCGGGTTCGGCGATGGCGTCGCCGTTGAGGAAGACGCCGACGGAGTGCGCGTCGGGGCGCTCCCAGTCGTCCTCGGTCATCTCGCGGGCGTCCGGCGCCAGCCACACCAGGTCGGGCAGCGGCTGACCGGCGTGGGTGGGGGTCTCCCCGCGGAAGTAACGGCGGCGGCGCAGCACGGGGTGGGCGGCGCGCAGGCCGATCAGGTGGGCGGTGAAGTCGGTGAGGGCGCGGTGGTCACCGGCGGCGGACCAGTCGATCCAGGAGACCTCGTTGTCCTGGCAGTAGGCGTTGTTGTTGCCGCCCTGGGTGCGGCCGAGTTCGTCGCCGTGGCAGAGCATCGGGATGCCCTGGGAGAGCAACAGGGTGGCCAGCAGGTTGCGTTGCTGGCGGCCGCGCAGGGCGAGGATGTCCGGGTCGTCGGTGTCGCCCTCGGTGCCGCAGTTCCAGGAACGGTTGTCGCGCTCGCCGTCCCGGTCGTCCTCGCCGTTGGCCCTGTTGTGCTTGTCGTCGTAGGAGACGAGGTCGCGCAGGGTGAAACCGTCGTGCGCGGTCACGAAGTTGACGCTGGCGCGGGGGCGGCGCCTGCTGCGCTGGTAGAGGTCGGAGGAGCCGGTGAGCCGGGAGGCGAAGTCGCCGAGGGTGTGCTCGGTGGCGCGCCAGAAGTCCCGTACGGTGTCGCGGTACTTGCCGTTCCACTCCGACCACAGCGGCGGGAAGTTGCCGACCTGGTAGCCGCCCTCGCCGAGGTCCCAGGGTTCCGCGATGAGCTTGACGCGGCTGATGACCGGGTCCTGCTGGATCAGGTCGAAGAACGCGGAGAGCCGGTCCACCTCGTTCAACTGCCGGGCCAGCGTGGCCGCGAGGTCGAAGCGGAACCCGTCGACGTGCATCTCGGTGACCCAGTAGCGCAGCGAGTCCATGATCAGCTGGAGGACGTGCGGATGGCGCATGAGCAGGCTGTTGCCGGTGCCGGTGGTGTCGTAGTAGTGCGCGGGGTCCCCGTCGACCAGGCGGTAGTAGGAGGCGTTGTCGATGCCCCTGAAGGAGAGCGTGGGCCCCTTCTCGTTGCCCTCGGCGGTGTGGTTGTAGACGACGTCGAGGATCACTTCGAGCCCGGCCGCGTGCAGCGCCTTCACCATCGACTTGAACTCGGCGACCTGCCCGCCCCGGCTGCCGTGCGCGGCGTAGGCGTGGTGCGGGGCGAAGAAGCCGATGGTGTTGTAGCCCCAGTAGTTCGACAGGCCCCGGCCCTGCAACACCCCGTCCTGCGCGTACTGGTGGACCGGCATCAGCTCGACGGCGGTGACGCCGAGGGCGGTGAGGTGGCCGGTGACGGCGGGGTGGGCGAGCCCGGCGTAGGTGCCGCGGAGTTCCTCGGGGACGTCGGGGTGGGTGCGGGTGAGGCCGCGCACATGGGCCTCGTAGATGACGGTCTCGGCGTACGGGCGCCGGGGCGGGCGGTCGGCGCCCCAGTCGAAGTACGGGTCGGTGACGACGCCGAGCAGGGTGTGCCCGGCGCTGTCGGCGGGGGACGGGCCGTCCGGCGTGCGCTCGAACAGGGAGGCATGGTGGTCGGCCTGCCCGTCGACGGCCGTGGCGTACGGGTCGAGGAGCAGCTTGGCCGGGTTGCAGCGGTGGCCGCGCTCCGGCTGCCAGGGCCCGTGCACCCGGTAGCCGTAGCGCTGTCCCGGTCCGACGCCGGGCAGCCGGCAGTGCCAGACGAAGCCGTCGGACTCGGTGACCGGGACCCGGCGCTCGCTGCCGTCGTCGTCGACGAGGATCAGCTCGACGGCCTGGGCGACCTCGCTGAACAGCGCGAAGTTGGTGCCCTCGCCGTCAAAGGCGGCGCCCAACGGGTAGGGGTGCCCGCTCCACACGGGCACCCCTGCCTTGCTGCGGTGTGACGCGGTCACCCGGTGGGCTCCAGCACGACGTCCACCCGGTCGGCCACGCCCAACGACGCGACCGGCACCGGGAGTCGGCACCCCTCGCGCAGGGTGGGCACCGGTGTTCTGGGCACCCGGGGCACGCGTTCGCCGGCCCGGGCGCGCTGGGAGAACCAGATGACCTTGCCGCCGTTCGCGGTGGCGCAGCAGCCCCACCCGTCGCTCATGGCGGCGATGCGCTCCAGACAGCCGCGCAGTTCGTCGTCGGGGCGCAGGTCGCGGTCGTCGTCCCCGACGGCCGTGATCAGATGCTGGCCGTTCCACCACATCTCGATGGACGTGTGCCGGTCGGCCGCGTGTTCGTCGATGGCCTTCAACAGCAGCTCGGTGCCGTGGCAGACGGGCTGCACCAGTGTCTCCAGGTCCCACAGGCGCAGATGCGCGGCCAGGATGCGGCCGACCTGTCCGGCCCGCTCGGGGCCGGCCTCCACATCGAGGTGGTAGTAGCAGGGGACTGCGGTCTTCATCGTGGTTGGCTCCTCACCGGCGAGGGTCCCGCTCACCGTCTCCGAGAGACGGGCTTCGATCGCGAAGCGTGAGCGTCGTTCGCTCCTGAGTGATCTCCAGGGTGCGAGCGCTACTCCATTCGCGCAACACGAGCGCGGGGCGCCCCGACAGGTGGTTGAAGCTCTAACAAGACGCTGGGTCGCCGTCCGTGCACCATGTGTGCAGGCCTCGCTGTCGATGACGCGGCCGTGCCTCTTCACGCACGGCCGCCGTCCGGCGGTCGGGTCCCCCACCATCGAGCCCGGAAGGTGATCGACGCATGCTGCTACCGGCCAGAGCCGAAGTCGCCCGGCACGTGCGGCGGTACCGGGCCTGGGAGCGCCTGACGCTGGCGTCTCCCGGGGATCTCACGGTGCGTTCCGCGTTCGAGGACGCGGGGTACACGCTGTGCGTGCTGATGGGCGAGCGCTGCGCGCGCGAGGCGGCCGACGCCGCCGACCGCTATCTGCGGTCCACCCCGACGGCCTACCTCCAGGAGCGGGCCGGGTTGCGCCGAACGGGCGTTCCTGTCGGGCACGGGCCGCCGGTCGCGCTGGGGCACTCCCCCGCGGGCGCGTAGCCCCGTCCGGCGCAGCAGCAAGACACCGTCCGGGCCGGCCGCCCGGGGCCCAGCACGGCGAAGGCGACACCCTCATGAACGCGCACGCGGTTTCGGCCATCGGCCGCATCCCGGTCCGGGACGTCCGGCCGGCCGTCGAGCACGGCCGACGCCCGGCGAAGGCGGTCGAGGGAGAGACGTTCGAGGTCACGGCGACGGTGTTCCGCGAGGGGCACGACGCGGTGGCCGCCGACGTCGTCCTGACCGATCCGGCGGGGCGAACGGCGGTGCGGGCGCCGATGCGCGAACTGGCGCCCGGCACCGATCGCTGGGGCGCGGAGGTCACCCCGGGCCGGGTCGGGGACTGGACGTTCCGGGTGGAGGCGTGGAGCGACCCGCTCGCCACCTGGCACCGGCACGCGAGCGTCAAGATCCCGGCCGGCATCGATGTCGGCCTGGTCCTGGAGGAGGGCGCCGACCTGCACGAGCGGGCCGCGGCCGACGTCCCCGACAGCGCCGGACGCGCCTCGGTGCTGGCCGCCGCGGCCGCCCTGCGCGACGACACGACCCCGGTCGCGGCCAGGTGGGCGGCGGCCCGCGCGCCGGAGCTGACGGCGGTGCTCGCCCGGTATCCGCTGCGTGAACTGGTCACCGCCTCCGAGGAGTTGCCGCTCCTGGTCGAGCGGGAGCGGGCGCTGTACGGGGCCTGGTACGAGTTCTTCCCGCGCTCCGAGGGCACCCTCAACCAGCCGCACGGCACGTTCCGGACGGCGGCCCGGCGGCTCGCGGCGATCGCGGACATGGGCTTCGACGTCGTCTACCTCCCGCCGATCCACCCGATCGGCACGACCCATCGCAAGGGCCGCAACAACGCGCTGTCGGCGGGCCCGGACGATGTGGGGGTGCCGTGGGCGATCGGTTCGCCGGAGGGCGGGCACGACGCGGTGCACCCGCGCCTGGGGACGGTCGAGGACTTCGCGTGGTTCGTGGCGCAGGCCCGCGCCCATGACCTGGAGGTCGCACTGGACTTCGCGTTGCAGTGCTCGCCGGACCACCCGTGGGTGGAGAAGCACCCGGAGTGGTTCCATCACCGCTCGGACGGGAGCATCGCGTACGCGGAGAACCCGCCGAAGAAGTACCAGGACATCTACCCGATCGCGTTCGACGCGGACCTCGACGGCCTGGTCACGGAGACGCTGCGCGTCCTCCGTCTGTGGATGGGCCACGGCGTGCGGATCTTCCGCGTCGACAACCCGCACACCAAGCCGGTGCTGTTCTGGGAGCGCGTGATCGGTGAGATCAACGCCTCCGACCCCGACGTGATCTTCCTGGCCGAGGCCTTCACCCGCCCCGCGATGATGCGCACCCTCGGTGAGATCGGCTTCCAGCAGTCCTACACCTACTTCACCTGGCGCACCGGCAAAGGGGAGTTGACCGAGTACCTCACCGAACTCGCCGGTGAGACCGCCGCGTCGATGCGGCCGAACCTCTTCGTCAACACCCCCGACATCCTGCACGCATTCCTCCAGCACGGCGGACGGCCCGCCTTCGAACTCCGGGCCGTCCTCGCCGCCACCCTCTCCCCCACCTGGGGCATCTACAGCGGCTACGAACTCTGCGAGAACACCCCCGTGCGGGCCGGCAGCGAGGAGTACCTCGACTCCGAGAAGTACCAGCTCAAGCCCCGTGACTGGGAGGCCGCCGCACGCCAGGGGCGGACCATCGCTCCGCTGATCGGCCGCCTCAACGCGATCCGCCGCGCCCACCCGGCGCTGCGACGGCTGCGCAATCTGCGCTTCCACCCGACCGACAACGACGCGGTCATCGCCTACAGCAAGACGACCGGCGACGACACCGTCCTGGTCGTCGCCAACCTCGACCCGCACCACACCCAGGAAGCGACGGTCTCGTTGGACATGCCGCAACTCGGCCTGGAGTGGGGCGCATTCACGTCGATGCGTGACGAACTCACGGGGCAGACCTACGACTGGGGCAGGAGCAACTATGTGCGCCTGGAACCCGGGCGGTCGCCGGCCCACGTGTTCCACGTCCAGCGGTAGTCCGCACCCACCCGCCACCGACAGGAGGGCCAGAGCCCCATGACAGTCAACCAGCCCGTCCCGGACACCTTCGAGGACACCCCCGCCAAGGACCGGGACCCGGATTGGTTCAAGCGCGCGGTCTTCTATGAGGTCCTCGTCCGCTCCTTCCAGGACAGCAACGGCGACGGCGTCGGCGACCTCAAGGGCCTCACCGCCAAGCTCGACTACCTCCAGTGGCTGGGCATCGACTGCATCTGGCTCCCGCCCTTCTTCAAGTCCCCACTGCGCGACGGCGGTTACGACGTCTCCGACTACACCGCCGTCCTGCCCGAGTTCGGTGACCTCGCGGACTTCGTCGAGTTCGTCGACGCCGCCCACCACCGCGGCATGCGCGTCATCATCGACTTCGTCATGAACCACACCAGCGATCAGCACCCGTGGTTCCAGGAGTCCAGGAAGAACCCCGAAGGCCCCTACGGGGACTACTACATGTGGGCCGACGACGACCAGCAGTTCCCGGAGGCACGGGTCATCTTCGTCGACACCGAGGCCTCCAACTGGACGTTCGACCCGGTCCGCAAGCAGTACTTCTTCCACCGCTTCTTCTCCCACCAGCCAGACCTCAACTACGAGAACCCGGCCGTCCAGGAGGAGATCCTGGCCGCCCTGCGGTTCTGGCTCGACCTCGGCATCGACGGCTTCCGGCTCGACGCCGTGCCGTATCTGTACGCGGCCGAGGGCACCACCTGCGAGAACCTGCCCGCCAGTCACGGGTTCCTCAAGCGGGTCCGCCGTGAGATCGACGCGATGTACCCGGACACGGTGCTGCTGGCCGAGGCGAACCAGTGGCCCGAGGACGTCGTCGACTACTTCGGCGACTACCAGAGCGGCGGCGACGAATGCCACATGGCGTTCCACTTCCCCGTCATGCCCCGCATCTTCATGGCCGTGCGCCGCGAGTCCCGCCACCCGGTCTCCGAGATCCTGGCCAAGACCCCCGCGATCCCCGCCCGTTGCCAGTGGGGCATCTTCCTGCGCAACCACGACGAGCTGACGTTGGAGATGGTCACCGACGAGGAACGCGACTACATGTGGGCGGAGTACGCGAAAGACCCCCGCATGCGGGCCAACATCGGCATCCGCCGCCGCCTCGCCCCCCTCCTCGACAACGACCGCAACCAGATCGAACTCTTCACCGCCCTCCTCCTCTCCCTGCCCGGCTCGCCGATCCTCTACTACGGCGACGAGATCGGCATGGGCGACAACATCTGGCTCGGGGACCGCGACGCCGTCCGCACCCCCATGCAGTGGACCCCCGACCGCAACGCCGGGTTCTCCTCCTGCGACCCGGGGCGCCTCTCCCTGCCGACGATCATGGACCCCGTCTACGGCTACCAGGTCACCAACGTCGAGGCGTCGATGTCGTCGCCGTCGTCGCTGCTGCACTGGACGCGGCGCATGATCGAGATCCGCAAGCAGAACCCGGCGTTCGGGCTCGGCACCTACACCGAACTCCCCTCCTCCAACCCGGCCGTCCTGGCGTTCCTGCGCGAGTACGGGGACGACCTCGTGCTGTGCGTGCACAACTTCTCCCGCTTCCCGCAGCCCACCGAACTCGATCTGCGCGCCTTCGACGGACGGCATCCCGTCGAGCTGATCGGCGGAGTCCGCTTCCCGGCCATCGGCGAACTGCCCTATCTGCTGACCCTCGGCGGTCACGGCTTCTACTGGTTCAGGCTCTCCCGGAGCGGCCGACGCCCCTGAAGGCGCCGGCGAAAGGACGCGTCATGCCGAAGACCGCAACCCTCCCCAGACACCCCGCCACGGCCGCGCCGCCGGCCTGCCTCGCCGGGCTGCTGCGCGCGTGGCTGCCCCGGCAGCGCTGGTTCGCGGGCAAGGACCGGCCGCTCACCGAGCTGACCCTGCTGTCGATGACGGAGCTGTTCCCGGGCTGCCTGCATGTGCTGGTCGAGGCCGGCGACTGCTACCAGCTCCTGCTGGGCACCCGGGCGACGCCCGCACCGCGCCTGCGCCACGCCCTGATCGGCCGGGCCGAGGCGGGTGCGCTCGCCGGACTCACGGTCTACGACGCCCTCCAGGACCCCCGTGCCGCGCGGTTCCTCCTGGAACGGCTGCGGCACCCCGGCAGCGCCGGGCCGCTGCGCTTCGAGGCCGACCCGGCCGTGCGGGTACCGGCCGGGCTCGCGCCCCGGGTGCTGGACGCCGAGCAGTCCAACTCCTCGCTGGTGTACGGGAACGCGTTCATCCTCAAGGTCTTCCGGCGGGTGCAGGCCGGGGTGAACCCCGACCTGGAGGTGCCGGGGGCGCTGGCCGCGCAGGGCTGCGGGCGGGTGCCGGCGCCGGTGGCGTGGCTGCGGACGACGTTTCCGCTGGAGGCGACGCTCGGCGTGCTCCAGCCGTTTCTGCCCGACGCCCGCGACGGCTGGGAGCTGGCCCTGCGGGCGCTCGCCTCCGGTGACGCGTTCACCGACGCGTCACGGGAGTTGGGGCAGGCGATGGCGGAGGTGCATGTCGCGCTGGCGTCGGCGTTCCCGCGCGGCGCGCATGCCGACCGGGCGCGCACGGCGGCCGCGATGACCGAACGGCTGACGGCCGCCGCACGGGCCGTGCCGTCGCTGCGCCCGCATGTGCCGGGGCTGCGGACCGCGTTCGACGCGCTCGCCGCCTGCGATCCCGGCCCGCCCGCCCAGCGGGTCCACGGCGATCTGCATCTGGGGCAGGTGCTGCGGACCGGCGGGGACTGGTTCGTCATCGACTTCGAGGGCGAGCCGTCGCGTCCGCTGGCGGAGCGGCGCGGGGTCCAGTCCCCGGTGCGTGACATCGCCGGGATGCTCCGCTCCTTCGACTACGCCGCCCGCCAGCGTCTGCCCTGGCGTCCGGAGTGGGCCCGCCGGTGCCGCGAGGCGTTCTGCGCGGGCTACGCCGACCGGGCAGGCTGGGACCCCCGCACCACCCACGCCCTGCTGCGTGCCCATGAGACCGACCGGGCCGTGTACGAGGTCCTCTACGAGGCCCGGCACCGACCCGACTGGCTCCCCGTCCCGATGGCGGCGATCGAACGTCTCGCCGTAAGAGGAGGCTGAACCCCGTGGCCCTGCGTGACACGTCGCTCCCCGAGCCGTCAGGACCGCCCGTCCGGGCGCCCCGGGTGTGCCCGGCCGCGCCCCCGCTCGCACCCGACGAACGCGAACGGCTGCTCACCGGCCGCCATCACGATCCCCATGCCCTGCTCGGCGCCCACCCGGTGCCGGGCGGCGTGGCGTTCCGGGCGCTGCGCCCGTACGCGCGGTCGGTGAGCGTGGTCGTCGACGGTGTCCGGCGGCCGCTGGTGTCGGAGGGCGACGGTTTCTTCTCCGGGGTGCTGGCGCTCACCGCGATCCCCGCGTACACGCTGCGGGTGGCGTACGCGGACGGCGAGCAGGAGACGGAGGACCCCTACCGGTTCCTGCCGGCGCTCGGCGAGGTCGACCTGCATCTCGTCCGGGAGGGCCGGCACGAGCAGCTGTGGAAGGCGCTCGGTGCCGAGCCGATGGCCCACCAGGGCGTCGCGGGCACCCGGTTCACGGTGTGGGCGCCCAACGCCCAGGGGGTGCGGGTCGCCGGGGACTTCACGTGCTGGGACGGGACGGCGCTGCCGATGCGGTCGCTGGGCGCGGCCGGGGTGTGGGAGCTGTTCGTGCCGGGCATCGGGGAGGGCGCCCACTACAAGTTCGAGATCACCTCGCGGTACGGGAGCCGGTTCCTGAAGTCGGACCCGATGGCCCGCGCCACCGAGGTGCCGCCCGCGACGGCGTCCGTGGTGACGGCCTCGCACCACGAGTGGACGGACGCGGAGTGGCTCGCCCGGCGCGGCGAGGTGCCGGTGCACGAGGCGCCGTTCTCGGTCTACGAGGTCCATCTCCCGTCCTGGCGGCCGGGGTTGACCTACCGTCAGCTGGCCGAGGTGCTGCCGGCGTATGTGCGGGATCTTGGGTTCACGCATGTCGAGTTGATGCCGGTGGCGGAGCATCCCTTCGGCGGCTCGTGGGGCTACCAGGTCACCGGGTTCTACGCGCCGACCTCGCGGCTCGGCAGCCCGGACGACTTCCGGTTCCTCGTCGACGCGCTGCACCGGGCCGGGGTCGGGGTGATCCTCGACTGGGTGCCCGCCCATTTCCCCAAGGACGACTGGGCGTTGGCGCGGTTCGACGGGGACCCGCTGTACGAGCCCGGGGACACCCGGCGGGCCGAGCATCCGGACTGGGGGACCTATGAGTTCGACCTCGGGCGGACCGAGGTGCGCAACTTCCTGGTCGCCAACGCCGTGTACTGGTGCGAGGAGTTCCACATCGACGGGCTGCGGGTGGACGCCGTCGCCTCGATGCTCTACCTCGACTACTCGCGGGACTCGGGGCAGTGGACGCCGAATGTGCACGGCGGGCGGGAGGACCTCGACGCCGTGGCGTTCCTCCAGGAGATGAACGCGACCGTGTACCGGCGGGTGCCGGGGGTGGTGACCATGGCGGAGGAGTCGACGGCCTGGGACGGGGTGACCCGGCCCACCGACTCGGGCGGTCTGGGTTTCGGCCTGAAGTGGAACATGGGCTGGATGCACGACTCCCTGGTGTACATGGCGCACGAGCCGGTGCACCGCAAGTACCACCACAACGAGATGACGTTCTCGATGGTGTACGCGTACAGCGAGAACTACGTGCTGCCCCTGTCCCACGACGAGGTCGTGCACGGCAAGGGCTCCCTCGTCTCCAAGATGCCCGGCGACTGGTGGCAGCAGCGCGCCAACCTGCGCGCCTACCTGGCCCAGATGTGGGCGCATCCGGGCAAGCAACTCCTGTTCATGGGGCAGGAGTTCGCGCAGGGCGCGGAGTGGTCCGAGGCGCACGGGCCCGACTGGTGGCTCCTGGACCCCGCCTACGGCGCCGAGGCCGACCACCGGGGCGTGCGGGACCTGGTGCGCGACCTGAACACGCTCTACGCGGCGACTCCCGCCCTGTGGCAGCGCGACACCGACCCGGGCGGCTTCCAGTGGATCGTCGGGGACGCCGCCGACGACAACGTCTTCGCCCACCTGCGGCTGGACGCCCGGGGCACCCCGCTGCTGTCGCTCACCCACCTCTCCCCCGCCGTCCGCCACGACTACCGGATCGGCGTCCCGGACTCCGTCCCCGGCTGGCGCGAGGTCCTCAACACGGACGCGGCCCGCTACGGCGGCGGCGACGTCACCAACCCGGGCGTGCTCCGGCCCGAGCCGCACGGCTTCCACGACCGCCCCGCGAGCATCCGGCTCACCCTGCCGCCGCTCGCGACGGTCTGGCTACGGCCCGCCGAGTGACCGTCCGCCGGAGTGGGCGGCGAGGTCGCGTTCGAGGGCGTCGAGGGCGCTGCGGGCCTCGGTGATGCGGTTGCGCAGCAGGTCGGTGGGGTGGTCGGCCGGTGCCGGCTGCTCCCGTTCGGTCTCGCGGGCCTCGTCGAGGGAGGTGATGACCACGCCGATCAGGACGTTGACGAGGACGAAGGAGGCGAGCAGCACGTAGGAGGCGTAGTAGAGGATGCTCCAGCGGGAGACCTCCAGGCCCGCGTGCACGGCGTCGCCGATGCCGTCCAGGGTCATCAGCAGGAACAGGGTGAGCACGGCGCGGCCGATGGAGCCGTAGTGCTGGGGGTCGGCGCTGCCGAAGAAGACCCAGCCGACCATCGCGTACAGATACAGCAGCAGGGCGCCCACCAGCAGGAAGCTGAGCGTTCCTGGCAGGCTGCGGACCACCGCCGAGAGCACGATGCGCAGTTGGGGCAGGAAACGGGCGGTGCGCAGCACCCGCGCGAGGCGCAGCAGCCGCAGCACCGTGGTGTTCTCCCGCACCAGCGGCAGGAAGGCGCACAGGACCACGGCGAGGTCGAAGAGGTTCCAGGGGTCCTTGAAGAAGTCGCGCGGCCGGTCGGCGTGGGCAGCGATCCGGATCAGGATCTCGGCGCTGAAGGCCGCCAGACAGGTGTGTTCGGCCAGCCGCAGCGGGCGGTGCCACTCCTCGGCGAGCCCGGAGTAGGTCTCCAGGCCCAGCAGTGCGGCGTTGAGGAGGATCACGACCAGGACGCCGCACGCGAACCAGCGCGTCTCGGTGAGCGTGCGGCACCGCAGTGCCAGATCGTGACGGGTCGACCGTAACGGAAACTCGGTCAACTGGGCTTGCTGGTCCGGCATGTCGGGGGATCGCCTTCCACGAAAAATTTCTACAGCACTGTAGATGCCGGGCGCCCGAGTCGATCACGCGGGCCGCCACGTCGGCCTGGACGCAGGCCAATTGTCGGATCAGGGCACCGACCGGTCCCACCTGGACTAGATTCGGGCACCGCCGAGCACGGTTCTGATCGGCAACGTCACACCCCGTACACGTCAGGAGCAGCGCATGTGCGCCTACGCCCTCGCTCCCCCCACCGTCGCGCCGCTGACCGGCGGGCTCGCCGACAGCGTCTTCGAGACGGCGGTCAAGGCTCCCGCCCGGCCCGTGCTGGCGCGCAGGCCGGTGCCCGGCTCCAGCGTCTGGGAGGAGGTGTCGGCGGCCGAACTCCGTGATCAGGTCGTGGAGTTGGCGAAGGGGATGATCGCCTCGGGGATCTCCCCCGGGCACCGGGTGGCCATCATGGCCAGGACCCGGTACGAGTGGACGGTCCTGAGCTACGCGCTGTGGGCGGTGGGCGCGGAGGTCGTGCCGATCTACCCGACGTCCTCGCGCGAACAGGTGGAGTGGATTCTGCGGGACGCCGGGTGCGCGGCCGTGGTGGTGGAGGACGAGCAGGCCGTGATGACGGTCGGGTCGGTGTGCGGGACGCTGCCGTCGCTGCGGCACGTCTGGCAGCTGGACGCCGGGGCGCTGGACGAACTGGTGCGCGCGGGCGCGTCGGTGGCGACGACGACCGTCGACTCGTTGCGCCGGATCGTGCTGCCGGACTCCACCGCCGTCATCGCCTACACCTCGGGCACGACCGGGCGGCCCCTGGGGTGCGCGCTCAGCCACCTCAACCTGGTCAGCTCCTGCGACACCCTGCTGGCGGGCTGGGGCCGGACCGCCGCCCCGCCCGGCGAACAGGGCTCCGTGCTCGCCTTCCTGCCGTTCTCCCATGTGTACGGGCTGATGATCCAGAGCCTGTGCCTGCGCGGCGGCCTGCTGATGGGCCACGAACCGGAGTTGAGCGGCGAGGCGCTGGCCGGTGCCCTGCGGTCGTTCAGGCCCACGTACTTCTACGCCGTGCCGTCGGTGTTCGAGAAGATCTACAAGACGTATCTGCGCACCGCGCAACAGGACGGGCGCGGGGCCCTGTTCGAGCGGGCGGCGGCCACGGCACGGGAGTTCGCGGCGGCGACGGAACGCCGGCGGCTCGGCGAGGGCACCGGACCCGGGCTCGAACTGCGGTTGCAGCACGCCCTGTTCGAGCGGACCGTGTACCGGCGGCTGCGGTCGGTGCTGGGCGGCCGGGTGGTGCGGGCCTCCTCCGGCGGGTCGGCGCTCGGCCGGGAACTCTCCCATTTCTACGAGGGCATCGGCATCTACGTGAACGACGGCTACGGCCTGACCGAGACCGGCGGCGGGGTCACCATGCAGCCGCTCGGGCGGGAGAAGTCCGGGACGGTCGGACAGGCGCTGCCTGGCGTCGACCTGATGCTCGCGGACGACGGCGAGGTGCTGCTGCGCGGCGCGTCGGTGTTCCAGGGCTACCTGGGCGACCGGGCGGCGACCCTGGACGCGCTCCGGGGCGGCTGGCTGGCCACCGGGGACCTCGGCTGGCTGGACGCCGAGGGGTATCTCACGATCACCGGGCGCACCAAGGACGTCGTCGTCACCAGCAGCGGCAAGAGCGTCGCCCCGGCCGCGCTGGAACAGCGGCTGCGGATGCACCCGTTGATCCATCAGGCGGTCGTGGTGGGCGACAACCGGCCCTGCGTCGGCGCGTTGCTCACCCTGGACCCGGAGTTCCTCGCCTTCTGGCGGGGGTCGCTCACCTCGCAGGGTGAGGCGCCGAGCCGGCAGACCCGGGAGGAGAACGCGCTGCGGGAGGAGATCGGGCGGGCGGTCGCCGCCGCCAACAGCACGGTCTCGCACGCCGAGTCGATCCGCGTGTTCCGGATACTGGCCCGGCCCTTCGACCAGACGAACGGGCTGCTGACGCCGTCGATGAAGCTGCGCAGGGACGCGATCGTCGAGCACTGCGCGGCGGAGATCGACGCGATGTACCTGGCGCGCTCCCGGCCCCCGCGCCCGAGCGTGCCGCAGCCGCAGGCCGAGTGGGACGACGCGGACGACGTCTTCCGCTGACCGGTCTCCCCCGCGGGTCTCCGCCGCCGGGTCAGCCGCGCGCGGGGCCGTCCGACGCGGCGGTCAGCGGCATCAGCGCGCTGATCGTCTTGCCGCCCCCGGCGCGCCGGTCGACGGCGACCTCCCGGGCCAGCCGCAGCACGAGCGGCCAGCCGTAGCCGCTGACCCGGTGGCCGGGCGGCGCGGCGCCGGCCGCGCTGCGCGGTACGGCGTCGCTGTGGTCGTGCACGAGCAGCCGGACGCCGTCGTCGGTGACCGCGACCTCGAATCCGGCGAGCCCGTCGCCGTGCCGGATGGCGTTGGTGACCAGTTCCGACACGACGAGCAGGAGGTCGATGACGTCCTCGTCGCGGGCGGTGCGCGAGCGCGTGTCCCACTGTTCGCGGACCACCGCCCGGGCGTGCGCGCGGGCGTGTGCCGCCGTCGCCACGCCCGGGTCGGTCGGCGCGCCCTCGGACAGCGGGGTGGACATCGCGGCCGGACGTACGGTGTCGCTCACCGGTCCGTCACCGCCCGCGGCGCCTCCATGGCCGTTGCGATGTCGTCGGTGAGGGCGAAGTACCCCGTGGTGCCAGTCACCTCAAACAGCCTTTCGATGCTCTCGTGGAACGGTCCCGCCACCACCATGGGCCGGGCGGCCCGTCGGTGGGCCTCCTTCTCCTCCAGCAGCACGTGCAGGATCGAGGAGTCGGCGAACTCCGTTGCGGACAGGTCGACGACGGTGCGTGCCGACCGTGCGCGGCGAGCGGTGTGCAGCGCCGCCTGGAGCAGCGGTGCGCTCTCCGCGTCGATGTCGCCCCGCACGCGCACGACGACGCCGTCGCGTTCGGGGTCGCAGGTGACGATTGCCTCCCGCTCCTGGGCCATCGCTCGTGTCCCCTCGTTCAGGAGGTCAGGGGCTGCTGCCCGCTCAGGTCCCGGTAGTACGCGGCGACGCTCGCCAGGTAGGCCGGGTCGAGGGTCTCGCTGTCGGTCTCGAAGCGGGGTGCCCCCTTCACCTCCGCCCGGGTGCACGCCACGCTGATCGTGCGGTTCTCGTCGTCGACGGCGGTGACGGCGCCGGCCGGCACCAGGACGCTGCGGCCGAACGCCCAGACGGCGGTGTCGACCACGAGGTGCAGCATCCCTGCGGGGTCCGCCTCGCGCTCCGCGACGCCGATGGTGCCGTCCCGCGCGTCGACGGAGAAACCTGTCAGGTCCTGCCCTGTCACATGGCCGGATGCCGGGGCGTACGACCAGATGCTGTCGGCGCTCACGCCGCTCCCTTCCCTCAAGTCCCTCAAGTCCCTCAAGGACGGTTGGTGAGCCGCCGTTGCGGGCGGCTCCACAGCACCGCCTACCCGCGTCCTTCCCGCACATTCGGGCCGCCTCGGATCTCCCACGTGCGGGGGAGGCGGCCGTCGAACTTCTCTGCGGGTGCGGCGAGCGGGTCGAACACGCGGGCCGTCATGCCGTGTACCGGCCGCGGGTGTGCCCGTCGACGGCGCTGAGGTGGGCGTGGCGCGGGGCGGTGACGGCCACCAGGGCCATGTCGTCGTGGCGGCCGCCGCCGACCCACTGTTCGGCGAGGGTGCGCACCTGGGCGACGACCGCCCGGGCGGTCCTGCCCGCGCAGTCGGCGAGGGCCTCCTCGACGCGTTCCTGCCCGAACATCTCGTCGCCGAGCGGGCCGCCGCGCGCCTCGGTGATGCCGTCGGTGAACAGCAGGCAGGTCTCACCGGGGGAGAGTTCGACCCGGGCGGTGGTGGAGGTGATGGTGGGGAAGACCCCGACCAGGGAGCCCCGGGTGGGGGTGGTCTCGACGGTGCCGTCGGCGCGGACGATCAGCGGAGGCGGGTGGCCCGCGCTGGTGACCCGCAGCTGGACGGTGCGGCCGCGCCGGGCCACGGACGTCAGCAGCAGGGTCGCGAACCTCGTGTGGTGGGAGCCGATCAGGGCGCCGTTGAGGAGGGCGAGGAGGCGTTGGTGGTCGGCGGCCAGCGGCAGCAGGGCGTGCAGGGTGTTGCGGATCTTGCCGGTGAGGACGGCGGCCTCCAGGCCCTTGCCGCACACGTCGCCGAGGACCACCAGGGTCTCCTGTCCGGCGTCGGTGCCGGGGTGGACGTCGTAGAAGTCGCCGCCGACGTGCTCGCCCTCGCCGGAGGGCCGGTAGGAGCCCGCGAACTCGACGCCGTGGACGTCGTGCAGGCGCGGCGGCAGCAGTTCCCGCATCAGGGTGGTGGTGATGGCGGCCTGCTCCGCGTACATGCGGGCGACGGAGAGGGCGGCTCCGGCGCGGGCGGCGAAGAGCCGGGCGAAGAGTTCCTCACTCTCCGAGAACGGCGGCTGCCCCGCGCCGCGCAGCAGCACCAGCGCCCCGGCCGGAACGCCGTGTCCGGGCAGCGGGGTGACCAGGACCGCGCCGACCGGCCGTGCGAACCCCTCGGGGACCAGCCAGTCGGGTACTTCGGCCGGGTCCGGCCGCCGGGAGGGCACGGGCGGGAAGACGTGCAGCGCCTCGTACAGGCCGGCGACGTCGGCCGGTTCGCCGTGCGCGATGCGGTGGACGGGGCTCCCGTCGGCGACGCAGGAGGTGAGGGGGAAACGGTGGCCGCGGCCCGGGGCGACGACCACGGCGGCGTCGGCGAGCTGACCGGCGGCCAGCGTGGCGGTGACGTCCGTGCAGTGGGCGAGGTCGAGCGAGCCGAGGAGGGCGCTGGAGGCGCGGGCGAGGAAGGCGGTGCGGCGGCGTTCGCCGTCGAGGGCGGCCTCGGCGCGGCGGCGGGCGGTGTCGTCGACGAGCCACCAGACGACGTCGCCGTCGGCGGTGCGGCCGGGGTGGGCCTCGTAGGTGCGGTCACCGAGGCTGCCGTGCTCGGCGTGTCCGGTGCCCTGGCGGGGGACGGCGGGCACGAACCGGTCGTGGGCGTCGGCGATCCAGGCCGGGGCGACGTCCCGCAGGCGGGTGCCGCGGGCGGCGTCGGGCAGCAGCGCGGCGGCCGCCGGGTTCAGGTCGATGAGATCGCCCTGCGGGTCCGCGACCAGTACCGGGTACGGCGCGGCGGTCCAGGCCGCGCCCGAGGGGGCGCCACGCGGGGCGTGGGGTGAGTACGGGGGTGTCGTCAAGAGCAAGGCACGCGCGGACGCGCGCCCACCACCTTCCGGAAGACGGCGAATGCCGGTGAATGTTTCCTTACGGCAACTCTCTCGCGGGGGCGAGGGGCCCGGCAAGGGCCACCGGGCGCCACGACGGCCTCCAGCGGCGGGCTCACCCCCTGTCACCTGGGGTGCGGTCGCGGCACGTTCACCCGAACGGGCGGCTTGCGCGGGACCCTCCCCGGCCGCGTGGGCAGGCGTCGGACCATGGGCTACGGAGGGCCCGTGTGCATGGCGTGTGGGTTCGGGGGTAATCGCGCTGGCGCCCGGCCAACACATGACGACTGCGAGAGAGGTACCCGTGTCCATCGCCCAGAATCCCCTGTCCGTCGAGGTCACCCTGCCGCGTGAGGATGTCGCCCTCCTCGTGGTGGAGGGGTACCTGGACATCGACACCGCGACCGAGTTCCGGCACCACCTGGCCAACCAGCTGCACCACGGCCGCAAGCACTTCCTGATCGACCTGTCGGGGGTGCCGTTCATGGACTCGTCCGGCATGAACATCGTGCTGCGGATCTACCAGGAGGCCCGGGAGATCTCCGGCAGCGTCCACATCATCGCGCCGGCGCCCGCCGTGCGCAGGGTGCTGGATCTGACCGGCGTCAGCATCACGGTGCCGGTGTCGGAGACCGTCGACGCCGCGCTCGGACGGATCGACGCGGCATGAGGCGACACCCGAGGTACCGGACGTACCCGGCGAGATAGACCGGCGCCGGCCGGGGACGGTGTGCCCCGGCGGCGTGGGAGGGGCGGCGAGCTGCCGCTCCTCCCCGGCGCCGGTCAGGCGGTGCGGGCGGGCGGCTGCCCGCTCTCGCCGTGGATCTGTGCCGAGGCGGCGTCGCAGAAGGCTTCGAGGCCGCTCAGCAGCGCGGACCGCTGCGCCAGTGGCATCTGCTCCAGGACCGCCGTCAGGGCGCTCTCCCGGCGCAGCCGCAGGTCGGTCAGGAAGGTCCGGCCGCGGTGGCTCAGATACAGCCGCAGTTCGCGCCGGCTGGTGGCGGCCGCCCGGCGCTCCACGAACCCGACGGCCTGGAGCCGGTCGCAGAGCCGGCTCGTCGACGGCGGGGTGGAACCCAGGGCGTCCGCGAGCGTGCGCAGGTTGATTCCCTCGTTGTGCTCCAGGATGAAGAGCACACGCAGTTGGGAGGCGGAGACCGGCGCCGTGGAGGCGCGGCCCCACAGCACTTCGAGCAGTTCCGCCGCCTGTGAGGTGACACGCGCCACCTCATCGGGTTGCGGGCGCTGGTACGAGGACGTCACGCAGCCACTCTGGCAGGGTTCCGGACCGCTGTCAGGTCACCGGCGCCCACGCCCCGGCCCACGGGGCGCAGATCACAATCCACGGGCGGGACATCCACGGGCCGAACGGCACGTCGGACCCGCCCCACGACGAAATGGTGTGACCGAGAACGTGAACAGATCCGAGGCCGTCGCCCGAGCCCTGCGCTCGGCCGCTCCGCACCTGCTCCCGGAGGTCCTGCGGGACGAACTGCGCGCCCGGTACGGCGTGCTGGACGCGGAGTTGCTGCTGGCGGACTACGCGCTCGCCGTGCTCCTGCCGGTGCCGGACGCGCCGGGGCCGACCGAGCCGGTGGCCCTGCACGGGAGTCCCCCGGGCCGCGCCTTCGGCTCCCAGGAGCCCGTCGTGGAGCGGGCGGGCGACGGCCGGGCCCACGCCCATCTCCCGGTCACCGTGCGCGGCGACCGGCTCGGCGTGCTGGACGTCACCCTGGCCTCCGTCGAGCAGGCGCGGGCCGACCTGGACGAACTCGCCGAGCTGGCGCGGGTCCTGGGCCACGAGGTGACGGTCGCCCAGCGGGACACCGACGTCTACCACCGCGCCCGGCGCCGCGACCGGCTGACGCTGGCCGCCGAGATGCAGTGGCAGTTGCTGCCCGCGCGCTCCAGCAGCCGGGCCGAGTACGCGCTCGGGGCCCAACTGGAGCCCGCGTACGCCATCTTCGGCGACAACTTCGACTGGTCCACCTCGGCGGACCGGCTGTTGCTGTACCTCACCAACGGCATGGGCGAGGGCATCGACGCCTCGCTGCTGACCAACCTCGGCATCAACGCGCTGCGCAACGCCCGGCGGGCCGGTGTCCCCATCGCCGACCAGGCCGCCCTGGCCGACCAGGCGGTGCACGCCCACTACCGGGGGGAGGCGTATCTGTCGGTGCTCCTCATCGACCTGGACCTGGCCAGTGGGCGGATGCTGGTGGTGGACGCCGGTTCACCGCGGATGCTGCGGCTGCGCGAGGGGAGCGTGACGGCCGTCGACTTCGAGGAGCAGCTGCCGCTGGGCATGTTCGAGGAGACCGACTACACCGCGCAGGAGTTCCAGCTGGTCCCCGGCGACCGGCTGGTGTTCGTCAGCGACGGCGTCGACGGCGTCACCGGGCCCGGCGGCGAACGGTACGGGGAACGGGCGCTGGCCCGCGCCATCACCGCGACCCGGCTGCTGCCCGCCTCCGACGTACCGGGCGCGGTGCTGCGGGAGTTGGCGGGCCACCGGGGCGGACCGGACCTCGCCGACGACGCCCTCGTGGCGTGCCTCGACTGGTTCGGCCCCCAGGACGCCGGGTAGGGGCGCCGGGCGCTGCGGGCGGCCTCCGGCCCCCGGTCCGGGGCGGAATCGGTCGGTGACGACCCGGTGCGTTTCGGCCGAGGGGCGGGCATGGTGGTGAGCGGCGCGTTCGTCTGCCTGCCCCGTCCGGCTGGCGCGAGCGAGCGCCACGCGGTGGGATCGAGTGGTGCGGGACGGCGGTCCAGGGGCAGACGAAGAGCGTCCGGTGCGGGCCGCCTGGAGTCGCAGAAAAGGAGACACCGTGACACGACCCAGGATTCTGGTGGTCGGCGCAGGCTTCGCCGGCGTGGGCTGTCTGCGCCGTCTGGAGCGCAGGCTCGCCGTCGACGAGGCCGACGTCACCCTGGTGACGCCGTTCTCCTACCAGCTGTACATGCCGCTGCTGCCCCAGGTCGCCTCCGGGGTGCTGACGCCCCAGTCGATCGCCGTGTCGCTGCGGCGCAGCAAGAAGTACCGCACCCGGATCATCCCGGGCGGTGCGATCGGCGTGGACCTGAAGGCCAAGGTCTGTGTCGTGCGCACCATCACCGGGCAGCTCGTCGACGAGCCGTACGACTACATCGTGCTCGCCCCCGGCAGCGTCACCCGCACCTTCGACATCCCGGGCCTGCTCGACCACGCGTACGGGATGAAGACCCTCGCGGAGGCCGCCTACATCCGCGACCACGTCATCTCGCAGCTCGACCTGGCCGACGCCAGCAACGACCCGGCGGAGCGGGCCTCGCGGCTCCAGTTCGTGGTGGTGGGCGGCGGATACGCCGGCACCGAGACGGCGGCCTGTCTGCAACGGCTCACCCACGCGGCCGTCCGGCGCTACCCGCGGCTGGACCCGGCGCTGATCAAGTGGCATCTGATCGACATCGCGCCGAAGCTGATGCCCGAGCTGGGCGACAAGCTGGGCAGCAGCGCGCAGGAGATCCTGCGCCGGCGCGGCATCGACATCTCGCTGGGCGTGTCCATCGCGAAGGCGGGCCCGGAGGAGGTCACCTTCACCGATGGCCGGGTGCTGCCCACCCGCACCCTGATCTGGACCGCCGGGGTCGTCGCCAGTCCGCTCATCGCCACCCTCGGCGTGGAGACCGTCCGGGGCCGCCTCCCGGTCAACGCCGAGCTGACGCTGCCGGGCCAGGACGGTGTCTTCGCGCTCGGGGACGCGGCGGCCGTGCCCGACCAGGCCAAGGACGACGGGAGCGCCGTCTGCCCGCCGACCGCGCAGCACGCGATGCGGCAGGGCAAGCGGGTCGCGGACAACGTCATCGCCGCCCTGCGCGGCCAGACGATGTACCCGTACGTGCACCGGGACCTCGGTCTGGTCGTCGACCTCGGCGGCAAGGACGCCGTCTCCAAGCCGCTCGGCGTCGAACTGCGCGGGCTGCCCGCCCAGGCCGTCGCCCGCGGCTACCACTGGTCGGCGCTGCGCACCAACGTCGCCAAGACCCGGGTGATGACCAACTGGGTGCTGAACGCGCTGGCGGGCGACGACTTCGTCCGCACCGGTTTCCAGGCCCGCAAGGAGGCCAAGCTCCGGGACTTCGAGTTCACCGACGCGTATCTGTCGCCGGAGCAGGTGCGGGCGCGGGTGGCGGGTTCGGGGCGCGGGACGGTGTGACGCGGTGGAGACGGTTTCGGGCAGGCGTGCGATGCTGGGAGAAGGATCATGAGCTGAGGCGGGAGTGAGTACGGCACCGTGATGACAGCGGGTGGGTCGGGACGGGCCAGGCTGCGGGATCTCGTCGCCGCGTCCGACCCCGGGCTGCTGCGGCTGGCCGCGGGGCTGCGGACGGCGGGCGCGATCGCCCTCACGCTGGCCGTGCTCACCCTCCTCGGGTTCGACGTGCGGCATCTGGTCGGGGGCGCCATCGCGGCGATGGTCGCGACCTTCGCCATCCGGGAGAAGCAGCGCGGACAGCAGGCCGTCACCCTCGCCCTCGGTTTCCCGGTGGCGTGCGCGTCGCTGACGGTGGCGGCGGTGCTGCACCAGCTGGTGGTGACCGGTGACGTCTTCTTCGTGGCGCTCATCTTCTGCGCCGTGTACGGGCGCCGGTTCGGTGACCGGGGCACCGCGCTCGGTCTGATCGGCTTCCAGGTCTACTTCCTGTCCCTGTTCGTCGGCGCCACCCTCGCGACCCTGCCCGAGCTGTACGGGGTCGTCGCGGTGGCGTTCGCCTCCAGCGCGGTGCTGCGGTTCGCGCTGGTGCCCCAGACGCCGACCGGCATCCTGAACCGGATGCGGGAGGCGTTCCGGGCCCGACTCGCGCAGTTGGTGGCCGCGCAGCTCGATCTGCTCGACGCGGGGCCCGACGACATCGACAAGGCGCTCGCGGCAGCCCGCGCGGGCACCGCCCGGCTGCACGAGACGGCCATGATGATCCAGGGCCACCTGGAGGAGGGCACCGCCGACGCGTCCGGGGCACGGCTGGTGCAACGGCGTATCGCGGACGCGGAGATCACCGCCGAGCGGCTCGGCCTGCTGCTGCTGTCCGCGCGCAGCGCCGAACGCGCGGACACCCTGACCCTGCATCTGCCGGGCGCCCTGGTCCCCGGCGGTCAGCGTCCGCTGCGCGACGAGACCCTCGCGACGCTGCGCCGGGACCTTGAGGCGCTGCGGCTGCTGGTGCTGCGGCCGACGTCGGCGGAGATGGGCACGGGTCTGGCGCATGTCCGCAACCGGCTGCTCGGTTACCGGGACGAGGAGAACCTCCCGAAGGCCTCCCCCGCCGTGCAGGACGTCTTCCGCGGCATCGGTGAGGCGGCCCGCGCGGTGCTCGGGCTGCGGCTGGCGCTCGACGGTCCGCAGGACGACTCCGACGACACCCCCTCCACCGCCAGGTCCCGGGAGGAGCTGGACGCCGAGGACCTCGCGATCGACGCGGGCGAGGAGCCGGCCGAGGAGGAGAAGACCGGGCTGCGGCGGCCCACCACCCGGGCGGCGGTGCAGGTCGCGGTGGGGTCGTCGCTGGCGATCGTGGGCGGCGAGTTCCTCTCCAGCCAGCGCTGGTACTGGGCGGTGCTGACCTGCTGGATCGTCTTCATCAACACCGCGTCCACCGGCGAGATCCTGGTGAAGGGCTACCGGCGGCTGCTGGGCACCGTGCTCGGGGTGGTCGCGGGTCTGCTGCTCGCGGGACTGGTCGGACACCACACCTGGACGGCGTTCGCGCTGGTGCTGCTGTTCGTGTTCGCGATGTTCTACACCGCGCCCCTGTCGTACACGCTGATGTCGTTCTTCGTGACGGCGGCGCTCGGGCTGCTGTACACGCTGCTGCACACCTACAGCCTGGCGGTGCTGGTGCTGCGGGTGGAGGAGACGGCGCTCGGCGCGGCCTGCGGGATCATCGCGGCGGCGTTCGTGCTGCCGGTGCACACCGACCGGCGGACCAACGATCTGCTGGTGACCGCCCTGGACCGGCTGGGCGAGGTCACCGAGGCCGCCGTCGACCAGCTCAGTGGCGGTCCGGCCGCCGAACTGCTCGACAAGGCGCGGGACTTGGACCAGGCGCTGGCGGACCTGCGGGCCGCGGTGCAGCCGCTCACCCACCCGGTGACGCCGATGCGGGCCCGGCGTGACACGGCCCGCTATGTCGTCGCGCTGCTGGAGACGTGCGCGTATCACGCGCGGTCGCTGGCGGCGACGGCCGAGCTGCTGCCGACGCATCCGTCGATCGCCGCCGATCCCCGGCTGCGGCGGGCCTGTCGGCGCACGCTGCGCAACATCGCCACCGTCGCCGCCCGGGTCGCCGACGAGAACGCGGCCGTCGCGGTGGAGACCGGCCCGAGCATCGCCTCGCTGCTGGAGCCGGAGACCGGGAGCCTGGCGCGCTACGGGCGGATCACCGACCGGGTCCTGCGCCACCTCCAGCGGCTCGACGAGGCCGTGATGGGCCTGGCCAGGCCGCTGAAGGTGCCCGTGGAGGAGCCCACGCCCTGAGAGCCCGGACGGTTCTCAGGCGTGGTCGGCGAGCCAGGCCGCGCTCTGCCGGGCGACCAGCTGGACCAGGTCGCCCTGGGCGACGTTGAAGTCGGCGACGTGCAGGCCGAGTCCGGAGGTGCGGGCGCTGTCCGGGAAGAGCGACTGGCCGGTGCCGATCTGGAGCCAGTCGGCGGTTCCGGCCGCGTCACGCGCCGAGGCGCAGCCGCCGCTGACGGTACCGGGGTAGCGGGCGTAGCCGGTGGGGTCGTCGGTGAGGGTGTACCCGGGCATGAGCAGCCCGAAGTGGCCGTTGGGGAAGAGGGCGTCGCCCTGGAGGAGGTACCGGGTGGGGAGGTAGGTGTCGAGGGGTTCGACGGTGTCGGGGGCGTCGCCGCGCAGCAGGGCGGCCGGGTTGACGCACAGGATGTGGTGGCCGGGGCTGGTGGAACGGCCGAACACCGCGTCGGCGGCCGGGGGTTGGCCGTCGGGCTGGTCGAAGGTGGAGTAGGCGACGACACAGCCGGTCGGGAGCGGGGCGGCGGCCGAGGCGCGTGCGCAGGCGGGCACATGCTGGAAGGTGGCGTCGGGGTCGCTGCCGCCCCCGGCCGGGGCGGCGTCGGGGACCTGGATGTTGCCGCCGAGCAGCAGGGCGGAGACGAGGTGGTCGCGGACGTCCGGGGCGTTGTCGACGCGCTGCTGGATGAGGTTCACCAGGGCGGCGGTGCCCTGGGAGTGGCCGAGCAGGACGACGCCCCGGTGGCGTCCGGTGGCGGGGTCGATGTTGTCGTGCGCCCAGTAGTCGTCCCAGGCGTCGAGAACGTCCGCGGCGCCGGTGGCGGTGTCGGGGGTGAGGCCGACGAAGCCGAGGGCGACCTCGATGAGGGAGGCCTGCCGGTAGACGGGCACGAACAGGCGGCAGTGCTGGGCGAGTCGGGAGACCTGGGCGAGGGTGACCGCCATCTCGACGTCCTGCGGGGTGGGCGGCAGTGAGCCGACCCGCAGCGGCGGGTTGGAGGTGGTGTCGACGGTCGGGTAGGCGTAGAAGCAGTCGACGTCGGAGGCGGCCGGGGCCGCGTACGGCTCGGTCGTGGTGGTGGTGTCGGGGGCGTGCGCGGTGGCGTCGAGGGTGCGGTCCGTGCCGTTGACGTAGTGCTGGGTGTAGGCCCCGGTGGTGGTCTGGGCGGAGCCGTCGGTGTTCTGGTCGCAGGGGTTGTCGGGCAGGCCCGGGCGGCAGAGCCAGACCGTCCGGGCGAGGGGCTGGGTGAGGCCGGTCGCGGCGGCCTCGGGGACGGTGGTGGCGAGGAGCAGGGCGGTGGTGGCGAGGGCGAGGGCGGCGAGGCGGGTGGTGGGTTTCATCCGTGGGCGTCCCGTTGCTGCTCGTGGCCGGGGGCTCCGGCCGGGGTCAGGTGGTGGGCAGGACGTGCTGTCCCGGCGCGAGGTGGTGGCGACGTCCGTCGGCGCTCACGTGTTCGACGGGGACGGGTGGGTCGACGCGGGTGCGGTGGGTGCCGGCGTGCACCTCGACGGGCCCGTGCGGGGTGGGGACGGCGCCGCGCGCCCACTCCAGGGAGCCCAGGCGCGGGGCGACGCGGACCCGGTCGTAGCGGGGCTCGGCGGGGGTGCTGCCGAGGGGGTGGACGAGGAGATCGCGGGCCCCGGTGGCGGACCAGCCGTGGCCGTGGCTGCCGCCCTCCCAGGTCTCCCGGAACGCGGTCGGGCCGGTGGCGGGCAGGGCGCTCCAGTCCCGGCACAGGCCGGCGATCCGGTCGGCCGCGCCGAGCAGCGCCGGCGCGTCGTGGACGACGTAGCGGAAGAACGGCTGGGCTCCGACGACCTGGTGGTGGACGTCCCCGTCCCGTCGTCGAGGTCGACGGTGACGGGGAACGCGGCCGCCCGGGTGGGCAGTGGGGCGACGCGGGCGTGGGACAGGTCGCCGGGCCCGGCGTCGGTGGCGCCGACCGCGGTGTGCTCGGCCCAGATCCACTGACCGCGCCAGGGCGACGGGCCGGTCACGGTGCCGGGGCGGGCCGTGGGCATCAGGTCTCCTCGAACGGGTGCGGGGGCGAGGGGAGTTGGATGGCGGCCGCGTCGGCGGCGAGGGGGCGGACGGGTCGGCCCTGCTGCGGTTCGGTGGGTGAAGCGCCATTATTTACCTAGTGGTTAGTAAAGAGTAAACGTCCGGGATGCCGCAAGACTCCCCACCACGGATTCCTCGCCGGGCCCGGCAGCCGAGGGGCGGGACGACCGCGCGGGGCGCCAAGCGGCGGGCCGAACTGATCGCCGTGGCCGCGCTGTTGTTCGCGGACCGGGGCTATCGGGGCGTCGGGGTGGGCGAGGTGGCTCAGCGGGCCGGGATCACCGAGCCGGGGCTGCTGTATCACTTCGGCACCAAGGAGGGGCTGTTGCACGCGGTGATCGACCAACGGGACGCTGCGAGCCGTGAGTTCGCCGCCGAGCTGGCCCGGATCGGCGGGGTCGACGCGATCCGGCAGCTGCCCGCGTTCGCCCGCCGCAACCAGGCCGCACCGCACCTCGTCCGGCTCTTCGCCGTGCTCCTGGCCGAGAACCTGGACCCCGCCGCCCCGGCCCACGACCACTTCGTGACCCGGTACCGGCAGCTGCGCGCCGACATCGCCGGCATCCTCGGTACCGGCCGGGACCGGGGCGAGTTCCGGGCCGACCTCGACCCCGGGGTGAAGGCGCTGGAGATCCTCGCGTTCATCGACGGGCTGCACACGCAGTGGCTCCTGGACCCCGAGGCCATCGATCTCACCGGGGCCGTGGAGTCGTACGCGGTGGCGCTGGTGCGGGATCTCACGGACGGGGCGGGCGGCTAGGTCGGCCGGTTCGTGCCCGGCTCTCGTGCCATGAAGAGGTCGACGGGGTCCTCGGAGGTGACGGTGAAGCCGTGGCGTGCGTAGAGGCGGCGGGCGGCGCTGCCCCGCAGGACGTTCAGGCGGACCGGCACGCCGTCGGCGTCGGTGCCGCGCAGCAGGGTGCGCGGCACGGCCGAGCCCAGGCCCCGGCCCTGGAGGTGCGGGGCGAGGGAGAAGTGCTCCAGCCAGTGGCCGTCGGCGGCGGGGCGCAGGGCGACACGGCCCGCGAAGGCGCCGTAGGCCTCGACGACCGAGGTGTGCGCCGGGGTGAACCCGTCCCGCAGCCGTTGCCGGACGCGCTGGTCGTCGTAGCGGCCCAGGCGCTCCAGGTCGGCGCGCAGGACCGTCGCCCGCGGCTCCGCCACCGCCTCGACGTCGGCCGCCGGGGCGGGCCGCGGGGTCCAGTCGGCCGTCGTGCTCGTGGTCACGCCGGGAGTGTCGCGGGTCCCGCCGCGCCGGGAGGCGTCAGGGCAGGGTGACGACGGCGGTGATGCACTTGCCGCCCGACGGCAACCCGCTGACCTGCACGTCCCGGGCGAGCCGGCAGACGATGGGCCAGCCCCGGCCGCCCAGGCCGCTGCGGCGCAGCGGGTCGACCAGGTCCGAGGCGACCGGCAGTTCGTCACTGCGGTCGCACACCGAGACCCGGATGCCGGGCCCGACGACATCGACCCGGAAGTCGGTGATGCCGCCGCCGTGCAGGATGGCGTTGGTGGTCAGTTCGGTGGCGACGAGCAGCGCGTCGGAGACGGCGACGGTGTCGGTGGCACGGCTGCGGGCCGCGACCGCGCGCTCGACCTCCCGGCGCGCCTCGGACGGCAGGCAGGCGGAGGCGTGCCCGAACCGTGCCTTCGGCGTTCCCGCGAGGGACTGGACCCCGAGTTCCTTGTGCATCGTTTCGTCTCCCTGATCGGTGACGAACCGGCCTCCGCGACGACCTGCGTCGGGGGACCGGACCCTTGCCACGGCCGCGGCGGCGAGGTGCGCGCCGTCGGCTCTTCCCTTCGGCTGACCGCCGTACGCCCGGACAAACCTCCCGTGCCGGAGTTGCCCGGCGGGCACCGGAATCGAACACCTGCCGAGGGAGAACCGAGTGAAACAGGTCACGTGACCTGATTCGGACTCCCGGAACCCTGGTCATGGGTTTACCGTTCTTGTGGATGAGGTGCCCCGGTGGACCGGTTCCGTCCGGTGCGCACCCCCTTTGACGGCCCTGGCTGGCTTCCCCCGTCCAGCCAGGGCTTTTTCATACCTTCCGCCGAGGTGCCCGGCGCACCGGCAGCGGCTGAAATGGGCGTAGGGAAAACACCGCATCCGACCTCGTCGGCGAGGAGCCCCGCGTCATGACCAAAGCGACGAAACTGCTGACCGTCCTCGCCCCGGACCAGCGCCGGCATCTGATGACGCTCGCGCGGGAGGTCTCCTTCCCGGAGGACGCGCCGATCTTCGAGGCGGGCGGGCAGGCCGACCGGTTCTGGGTGATCCGCTCGGGCGCCGTCTCCCTGACCCAGCGCGTCAACCACCTCCAGAAGGTGACCGTCGCCAGTCTCGGCTCGGGCGATCTGCTGGGCTGGTCCTGGCTGTTCCCGCCGCACACCTGGGACTTCGGGGCGGAGGCGTTCAGCCAGGTGCGGGCCCATGAGTTCGACGCGGCCGAGGTGCTGCGCCTGTGCGAGGAGGACACCCAGCTGGGGATGGCGCTGGTGCGCGGGGTCGCCGAGATCCTCGCCCACCGCCTGGAGCTGACCCGGGGGCGGCTCATGGAGTACGCCGCCCATCACCATCGTTCGCTGTAGGGCGGCCGAGGTCAGATGCGGTAGCGGCGCAGGGCCGGGACGGCGGCGGCCAGGGTGAGCATCACGACGACGACCAGGAGGCCGCCGCCCGCGACCGCCGCGCGCGGGCCGAAGGCGGAGCCCGCGGTGCCGTGCAGCACGTCGGCCAGGCGGGGGCCGCCCGCGACGACGACGGTGAAGACGCCCTGCATCCGGCCGCGCATCTCGTCGGTGGCCGCCGACAGCAGGATCGCCCCGCGGAACACCATCGAGACCATGTCGGCGACCCCGGCGACGGCCAGGAAGCCGGCGGCGAGCCACAGGTTGCCGCTCAGTCCGAACCCGGTGATCGCGGCGCCCCAGGTGACGACCGCGCCGATCACCATCCAGCCGTGCCGCTCGGCCCGCGAGAAGGTGCCCGACAGCAGCCCGCCGAGCACCGCCCCGATCGGGATCGCCGCGAAGAGCAGCCCGAGCGCGAGGCCTTCGCCAAAGGAGCCGTAGGTGGTGTCGGCGAGCTGCGGGAACAGGGCCCGGGGCATGCCGAGGACCATCGCGATGATGTCCGCGAGGAAGGACAGCAGCAGCACCTTGCGCGCCGCGATGTAGCGGAACCCGGCGGCGATCTCCCGCACCCCGGCCCGCCGCTTCCCGGCGCCCTCCAGCGGGGGCAGTGCGGGCAGCTGGTACACGGCCCAGACCGTGACGCACAGGGCGAGGGCGTCGATCAGATACAGCTCGGGCAGTCCGATCACCGGGATCAGAACGCCGGCCAGGAGCGGTCCGACGACCTGTCCGGTCTGCATGACGGTGGAGCCGAGGGCGTTGGCGGCGGGCAGGTGTTCGGGGGGCACCAGGCGGGCGATGGAGGCGTTGCGGGCCGGGGCGTTCAGACCCCAGAACGCCTGTTGCAGCGCGAGCAGCACCATGAGCACGGCCACCGAGCGCATCCCGGTGGCGGCCTGCACCCAGAACAGCAGCGAGGTGACGGCGATGCCGGTGTTGGTGACCAGGAGCAGGGTGCGGCGGTCCACGCTGTCGGCGACGGCGCCGCCCCAGAGCGCGAACACGATCAGGGGCAGCAGTCCGGCGAGGCTCGCGGCCCCGACCCAGGCCGAGGAGCCGGTGATGTCGTAGATCTGCTTGGGCACGGCGACCGCGGTGAGCTGGCTGCCGACGGCCGTGACGATCGTCGACGACCACAGCCTGCGGTAGGCCGGGACGCGCAGCGGGCGGGTGTCCATCGCCCAGCGTCGCCAGCCGCGCCGGGGCGGCGGTTCGGGGGCGGGGGTGGCTATCTCGGGGTCGGTGCCGCTGCTCTCGCTGGTGTCCACGGGTGTCCTGGGTGCTCGTTACATCTTTCCGGCCGGGGTTCACTATGGCAGCCCCGGCCAGGAGTTGGGACCGTGCGTCCCGGATGTCGGACTCAGGCGTCGAGGACGAGGAGCAGGCCGAGGCCGATCATGGTCACGGCGACCAGGCCGTCCAGGACCCGCCAGGCACCCGGTTTGGTGAGGAACCGGCCGAGCCATCGGGCGCCGAGCCCGAGCGCGGCGAACCAGCAGCAGCTGGCGACGACGGCGCCGAGTCCGAACGTCCAGCGCAGCGGGCCCCGGTCGGCGGCGAGGGAGCCGAGCAGGAACACGGTGTCGAGGTAGACGTGCGGGTTGAGCCAGGTCAGCGCGAGCGCGGTGAGCACCGCCCGGCGCCGGGACCCGCTCGCCTCGCCCTCGGTGTGCAGCGCGTCGCCGCCCGGCCGCAGGGCCCGCCGGGCGGCGAGGGCGCCGTAGCCGAGCAGGAAGGCGCCGCCGATCCAGCTCACCGCGGTCAGCACCCCGGGCCAGGCCACCACCAGGGCGCCGATGCCGCCGACGCCGAGGGTGATGAGGAGGAGGTCGGACAGGGCGCAGATGCCGACGACGGCGAGGACCGCGTCCCGGCGGATGCCCTGGCGCAGGACGAAGGCGTTCTGGGCGCCGATGGCGACGATGAGCGAGAGACCGGTGCCGAAGCCTGCGGCAGCGGCGGACAGTGCGGGGTACATGGCCCTGACGTTAGGAAACACCCCCGGCATACGTACAGCTAAAGATTCTTACGTATCCTTAGCGCTCGTGAAGACGGAGCTGACGGAACTGCCGCTGGACCAGGTGCGGACGCTGCTCGCCGTGGTGGACGAGGGCACCTTCGACGCCGCGGCGGCGGCGCTGCATGTGACGCCGTCGGCGGTGAGCCAGCGGGTGAAGGCGCTGGAGCAGCGGACCGGGCGGGTGCTGCTCCAGCGTGTCAAGCCGGTGCGGGCGACGGAGTCGGGCGAGGTGATCGTGCGGTTCGCCCGGCAGCTGGCCCGGCTGGAGCGGGACGCGCGGGCCGAGCTGGGCATGAGCGCGGCCGGTGAGCCGACCCGGGTGTCGGTCGCGGTGAACGCGGACTCGCTGGCCACCTGGTTCCTGCCCGTACTGGCCCGGGTCGGGAAGGAGCCCCGGCTCTGCTTCGAACTGCGCAGCGACGACGAGACCCGCACGGCGGCGCTGCTGCGCGAGGGCCTGGTGATGGCGGCGGTGACCTCCTCCCCTGAGCCGGTGGCGGGGTGTTCGGTACGGCCACTGGGCCGGATGCGGTACCTGGCGACGGCGAGCCCCGCGTTCGCGCGCGAGCATCTCGGCGGCCCGCTGCGGGAGACGCTCGCGGTGGCGCCCACGCTGGCCTTCGGCCGGGACGACGACCTCCAGGACGGGTTCGTGCGCCGGTTGGGCGGCGGGGACGGGGCGAGCTCCGAGCGGCACCAGATCCCCGCCTCGGAGGGGTTCCTGCGGGCCGTGGTGATGGGGCTTGGCTGGGGCCTGTTGCCCGTGACACAGGCCCAACCCCTCGTACGGTCAGGGCAGTTGGTGTCCCTGGCGCCGGACCGCCCCTACGACGTTCCCCTCTATTGGCAGCAGTGGAAGCTGGACTCCCCCGCCCTGGCCGCCGTCGCCCGGGCGGTGCTGGCGACGGCTGCCGAGGCGCTCGAAACCCGGTGAGGCGTCAGGGAGTGATCTGAGTCACCTCGCGGTTCGGGTTGTTTCGCGGGCGCTCGGACCGGTGACCCGTAGGCGGAGCGGCCATCCACACGGCCCACGGACGACTTCAGGTACAGGTGACTTTGATGGACGACTGGCGAGACGACGCCGCGTGCCGCGGTGAGGACCCCGAACTGTTCTTCCCGATCGGCACCTCGGGACCGGCCCTGCTCCAGGCGGAACAGGCGAAGGCGGTGTGCACCGGCTGCCCGGTCCAACAGCAGTGCCTGCGCTGGGCCTTGGAGGCCGGCGACTGCCTCGGCGTATGGGGCGGCACGGACGAGGACGAACGACGCGCCCTGCGCACCCGCCAACGCCGACAGGCGCGGGCGGCGCGGGGTTAGGCCTCGGGGCCCTCGGTGGCGGGGAGGTGCAGGGTGAAGGTGGCGCCCTGGCCCGGGGCGCTGTCCGCGGCGACGGTTCCTTCGTGGGCCGCGATCAGGTGACGGACGATCGACAGGCCGAGCCCGCTGCCCCCGGTGCGGCGGCTGCGGGACTTCTCGGCCCGCCAGAACCGCTCGAAGACGTGCGGGAGATCGGCGGGATCGATGCCCGTGCCGGTGTCGGTGACGGTGAGCCGGGCCCACGCGCCCTCCCGGCGGGCGGTCAGCGTGACCGTGCCGTCGGCGGGGGTGTGCCGCACCGCGTTGGAGACCAGGTTGCCCAGCGCCTGCCGCATCCGCACCGGGTCGGCGTCCAGCCAGAGGGCGGCGTCGGACTCGGTGCGCAGGGCGACCCCGGCGGTGTCGGCGGCGATGCCGTGGGCGGCGGCCACCTGCTGGAGGAGTTCGTCGACCCGCACCGGCTCCCGGTGCAGCCGCAGGGTGCCGGCGTCGGCGGCGGCGAGGTCCTGGAGGTCGTCGATGATGCGCTGGAGGACCAGGGCCTCGTCGTGCAGGGAGGACAGCAGCGCGGGATCGGCGTCGACGACCCCGTCCCGGGTGACCTCAAGCCAGCCACGGATGTTGGTGAGCGGGGTGCGCAGTTCATGGGCGATGTCGCTGACCATGGCCTTGCGCTGGTCCTCCAGACGCTCCCGGCGTTCGGTGAGGTCGTTGAAGGCCTCGGCGAGGATGCCGGTCTCGTCGCGGGTGGTCACCGGCACCCGGACATGGTGCTGGGGCGGCTGCTGGGCCGCCTCGGTGAGCGCCCGCAGCGGGCGGACCAGGCGGGTGGCGACGACGGCGGTGACGGCGACCGTGAAGGCGAGGACCAGACCGGCCGCGCCCGCCACCTTGGCCTTGTTGACCGGCGACATGTCGAAGCGCGGCGCGGCCCGGTCGCCGATGCCGAGGAACAGTTCGGCCACCGGGGCGACGTACGGGGCGAGTTGGGCCCGGCGGGCGCTCGCCACACAGGCCTCGACGGTGTCCAGGTCGCCGCGCCCGACGGTCTTCACGTACGACAGCAGGAACCGGTCGTCGTCGCCGTCGCCCGTCGTGTTCAGGGCCAGCGAGAGCGGGGGCTGCAACGTCAGCCGCCGCTTCGTCAGGCAGGCCCTGACGCCCCGGGTCAGGTCGGCCACCGCCCGCTGTTCGGTCGGGGTGGGCTCGCCCAGCGCGCTGCCGCACCGCGCCTGGAAGCGGGCCGTCATGTTGGAGCCGTCGGCGGCCCTGAGCACCGGACGGCCACCGGGCCGCGTCTCGATCCTGGCGTCCTCACCCAGGCTGGTGGCGCAGGACAGCACGTTCCGCGCCGCCGCCCGCAGATGCGCGCGCTCGCTCGCGGTCAGCCGGTAGGGGCCCACCGCGCGCGGGTCGACGCCGCTGAGCTGCGCGCCGGTCTCCGTGTAGGTGTCGATGCGCAGGGGGTCGACGGAGGCGGCGGGCGCCGGTGGCAGCGCGGTGGGCGTGGTCGCGGAGTCGGCGATGAGTGTGCGGTCGGCGCTGGTCAGGGCGATGCGCCGGCCGGTCTTCGCGGCGAGGGCGCGCAGGGTGCCCTGGACGCCCTTCCAGTCGGGGTGGGTCGCGGCGTAGCCGCTGAGTTCGGCGAGGATCTGGTTGCCGGCGGCGAGGTCCTGTCCCTGTTCCTGCTTCAGGGCCCTGGTCGTCGTCGCCACCGCGATCCAGGCGGTGGCCCCGACCGAGCACAGGGCGATGAGCGCGGAGGCGAGCAGCAGCCGCGCCGACAGCCGTTTGCGCAGCGGTATCCGGTCGCTCATCCCCGGCCGCCGCGGAGCTTGTAGCCGAACCCGAAGACGGTGAGCAGCCGTACCGGGTGGCGCGGGTCGGCCTCGATCTTCTTGCGCAGGTTCATGATGTGGACGTCCACGGCCCGTTCGGTGGACGCCCGGTCCAGACCCCTGGTGCACTGGAGCAACTGCCGCCGGGTGAAGACCCGGTCGGGCTCCCCCGCCATCGCCAGCAGGATCTGGTACTCGGCCGGGGTGCACTCCACGGGCTCGTCGTCGCAGCGCACCTCGTGCCGTACCGGGTCGACGGCGATCCCGGCCGCCCGCAGCACCGGCGCCTCCCGCTCCCCGGACGCCCGTCCGCTGCGCCGCAGCACGGTGCGGATGCGGGCCATCAACTCCCGTGGGCTGTACGGCTTGGTCATGTAGTCGTCGGCGCCCAGCTCCAGGCCGCGCAGCACGTCGTCCTCGTCGGAGCGGGCGGTGAGCATCAGCACCGGGATCTGGGCGTCGTCGCCGCGCAGCACCCGGCACACGCCGAAGCCGTCGATCCCGGGGAGCATCAGGTCGAGGACGACGAGGTCGGGCCGGAGCCTGCGGGCGGCGTCCAGGGCCGCCGGTCCGTCATGGACGACGGTGATGGTGTGGCCCTCCGCGAGCAGGGACCGGCGGATCAGTTCGGCCTGCATCGCGTCGTCCTCGGCGACCAGCACATGTGCGCACACCGCGGGAATCCTACGGGGCTCAGTTCGCGAGGGACGCGGCGTCCCCCATGACGACGACCGGGTGCAGGGCCGGGTCGAGGGTGCGCAGGAGCTGCTTCATGTGGGCCTCGGAGACGCTGACGCAGCCGTGGGTGGGGCCGCCGTGGTCGACGTGGAGCCAGATGCCGCCGCCCCGTTCGGCGCCGAGCGGGCGGGTCCAGTCGAGGGGTGAGGTGCCGGGCTTGCGGTTGTAGTTGATGGCGACGACGTAGTCGAAGGACCCGGCGAGCGCCTCGCCCTCGAAGCCCTTGCCGGGTGCGACGAAGCTCCCCGACTGGTGGTAGGGGAGCTTGGAGCCGGGGTCCTTCAGCAGGCCGCCCGCGTCGGTGAGGGTGAAGACGCCGATCGGTGACTGGAGGTCGCCGACCATGTGGTGGTCGCTCCAGCCCTTGTACGCGTTGTGCGCGGGCCATGCGGCGCCGGCCGTCCAGCCGTCGGCGGTGCGCCGGTACAGGACGACCTCGGACGTGGAGGAGCGGCGGGCCTTGCCGGTGACGACGACGGCCTGCCGGCTGTCGGCGGGTATCTCGGCCAGCGTCTCGGGGCCGAGGTCCGGTATCTGGTCCGGCGCGCTCTGGGCGGAGGGCTGGGACGACGCGGCGGACGCAGAGGGGACGGGCGCACCGGCCGCGTTGTCGGCGGACCGGTCCGCCGTCGCCACGGCCCCGCTGCCGCATCCGGTCAGGACGAAGGACGCGGCGAGCAGGGCGACTTGGGTGCTACGGAGGTTCATGTGTCGATCTTGGCAAAGAAGTTTAAGGAACCTGTCAGGTACTTGCTGCGGTTCCGCTTTGAGTTCTAGGAGTGGGGGAGGGGGGCGGGTTTGCCTTCGGTGTACAGCCAGGTCCGGAAGAGGGTGCCCAGATTCCTGCCGGACTCCCGTTCGGCGAGCCGGATGAACTGGGCGGTCGTGCCGTGCCCGGCGCGCCGTTCGGTGGCCCAGGCGCGCAGGACGCGGAAGAAGACGGGGTCGCCGACGCGCTCGCGCAGGGCGTGCAGGGTCATGGCGCCACGGGAGTAGACGGAGTCCGCGAAGATGTGCGCGCCGCTGCCGGGGTTGCCGGGCGGGATCGTCCACAGGTCGTCGCTCGCGGGTTCGGCGTAGAGCGCGTCGAACGTCCGCCGGGCGCTGTCGCCGCCGTGCTGTTCGGTGTAGAGCCAGGTGGCGTAGGTGGCGAAGCCCTCGTTGAGCCAGATGTCCTTCCAGGTGGTGACGGAGACCGAGTCGCCGAACCACTGGTGGGCGCTCTCGTGGACGAGGGAGGTGAGCCGCAGCGCGCGCTGGTACACCGGCCGGGTCTGGGTCTCCAGGGCGTAGCCGACCTCGGGGGCCCGGTCGACGATGGCGCCGGCGGCGCGGAACGGGTAGGGGCCGAAGAGACCGCTCCCCCACTCCAGCACGGCGGGCAGCTGCGTGAGGACGGGTGCGGTGGCGGCGGCCTCACGCGGGTCGACGGCGTTGTAGACGCGGATGCCGTCGGGGGTGGTGTACTGCTCGACCTCGAATTTTCCGACGGTGGCGGTGGCCAGGTAGGAGGCCATGGGTTCGGCCTGCCGCCAGTGGAAGGTGCTGTGCCCGGCCGTGGTGTCCTGGCCGACCAGGACGCCGTTGGAGACGGCGGTGTGGCCCTCGGGCACGGTGACGGTGATGTCGTAGGACGCCTTGTCGAGGGGGTGGTTGTTCGCCGGGAACCAGGTCATCGCGCCCTGCGGTTCCCCGACGACGAAGGCGCCGTCGTCGGTGGGCACCCAGCCCTCCGGCGAGCCGTCGGGGTCGGTGATCTGCTCGGGGGTGCCCTGGTAGGAGACGGTGACGCGGAACTTCTGTCCCTTGCTCAGGGGGTGGCGCGGGGTGACGACGAGTTCCTGGCCGTCGCGGGTGTGGGCGGAGGGGGCCGCGTCGACGGTGAGGCCGGTGACGTCGAGGCCCTGGAGGTCGAGGTGGAAGCGGGTGAGGTCCTGGGTGGCGCGGGCGGTGAGGACGGCGGTGCCGTCGAGGTGGCGGGAGTCCGGGTCGTAACGGAGCGTCAGGCCGTAGTGCCGGACGTGGTAGCCGCCGTTGCCCAGGAGCGGGAAGTACGGGTCGCCGACGCCGGACGCGCCGGTGGTGCGCGCCACCGAGGGTCCGGCGGCGGCTATCAGGGCGGCGACGGCGAGGGGGACGGTGGCGACCACGGTGGAGCGGCGAAGGACGCCGGGGCGTCTGGTGGTCGGTCGGCAGGGCTGCGTCACGAGAACTCCTGCGAGGTGGGGGGATGATCAACCGTCAGCGAGCCTAGGCGACCCTCCCCCGGAATTCACCATGTACAGATCAAATTCGGCCATATCGTTCCCGTGTCGCCCGCGTGCGTGGCCGTAGGCTCGCGCCGTCGCCGTCCGAGGGAGTCCCGCCATGACCGTGCGCGTGCGTCGCGTCTATGAACCGCCCGGCCCGCAGGACGGGACGCGGGTGCTGGTCGACCGGCTGTGGCCGCGCGGTCTGTCCAAGGACGCGGCCCGCGTCGACCGCTGGCCGAAGGCCCTCACCCCGTCGCCCGAGCTGCGCCGCTGGTACCACGCGGGCGAGGGCTCCTACGCCGACTTCAGCAGCCGCTACGAGGCGGAACTCGCCGTACCGGAGCTGGCCCAACCCCTCGACGAGCTGCGGGAGTTGGTCCGCGAGGGACCGGTGACCCTGCTGACGGCCGTCAGGTCCCCCGAGGAGAGTCACGCCTCGGTGCTGGCCCGCCTCCTGGACTGCTGAGGAGACGGGCCCGGCCGCCCGGTCAGCCGGTCTGCGCGGCCGCCGCCCGCCCGGCCGCGCGGCCCGAGAAGAGGCAGCCGCCGAGGAAGGTGCCCTCCAGGGCGTTGTAGCCGTGCACCCCGCCGCCGCCGAAGCCGGCCACCTCACCGGCCGCGTACAGCCCCTCGATCGGCGTGCCGTCGGCGCCCAGGGCGCGTGAGTCCAGGTCGGTCTGGATGCCGCCGAGGGTCTTGCGGGTGAGGACGTGCAGCTTGACGCCGATCAGCGGGCCCGCCTCGGGGTCGAGGATGCGGTGCGGGGTGGCGACGCGGCCGAGGCGGTCACCGAGGTAGCGGCGGGCGTTGCGCATGCCCTGCACCTGGGAGTCCTTGCTGAAGGGGTTGGCCAGTTGGAGGTCGCGGGCCTCGATCTGGCGGCGCAGCCCGGCCGCGTCGAGGAGCGGCTCCGTTGTCAGGCCGTTCATGCGGTCGACGAGTTGTTCCAGGGTGGGGGCGGTCACGAAGTCGGCACCCTTGCGCAGGAACGCCTCGACGGGACCCGGGGCGCCCTTGCCGAGCAGCCGGTCACGCAGGACCGCGGCCTTGTCCTTGGCGGTGATGTCGGGGTTCTGCTCGGAGCCGGAGAGCGCGAACTCCTTCTCGATGATCCGCTGGGTGAGGACGAACCAGGAGTGGTCGTGCCCGGCGAGAGCGGGGTCGGTGCGCAGGTGCTTGAGGGTGCCGAGGGTGTCGTAGCCGGGCAGGCAGGGGTCGGGCAGGCGGCGGCCGAGGGCGTCGAACCAGAGGGAGGACGGACCGGGCAGGATGCGGATGCCGTGGCCCGGCCAGATCGGGTCCCAGTTCTGGAGGCCCTCGGTGTAGTGCCACATGCGGTCGCGGTTGACGAGGCGGACACCGGCCTCGGCGCTGATGTCGAGCATCCGGCCGTCGACGTAGGCGGGCACGCCGGTGACCATGTGGGCGGGCGGGGTGCCGAGCCGCTCGGGCCAGTACCGGCGGACGATGTCGTGGTCGGCGCCGATGCCGCCGGAGGTGACGACGACGGCCTGGGCGGTGAGGGTGAAGTCGCCGGCCTCGTCGCGGTTGGAGGGGACGCCGCGCGCCGACCGGTCGTCGGCGAGGACCGTGCCGCGCACCCCGCGCGCGTGCCCGCCCTCGACGACCAGTCCGTCGACCCGGTGGCGGTGGTAGAACGTCAGCAGGCCGTCGCCGCGCGCCCGCCTGGCGGACTCGACGAACGGTTCGACGACGCCGGTGCCGGTTCCCCAGGCGACGTGGAAGCGGGGTACGGAGTTGCCGTGGCCGTCGGCGCGCAGGTCGCCGCGTTCGGCCCAGCCGACCGTGGGCAGCAGGGTGATGCCGTGCCCCTCCAGCCAGGAGCGCTTCTCCCCCGCCGCGAACTCGACGTACGCGCGTGCCCAGCGCACCGCCCAGGAGTCCTCGTCGTCGGTCCGGTCGAACTGGGCGCTGCCCTGCCAGTCGTTCCAGGCGAGGTCGAAGGAGTCCTTGATGCCGAGCCGGCGCTGCTGCGGCGAGTCGACGAGGAAGAGCCCGCCGAAGGACCAGAAGGCCTGCCCGCCGAGGTTGGCCGCGTTCTCCTGGTCGACCAGGGCGACCCGCCTGCCCCGGCTGGTGAGTTCATGTGCCGCGACCAGACCGGCGAGGCCCGCTCCGACGACGATGACGTCCGCGTCCATGGCGACGTTGCCTTTCTCAAGGTGAGTGAGGGTGGCGTGCGCGGACCTCCTCGACGGAGACGCGCCCGCACCCTTGGGCGGCGCACACGGAGAACACAGCGCACCCGGCGCCCACGGCGTCCAGCAGGTCGGCCCCGGTCCGCACCCGGCGCCCGGTCACCCGCCCGGCCGCCCCGGCCGTTCCTTCCGGCACGCCGCACCTCCGTTCGATGAGCGAATGTATCGGATACGGCGAGGCGTCCCCGGGCTGGGGGCGAGGATCTCCGCCCCACCCCCGAAAAGGAACGCGTGTTCGATTAAGGGGTACGCTGGAGCACATGACCACGCACCTCCAGGGCTCGCTGTTCGACCAGGACGAGGGGCCGCGCCTCGGCCCGCTCGACGCCATGCGGCGCACCGTGCTCGGCGACGGCGCCTGGATCGACGTGCTGCCGGGCTGGCTGACCGGCTCGGACGCCCTGTACGCCGAACTGGCCGCCGAGGTCCCCTGGCGCGCGGAACGCCGCACCCTGTACGAGCGGGTCGTCGACGTTCCCCGGCTGCTCGCGTTCTACGGCCCCGGCGAGCCGCTGCCGCATCCGGTGCTGGCCGAGGCCCGGGACGCGCTCGGCGCGCACTACGCCCACGAGCTGCGTGAGCCGTTCACCACGGCGGGGCTGTGCCACTACCGGGACGGCCGGGACAGCGTGGCCTGGCACGGCGACCGGTCCGGGCGGGGCGCGCGCGAGGACACCATGGTCGCGATCCTCTCGGTGGGCGCGCCCCGGGATCTGCTGCTGCGTCCGGCCGGGGGCGGCGACACGGTCCGCCGGTCGCTGGGGCACGGCGACCTGATCGTGATGGGCGGCTCCTGCCAGCGGACCTGGGAGCACCGCGTGCCCAAGAGCGCCCGGGCGGTGGGGCCGAGGGTGAGCGTGCAGTTCCGGCCGCGTGGCGTGCGCTGAGACCGGTGCCGTCTGCTTTGCTGGTCGCGTCGGACAGGCGGGAACCCTTCGGGACGCGGGGTCATCATGCGGGCAGAGGTGCGGCAGGTCGCCGACGGCATCCATCTGGTGCGCGGCGCTGACACGAACTGGGTGATCCTCACGGAGGGCGATCAGCTCACGCTCGTCGACACCGGGTACCCGGGCGACCGGGAGCGGCTGCTCGCCTCGCTCACGGCGGTGGGCGGGGCACCGGAGGCGGTCGCCGCGGTGCTGCTCACCCACGCGCACACCGACCACCTGGGCTCCGCCGAGTATCTGCGCCATGTCTACGGCACGCCGGTGTATCTGCACTGGGCCGAAGTGCCGCACGCCCGGCGGGAGTTCCGCCAGCAGGTGACGGCACGGCAGGTGCTGCGGGAGAGCTGGCGTCCGGGGGTGCTGCCGTGGGCGGTGCGCGCGCTGCGCTCCGGGGGCACGGCCGAGGTCCCGGTCGCGAGCCCCGAGGCGTTCCCCTGCTGCGGGGCGCTGGATCTGCCCGGGCGTCCGGTGCCGGTGGCGACGCCGGGGCACACCGACGGGCACGCCGCCTTCCACCTGCCGGGCGCCGGGGTGGTGGTCAGCGGCGACGCGCTGGTCACCGGGCATCCGACGTCCCGGGTGCGGGGGCCGCAGCTGCTGCCGGCGATGTTCCACCACGAGCGGGACCGCGCGGTGGCCTCACTGGACGTGCTGGCCGCGCTGGACGGCGAGCTGGTCCTGCCGGGGCATGGGCCCGCGCACCGCGGTCCGGTCCGTGAAGCGGCCCTTCTGGCCAGGGAACGCGCCCTTTAAAGTGAGCTGACTTTCACCGAAGTGAGCTGACTTCTCCCGCGAGACGAGGACACCCGACCCATGGCCCTTCAGATCAGCGCGACGAACCCGGAGCACCCCGCGCTCCTGCTGGAGCTGCCCTGGCATCTGCCCCTGGAGGAGTGGCCCGAGGCGTACCTCGTGCCGCTGCCGCGCGGCATATCGCGCCACGTCGTGCGCTACGCGCGGGCCGGCGACGAGGTCATCGCCGTCAAGGAACTCGCCGAGCGCCCGGCGCTGCGCGAGTACGAACTCCTGCGCGACCTGGACCGGCTCGGCATCCCTGCCGTCGACCCGCTGGCCGTGCTGACCGGACGCGCCGACGACTCCGGCGCCCCGCTGGAATCCGTGCTGGTCACCCGGCATCTGCGCGGGTCGCAGCCGTACCGGTCGATGTTCGAGACGACGATGCGTCCGGCCACCATGCACCGGCTGATGGACGCCCTGGCCGTGCTCCTGGTCCGGCTGCACCTGGCCGGGTTCGCGTGGGGCGACTGCTCGCTGTCCAACACCCTCTTCCGGCGCGACGCGGGCGCCTACGCGGCCTATCTCGTCGACGCCGAGACCGGCGACCTGCACGCCCGGCTGAGCGACGGGCAGCGCGAGTACGACCTCGACCTCGCGCGCGTGAACATCAGCGGGGAACTCCTCGACCTGGAGGCCGCCGGGGCGCTGCACCCGTCCGTCGACCCGATCGAGTTCGGCATGGAGATCTGTGCCCGCTACCGGGGTCTGTGGGACGAACTGACGCGCACCTCGGTGTATCCGGCCGGCAAGTACCACTACATCGAACGCCGCATCCGCCGCCTCAACGACCTCGGCTTCGACGTCGCCGAGATGCAGATCCAGCACTCCTCCAACGGCGACACCGTCACGTTCGTCCCCAAGGTCGTCGACGCCGGGCACCACCAGCGCCAGCTGCTGCGGCTGACCGGCCTGGACACCGAGGAGAACCAGGCGCGGCGGCTGCTGAGCGACCTGGAGAGCTGGATGGCCACCCAGGACGACTACGCCCCCGGTGATCCCCTCACCGCCCGCCCCGAGGTGCTTGCCCACCGCTGGGTGCGGGACGTGTTCCGGCCGACGGTGCGGGAGGTGCCGTTGGAGCTGCGCGGGGCGATGGACGCGGCGGAGATCTACCACGAGCTGCTCGAACACCGCTGGTACCTGTCCGAGCACGCACAGCACGACATCGGCCTGGAGACGGCCGTCGCCGACTACATCCGCAACATCCTGCCCACCGCGCGCGAGACGCTCCAGCCCACGACCGCGGAGTGAGGCGGGCGGTCGTCCGGGTTCCCGGCCGAGGCGGGCGCGGGCGATCGAACATACGATGGGCGTGAGCCGGCGCGGTGGCCGCCCCTCGGTTCCAGGGCTCGCCCGGACGCCGGTCGGAGCACTCGGGGTGGAGACGTATGGCAGAGGTGTCCGACGCCACGCGGACCGTCATCATGACCGTGGACGACGATCCGGGGGTCTCCCGCGCCGTCGCCCGTGACCTGCGGCGGCGTTACGGCGAGTCCTACCGGATCGTGCGGGCCGAGTCCGGCGCGTCCGCGCTGGAGGCGCTGCGGGAGCTGAAGCTCCGCGGTGACCTGGTGGCCGTGATCCTGGCCGACTACCGGATGCCGCAGATGAACGGCATCGAGTTCCTCGAACAGGCCCTGGACGTGTATCCGGGCGCCCGGCGGGTGCTGCTGACCGCGTACGCGGACACCGAGGCGGCGATCGACGCGATCAACGTCGTCGACGTCGACCACTATCTCCTCAAGCCGTGGGACCCGCCCGAGGAGAAGCTCTATCCGGTGCTCGACGATCTGCTCCAGGCGTGGCGGTGCAGCGACTTCCGGCCGGTGCCCGCCACCAAGGTGGTCGGTCACCGCTGGTCGGCGCGGTCCTCCGAGGTGCGGGAGTTCCTGGCCCGCAACCAGGTGCCCTACCGCTGGTACTCGGCCGACGAGCCGGAGGGCCGGCGGCTGCTCACGGCGGCCGGGCAGGACGGGCAGCGGCTGCCGCTGGTGGTCACGCCGGACGGCACGCCGCTGATCGAGCCGGAGGCGCCCGAACTGGCCGCGCGGGTGGGCCTGGCGACGACACCGGAGGCCGACTTCTACGACCTGGTCGTCATCGGCGGCGGCCCGGCCGGGCTCGGGGCCGCCGTGTACGGGGCGTCGGAAGGGCTGCGCACGGTCCTGGTGGAGCGGTCGGCGACCGGGGGGCAGGCCGGGCAGAGCTCCCGCATCGAGAACTACCTCGGCTTCCCCGACGGCGTCTCCGGCGCCCAGCTCACCGACCGGGCCCGGCGGCAGGCCGCGAAGTTCGGCGCGGAGATCCTCACCGCCCGCGAGGTGACCGGCCTTGAGGTCAACGGCGCCGCCCGCACCGTGCGCTTCTCCGACGGCTCCGAGGTCGCCGCGCACAGCGTGATCCTGGCGACCGGCGTCTCCTACCGTCAGCTGGACGCCCCGGGCACGGCCGATCTGACCGGCTGCGGGGTGTTCTACGGGTCGGCGCTGACCGAGGCGGCCTCCTGCCAGGGCCACGACGTGTACATCGTGGGCGGCGCCAACTCGGCCGGGCAGGCGGCGATGTATCTGTCCCGGGGCGCCAAGTCGGTGACGCTGCTGGTGCGCGGCGCCGACCTGACCGCGTCGATGTCGTACTACCTGGTCCAGCAGATCAACGAGGCGCCGAACATCTCGGTCCGCACCCGTACCGTCGTCGAGTCCGTGCACGGCGACGGTCATCTGGAGCGGCTCACCCTGCGCGACGTGGACAGCGGGGGCAGTGAACTGGTCGACGCGCAGTGGATGTTCGTCTTCATCGGCGCGGCTCCGCTCACCCAGTGGCTGGACGGGACGGTGCTGCGGGACGCGCACGGGTTCATCCTGACCGGGCCCGACCTGACCGCCGACGGGCGCCCGCCGGCCAACTGGGAGCTGGACCGGCCGCCGTACCACCTGGAGACCAACGTGCCCGGGGTGTTCGTGGCGGGCGACGCCCGCGCGGAGTCCGCCAAGCGGGTCGCGTCCGCCGTCGGAGAGGGAGCCATGGCCGTCATGCTCGTCCACCGGTATCTGGAGCAGTCATGAGCGGGCAGGTGATGCCGTGCAGCCCCCGGGAGATCGGGGCGCTGTTCCTGTTCGAGAAGCTCACCCCCGAGCAGCTCGGCAGGCTGTGCGCGGAGGGGCGGGTGGAGCGGTTCGCGCCGGGCCCGGTGTACGCCGAGGGCGACCCCGCGACCTGCTTCTACGTGCTGATCGAGGGCACGGTGGTGCTCTCCCGCCGGGTCGGCGGCGACGATGTCGAGGTGACCCGCACCTCGCAGCCCGGGGTGTATTCGGGGGCGATGCAGGCCTACATCGGAGACCGGGTCCGGCAGGTCTACAACAACTCGATGCGGGTGACGGAGCCGACGCGGTTCTTCGTGCTGCCCGCGGACACGTTCGCGGACATCATGCACGCGTGGTTCCCGATGGCGGTGCATCTGCTGGAAGGGGTGTTCTTCGGTTCCAAGAGCGCCCAGCGCACCATCGGGCAGCGGGAACGGCTGCTGGCGCTCGGTTCGTTGTCGGCCGGGCTCACGCACGAGCTGAACAACCCGGCGGCGGCCGCCGTCCGCGCCACCGCCACCCTGCGCGAGCGCGTCGCGAAGATGCGGCACAAGCTGGGCGTGATCTCGGCGGGACCGTTCCCGCGCGAGGCGCTCGTCAAGCTGATCGAGGTGCAGGAGCGCACCGCCGAACAGGTCGCCAAGGCGCCGACGTTGAGCCCGCTGGAGGCGTCCGACCGGGAGGACGCGCTCGGCGACTGGCTCGACGACCACGGCATCCCGGACGGCTGGCGGCTCGCGCCGACCTTCGTGCAGGCCGGTCTCGACGTGGACTGGCTGGAGCAGGTCGCGGCGGCGGTCGATGCGACGATCCTGCCCGGTGCGATCGGCTGGCTCAACTACACGGTGGAGACCGAGCTGTTGATGGACGAGATCGAGGACTCCACCACCCGGATCTCGCAGCTCGTCGGCGCCGCCAAGCAGTACGCGCAGCTGGACCGCGCCCCCTTCCAGCACGCGGACGTCCACGAACTCCTCGACAGCACGCTGCTGATGCTGTCCGGGAAGATCGGCAAGCGCATCGAGGTCGTCAAGGACTACGACCGGAGCCTGCCGCGCATCCCCGCCCACCCGGCCGAGCTGAACCAGGTGTGGACCAACCTCGTCGACAACGCGGTCTCCGCCATCAACAGCACCGGTGGGGACGGCACGTTGACGGTACGCACGGCCCGGGAGCACGACCGTCTGCTGGTGGAGTTCCGGGACACCGGGCCCGGGGTGCCGCAGGAGATCCGGGGCCGGATCTTCGACCCGTTCTTCACCACCAAGCCGGTCGGTGAGGGCACCGGGCTCGGCCTCGACATCTCCTGGCGGATCGTGGTCAACAAGCATCACGGCACCCTCCAGGTGGAGTCGGCGCCGGGCGACACCCGTTTCCAGGTCCTGCTGCCGCTCACCGACCCGTCCGACGAGACCCCCGAGGAGCCCTCATGACCAGCGGCAACGGCATCGACACCAGCGTCCCGCCGAGCGGCGCCGGGTGCGTCGAGTGCGACGCGAGCGGCGGGTGGTGGTTCCATCTGCGGCGCTGCGCGCAGTGCGGTCACATCGGCTGCTGCGACGACTCGCCCGGCCGGCACGCCACCGCCCACCATCAGGAGAGCGGCCATCCCGTGATCCGCAGCTTCGAGCCGGGCGAGGAGTGGTTCTGGGACTTCACCACGAACGAACTCTACGAGAAGGGCCCGGAGTTGGCCCCGCCCGCCAGCCACCCGGCCGACCAGCCGACGCCGGGACCCGCGGGCCGTGTCCCGGCCGACTGGGCCAACACCCTGCGCTGAACGGCGGGTTGCGGGCCGGTCGGCGTCGGCCGAGCCGGGCGCCCTGTCGTCCAGGTCGCCCGGCTCGCCGTTCCCCGCGTCCGAGCCGTGCCGTATCGGGCGTTGCCCTGCCGTGGCCGTCAGTGGCGGGCGGTCGAGGCGTTGGCCTGGGTGACGTTGACGTCCGCCCAGGCCCGGTCGACGGTCCGGTATTCGGTGCTGGTGGCGCCGTAGAGGTCCTTGGCCGCCTTCAGGGTCGCGGTGCGCGCGCCGTGGAAGTCGGTGGTGGAGACCATGTAGCGGGTCAGGGCCCGGTAGAAGATCGCGGTGGCCTTGGTGCGGCCGATGCCCTTGAGCGTGGACCCGTCGTAGGTGGGCGAGTCGTAGGTGGTGGCGCCGATCTTCTTGCGGCCGCTGCCCTCGGCGAGCAGGTAGTACGCGTGCGAGGAGACACCGGACCCGGCGTGCACCTCGGCGGCATAGGTCGCGGGCGACCAGTAGTCGACGGTGCCTTCGAGCTTGTCGAGGGAGGGGTGGTCCAGGCGGCGCAGGAATGTCTGGGCGAGGCCGAGCTTCTCGCCGATCAGGTAGTTCGGCGGGTTCTTGGCGTTGTTGGCGGAGAACTCGACGTTGGAGCCGAAGATATCGGCGAGGGATTCGTTCAGCGCCCCGGGTTCGCCGTACTGGTTGCCGGCGACGTCGGTGAAGGTCGGTTCCAGCTTCGCGGTCGCGTCCACCACACCGTGGGTGAGTTCATGGCCGGTGACGTCGAGGACGACGAGCGGCTTCTTGAACGTGCCGCCGTCCCCGTCGCCGTACAGCATGCAGCCGCAGGTCGGGTCCCAGAACGCGTTGCCGACCTTGTTGCCCCAGTGGACCATGGCCTGCGCGGGCTTGCTGGTGTTCGCGATGCCCTTGCGCCCGAAGGTCTTCTTGTAGAAGTCCAGGGTCTTCGTGATGCCGAACTGCGCGTCGGCGGCGGCGCTGGCCCGGTTGCCGGTGGCGCCGTTGCCGAAGGTGCTGGTGGTGCTGGTGATCTTCTTGCCGGTGGCGAAGTTCTCGGTGGAGCTGCCCTTGGCGTCGCGGGTCTCGGTGCCGTACCGGGTGGGGTCCTTGAGCAGGAAGCTGGTGCGGGCCGTCTGGCTGACGGTCAGTCCGACCGTGCCGAGGAAGAGGGACCTGCCGCTGCCGGTCACCGTCTTCGGGTAGCGCACGGCAGCGGCGGCGGGCGCGGCGCTCAGTGCGGCGGGGGCGCCGGCGGGGGCGGTGCCGGTGGCCGGGTCCATCGTCTCGCCGCGTTCGCGCAGGGTGTCGAGGAGCTTCGGCGACAGGAACCCGTCGGCGTCGGGCATGCTGCTGAGGATCGTGCCGGTGCGGGCGTCGACGACGACGGTCCGGGAGCCGGTGCCCTCGGAGGTAGCGCTGTCGGCGACGGTGACCTGGTAGGCCAGGGTCGCGGTGGTGGAGCGGGCGTCGACGACGAGGTGGGCGGTGCCCGCGTCGCCGTGCGCGGCCAAGGCGGCCTTCCGCTCGGCCTGCGCGGGGGTGAGCGTGGCGGTGGTGGTGGCCGGGGCCACGGTGTGGTCGGCGGCGCGGGTGACGCCGGTGTACGTCAGCCGACGGGAGAGGTGGACGACCAGGTCGCCACCGAGGACCGCGAGACCGGCGTGGGTGCGGGCGAAGCGGACGTGCCGGGCGCCCTCCGGGTCGATCATGACGTCCCGCGCCTGGAGCCGGTCGTCCGGGGAGACGCCGGTCGCGGCGGCGTGGGCGAAGGCGGCGGCGCGGGCGGCGGTGACGATGGACGCGGTGTCGGCCGCCGGGCTCGTGTGGGCCTTCCCCGTGGCGGGCTGCGCGAGGGCGGTGCCCGCGAGGCCCGTGGCGGCCGTCGTCACGGCGACGGCGACCGCCATGCTGCGTATGTGTGCTCTCCGCACTGCTGAGGGTCCCTCCGTGGCAAGGCGGGCCCGGACCGGCAACCGCCTTGGGACAGGGCGCCGTTGAGCGCCAAGGGGGCTGGTCGGGCCCCAGGCGAAACCCTTTCGAGTGAGTCATGCTCATGTAAAGCCGAAATGATCGGTTCCGGTGTGATGTATGGCAATACTTTGCCAATCCACTCCCGTCGGTGATCACCGGGTGACCCATCGTGCGTCGACTGGGGAGAGGTGACGAGACGGAAGAAAGGTTCCCTGGCTTGAATGTGATCCATCTCCTACCTGGATTCGGCGGCTCCCCGCGGCCGGGACGGGCCGGGCGCGGGGCGGCCGTCCTCGCGACGGCGCTGCTGCTCTGTCTCCTCTCCCTCCCCGCGCACGCGGCGCCCCCGGCTCCGGCCGGGACGCTGCCGAGGCCCGATCTCACAGGGCTGCGCGGGGTGTTGCGCACGGCGGTCGCCCAGGGCGCGCCGGGTGCCATGGCCCGGATCGACGACCACGGGACGGTCCGGCGGGTGGCGGTGGGCGTCGCGGACCGGCGCACCGGACGGGCGTTGAGCGACGGTGACCGGTTCCGGATCGGGAGTGTCACCAAGACCTTCTCGGCGGTGGTGCTGATGCAGTTGGCGGCCGAGGGGCGGCTGCGGCTCGACGCCCCGGTGAACCGTTATCTCCCCGGCCTGCTGCCGGACCGCCGGATCACGGTGCGGCACGTGCTGGGCCACCGCAGCGGCCTGTACGACTACGCGAACGACCTGTTCGCCCGGACGGTCCCCGGCTTCGAGTCGGTCCGCCGCGAGGTCTTCACCTACCGCCGGCTGGTGGGCCGTTCGCTCCGCCACCCGCGCACCAACCGGCCGGGCGCCGCCTACTCCTACTCGAACACCAACTTCGTCGTCGTCGGCATGCTCATCGAGAAACTGACCGGGCACACCGTACGGACCGAGTTCCAGAACCGCGTTTTCAAGCCACTGGGCCTGCGCGACACGTTCTACGTCCATCCCCGCACCCGTATCCCCGGGCGGCACGCGCGCGGCTATCTCACCCCGGACCGGGTGGGGGCGCCGCTCGTCGACGCGACCGACCAGACCGCGTCCTGGGCGCAGAGCGCGGGCGCGATCATCTCCAGCACCCGCGATGTCGACCGGTTCCTGTCCGCGCTGCTCTCCGGCCGGCTCACCTCGCCCGCGTCGCTGCGCGAGATGCGGCACATGATCCGCGTCGACGACAGCCAGGCGTACGGGCTCGGCCTGCGGCGCCGGGAGCTGTCCTGCGGGGTCCGGGTGTACGGGCACACGGGCGCGGTCCAGGGCTACTACACGTACGCGTTCGCGACGAAGGACGGCCGCCGCAGCCTCACGGCACTCGCCACCACGTCCAACAACGGCCGGGTCCTCGACACCATGCTGGCCACCCTGGAGTCGGCGTTCTGCGGGAAACGGCCGCACTGAACCGGCCCGCCCGAGAGCGCACCTTGGCTGAGCGACCGGCCCGGCCGGGAGGTCGCCCCGGCCGGGAACCCGGTCCGCCCCGCCGGACGTTGTCCTGACGACCCCACCGGGGCCCGGACGTCGAGACAGCAGGGCGGCACCATGAGCGAGTTGGTCCCCGGCGGCACCATGCCGCTCCCGGACGGCGCCGTGAGCGTCCGGGTGCCCGGCCCCTTCGACGTGTCGGCGCTCATCACCGACGACAGCGGAAAGGTCGGCGGCGACGGCGACTTCGTGTTCTACAACCAGCCCACCGCGCCCGGCGCCCGGCTCGACGGCGACACCCTGACCGTCGATCCGACCGGGCTGCGCGCCGGGGCGAGCAGGGTCACGGTCGTCGTCAGCCCGGCCGAACCCGGCACGCCGCTGGGCGGCCTCCCCTCCCCCACCCTCCACCTCAGCGCCCGGGGCGGTCACCCGCTGGCCCGGTTCGCCCCACCGCGCCCCCGGCGGGAGACGGTGCTGCTGCTCGCCGAGATCTACCGGCGCGGCGGCGCCTGGAAGCTGCGCGCGCTGGGCCAGGGGTACGCCGACGGACTCGCCGGAATAGCCCGGGACTTCGGCGTGGACATCACGGACGAGCCACCCGCGCCGTCAGGACACCCGGCCGCACCCGGCGCTCCGGCCGCCCTGTCCGCCCCCTCCCCCGGCCCCGACGGCTTCCTGGGTCTGGTCAACCCGGCCCGGGCGGGCGCCGGTTCGCCTCCCGTCTCGCTCGACGCGCGGCTCACGGCCGCCGCCCGCGCGCACGCCGCCGCCATGGCCGCCGGGGGCGGTCTCGGCGTCGAGACCGGGGACGGCACCTCCGTCTTCCGGCGGGTCACCGACGCCGGGTACGCGTACCTGGTGATCGGCGAGCACCTGGTGTCGGGGCCGCGCGCACCGGCCGAGTTCGTCGACCACTGCCTCGCCGACGGACGGGCCCGACGAACGCTTCTCACCAGGGAGTTCACCCACGCCGGGATCGGGTACGTCCGGGACGGCCGTACCGGTGACACCTTCTGGACCGCGCTGTGGGCGAGCCCCCTCACGCCCGGGGGGCTGACCCGGACGGCCGCCGAGGTCCTCGATCTGACCAACCGGGAGCGGACCCGGGCCGGTCTGCGTCCGCTGGCCGCCGACCCGCCGCTCACCGTGGCCGCGCAGGCGCACAGCGCCGACATGGTGGCGCGGGCGTTCTACGCGCACACCGCGCCGGACGGCGGCGAGCCCTGGGACCGGGCGGCAGCGGCGGGCGCCCGGCGCCGTTCCATCGGCGAGAACATCGCCTGCGGCCAGCGCTCCCCCGCCGAGGTCGTCGAGGGCTGGATGAACAGCCCGGGGCACCGCGCCAACATCCTGGGGCCGGACTTCACCCACCTCGGCGTCGGCTTCGCGGGCGGCGGCGCGGCGGGCACCTACTGGACCCAACTCTTCGGCGGCTGAGGCGATCGACACGGCCGACACGATCGACACGATCGATACGGTCCGGATCTTGGCGGAACGCCCTCGTCCGGGCCAGGATGCCCCGCATGAAGGGTGACCTGTTTTCCAGCCAGCACATGGTCCAGCCTGCCACCGCGCCGGGCATGACCATCGAGAACTCGAAGTGCGTCAAGTACGCGGTGAACGGCGAGATGTTCGCCCGGCAGGGCGCGATGGTCGCCTATCGCGGCAACCTCACGTTCGAACGCAAGGGCCAGGGCGTGGGCGGCATGCTCAAGCGCGCGGTCACCGGGGAGGGGCTCCCGCTGATGGTGGTGCGCGGCCAGGGCGAGGCCTGGTTCGCGCACGAGGCGCAGAACTGTTTCATCGTCGACGTCGACCCCGGTGACGAGTTCACGGTCAACGGCCGCAACGTCCTGTGTTTCGACGCCTCGTTGTCGTACCGGATCGGCACCGTGAAGGGCGCGGGCATGACCGGCGGCGGTCTGTTCAACAGCGTCTTCAGCGGGCAGGGCAGGCTCGGCCTGGTCTGTGAGGGCACCCCGCTGGTCATACCGGTCGCGCCGCAGTACCCGGTGTACGTCGACACGGACGCGGTCGTCGGCTGGACGGCGGGCCTGGGGACCTCGCTGCACCGCTCGCAGTCGATCGGCTCGATGCTGCGCGGCGGTTCGGGCGAGGCCGTGCAGCTGATGCTCCAGGGCGACGGTGTGGTCGTCGTCCGGCCCAGCGAGGTGACACCGGAGAAGGCGCAGCAGCGCTGACCTCCGGTGAGGTGATCTACGCCTCCTAGGCAACCTCGTTCGCATCCGCGACGTCTTGTCCGTCAGCAAGGCGATGCCCCGGTCCCGTGGCCGGGGTATTTTTCCAGCCGACTATACCCACCCTGTATACACAGCGCGTATACACGGTGGGTGCAGCGCTCCCGGGCATCCGGCGAGCGACCGGACGAAAGGACCCCATGTACGGCAAGGCATTCGCCCCGGAGTATCAGGGCGCCCTCACCCACCTCTCGGTGAACTCCTCGCTGACGGACGTACTGGCCCTGGCGACACGGGAGTTGAGGCAGGCCGAGCGGGACGGCGCGCCCGCGGAGGCGGCCCGCTGCGGGCTCGCGGTCGCCGAGGCGCACCGCCGGCTCGGGCGGATCGAGGACGCCGACCGTGCCTGGAAGGCGAGCTACCGCTCCGCGCGCGCGACCGGCGACCTCGCGGCCATGGCATGGGCGCTGTGGAGCGGCGGCACCCTCGCCCGGCAGCGGGGTTCGTTCGCTTGGGCACGGCGTCTGCTCGCGGTCGCCGCCGACTTCGGTGAGCGCGGCGGCGACATCCTCGTCCGCAGCTACGCGCTCGCCGGGCTCGCCGAGACCGGCCGTATCCAGGGGGACTACGAGGGGGTGCGCCGGCTGCACGAACAGCTGCTGGCGGAGGCCAGGGGGCGCGGTGAGGCACGGCACGCGGTGTGGGCGCTGGAGGGCATCGCGCAGATCCACCGCAACACCGGGGCGTACGACACGGCGTTCGCGCTGTTCGAGGAGGCGGCGGAGACAGCCGAGCGGGGTGCGGACCGGCGCGGTCACGCCTGGGCGCTGCGCGGGCTCGCGGACGTCGTGTCGGTGCGGGACGGCGACACCGAGCGGGCGCTCGCGCTGCTGACCCGGGCGGAGACCACGTGCCGGGCGATGAATCTGGCCAGCGCGCTGGCCTACAACCACAAGATGCGCGGCAACGTCCTCTACCGGGCCGGGCGTTGGAGCGAGGCCCGGGACCTGTACGCGCTGGCGCTCGGGGAGTTCGACGCGATGAGCGAGCCGCGCGGGACGGCGCTGTCCCGGCTCGGCCTCGCCAAGTCGCTGGCCCGCCTCGGCCGCGACCGCACCGAGACGGCCGCCGAACTGGCCGCGCTGGCCACGGAGTTGGACCGGCTCGGGCTGCGGCACGCGCAGGAGTCGGTGGCGCGGGCGCAGGAGGAGTTCGGCGTCGTGGCGGCGGCCGTGGCGTGACGCCGGACCCGGTCCCGGCGCCTCAGCCTCGGTCCGCACCGGGGTTCCTGGCCCACCGGAACGGGTGAAGCCGCCCCCGGCCCGATTGACCGGCGGTGACTTCCGGGTGAGGGTGCCTGATGGCGCGGACCGTCACCCCGCGCCGGAGAGGTGACCGCCGTGATCGGGATGCCGGAGATCGAAGCCGCCGCCGAACGGATCGCCGGGCATGTGGTGCGCACGCCGACCCTCGCGAGCCCCGGCCTGTCGACGCTGCTCGGGGTGCCCGTCACCGTCAAGCTCGAACTCCTCCAGCGCACCGGCTCGTTCAAGGCGCGCGGCGCGACCGCCAGGCTGCTGTCGCTGAGCGAGCGGGAACGGGCCGCCGGGGTGGTCGCGGTCAGCGGCGGCAACCACGGCATCGCGGTCGCGGTGATGGCCGCCGCCCTGGACGTGAAGGCCACGGTCGTCATGCCGCGTTCGGCGTCCGGGTACGCCCGGGGGCAGGTCGAGGCGGCCGGGGCGGCGCTGCGGCTGACCGACGGTATGGACGAGGCGTTCGCGATGATGACGCGGCTCCAGGACGAGGGGCTGACGCTGGTGCACCCCTTCGACGACCCGGTGGTGATCGCCGCCCAGGGCACCGTCGGTCTCGAACTGGCCGAGGACGCCGGGGAGTTGACGGACGTCGTCGTCAGTGTCGGGGGCGGCGGGCTGATCGCGGGGGTGGCGGCGGCGCTGCGGGAGCTGCGGCCGGGGGTGCGGATCTGGGGCGTGGAGACCGAGGGCGCCGAGGCGATGTCCCGGGCGCTGGCGGCGGGCGGTCCGCTGACGGTGCCGTTGTCGTCCGTGGTGACGACGCTCAGCGCGCCCTCGGTGTCCCGGCTCACCCACGATCTGGTGGCGGAGCTGGTCGACGAGGTCCTCGTGGTGCCGGACCGGGACGCCGTCCAGGGCACCCTCGATCTCGCCGAGCACGCCAAGGTGTGGACCGAACTCGCCGCCGGCTGCTCACTGGCGGCGGCCCGCCGGATCGTCGAGCGGGTCGGCGCCGGGGCCCGGATCGGGCTGGTGGTCTGCGGGGGCAACACGACGCTCGACGAGGTGACGGCGTGGGCGGAACGCTTCCAACTCCGGTGATGTCACAGGTGTGTTGACCCTACGTCAAGGAAAAAGAGGCGTTCCGGCCACTCCGGTCGCGGCTTCTTTGAACACATCCCGTCACGCTCCGCGTACCTGTGGGAAAGGCGAGAACCAGGGGTTCGACGAGGGATGACCATGGTCAAGGCGCATGTCTTCACGCAGGAGTTGGTCGCCGGAAGGTACCGACTCGTCGATGTGGTCCACCGCGAGACGAATCGGGTCTGCTGGTACGGCAAGGACACCGAGGACCAACGCCCCTTCCTGCTCACGGAGATGCTGCTGCCGCTCGATCCCGAAGGGGACGCCGATCACCGGGTGGCCGGGCGGGCCCTGCGGATGTCCGACACGATGGCCGTGCTGTGCCCCGGCGAGGTGGCGACGGTCGTCGACGCCGTGGCCGAGGGCGGCACGCTGTGGATCGTCACCGAGTGGATCGACGGCGAACCGCTGGCCGAACTCCTCACCCGGCAGGGGACGTTCACTCCCGCGCGGGCGGCCCGGATCGCGCTGCGGCTGCTCGACGTGCTGGAGGTGGCGCACGGACAGGGCATCACCCACGGGGAGTTGAGCCCGGGCCAGGTGTACGTACGGGACGACGGCTCGGTCGTCGTCACCGGGTTCGGCCTCGCGGGGGCGACGCTGGCGCCCCGGCTCACCGCACCCTCGTACGCCTCGCCCGAGCAGGCGCGGGACGAGCGGATCGGGCCGGCCGCGGACCTGTGGGCGCTGGGCGCGATCCTGTACACGCTGCTGGAGGGGCGGGCGCCGTTCCGGGAGCGGGAGCGGCCCGAGGCGACGTTGAAGGGCGTGGACCGGCTGCCGTTGCGGGCGCCGGTGCGGGCGGGGCCGCTCGGCCGGACCGTGCAGGGGCTGCTGCGCAAGAACTCCCGGGAGCGGCTGACCCGGCCGGTGGTCCGCGACGCCCTCACCCGCGCCCTGTCCGAGGACCCGGCAGCCGCCCCGGACCCGGTGCGGGAGCCGCGCGCGCCGGGCGGCCCCGGCCGCAGCAGGCGCACCCTGTTCGGCGGCACCGCGCTGGCCACGGCGACGGTCGTGGTGGCCGTCCTCGCCGCGACCCGGGAGATGCCGGGCCACGACGAGTCCGCCACCGGCGCCGCCACCCGCCCCTCCGCCGCCGCCTCCGGTTCGGGCACCCGCACCGAGGGCACCGGGAGCCCCGCTCCGGCCCCGCCCGCCGCGACGCCGACCACGTCACCGTCCGCCGAGCCGACCCCGACCACGTCACCGTCGGCCACCCCGCTCCCGGCCGGATTCCGCACCTACACGTCGCCGGAGGGCTTCGCCGTCGCGCTCCCGGAGGGCTGGACGGCGCTGGACACCTCGCGGACGGGCGGCCTCTCCTCCCGGGTGACGTTCGGCGCGCCCGGCGACCCGCGCACCCTCGCCGTGACGTTCAGCACGCGCGTCGGTGACGACCCCGTCGCCGTCTGGCGGGACGACGTCGAACCCGGCCTGGCCCGGGAGGCCGGGTTCCGGCGGCTCGGCACCATCAGGGCGACGACGTACCAGGGGCACCCGGCCGCCGACATGGAGTGGCTGTCGACGGTCGACGGGGAGCGGGTGCGCACCCTCGGGCGGGGTTTCCTGCTCGGCGGCGGCCGGGGTTTCTCGCTGCGCTGGACCACCCCGGCCGCCGACTGGGACGAGCCGGCCAACCAGCAGGCGCTGAACGCCTTCTTCCGGACGTTCAGGACCTCAGTCTGAGGAGCGGGGTGCCCGCAGTGTGTGCAGCGGGGCGCCGCTGAGCGGGGCGGTGTGCCACCGCGCGGTGAACGTGCGCTCCGGCAGCGAGCAGGTCACCTCCAGCCGGTGCGGGGTCTCCAGGAACGACACCGCCACCGCGAGGGTGTCCGGTCCTGTCCATCCGCCGCTCACCGCGGCGGGCACCTTCCCCTCCGTGACCTGCCAGCCCGCCCCCGGCATCCGCAGCTCCACCCGGTGTTCCCCCTCGGCCAGCGTCAGCGCCCAGCCGTCCGCGTCCGGGGTCACCGCGAGTGACGTGAGCGTCGGCTGGTCGGCGCAGACACCGTCCTGCGGGGTGAACTCGGCGCCGGACCAGTCGTGTTGACGTTCCGGCGGGGTGGGCTTGCCGTCGGCCGGGGGCAGCGCGAGGCGGGCGAGGCGCTGGGCGAGGGCCGTGTCCTGTTCCTCGCGCCCTGCCAGCGGGCCGGGTCCGAAGGCGGGCAGCAGGTGCTGCCAGACCAGGTCGAGGAGGAGCCCCGCGTCCTGGCTCGCCGACGTCAGCGCCACCACGGCGTCCTGCTCGGGCAGCACCAGGCAGTACTGGCCGTACGCGCCGTCGCCCCGGTACCCGTGCGGGGACCGCCAGAACTGGTAGCCGTAGCCGAACATGCTGTCCCGGCCCAGCCAGTCCACCGGGGCGTCGTGGGTGGTGATGTGGACCCGGCTGGCGTCGGCCACCCACCCCTCGGGCAGCAGCCGTCGCCCCTCCCAGATCCCGTCGCGCAGATACAGCTCACCGAGGCGGGCGACGGCGTCGGTGGGGGCGTGCAGTCCGCTGAAGCCGATCTCGCGCCCGGACCGGTCCCGCTGCCAGGCCACCTCACCGATGCCGAGCGGGTCGAGGAGCCGGGGGCGCAGATAGTCCACCAGTGACTGGCCGCTGACCCGCTGCACGAGCGCGGCGAGGGTGAAGGTGGCGGGCTGGTTGTAGGCGAAGACCGTGCCGGGGTCGCGCTCCGGCGGCACCAGCAGGAAACCCCGGACCAGTTCCTCGGCGTCGAGCGCGCGGGCCCGGTCGAAGGTCTCCGCCTCGTGGCCGCTGGCCATGGCCGCCACGTGCCGCACCCGCATCGCGCGGCTGCGCGGGTCGGTGATGTCGGCGGCGAACTCCGGGAAGGAGGAGATCACCGGGTCGTCGAAGTTCAACAGCCCCTCACCGGCGGCGATCCCGGCGGCCGTCGCGGTGAAGCTCTTGCTGAGCGAGTACAGCAGGTGCGGGCGCTGCGGCGTGAACGGCGCCCACCAGCCGGACGCGACGAGCCGTCCGTGGCGCAGGATCATGAGGCTGTGCGGTTCGATGCTGGGGGCCGCTTCGACGGCGTCGAGGAAGGCCTGGACTCCGGCGGCGTCGACGCCCTGGTCGGCAGGGGCTGCGCTGGGCAGCGGGCGAGCACTCATACGGGCATCCTGCCCGACCACCCGCGTCGCGCCCAGCCCTTCTCCCGCCGGGGGTTAGGCTTCCGAACCGCAGGTGCACCCCCGACCATCGTGCTTCAGGAGAGTCATCCGTGACCGTTGCGATCGATCCGTCCGAGACGTCCACCGTGCCGACGTCCCCCGCGCCGTTGTCCGACCTCGTCGCGCGGGACGCGCGGGAGTTCGGCGGGTACGCGCGGACCGGAGGGTGGGCCTTCGGTCTGATGGTGGCGCGCAGTGTCCGGCCCGGCGGCCAGGGCGCGGACGAGACACCGAAGGTGTCCGCGAAGGAGTTCGCGGAGCTCGCCGGGTGCTCCGCCGATCGCGTCATGCGCTACTACAAGGCCTGGGACCGGGCCGCCGACGACGGTCTCGTCCCGCTCTTCGAGGCCCTCGCGCCCGGCCAGGACGTCGAACTCCCGGACGCCGACGTCTGGTTGGACTACTACGTCTCCCGCAACAGCGCCACCTCCGAACGCGGCACCGCCATCACCGAGGCCGCCGAGGCCGAGGGCATCCGCCCGACCAAGGCCCTGGAGGTCGCCGAGAACCCGACCGCGCTGCGGGCCGCGATCCTCGCCGACCCCTCCACCGCCCGGGCCGCCCGGCAGGCCCTGCTGGACCGGGTGCGCGAGGACCCGGAGCTGCAAGCCGAGTGGGCGCGGGACGTGGTGCGCACCGACGACCTGAAGAAGGCCGTCGCGAGCGAGAGCCGGGCGGCCGACCGGATCGGGTACGTGCGTCAGATCGCCGAGTCCGGACAGTTCAAGTCCCCGGCCGGGCAGACCCTGGACGCCCCCGCCGACCTGCGCCAGGAGGCCGAGCGGCACCTGTCGCTGCTCGACGAGCTGGACGACGACGAGGACACCGGCGAGTGGGCGACCGAGGCCTACGACACCATGAAGTCGCTGGTCGTCGAGACGGTCGAGACCGACCCCGAACTCCGTGTCCAGGAGAAGCGCACCAGGTTCTACAGCAGCCTCCAGAAGGCGACCAAGGCGTTCGAGGAGCTGACCTTCGACGACGCCCAGGACTTCTACGAGGACGACATGGTGCAGCGTCTGGAGGATCTCCAGGAGGCCATCGGCAGCTGCCTCAGCGCCCTGCGCGGCGCCCGGGGCGGCGACGAGCCCCGCGCCTGAGCGGGCTGAACGAGCGGCGGGGCGGGCCGGCGCCGTGAGGTCCGGGTCCGTCCGCCGTACCCCGGGGGGCGCCCGGGTTCAGGGGGTGTCCTGCCGGGGCCCGTTCCGCCGGGGCGTCCTGGGGCGACGGGAGCTGTAGCGGTGCCTGGCCCACAGGGGCAGCACCAGCCAGCACAGGGCGTACCAGAGGGCCACGGCGCCGACCACCCACGGCACGAACGCGTCGCGCGTGGCCACCCGCAGGACCAGCAGCAACGCCGAGGTCATCGTCGCGAACAGCAGGACCAGGCCCACCAGCGTGAGCCGGGCCGCCCAGCGCACCGCGTCCGTCTTCACCCGGCGCCCGGAGACCAGCCGGTGCAGGGCGACCGGGCCGATGAGGGCGCCCGTCGCGCTCGCGCCCAGCACCACGGTGACGAGGTAGATGACCCGGTCGGCCTCGTCAAGACCCGGGTAGCGCGGCGTGAAGACGACCGTGAGCAGGAAGCCGAAGAGGATCTGCACGCCCGTCTGGGCGACGCGGACCTCCTGGATCAGCTCGCCCCACATGCGGTCGGCGCGCTGCTCCCCGGTCTCGTCGCGCCCTTCGTCAGGACCGAGGTCGTCGTGCAGGGCGCTCACCCGTCCTCCCGGTGCGGTCCGTCGCGGTGCGACCGCCCGGGGACGTGCTGGAGGGCAGGCGCACCCGGGCGGGTCGCCTCCAGCTTCTACCAGCGGGCCTCGACCCGCTCCTTGATGCGCCGGTCGTAGAGGTCGCCGATCGCGGTGAGCGTCTGCTCGTCCGGTGCGGGGAGGGCCGCCGCCGCCGCGTTGGCGCGGGCCTGCTCGGGGGTGCGGGCGCCGGGGATGACGGTGGTGACACCGGGCTGCCCGATGATCCAGCGCAGGGCGAGCTGGGCCGGGGTGTATCCCTCGGGGGCGAGTGCGGCGAACTCGGCGGCGGCCTCGACGCCGGTCGCGTAGTCGACGCCGGAGAAGGTCTCGCCCACGTCGAAGGCCTCGCCGTGCCGGTTGTAGGTGCGGTGGTCGTCGGCGGCGAAGACGGTGTCCTTGGTGTACGTGCCGGACAGCAGGCCGGAGGCGAGGGGGACGCGGGCGATGATGCCGACGCCGGCCTCGGCGGCGGCCGGGAGCACCTCGGTGAGGGGCTTCATGCGGAACGGGTTGAGGATGATCTGCACGCTGGCCACGTTCGGGCGGGCGATCGCGGTGAGGGCTTCGGCGCAGGTCTCCACGCTGACGCCGTAGTGGGCGACGCGCTCCTGGGCGACCAGGGTGTCGAGCGCGTCGAACACCGCGTCCGTGGCGTAGACGGAGGTCGGCGGGCAGTGCAGCTGGACCAGGTCGATGCGGTCGACGCCGAGGTTGCGCCGCGAACGGTCGTTCCAGGCGCGGAAGTTGTCCAGGACGTAGTTCTCGGGGAGCTGGTCGACGCGGCGGCCCATCTTGGTGGCGACGGTGAGGTCCAGGTCGGGGCGGCCGCGCAGGAAGGTCGCGATGGTCTGCTCGCTGCGGCCGTCGCCGTAGACGTCGGCGGTGTCGAAGAAGGTCACCCCCGACTCGGCCGCCGCCTCCAGCACCGCGAGGGCGTCCTTCTCGTCGACGTCGCCCCAGTCGGCGCCCAGCTGCCACGTACCGAGTCCGACGACGGAGGCCCGCTGGCCCGTCCTACCGAAAATGCGCTCGTCCATGGCGTCAGTCTGTCACCCGCCCGAACCTGTGCGGAACCTCGATTTCCCAGGTCCCAGCTATGAATATGCCACCCATATGGGTGAATGTGGTGTACACGGCGGCGATCTCCGTCAAGGCCTGCTTAGCGTGTCCGCGTGACTGATCGTTCAACAAACAACCTTTCGTCCGCCAGCGCGGAAACTCCCCTCGGCAGCGCGGAATCCGCCCTCGTGACGGACCCGGCCTGGACCCGCCGCGGCTTCCTCATGAGCTCCGCCGCACTGGCCGCCGTTCCCGTGCTCGTCGCCGCCGATCCGGCCGTCGCCGCCGAGGAGTTGCCGGGCTTCCCGGCCGGCGTCGACCTGTACCGGTCGGCCTACCGGAACTGGGTGGGTGACATCACCGCCCACGGCCTGTGGGCCTGCGCCCCCACCTCCCCCGATCAGGTGGTCGACGTCGTCAACTGGGCCTGGCGCAACGGCTGGACGGCCCGGGCGCGCGGCGCGTCCCACGGCTGGGCGCCGCTGACCATCACCGAGGGCACCCCGTCCGACGCCCGCGTGATCCTGGTCGACACCACCCCGCATCTCACCGGCGCCTCCCTCGACGCGACGAACGCCGTGCGGGCCGGCACCGGCATCACCCTGGAGGCCCTGCTCACCTTCCTGGAGGGACACGGGCTCGGCGTCACTCACACGCCCGCGCCCGGCGACATCACCCTGGGCGGCGCCCTGGCGATCGACGCGCACGGCACCGCCGTTCCCGCCGTGGGTGAGGAGCGGCTGCCCGGGCACACGTACGGCTCGCTCAGCAATCTCGTGCTGTCGCTGACGGCGGTGGTGTGGGACGAGGCGGCGGGCCGGTACGCGCTGCGGACGTTCACCCGCGACGAGGCCGACTGCGCCGCCCTGTTGACCCACCTGGGCCGGTCCCTGGTGACCGAGGTGGTGCTGCGGGTGGGCGCCAACGTCCAGCTGCGGTGCGTGAGTCGGACGGACATCCCGGCCAAGGAGCTGTTCGCGGCGCCCGGTTCGAGCGGGCGGACCCTGGAGCACTATCTGAACGAGTCGGGGCGTGTGGAGGCGATCTGGTTCGCCTTCACCGAGCACCCGTGGCTGAAGGTGTGGAGCATAGCGCCGACCAAGCCGGCTTCCTCGCGGCAGGTCGACTCCCCGTACAACTACCCGTTCTCCGACCACCTCCCGACCGTGGTGTCGGACATCGGCGTGCGGCTGGCCACGAAGACGGCCTGGTATCTGGCGCCGGTGTTCGGCAACGCCCAACTCGCCGCCGTCAGGGCGGGGTTGCTCGCCACGGGCAGCAAGGACATCTGGGGTCCGTCGAAGAACGCGCTGCTGTACTTGAGGCCGACCACCCTGCGGCTCACCGCCAACGGCTACGCCCTGCACACCAGCCGGGCCCAGGTCCAGCGCGTGGTCTCGGAGTTCACGTCCTTCTACCGTGAACTCCTCGACGCGTACGCCGCGAAGGGCCGCTTCCCGGTCAACGGCACGGTGGAGCTCCGGGTGACCGGGCTCGACGACGCGGCCGACGTCGAACTGGACGGCGCCCGCACGCCGTTGATCTCGGCCGCCCGCCCGTTCGAGGAGCACCCGGAGTGGGACACGGCCGTCTGGCTGGACATCCTCACCATGCCCGGCACGCCCCACGCGGAGGCGTTCCTGCGGGACTTGGAGCAGTTCCTGCTGGCGACCTTCGACGGGCGGTACGCGCGCACCCGCGTCGAGTGGTCGAAGGGCTGGGGCTACACCAGGGACGCGGCCTGGGCCGACGAGGAGGTGCTCGACACGGTGATCCCCGCGTCGTTCGGGCAGGACGTCTGGCGTGAGGCCTCCGACACCCTGACCCGTCTCGACCCGCACCAGGTGTACGGAAACGCGTTCCTGGACCGCCTGTTCAGCTGACAGGAACGTTTCGCCAAGCCGGGGGCCGGGTGGGGAGAACGCCTCTCCCCACCCGGCCCCCGGCTACGCCGCTCACGCCCCCGGCGTCACATGGGCCTGCACGGCCGGGGCGTAGCGGTCGACCAGGGCATCCAGGTCCGCCGCGCGGATCTCGGTGCCGCGGGCGATGCCGTACATCACGCCGAGCCCGAGCAGTCCCGCGACGGCGAACTCGGCGCGCAGGCCCGCGTCGGGGCCGGTCAGGCGGGCGGTGAGGCGGTCGACGACCTGGGTGCGGAAGTTGGCGCGCAGGATGTCGCCCTGTTCCCGGTGCAGGGGCGCGAACACGATCCGCAGCAGCGGGTCGGCGCCCTGGGACTGGCTGACCAGCACGAGCCGGACCATGTGGCGGCCGAGGGCGTCCAGGGGCGCGTCCAGCAGGGCGTCGGCGTCGGTCTCGAAGGACATCACGCGGGCGAACAGGGCGTCCTTGTTGCCGAAGTACTTCAGGACGAGGGGCGCGCTGACCCCGGCCCGCTCGGCGACCGCCTTCAGGGTGATGTCGGCGTGCGAGCGCCGGGCCAGCAGATGGCGGGCCGCCTTGAGGATGGCGGCCTTGGTGGACTCGGCGTCCCGTCGGACGGGGGCGGGGGCGGGGGTGCTCACGGCACTCATGCTCCCTCCCACGCCTCGTCCCTGCTGCTCCGGGGCCCTTCTTCCACCGGCGCGGTGCGGGCGGGCGGCGGGTCGCCGGGGATGGACAGGGCGGCGCCGCAGGCCAGCAGGGCGACCGCGCCGGCGAGGGTGAACGCCAGCAGATAGCCGTGCAGGGTGGGCACGGGGGCGCCGGCGACGAGGCTGGTGTGGTGCACGAGAACGGCGGCCACGGCGGCGCTGGAGGCGGCCTGGCCGATGGTGCGCATCAGGACGTTGACGCCGTTGGCGGAGGCGGTCTGCTCGGCCGGGACGGCACGGAGGATGAGGGTGGGCAGCGCCGAGTAGGCGAGGGTGGTGCCGGTGGCCACGACGGTCGCGCCGAGGATGATCATCCACAGGTCGCGGCTGTCGGCGATGCGGACCGCGTAGCCGCAGGCGATGACGGCGGCCCCGAGGGCGAGGGTGATGCGCGGGCCCCGGGTGGCGGAGATGCGGGCGGAGAGCGGGGAGAACACGAGCATCGTGATGCCGCCGGGCAGCAGGCACAGGCCGGTGGCGACGATGGACAGGCCGAGCCCGTAGCCGGTGGCCTTCGGCGCCTGCACGAGCTGGGCGGTGACCAGGGAGTTGGCGTAGAAGGCGAACCCGGTGAGCAGGGCCGCCACGTGCGAGAGGCCGACCCGGGGCCGGGTCACCAACCGCAGGTCCACCAGCGGGCGTTCGGTGTGCAGCTGGTGCGTCCACCACAGGGCGAGGACCACCACGGCGGCGGCGAACAGGCCGAGGACCGGGAGGCTGCCCCACCCCCACTGCCCGCCCTGCGAGACGCCGAGCAGCAGACAGACCAGGCCCGCGGCGAGCCCCAGGGTGCCGACGACGTCGAACCGGCCCGGCTCCCGCACCGGTGACTCCCGGACCGCCCCGCACACGGCGGCCACGCCGATCGCACCCAGCGCGCTGGTCAGCCAGAACATGGTGTGCCAGTCGGCGTACTGCACGACCAGGGCGGCCAGCGGCAGCCCGAGGGCGGCGCCGATGCCTACGGTGGAACTCATCAACGCGACCGCGCCGCCCCGCCGTTCGGGCGGGAGTTCGTCGCGCAGGATGCTGATGGAGAGCGGCACGACCGCGGCGGCGGCGCCCTGGAGGGCGCGGGCGGCGATGAGGACGGCGATGTCGGAGGAGAGGGCGCACAGCACCGAGCCGACGGTCATCAGGGCCAGCGCCGAGGCCAGCACCCGGCGTTTGCCGTACATGTCACCGGCCCGGCCGAGGACCGGGGTGAGGACGGCGCCGGCGAGCAGGGTCGCGGTGACCATCCAGGAGACGGCGGCCGCCGAGGACCCGGTGAGCCGGGGCAGGTCGGGGAGCATCGGGACGACGACGGTCTGCATGACGGCCATGAGGATGCCGCCGTAGGCCAGCACGGGGACGGTGAGCCGGTCGGCCCGCTTCCGGGTGGGGAGGGATATCGGGCCTGGCTGGTCCATGGGGGCTCCCGTCGCGGCGTTCCACCGGGGGTGAATGACCATTCACCTTAACCGGTGAATGGTCATTCACCCCCGCGCGGGTGGTCAGTCCCGGGTGGCCAGCTCCCGGGCGTGCACGGTGCGCGCGATCCTCGGTCCGAGCCAGCGCTTGAACCGGCGCAGGCTGTCGAGCTGCCCCGCCGCCCGGTCGAGCCGGTAGTAGAGCTGGGGCGGCACATGGGGCAGCAGCGGGGAGTGGCGTTGCCCGAGGAGCGCGAACATCCGGTCCGGGGGCAGGTCGATGTAGCGGGTGAGGTTCTCGTACCACTGGGCGCTGTAGCGGGCCGCGCTCTGCACGGACAGGAGGGCGGCCTTGCGTTCGCGCTCGTAGCGGGCGAGGGCGGCGGGCAGTTCGGCCTCCGCGCCGAGGGCGTCGGCGAGCGCGATGGCGTCCTCCAGGGCGAGGGTGGTGCCGGCGCCGATGGAGTAGTGGGTGGTGTGGGCGGCGTCGCCGAGCAGGACCAGGTTGCCGCGGTGCCAGGTGCGGTTGGTGATCGTGCGGAAGGTCAGCCACGGGGAGGCGCCGTCGCGCGCGGGGCGGCCGAGGAGGGGGTGGCCGTCGAGGACGTCGTCGAAGAGCCGTTCCAGGAGGGCGAGGCCGTCGGCGTCGGGCAGCCGGTCGAGGCCGAGGCCGGTCCAGGTCTCCGGCGCGCACTCGACGACGCAGGTGCTGCGGTCGGGTCCGAAGGGGTAGCCGTAGCACCAGATCCAGCCGTGCCCGCTCGCCACGAACGCGAAGGTGAAGGAGTCGAAGACTCTGGTAGTGCCGAGCCACAGGTAGGGGTTGCGGCCGCTGGTGGCCACCGTGGCGAAGTCCTCGGCGTGCCGGGTGCGCAGCGCGCTGTGCACGCCGTCGGCCGCGACGACGAGGTCGGCCTCGGGGAGGGTGTCGCCGGTGATCTCGCGCTCGGTCTCCAGGCGGACGCCGAGGGAGCGGGCGCGGTCGGCGAGGATCTCCAGGAGGCGGTGTCTGCCGATGCCGAAGCCCTCGTCGCTGGGGCTGCGGGTGACCAGGTCGCGGACCTTGGCGGTGCCCTCGTTCCAGCGCACGGAGTGGGCGTCGAGGGCGTCGGCGGAGACCGGGTCGCAGCTGTGGAGCCGGTCGAGCAGGGCCCGCCAGTAGGTCACGCCCCAGCCGTAGGTCGACCCCTCGGGGTCGCGTTCGTGGACGGTGATCTCGTGGGACGGGTCCCGCAGTTTCAGCAGGATCGAGAGGTACAGGCCGGCGGGCCCGCCGCCGACACAGGCGACCTTCACACACACCCCTAGTGGCTACCGAGAGCGTTCAATTGGCAACGCAGAGTAGCAACATGGGGGTGGGGTCACCGGCCGTACGACGCTCCGTACGTATGTCCGAGCGGGGGGCCGGTCAGGCGTCGGCGGTGCGGCACTCCGGGTGGCCCCAGCCCTGGTCGTTCTTGGCGATGGTCTCCCCCGCCGCGTACGAGCGTCCGCACAGGCAGCGGCCCGGGAACTTCGCCTTCAGGGTGCGGGAGGAGGCACCGGCGCCGCGGGCGGTGGCGCCGCCGCGCGGCTTGGCCGCGGCGGACGAACGGCGGGCGGAACCAGCCGACTTGGGGGTGTCGGGGGAGGGCGGCGGCACCGGCGAACCGAGTGCGCTGCCCGCCGGTTCCTGGACGACGGCGGCCTGGCTGGCGGCGCGGTCGGCGAAGTCGTTCAGCGGGTCGCCGTCGACCTGGTGGGCGGGGACGTAGCGGAACTCCACCGAGCGTCCGGCGAGGAGTCGGTCGATGCTGACGACCAGCTCCTGGTTGGCGACGGGCTTTCCGCCGGAGGTCTTCCAGCCGTTGCGCTTCCAGCCGGGCAGCCAGGTGGTGACGGCCTTCATCGCGTACTGGGAGTCCATCCGGACCTCCAGCGGAACGTCCGGGTCGGTCGCCGTCAACAGCCGCTCCAGGGCGGTGAGTTCAGCGACGTTGTTGGTGGCCCTGCCGAGCGGGCCGGCCTCCCATCGCGTCGGGCTCTCGCCCTCGTCGGCCACGACCCACGCCCAGGCCGCCGGTCCCGGGTTTCCCTTCGAAGCCCCGTCGCACGCGGCCACCATTCGTTCACGCATGCGCCCGATCATGCCATGACCGGGTCGGCGCTCACTCCACGGCGGTGGTCGTCGGCCGCTGTCCCGAGGCGGTGGTGACGTCGATCAGCGAGACATGGGCGCCCTGCGGGTCACCGATCGCGGCGAACCGGCCGAACGGGCTGTCCATCGGCCCGAACCGCACGGTCCCGCCGAGCTTGACGGCCTTGGCGACGGCGACGTCACAGTCGTCGACGGCGAAGTAGACGTTGACGAAGGAGGGGACCTCGGGCGGGAAGTCGTCGGGCATCCGCATCCGGCCGAGGACCGGGTCGCCGCCGAGGTCGAAGACCCGGAAGTCGATGGCGTCGTCCTGGAGCTGCCGGGCCCGGTAGGGGAAGACGGCGGTGAGGAAGGCGTCGGTCCTCTCGGGCTCGCGGGTGACGACCTCGGCCCAGCAGAACGCGCCGGGTACGGCCGTCACCCCGAACCCTTCGTGGCGGTCGGCCTGCCAGATGCCGAAGAGGGCGCCGCTGGGTTCCTGGGCGAGGCACAGGGTGCCGAGGTCGCCGATCCGCATCGGCTCCATCAGGACGGTGCCGCCGTGGTCGCGCACCGTGACGGCGGTGGCCTCGGCGTCCGGGGAGGCGAAGTAGAGGCACCAGCGCGCGTGGGCCTCCTGGCCCGGCATCGGCGGGACGACGGCGGCGACCGCCTTGCCGTTCACATAGGCCTGGGTGACGCTGTCGAACTCCGTCGCCGACTCGGCGAAGGTCCAGCCGAGGACGTCGGCGTAGAAGCGCTCGGCGCCCTCGACGTCGTCGAACATCGCGTCGGCCCAGCAGGGTGTTCCTTCAGGTTGAGCGGCCATGGCTGCGGCCTTCTTCCGGAGGGGCACGGGTGTGGTCCGTTCTCCCACGCTAGTCACCTCGCCGCCCGGCCGCGCGGCGAGGCCCGGCCCGCCGCGCCGGCCGACCGGGACCCCGGGGTTCCGGGCCGGGGTGTCAGCCGCCGGCGTGGGCCCGCTCCAGGGTGGCGATGTCGAACTTGCCCGCGGTGGCCAGCATGGCCTCCATGGCGCGGGCGGCCTTCTTCGGGTCGGGGTCGGTCAGCAGGCCGACCAGCATCTCGGGGACGATCTGCCAGCACAGGCCGTAGCGGTCCTTGACCCAGCCGCACGCGAGGGGCCGGCCGCCGTCGGCCATCAGGCGGTCCCAGTGGTGGTCGATCTCGGCCTGGTCCGCGCAGGGCACCTGGAAGGAGATCGCCTCGTCGAACGTGAACTGCGGGCCGCCGTTCAGCCCGACGAACCGCTGCCCGAACAGCGTGAACTCCACCGTCAGCACCGAGCCCACCGGACCTGGTCCGGACTCGGTGGAGTGGGTGATGCGGGTGATGCGGGAGTCCTTGAAGATCGAGACGTAGAACTCGGCGGCCTCCTCGGCCTGCCCGTCGTACCAGAGACATGTGGTGAAGCCGTGGGTGGCCATGGGTACCTCCTGGTCGGAACGTTCCGTCAGCAGTGTCGACCGCCCCCGGCCCCCGAACTCATCGCCCGACCACCGGCCGATCAGGCCGATCAGCACGGCCCGGCCGACTGAGGGCTCCGAGGATCTCGTCCGGTGACCCACCCTAGGCTCCGGCCAGGACGTCCGCACCGGCGTCCGCACCGGACGCCCGCCCCGGACACCGGTGACCGCTCTGCCGTCGGCGAATCTGCCAGGGGCCGAGAAATCCCCGGGAGCGGTGGGCAGGCGCCGAGAGTGGAGGAGGCGGCGACCTCCGCCGCCCCGCTCGATGCGACAGGGAGTGCCCATGACCTCGTTCACCGCCGGTTTCCCCCCGGACCTCTCACCCCGCGCCCAGGACGGCGCGGCGGACTCGACCCGGTTCGACGACCAGCTGGCCGCCCAACTCCTCGGCCAACGGATCGTGTTCCTCGGCACCGAGGTCAACGAGGCCTCGGCGAACCGGATCTGCGCGCAGTTGCTGCTGCTGTCCTCCGAGGACCCGCGCACCGACATCGGCCTGTACATCAACAGCCCGGGCGGCTCGGTGCACGCGGGCCTCGCCGTCTACGACACGATGCGGATGATCCCGAACGACGTGACGACGCTCGCGATGGGGTTCGCGGCGAGCATGGGGCAGTTCCTGCTGAGCGTCGGCGCGGCCGGGAAGCGGTTCGCGCTGCCGAACGCGCGGATCATGATGCACCAGCCGTCGGCGGGCATCGGCGGCACCACCGCCGACATCGAGATCCAGGCCGAGAACCTGGACCACACCAAGCGGACCATCGAGCGGATCACCGCCGAACACACCGGTCAGAGCAGGGAGACCATCTCCCGGGACGGTGACCGCGACCGCTGGTTCACGGCGGAGGAGGCCAGGGAGTACGGCATGGTGGACCGGGTGGTGGAGTCCCTCGCGGACGTCCGCCCGGCCGCCGCGCGACGACGGACGGGGCTGTGACATGGGGACCTACACGATTCCGAACGTCGTCGAGCGCACCCCGCAGGGCGAGCGGTCCTCGGACGTCTTCAGCCGCCTCCTCGCGGAGCGGATCATCTTCATCGGCACCGAGATCGACGACGGCGTGGCCAACGTCGTCATCGCGCAGCTCCTGCATCTGGAGTCGGCGTCGCCCGACGCGGAGATCGCGCTGTACCTCAACTCCCCCGGCGGCTCGTTCACTTCGCTCATGGCGATCTACGACACGATGACGTACGTGCGGGCGCCGGTCTCCACGTTCTGTGTGGGGCAGGCGGCGAGTACGGCGGCCGTGCTGCTGGCGGGCGGCGATCCCGGGCGGCGGTTCGTCCTGGAGCACGCGCGGGTGCTGCTCGGGCAGCCGGCCAGCGGGGGCCGCCAGGGCACGGTGTCCGACCTGGCGTTGCAGGCGAAGGAGATGGTGCGCATCCGGGCGCAGGCCGAGGAGGTGCTGTCCCGGCACACCGGCCATGACGTCGCGACGCTGCGCGCGGACATGGACCGCGACAAGGTGTTCACCGCCCCGGAGGCGGTCGCGTACGGGCTGGCCGACGAGGTGGTGAGCCGACGCCTGATGACGGCCTAGGCGCCGGCTCGGCCCGTGCTCTCAGGCGACCAGGCAGAGACCGCCGTAGGGCGTGGTGGCGGGGCCGCGCCCGGGGCGCCGGTGGTCGCAGACGCTCCGGGTCAGCTCGCCGTGCGCGAGCGACAGCAGGTCGCCGAGGGTGAGGCCGAGGGCGTGGGCGGCGGCCGCGAGCACCTCCGAGGAGGCTTCCTTGCGGCCCCGTTCCACCTCGGAGAGGTAGGGCATGGAGATCCGGGCCGTGTCCGCCACGTCCTTCAACGTCCGCTCCTGCGCGAGCCGTTCGCGGCGCAGCACCTCACCGACCAGGTCGCGCCAGAGGGGCTCGCGGCGGGGCGGTGCGGCGGGTGCGGGCCGGTCGGCGGGCGGGCGGCGCAGGGGGATGACCCGGGCTTCGTTCGGCGCTTGGCTGCTCACCCCTCCAGCGTAAATTCCCTCGCGGCCGGGGCAAGGGGTCGGCATTCTGCCCTGGGTGGAATCGCCGGGGGCTGAGCATCGGGAGGCTGTGGTGGCACAGCTGGCCCGGGTGACGGGGCTCGGCCCGGACAGCCGGGTCCTGGAGATCGGCCCGGGCACCGGGCGCTTCAACCCGCCGTGCGTGAGGGGCTGTTGGGATGTGTCCGGGGGGTGATCGACGGGTCGTACGGCGGGTGGGTGACCAAGCGCTCTCGGCATGAGCTGATCGTCGCGCGGCGCGCACAGGCGTGAACTTCCGTGCAGGAACGCTCAATTTCTGTCGTCGGACAAGGAAAGGGGAATGGGTTCCGCCGCTCCGGGTACGCGAGCCCCCGAAGAACCCGAGGCAGACAAGATGTCTGACCGAGACTTCGTGGGAGAGGTAATGAACACCGCCGTGAACCGGTCGCAAGCAGGGGTCATGACGAGGACCGCCCGGGCCAGCACGGACGTCGGAGCGCTGCCGGGCATCGAGCAGCCCCGTGCCGTGGCCCCGCGGGACGCGCGCGAGCTGTCCCGCCGGTTCTTCCAGCGTCTCGCGGAGCTGGAGGAGGGCACCCACGAGTACCAGTACGCGCGCAACACGCTCATCGAGATGAACATCTCGCTGGTGCGGTTCGCCGCGGGCCGGTTCCGCAATCGCGGCGACGACATGGAGGACATCGTCCAGACCGGGATGATCGGTCTGATCAAGGCGATCGACCGGTTCGACCTGTCGCGCGAGGTGGAGTTCACGTCGTTCGCGCTGCCGTACATCGTCGGCGAGATCAAGCGGTTCTTCCGTGACACCACCTGGGCCGTGCACGTCCCCCGGCGGCTTCAGGAACTGCGCGTCGAACTCGCCAAGGCCCGCGAGGAGTTGGCCAGCAGGCTGGACCGGGAGCCGTCGGTCGGGGAGCTGGCCACGCTGATGAACATCTCCGAGAACGAGGTCGTCGAGGCCCAGATAGCCGCCAACGGCTACAACTCCTCGTCCCTGGACGCCGCACTCACCGGGGACGGCCCGGAGAGCGGCGAGGCGGTGCTCGCCGACTTCATCGGCGTGGAGGAGGACGGGCTGCGGCTCGTGGAGGACTTCCACTCGCTGGCGCCGCTGATGGCGGAACTCGGCGAGCGGGACCGGCAGATCATCCACATGCGGTTCGTGGAGGAGGCCACCCAGGCGGAGATCGGCGAGCGGCTCGGCTGCTCCCAGATGCATGTCTCCCGGCTGATCAAGCGGATCATCACCCGCCTGCGCAAGGGCATGCTGGGCGAGCTGGGCTGCGCCTGAGCACCGGTACCGGTTCACCGACCGGGGTCGCCCACGGGCGGCCCCGGTTTCCTGCGTCTGTGCCCTGCCTGCCCTGACGCGGCGCCGGTCACACGATGGCGTCGAGGCGCACCATGGCGACCACGCGCTTGCCGACCGGAATCCGTTCGACGGTGACCCGCCCGGCCAGTGCGTGCACGATCTCCAGACCGTGCCGCCCGATCCGCTCGGGGTCCTTGGGGAACCGGCGCGGCAGGGCCTCGCTGCTGTCGTAGACGCCCACGGTCACGAACGCGTCCGTGCCCTCCAGCTCCAGGATGTACGGCCCGTTGCTGTGCCGGTCCGCGTTGGTGACCAGCTCGCTCACCACGAGCAGCACCTCGTTCTCGGCGCGGGCGTCGATGACGGCGCACCACTCGGTCCTGAGCTGCTCGACGAAGAGCGACGCGAAGGAACGCGCCTCCGCGATGCAGCCCGGTTCGCCGGTGTAGTGGGCCGCTCGTCGCAGCGGTTCCACGGGTACGTCGAAGCCAGCGGTTATCACTGCCCCGCCCACATGTTCGGTCATGCGTTTCTCTCTCGGAAGCCGGACTGGCCGGACGCTGTTGCACCGTGCTCGTACCCCGACTCGGGGATCACAGTCCTGTAGGGGCCGATGTGTCCCGTTCGACTCGGAGCGACGGCGCCACGGCGGACAGCTCGGGAGCACTGTACGTCCCCCCGGACGGCCCCGTCCGCCCCGTCGCCGTCGTGTCCGAAACCGGTCGTTCGCGGGTCCCGGCGCCGGGCCGCTCGGCGTCGCGCCGGACGGGGCTAGCCGACGGAGAAGACCAGGGCCGGGAGGGTGCGCTGCATGCGCAGGGCGTCGACGGACTCGGCGAGCAGTTCGTACTCGGTGGTGTCGTCGCGGGTGGCGATCCGCACCAGCCGCCCGGCCGCCAACTCGTCGGCCACCCGCTCCTGTTGGGCGTCGTCGGTGCACCAGGAACGCAGCACGGCGGGCACGTCGGGGACCGTCACGGCGACCGGGACGAGGGCGCCGGGCGGGATGTGGCCCACCGCGGGGAGCGGGTCGAGGCGGTCGGCCATCCAGTGGGCGCGGTCGCGCAGCCACCACAGGGCGAGGGAGAGGGTGGGGGCGCGGTAGGTGCCGAGGGGGACTCCGACGCGTCGGCCCCCGCAGGTGCCGTACGCGGTGACATGACACAGGAATTCGTCGTGCACGCTCGCTCCCCCGTCGCGCCCTCGCCTCGCGGCCGGCCTCGCTCTCGGTGCGCCTCATGTGCTGTGCGTGATCGGTCCTTCGCTCGTCGTGAAGTCCCTCGCAGTTGAGTATGTTCACTACCGAAACAGTGTCACCACGGTTTTCCGGCCAGTCTGTTGGCATATTCCCCCTGCCGGTGCGCCGGAATTGACCGGCATGGCCATGACACGACCGGGGAACGGTGATCGCGCGCGTCCGGGAGCGGAGCGGCGCGGGCCGGCCGGGCCGGGGCCCGCACCCGCACGCTGACCGGCGGCGACGGCCGCGCCGTCGGCACGCTCCGCTGCCCGTGGCCACCGAGCGTGACGAGGAGGGGAACGTCGGTTGCCGGACGGCCGAAAACGATCGGCATACCGGAGGGCGCGGGGGCGCGTGCGCCGGGAGTGCCGGCGCACGCCGTCGGCCCGGAGGCGCCGGTGCGCTTCCGGGCCGGGGCTGACGGAGGGGCTAGCCCTTGACGATGGCGTCGATGCGGGCCAGTTCCTCGGCGTCGAAGTCCAGGTTGCGGGTGGCCGCGACGCTGTCCTCGATCTGCCGCGCGCTGCTCGCGCCGACCAGTGCGGAGGTGACCCGGCCGCCGCGCAGCACCCAGGCGAGCGCCAGCTGCGCCAGCGACTGGCCACGGGAGCGGGCGATCTCGTCGAGGGCGCGCAACCGGCCGACCAGGTCCTCGGTGACCGCGTCCGAGTTCAGGAACGGGCTGTCGCTCGCCGCCCGGGAACCCTCCGGGATGCCGTCGAGGTAGCGGGAGCTGAGCAGCCCCTGCTCCAGCGGGGAGAAGACGATGGAGCCGACCTGAAGCTCGTCCAGGGCGTCGAGCACACCCTCGTCCTCGGGGCGGCGGTCCAGCATCGAGTAGCGCGGCTGGTGGATCAGCAGCGGGGTGCCCAGCTCGCCGAGGATGCGGGCGGCCTCCCGGGTCTGCTCCGCGTCGTAGTTCGAGATGCCGACGTAGAGCGCCTTGCCCTGCTGGACCGCGGAGTGCAGGGCGCCCATCGTCTCCTCAAGAGGAGTCTCCGGATCGGGGCGGTGCGAGTAGAAGATGTCGACGTACTCCAGGCCCATCCGGCGCAGGCTCTGGTCCAGCGAGGACAGCAGGTACTTGCGGGAGCCCCACTCGCCGTACGGTCCCGGCCACATCAGATAGCCGGCCTTGGTGGAGATCACCAGCTCGTCCCGCAGGCCCGCGAAGTCCGCCTTCAGGGCGTCGCCGAGCGCGGACTCGGCGGAGCCGGGCGGCGGGCCGTAGTTGTTGGCCAGGTCGAAGTGGGTGACCCCGAGGTCGAAGGCGCGGCGCAGGATGGCCCGCTGGGTCTCGACGGGGCGGTCGGGTCCGAAGTTGTGCCACAGGCCGAGCGAGAGCGCGGGAAGCCTGAGCCCGCTGCGGCCGGTGCGCCGGTAGGGCATGTCCGCGTAGCGGTCGGGGTGTGCGGTGTACAACGCGACTCCAGAAGGGCCAGAGGGGTCAGGAACACGAGGAACGGCTCCGGGGAACCGCCCCCCTTACCGGCCACTCTGTCGTGACCTGGGGGCAGTGGTCCAACAGGAGAATCCGATGGAACTCAGCGGATAAACTTCTCAATCATGGAACTGCGCCATCTCCAGCACTTCGTCGCGGTCGCCGAGGACCAGCACTTCACCCGGGCCGCCGAGCGGCTGATGGTGTCCCAGTCGGGCCTGTCGGCCTCGATCAGGGCGCTGGAACGGGAGCTGCGGGCGCCGTTGTTCGTGCGGACCACCCGGCGGGTGACGCTGACGGAGGCGGGGCGGGCGCTGCTGAGCGAGGCCGAGCGGATTCTCGCCCAGGTGCGGTCGGCGCAGGAGGCGGTGGCCGCGGTGCAGGGCGTGCTGCGCGGGACGCTCTCGCTGGGCGCCGAGCAGTGCATCGCCGGGGTGGATGTCCCCGGGCTCCTCGCGGCGTTCCGGCGACGTCACCCGGACGTGGAGATCCGGTTGCGGCAGACGGGTTCCGGCGCGCTGGCCGAGGGGGTCGCGGCCGGGCGCCTGGATCTGGCGTTCGCCTATCGGACGCAGGACGACACGGACCAGCTGCGGTCGGTGTCGCTGGCCGGGGAGGCGATGACCGTGCTGTGCCATCCCAGCCACCGGTTCGCCGCGGCCGGTGCGCCGTTGGTGCCGGGTGAGCTGGCCGGTGAGGTGTTCGTCGACTTCCATCCGGACTGGGGTCCGCGGCGCACCACCGACGCCGCGTTCGCCGCCGTCGGGGTGGCGCGCACGGTGGCCCTGGAGGTGAACGACGTGCACAGCCTGCTGGACCTGGTCGACCAGAACCTCGGCATCGCGGTGGTGCCCTGCCACTTCCGGGAGAAGCGGCCCGCGCTCGCCGCGCTGGCGCTCAAGGACACCGACGACGTCGTCTACGAGACGGTCGCCCTGCTGCCGCCCGAGTCGGCCACCAGTCCGGCGGCCCGCGCCCTGATGACCCTGCTCGCGACCGGCGACCTGGAACCGTCCGCCTGACGGCCAACCTCCGCGCGACCGGGGTGCGTGACCCGACCGGCCGAGCCCCCCGGACGCCCCACGCGGGCGGGAACGTTCCCCGACGAGGCGCCCCCGACCTGCTGATCCCGGCCGCCCGGCAGGTCAGCGGCGAGCCGCTCGCGCGCCGTCAACTGCCGTGGGCCTCCTGCGGAAGCCGCGTTCCGGACGCGTGAACGGCGTCGATGCGCGATGGTGGACGGTATGCATGCACGGGACATCCTCATCGACGGCTTCGGCCGGGTCCGGGAAGAGGTCCACGCCACCGTCGGCGGCCTCGACGCGCACGTCCTCAACGCCCGGCCGTCCCCCGACGCCAACTCCGTGGCCTGGCTGGTCTGGCATCTGACCCGGGTCCAGGACGACCATGTGGCCGACGCCTTCGGGCTCGACCAGGTGTGGCCGACGCAGGGCTGGCAGAAGCGGTTCAAGCTCGACCTGCCCCCGCTGGACACCGGGTACGGGCACAGCGCGGCCCGGGTGGCCAAGGTGCGCGTCGGCTCCGGTGAGCTGCTGACCGGGTACTACGACGCCGTCCACGAGCAGACCCTCGGGGCGCTGCGCGAGCTGCCCGCGACGGAGCTGGGGCGGATCGTGGACGAGCGCTGGGACCCGCCGGTGACGCTGGGGGTGCGGCTGGTGAGCGTCCTGTCCGACGACCTCCAGCACATCGGACAGGCCGCCTATCTGCGGGGGCTCGTTCAGAGCGCGGCGGCGTAACCGGGCAGCACGACGTCCTCGATGAGGGCCTTGCGCTCGTCGTAGGGGAGGAAGGCGCTCTTGAGGGCGTTCACCGTGACCGTGCGCAGATCGGCCGCGTTCCAGCCGGCCTGCTCGACCAGCAGGGACATCTCGCGGGTCATCGTGGTGCCGGAGACCAGCCGGTTGTCGGTGTTGAGGGTGACCCGGAAGCCGAGGTCCTTCAGCGCGGTGATGGGGTGCTCGGCGATGGAGGTGGCGGCGCCGGTCTGGAGGTTGGAGGTCGGGCACATCTCCAGCGCGATGCGCCGGTCCAGGACCCATCCGGCGAGGCGGCCGAGCTTGCCGTCGACGATGTCGTCGGTGATCCGCACGCCGTGGCCGATGCGCTGGGCGCCGCACACCTGGAGCGCCTGGTGGATGCTGGGCAGGCCGTGGGCCTCACCGGCGTGGATGGTGAACGGCACGTTCTCGCGGCGCAGGTGGGCGAAGGCGTCGAGGTGGTCGGCGGGCGGGAAGCCGTCCTCGGCTCCGGCGATGTCGAAGCCGACGACTCCGGCGTCCCGGAACGTGACGGCGAGGTCGGCGGCCTCGCGGACCCGGTCGAACATCCGCATCCCGCACAGCAGGGTGCCGACCCGCACCGGGGTACCGGCCGCGGCGGCCTTGGCCATACCGGCCGCGAGTCCCTCCTGGACGGTCTCGACGACCTCGGGCAGGGTCAGCCCGCCGGTCAGCATCAGCTCGGGGGCGTAGCGGACCTCCGCGTAGACGACGCCGTCGGCGGCGAGGTCGAGGACGTACTCCTCGGCGGTGCGCAGCAGGCCCGCGCGGGTCTGCATCACGGCGAGGGTGTGCTCGAAGGTGGCTATGTAGCGGACCAGGTCGCCGGAGTCGGCGGCCGCGACGTACCAGGCGGCCAGCTCGTCGGGGTCGGTGGTGGGCAGCCGGTGGCCGACCTCGGCGGAGAGTTCGACGACGGTGGCGGGGCGCAGGGCGCCGTCGAGGTGGTCGTGGAGGACGGCCTTGGGCAGGAGGCGCAGGGCGGAGTCGGTGAGCGGCGCGGTCATCGGCGTTCTTTCTGTGTCGTACGGGTGGGTGGGCGGCGGGGCTACGGCCGGGCGGGCTGGAGGAGGTCCCAGCGGTTTCCGTACAGGTCCTGGAAGACGGCGACAAAACCGTAGGGCTCGTGCCGGGGTTCCTCCAGGAAGGTCACTCCGGCGGCGGTCATGCGGGCGTGGTCGCGGGCGAAGTCCTCGGTGTGCAGGAAGAAGCCGACGCGGCCGCCGGTCTGGTCGCCGATCCGGGCGCGCTGTGCCGCGTCCTTGGCGCGGGCCAGCAGCAGCCCGGTGCCGTGTCCTTCGGGGTCGGGGGTGACGACGACCCAGCGGGAGCCGTCCGGGCGCGGGGCGTCCTCGACGAGCCGGAAGCCGAGGGCGTCGACGTAGAAGCGGATCGCCGTGTCGTAGTCGTCGATGACGAGGGTGACCAGGGCGATGTGGCTCATGTGTCGGCCTTTCGGTGGGCGCGGGGGCAGCGGCGCGGCGGCGGCCGGTCGAGGGGCGGATCGGCTGGTTGACGGGTGAGGTTATACGTAAAACTCACGGGGCGCCAGTCCGTTGTGCCGGAGTGCTCGCCCCCAGCTCAGCGGCTGGTCTACGCGGGTAGCCGTAGGGCGCCGGTGCCGTTACTCCCCGGTGATCGTGCGGACGGCGTCGAGGCGGCGCAGTTCGTCGGCGGTGAGGCTGAGGGCGGCGGCCGCGACGTTCTCGGCGAGGTGGTCGGGGTTGCCGGTGCCGGGGATGGCGAGGACGTGCGGGCCGCGGCTCAGCGTCCAGGCGATCCTGACCTGGGCGGCGCTGACGCCGTGGGCGTGGGCGACGGCGCGGACCTCGTCGTGGTCGGCGCCGGTGACGGCGTTCTCGCCGCGCTGTCCGGCGACCGCGTAGTAGGGCACGAACGCGATGCCCTGGTCGCCGCAGAGCCGCAGCACCTCGTCGGGGTCGGCGGCGGCCCGGTCGAGGGCGTAGCGGTTCTGTACGGCGACCACCGGCGCGATGGCCTGGGCCTCGGCGAGGTGGCTGGGTTCGATCTCGGAGACGCCGAGGTGGCGGATGAGTCCGGCGGTGCGGAGGTCGGCGAGGGCGCCGAAGTGGTCGGCGATGGAGTCCTGGCGCATCCGGCGCAGATAGACGAGGTCGAGGTGGTCGCGGCCGAGCTGGCGCAGGTTCTCCTCGACGTGGCCGCGCAGTTCGTCGGGGCGGGCCGAGGTGGCCCAGTCCCCTCGGAGGTCGCGGTGCGGGCCGACCTTGGTGGCGATGAGGAGGTCGTCCGGGTAGGGGGCGAGCGCGCGGTTGATCAGTTCGTTGGCGGAGCGCAGCCGGGAGAAGTAGAAGGCGGCGGTGTCGATGTGGTCGACGCCCCGCTCGATCGCCGTGCGCAGGACGGCGAGGGAGCGGTGGCGGTCGCTCGGGGTGCCGAGGTGGAAGGCGGCGCTGCCGGTGAGCCGCATCGCGCCGAGGCCGAGGCGGCGCACGGTGAGGTCGCCGATGGTCCAGGTGCCCGCGGCGGCCGCGGTGGTCGTCTGCGAGGTCATCGGCGGAGTGTCGCACACGCCCCGCGCCCGCCCGGGGCTCAGCCCGTGCCCCCGAGATCGGCGCTCTCCGGCACCGGCCGGGCCGTGCCCCGGGCGGCGACGGCCAGCACGGCGAGCCCGGCCAGCACGATGGCGGCGCCGACGTAGAGCGGCGCGGTGTAGCCGAGTCCCGCGCTGAGGGCGAGGCCGCCGAGCCAGGCGCCCAGGGCGTTGCCGACGTTGGAGGCGGACACGTTGGCCCCGGCGGCGAGGGGGACGCCGTGGGCGTGGTCGGTGACGCGGGTGATCATTCCGGGCACGGTGGCGAACCCGAACAGTCCGGTGAGGAAGACCAGCACCACGGAGGCGACGGGGCTGGCGGCGAGGAGTCCGAACAGGGCGAGGGTGACGGCGAGACCGGCCAGCGACACCAGCAGGGTGCGGTCCCGGTCCCGGTCGGCGCCCCGGCCGCCGACCACGTTGCCGATCACCAGTCCGGTGCCGTAGACGACGAGCAGCCAGGCGACGTCCGTGCTGGAGAACCCGGTGACCTCGGTGAAGGTGTAGGCGAGGTAGCTGAACGCGCCGAACATCCCGCCGTAGCCGAGCGCGGTGGCGGCGAGGGTCAGCCAGACCTGGCCCGACCGGAAGGCCCGCAGCTGAGCCCGCAGCCCGTCCGCCGAACTGCCGTTGCCGTCAGCCTGGTCGATGGTTCCGGCCCAGCTCGGGATCAGGGCGGCGAGGGCGATCCCGGCGACGACGCCGATCGCGGTGATCGCCCAGAACGTGGCGCGCCAGCCCCAGCGTTCGCCGACCAGGGCGCCGAACGGCACGCCCAGCACATTGGCCACGGTCAGCCCGGCGAACATCACCGCGACCGCCCGGGACGCCCGTTCGGGGGCGACCAGGCGGCGGGCGACGAGTGAGCCGATGCCGAAGAACGTGCCGTGGCACAGCGCGGCGACGATCCGGCCGAGCAGCATCAGACGGTAGTCGGGGGCGACGGCGGACAGCAGGTTGCCGGCGACGAACAGGGCGACCAGGCCGATGAGGACCGCCTTGCGGGGCAGCGCGGCGGTGGCGGCCGTCACCACGAGGGCGCCGACCACGACCGTCAGCGCGTACCCGGAGATCAGCCACCCGGCGGCGGCCTCGGACACCGTGAGGCTCCGGGCCACCTGCGGGAGCAGCCCCGCGATGACGAACTCGGTCAGACCGATCCCGAAGCCGCCGAGGGCGAGCGCGATCAGCCCGGCGGGCAACTGCCGTGCGGTGACGGCCGGTCGAGGGTCCATCCCGCCATTCTCGGCCGGTGCCAGAGCGCCTGCCGAGCGAATTCCCGACCCTTCACAAAGAACGGGTCAGCTCAGCGGCTTGTGCAGGACGGCCTTGCGGTGGCTGAACGTCTCGATGGAGTACCGGCCGTGGTAGCTGCCCATGCCGCTCTCCCCCACGCCGCCGAACGGCAGGTCGGAGACGGTGAGATGGGCGAGCGGCAGACCATGTCCGAGGCCGCCGGAGGACGTCTCGGCGCCGATCCGCTCCCGCGTCGCCTCGGACTCCGCGAACACGTACAGGGCGAGGGGCTTGTCGCGGTCGTTGATGAAGTCGATCGCGGCGTCGAGGCCGGGCACGGTGACGATCGGCAGGATCGGCCCGAAGATCTCCTCCGCCATGACGGGCGAGGCCGGGTCGACGTCGGCCAGGACGGTCGGCGCGATGTACTTCACCGCCCGGTCGGTGTCGCCGCCGACGACCACCCGGCCGGAGTCCAGCAGCCCCGAGAGCCGGTCGAAATGACGCTCGTTGACGATCCGCCCGAACGCGCCGGACGCCTTCGGGTCGGCGCCGAACAGCTCCTCGACGGCCTGGACGAGGGCCGGTTCCAGGGCGGCGGCGGTCTCCGGGTCGGTCAGCACGTAGTCGGGGGCGACGCAGGTCTGTCCCGCGTTGAGGAACTTGCCGCGCGCCAGCCGCTCGGCGACGACGTCGAGGTCGACGTCCCGGTCGATGAACGCCGGTGATTTGCCGCCGAGTTCGAGGGCGACCGGGGTGAGGTGTTCGGCGGCCGCCCGCAGGACGATCCGGCCGACGGCGCCGTTGCCGGTGTAGAAGATGTGGTCGAACCGCTCGGCGAGCAGCGCGGTCGTCTCGGGGATCGCGCCCTCCACGACGGCGAAGGCGTCGGTGTCGAGGTAGGCGGGCAGCAGCCGGGCCAGCGTGGCCGAGGTGGCGGGGGCCAGTTCGCTGGGCTTGACGACCACCGCGTCGCCCGAGGCGAGCGCGCCGACCACCGGGGCCAGCAGCAGCTGGACGGGGTAGTTCCAGGGGGCGATGACGAGGACCACGCCCAGCGGGTCGAACCGTGTCCAGGCGCGGGCGTCGGTGCCGAGGCGGGCCGGGACGGGGGCGGGCTGGGGGCGCAGCCAGTCGGCGAGGTGGTCGAGGGTGTGGTCGATCTCCCGGACGACGAAGTCGATCTCCGTGCGGCGGGCCTCGGCGTCGCTCTTGCCGAGGTCGGCGTGGAGGGCTGCGGCCAGCTCGGCGGCGTTCTCGGTGAGCAGGTCGCGCAGCCGGAGCAGCTGGCTGGTGCGCCACGCGACGGGCTGGGTGCGGCCGGTGCGGAAGGTGGCGCGCAGCCGGGCCACGATGTCGGCGGGCTGCTCGGGGGCGGGGTGGTTCACGGTGCCTCACTGCTGCTGTGCGGCCTTGCGGCGCGCGGGCGGGATTCCCGGAGGGCCGGGAAGGGTGACGGGCTCGGACACCTGCTTCCGGATGCCTCCCATCTACCGGGCCTCCGCAATCAGGTGTATAGAGCAACCTTTCCGCGTGCCCGTATATTCCACCGCCGCCCGGAGATCTCTCTCCCGTTCATCCCTCTCCCGCCAGTTCGGCCCGTCGGCGTTCCAGCAGGGCGCGTTCCGCCGGGTTCTCGGTGCGGGCGGCGGCGGCCGCGTACTCCCAGGCGGCCTCCGGGGTGCGGCCGAGGCGGCGCAGCAGGTCGGCGCGGACGGCGTGCAGGACGTGGTACCGGTCCAGGTCGAGGGCGTCGACGAGGGCGAGGGCGGCGGCCGGGCCCTGGGTCTCGGCCACGGCGACCGCCCGGTTGAGGGTCACGACCGGGCTCGGGGCAACGGCCATGAGGTGGTCGTAGAGGCGCAGGATCTGCCCCCAGTCGGTGTCCTCGGCGCGGGGCGCGTCGCTGTGGACGGCCTGGATGGCGGCCTGGATCTGGTAGGGCCCGGGCCGGTCGCGGCGCAGGCAGCGCCGGACCAGTTCCTGTCCCTCCTCGATGGCCGCGCGGTCCCAGTCGGCGCGGTCCTGCTCGGGCAACGGGACGAGTGCGCCGTCGGCGTCCCGGCGGGCGGCGCCGCGGGCGTCGATCAGGAGCATGAGCGCGAGCAGTCCCGTCGCCTCGGGCTCGTCCGGCATGAGCGCGACGAGCAGTCTGCCCAGCCGGACGGCCTCGGCGCACAGGTCGGGGCTGCCGGTGTAGCCCTCGTTGAAGATCAGGTAGAGCACGGCCAGGACGCCCCCCAGGCGGTCGGGGAGGTCGGCGTCGCGGGGGACGCGGTAGGGGATGCGGGCGTCGCGGATCTTGGCCTTGGCGCGGGTGAGGCGGGCCGCCATGGTCGGTTCGGGGACCAGGAAGGCGCGGGCGATCTGGTGGGTGGTGAGCCCGCCCAGCAGGCGCAGGGTGAGGGCGACGCGGGCGTGCGGGGCGAGGGCGGGGTGGCAGCAGGTGAAGATCAGGCGCAGGCGTTCGTCGCGCACGGGGCCCTCCTGGTCCGATGGCCCTGCCACGGTCAGCAGGGCGGCCTGGGCGTGCCGGGCGTCGCGGGTGGCCTCGCGGCGCAGCCGGTCGACGGCCCGGTTGCGGGCGGTGGTGATGATCCAGCCGGCCGGGCTCGGCGGCGGGCCGGTCTCGGGCCAGCGGCGCAGGGCGGTGGTGAAGGCGTCCTGGACCGCTTCCTCGGCGAGGTCGATGTCGCCGAGGAAGCGGACCAGAACGGCGACCGCGCGGCCGTACTCCGCGCGGAACACGGCCTCGATGTCGAGGGCGTCCGGCATCGTCAGTGGGTGTCCACGAACGGCCGCACCTCGATGGGCAACGTGGTCGCGAGGGCGGCCTTGCGCCCCCATTCCAGGGCCTCGTCCAGGTCGGCCGCCTGGATGAGGCTCAGCCCGCCGAGGTACTCCTTGCCCTCAGCGTAGGGTCCGTCGCTGATCAGGACCTCGCCGTCGGCGGGGCGCAGCAGGGTGGCGGTCTCCGGGGCGTGCAGGCCACCGGCGAAGACCCAGGCACCGGCCGCGCGGAGTTCCTCGTTGTAGGCGTGGACATCGCGCATGATCGCGGCGAGCGCCTCGGGCTCGGGCCGCTCACCGTCCGCGGGCTGGACCACGCTGAGCAGGTAGTACGTCATGACGGCCTCCTCGGCCTCGGTGTGTTCTCTTCTCACCTCCTACACGAACGGCCGGGCCCCCGATCGACACCTCGCGCGAGCCGATCGGGAGAATCTTCTTCCATGACCCACCGAGACCATCCCCTCGTCCGCACCGCCCAGGCCCTCGCCGACGGCCTCCTCGCCCCGCACGCGGCCCGCGTCGACGAGGAGGGGGTGCCGGTCAGCCACCTCGACGCGATCCGGGCGTCGGGGCTGCTCGGGGTGAGCGCGCCGGTGGAGTACGGCGGCGCCGGGGCGCCCGACGGGGTGGCTCGGGAGGTCGCCGAGATCCTCGCCGGGGCGTGCTGCTCGACGTGGTTCGTGCAGACCCAGCACCACACGCCGGTGCGGATGCTCGCCAGGTCCGAACTGCCGGTGCGGGAGCGTCTGTTGGGTCCATTGGCCACCGGTGAGCTGCTCTCCGGGGTCGCGTACGCGCACGTGCGGGCGTTTCCCCGGGTGCCGGTGCGGGTCACGCGGGCGGGGGACGGCTGGCGGTTCGACGGAACGGTGCCGTGGTGCACGGGGTGGGGGCTGAACGACCTGCTGCTCCTCGCGGGGGTCAGCGACTTCGGCGAGGTGGTGTTCGCGTTCACCGAGGCGCGTGAGCAGCCGGGGCTCAGTCCGTCGGCGCCGATGCGGCTCGCGGCCCTCAGCGCGGCCCGGACGGTGTCGCTGAGCCTGGACGGGCTGTGGCTGCCCGACACGTCGGTGGTGCGGCGCACGCCCCGCGCGACGTTCGCCCCGGCGGACCTGGCCCGCGCCGCCAACACCTCCCCGGCCGTCTTCGGCGTGACCCGAGCGGCCCTGAACCTCCTGGCGGACGCGGGGGAACCGGAGTCGGCCCGCGTCCTATGGGAACGCCTCGACGCGCTGAGGACATCGGCCTACACGCTGGCCGAACACCCTGCCCCCGAGGCACACGTCCCGGAACGCCTGGCCGTCAAGACCCAGGCCTTCACCCTCCTCCGCACGGCCACCACAGCGGCCCTCGTCGCCCGGGGAGGCCGCTCCATGTCCCTCCAGGACCCCACCCAACGCCTGGCCCGAGCAGCCCTGTTCCTACACATCCAGGCCCAAACCCCAGCCTCCCGCACCACCCACCTCAAGGCCCTGACCGAAGAGCAGTAAGGGCCAGCCTGTAGACCGACGGCCCAGCAACGCCGGTAGAGGGGGCCAGCCTGTCAGCGGACGGCCCGGCAACGCCGATAAGGGGCGCGGGGCTGTATCCGATATGCGGCTCCGCCGCGTGGACGCGACCAGCGGGCCAACCTGCCAGCCGACAGCCCGGCAACGCCCTCCAGGGGCGCGGGACTGTATCCGATATGCGGCTCCGCCGCGCGGGCGCGACCAGCAGGGGCCAACCTGCCAGCCGACAGCCCGGCAACGCCGACAAGGGGCGCGGGGCTGTATCCGATATGCGGCTCCGCCGCGCGGGCGCGACCAGCAGGGGCCAACCTGCCAGCCGACAGCCCGGCAACGCCGACAAGGGGCGCGGGGCTGTATCCGATATGCGGCTCCGCCGCGCGGGCGCGACCAGCAGGGGCCAACCTGCCAGCCGACAGCCCGGCAACGCCGACAAGGGGCGCGGGGAACTGCGCGACCAGCCACGACGGCGCCGCACCCGACAGACGACCCGCCCTGGCCCGGCACGGGCTGGCCCGGTACGGCCGACGTACCGCCCCTCAGCCGACGTCAGCCGGCGAACGGCACCTGTGCCGACGGGGCGGAACGCGGACCCGCAGGGTGCTGCCACAACCCCTGCGCGGCGAGGCGAGGCAAGACCCCCTCACCGAACCAGTACGCCTCCTCCAGGTGCGGATACCCGGACAGCACGAACTCATCGATCCCGAGCGCGTGATACTCCTTGATCCGCTCGACGACCTCGTCATGACTGCCGACCAGCGCGGTCCCCGCACCCCCACGGACGAGTCCGATCCCGGCCCAGAGGTTGGGATGGATCTCCAGCCCGTCCCGCCCACCCCCACCGTGCAGCGCGAGCATCCGCTGCTGCCCCTCCGACTCACTGCGCGCCAACCCCGCCTGCACCGACGTGATGGTCTCGGGGTCGAACCCGTCGAGGAGCCGGTTGGCCTCGGCCCAGGCCTGCTCGGAGGTGTCCCGGGTGATGACGTGCAGCCGGATGCCGAACCGCAGCGTGCGCCCCTGCTGGGCGGCGAGTGACCTGATCCAGGCGATCTTCTCGGCGACCTGCGCGGGCGGCTCGCCCCAGGTGAGGTAGACGTCGACGTACTTGGCGGCGATCTCCCCGGCGATCGGCGAGGACCCGCCGAAGTACACCTCGGGCACCGGATCGGGCACCCGCGCCAGCTTGGCGTCGGCGACCTGGAGGTGCTCACCGTGCAGGTCGACGGTCTTGCCCTCCCACAACCCCCGCACGACGTCGAGGAATTCACCGGTGCGGCGGTAGCGGTCGTCCTTGTCGAGGAAGTCGCCGTAGGCCCGCTGCTCGTGGCTCTCGCCGCCGGTGACGACGTTCAGGAGGAGCCGTCCGCCGCTCTGCCGCTGGAAGGTGGACGCCATCTGCGCGGCGAGCGTCGGGGAGACGAAGCCGGGGCGGAAGGCGACCAGGAATTTCAGGCGGTCACTGTTCTGGCTGACCATGGCCGTGGTCAGCCACGCGTCCTCGCACCACGCGCCGGTCGGGGTGAGCGCGCCCACGAAGCCCAACTCCTCGGCGGCGCGGGCGATCTGGCTCAGATAGGCGACCGTCGGCGGCCGGTCCTGTCCGGAGACGGTGGCCGGGGTGCCGTGGCCGCCGCCGACGACATGGCGGCTGTCGCCGTTGGTGGGCAGGAACCAGTGGAAGGTGAGGGACACGGGAGGGTCTCCGTTCGGGAAGGTCGCTAGAGCAGGCCGTGGCGGGGCGGCCGGGTGCCACTGAGCACGTGCCGTCCGATGTGCTGGATCTTCCAGCGGGCCGGGTCGTGCAGGGTGTGGGTGCGGGCGTCGCGCCAATGCCGGTTCAGGTTCAGGGAGTTGAGGGCGGAGCGGGTGCCGGCGAGTTCGAAGAGGGCGTTCGCGACGTCGACGGCGGTGCGGGCGGCGTGGGCCTTGGCGGCGGCGACGGCGAGGGAGGCCTCGGCGGCCGAGTCGTCGGTGAGGTCGGCCTTCGCGTCCTCGACGGCCCGGGCGGCCTCGCGCAGCAGCGCCTGGGACGCCCGTGTCTCGACGCCGAGTTCACCGAACCGCTGAATGATCAGCGGGTCCTCCGCGGCCGTGTCGACGCCGCTCTCGAACCATGGGCGGCTCGTGGTCCTGACGAACTCGGCGGCCTGCGCGAGGGCGCCCGCGGCGAGCCCGGCGTCGATGGCGGCGTGCAGCAACTGGGCGACGGCGCCGTGCAGTTGGGGCCCCTGGAAGGTGAGGTGGTGGGGCAGGACCCGGTCGGCGGGGACCTCGACGTCCGTCAGCCGGACGGTGCCACTGGCGGTCGTGCGCTGGCCCATGCCGTCCCAGTCGTCGACGACGGTGACGCCGGGGGCGTCGCGCGGCACGTACGCGACGTGCAGGTCGTCGCTCTCGGCGCGGGCCAGCACGCCGATCCAGTCGGCGAAGAGGGCGCCGGTGGAGTAGTGCTTCACTCCGGTCAGCAGGTAGGAGCCGTCGGGCCTCAAGGTGAGCCGGGTGCGGATGTCCTGGACGTGCCGGGTGCCGGCCTCCGACTGGGCGTTGCCGAAACGGCGTCCGGCGAGCAGCTCCGCGAAGAAGAACTTCCGTTGCTGCTCGGTGCCCTGACGGCGGATCACATTGACGTAGACGAAGTGGCTCTGCGGGATCTGGGCGAGGCTGCCGTCGGCGGCGGCCAGCAGCCGGAAGATCTCCGCGAGGGTGGCCGCGCCGACGTCCGCTCCGCCGTGCTCGGCGGGGACGGTGACGGCGAGCAGCCCGGACGCCGAGAGCCGGTCCAACTCCGCGCGCGGCAGCCGCCGTTCGCGATCCCGTTCGTCGGCTCCGGGGCGGAACTCGTCGGCCAGGGCGCGCGCGACGGCGAGGGCCTCCGCGTCGTCGGCGATGACATGGGCGCTCACGGCGGTCAGCTCGCCGCGGCCAGCAGCGGGGTGCGGCCGAGCGCCGTCGAGAACTGGTCGACGACCTGGGTGAGCGCGTCGACGGCGGTCGGTGCGACGGCCAGCGAGCCGTCCTCGTGCACGGTGATGTCCTTGTCGAGGGTGAACCAGCCCTGCACGATGTGCGCGGCGCCCATGGAGTTGAGCACCGGGCGCAGCGCGTAGTCGATGGCGAGGACGTGGGCGGTGGAGCCGCCGGTGGCCAGCGGCAGCACGGTCTTGCCGGTGAGGGCGTACTGCGGCAGCAGGTCCAGGAGCGCCTTGAGGACCCCGGAGTAGGACGCCTTGTAGACGGGGGTGGCGACGACGACGCCGTCGGCGCGCGCGAACAGTTCGGTGGCCTCGACGATCGCGGGGTGGCGGAAGTCGGCGCCGAGCAGGGCCTCGGCGGGAATGGTGCGGACGTCGAGCGGGACGACCTCGTGGCCCTGGGCGATCAGGCGGCGGTCGAGGTGGCGCAGCAGGCGGTTGGTGCGGGAGGAGGCGGAGGGGCTGCCGGAGACGGACAGGACGGTGGCCATGGGTCCTCTTTCGGGGAGGCGGGGCGCCCGCGTGCGGCGGGCGCCCCGGGCGAGAACGGTCAGGAGTACCAGGTGGGTTCGGGCAGTTCGCCGTCCAGGACCCAGCGGCCGACCTCGCGCCGCTTGTAGGCGACGGGGTCGTGCAGGGTGTGGGTGCGGACGTTGCGCCAGAACCGGTCGAGGCCCTCGGCGGTGGTGGTGGCGCGGGCGCCGGTCACCTCGAAGATCCGGTGCGCGATCTCCAGGGCGACGTCGGTGGCGCGGGCCTTGACGGCGGCCACCCGGACCTCGAACTCGCCCCGGCTGCGGGCGGTGACCGCGTCGGGGTCGTCGTGCAGGGTCTGCCCCTCGGCGGCGACGGCGTCGGCGAGGGCCTCGACGGCCCAGAGTTTGGCGGTGAGGTCGCCGTAGGCGTCGATGACGTAGGGCTCGTCGACGGCGCGCTCTAGGCCGCCGTGCAGCCAGGGGCGGGACTTCTCGCGGGTGTAGGTGGCGGCGGTCTCCAGGGCGCCGGCCGCGATGCCGAGGTAGAAGTTGACGAACACCAGTTGGATGGTGGGGACGTTGAGGGTGTTGTAGACGCGGGGCTGGAAGACCTTGTCGACGTATCCGGCGGCCGAGGCCCACGGGGTGCGCACCCCGTCGAGGATGACGCCGCCGCTCTCGGTGAGGCGCTGGCCGATGTTGTCCCAGTCGTCGAGGAAGGTCAGGCCCGCGCTGTCGGAGGGCACGATGGCGAAGATGTGCTGGTCGGTGCCGTCCAGGACGCCTTCGAGGACGGTGACGTCGGAGACCTTGCTGCCGGTGGAGAAGGATTTGCGGCCGGTGAAGACGAGGTCGTCGCCGTCCTCGGTGACGACGACGTCCTGGTCGCGGGGGTTGACGGCGCCGCCGAAGAACCAGCGGTTCCTGGCGGCCTCGGCCTCGACGTGCTCCCACTGCTCGCGGGTGCCGACCAGGCGGGCGGCCCAGAACCAGAGGTAGTGGTAGCCGAGGAGCTGGCCGAGGGAGCCGTCGGCCTTGGCGATCTCGCGGACCACCTGGTAGGCGGTGGGCCAGTCCTGGCCGCCGCCTCCGTGTTCGGTGGGCCCGAGGAGGGTCACCAGGCCCGCGTCCTTGAGGAGTTGGACCTCGGCGTAGGGGGTGGCGCCGGCCCGGTCGCGGGCGGCGGCGTCGGTGGCGAGGACGGCTGCGGCCTCGGCGGCGCGGGCGATCCACTCCCCGGCGGTGCGCGGGGCGGGGCGGGTGGTGAAGTCGGTGGGGGTCACGGTGCTCATGTGCGGTGGCCTCTTTCGCTGTCGCCGTGCGGTGCGGTGCGCAAGGGTGGGAAAGGCGGGAGGGACAGGAGGGGCGTCAGGCGTGGACGGGGGCGGTGTCGTCCGCCGTGTCCGGGAGCCCGGCCTCCAGTTCCCGTACCAGCGGGAGCACCCGCTTGCCGAAGTACTCGACCTCCTCGTGGTAGTGGAGGAAGCCGAGGAGGAGCAGGTCGACGCCGAGTTTCCGGTAGGCGACGATCCGTTCGGCGATCTGCTCCGGCGTGCCGATCAGACCGGTGCGGAACCCGTCGTTGTACTGCACGAGGTCCTCGAAGCTGGAGTCCTGCCACATGCCCTTGCCGTCGGCGGCGGACCGGCCGGCCTGCTTGACGGCGGCGCCGAAGCCCTCGACGGCCTCGGTGTCGGCCTTCGCGACGATCTCGCGCAGGGTGTCGCGGGCCTCGGCCTCGGTGTCCCGGGCGATGAGGAAGCCGTTGAGCCCGAACTTCGGCGGGGTGCGCCCGACGTCGGCCGCCGCCTTGCGCACGTCGGCGATCTGCTCGGTGACGCCGTCGAAGTCCTTGCCGTTGGAGAGGTACCAGTCGGAGACGCGGCCGCCCATGGCGCGGGCGGCGGTGGAGTTGCCGCCCTGGAAGATCTCGGGGTGCGGGCGCTCGGGGGTGTTGAGGGGCTTGGGCTTGAGGGAGAAGTCCCGCAACCGGTAGAAGTCGCCGCCGAGTTCGGCGTGGTCCTCGGTCCAGATCGTGCGCAGGGCGGTGATGAACTCCTCGGTGCGCCGGTAGCGTTCGTCGTGTTCGAGCCACGGTTCGCCGAGGGCGGTGAACTCGCCCTTGAACCAGCCGGAGACGACGTTGACGGCGAAGCGGCCCTTCGAGAGGTGGTCGGCGGTGGCGCCGAGTTTGGCGAGGACGCCGGGGTGCCACAGGCCGGGGTGGACGGCGGCGATGACCTTGAGGCGTTCGGTGGCGAGCAGCAGGGCGAGGCTGAAGCTGGTCGACTCGTGCTGGAACTCGGCGCCGTAGCTGGCCATGTAGCGGACCTGGCTGAGCGCGTACTCGAAGCCGTTGTTCTCGGCGAGGACGGCGAGTTCGCGGTTGTAGTCGTAACCCCAGTCGGTGCGCTGCTCGATCCTGCTGGTGACCAGTCCCCCACTCACATTGGGGACCCAGTAGGCGAATTTCACGGGCGCGGGCATGCGGAACTCCTGTTGCGGGTGGAGTGGAATGTTTTTGGGCGCACAGAATTCAACGGCCGCGCAGGTGCGGCGTATTCAGACGGGCGCGGGAGAGCGGGAGAGAGAGTCCGCCGACGCGGTCAGGGGCGTCGGGGCGGGCGGCGGATCGGGACGGGGATCAGGCCGCGGTGCAACAGGAGGCACTGGAAACGCGCGCGAGGTCGACATGGCGTCGCCGCGTGAGGTCCAGTCGCATCTTCATGGCATCGATCGTGGCAGCCGTCGGCGAGAGCAGTCAAGGAAAACCCGACCGGTCTCGCATCGCGGACCATTGAATTTCACGAAGGCGTGACAGGGAAACCCTTGAACCCGGCCTGAAAGGGGCCGCATTCTGCGGGGGTGCGCACCGAACAACTGGAATACATGGCGGCCGTGACCCGGCTGGGTTCGCTGCGGCGGGCGGCCGAGGAACTGCGGCTGTCCCAGCCCGCGTTGAGCGAGACGGTACGGAACCTGGAGCGGGAGCTGGGGGTGGACCTGCTGGAACGCAAGCGGTCCGGGGCGACGATGAGCGCGGAGGGCCGCGAACTGCTGCCGCACATCGTGGACGTGCTGGACGCGGTGGACCGGCTGCGGGCGGCGGCGGGCGAGCAGCACCGCATCAGCCGCATGGTGCGCGTCGGCACGGTGAACGCGGCGACGGTCCCGCTGCTGATCCCGGTGGTCCGGGAGTTCCGTGCCGCGCATCCGGTCACGCAGGTCGAGGTGGTGGCCGCGCAGCAGACGGAGATCCACCGGGCGCTCGCGGAGGGCGGCTTCGACCTGGGCCTGGTCAACCATCTCGACGGCGACGACCTGCCCGCCGACCTCGACTCCACGGAACTGCTGCGCGGGCGCCCGGTGGTGTGCCTGCGCCCGGACAGTCCGCTGGCCGCGCGGGACGCGGTGACGGTGGACGATCTGCTGGCCCAGCCGTTGATCGCGATGCGCTCCGGATATGTGATGCACCGGTTCGTGCACCGGCTGCTCGGCGGGCGCACGCCGTCGTTCTCCTACTCGACCGACGGCGCGGAGCTGGGCAAGCTGATGGTCGCCGAGGGGCTCGGGGTGAGTGTGCTGCCGGACTTCAGCGTGGTCGGCGATCCGCTGGAGCGGCAGGGCACGCTCACCTGTCGGCCGATCGCCGGGGACACGACCGGGGTGCTGTTGATGCTGCGGCGCCGCCGTGCCGAGTCGGTGCCGCTGGCGCCCCGCGAGCTGCACGAGGCGTTCGTGCGCCGGGGGCGTGAGCTGGGCGGCGGGGTGAGCGGAGCGCCGCTGTCGGGCGGGCGTCCGGCCGGGTGGTGACCGGTGTGTGCCTGCGGCGGCGGGGCGGGCTCAGTCCTCGTCGAGCACCGGCACGATCACCAGGAAGGTGTCCGACTTCAGGTCCATGACCACGGTCGCCGGTTCGCCGGCCGCGCGGCGCTGGGCCGCGTACTCCTCGGCCGGCCATGATCCGCGGGGACCCCCCGCCGAGAACCGCTCCAACACCTTCGCGCCCATGGCGGCACCCTCTTTCCGCGTCGGTCCGCTGCTGCCCGTGACAGCTGTCGTGACCGTCCGTCTGCCCCCGTCGCACCGGAACATGTCCCTGTCATGGATGCGGAATCTCAGGTCGTGCCGGCCACCTGGGCGCGCAGGGTGGTCAGGGTGCGGGTCAGCAGCCGGGAGACATGCATCTGGGAGATGCCGAGTTCGGCGCCGATCTGGCTCTGTGTCATGTCCTGGAGGTAGCGCATGGCCAGGATGGCGCGTTCCCGGTCGGACAGGGCGGCGACCAGCGGGGCGACGGTGAGCAGGTCGTCGGTGCGGCCGAGGGCGGGGTCGTCGCCGCCGAGCCGGTCGGCGAGGGTGAGGCCGTCGGCGGCGGACTCGGCCGGTGCGTCGAGGGAGACGGTGCCGTAGCCCTCGGCGGCTCGCAGCCCCTGTACGACCTCCTCCTCGGACAGGCCGGTGCGCTCGACGAGTTCGGCGACCGTGGGGGCACGGCCCGTCCCCTGTTCGAAGGCGACGGCCTGGGCGCGCAGCAGGGCACGGCAGTCCTTGAGCCGCCGGGGCACCCGGACCGCCCAGGTGGCGTCGCGGAAGAACCGCTTGATCTCCCCCGCCACCGTCGGCACCGCGAACGCCTCGAACTCATGTCCCCGGGTCGGGTCGAACCGGTTGATGGCCTTGATCAGCCCGATCGTGCCGACCTGGAGGACGTCGTCGTGGATCTCCGCGCTGGGCCGGCAGCGGCGGGCCGCCTGCCGGACGAGCCACATGTTCAGTTCGACGAGGGTGTTGCGGACGTAGGAGTACTCCGGGGTGCCCTCCTCCAGCGCGTGCAGCCGGGCGAAGAGGGGCGCGGAGAGGGTGTGGGCGTCGGCGGGGCTCACAACGGTGGGCTGTACGGGGATGGTTCGCTCCTTGTTCGGACCCCGGCCGCCCGGGGTGTCACCTTCGATCGCGGTGTGCCGGGGCGCTCGGGCCACCTGGTCACCCGCCCAATCTCCCCCACCGGGCCCACAACCGACGGTGACCGCGATCCCAGCGTGTCGAGCGGGTGCCGCGCCCCCGTCACCCGTTGGGTGCCTGTGCCCGCGATGTGCCGCCGCCCGGGGAAGTGATCACACCGGGGGCTCGGACATCGCAGGAGGCGAACGACCATGGACGCTGACGACGACCGGCCCGGGCCGCGCGCTCTGGTGACCGGCGCGACCGGGTACATCGGGGGCCGCCTGGTGCCCGAACTGCTGGACGCGGGCTACCGGGTGCGCTGTCTGGCCCGTTCCCCGGGCAAGCTGCGCGACCTCCCCTGGGCGGACCGGGTCGAGAGCGTGCGGGGCGACGTGACGGACGCCGCCTCGGTCGCCGCCGCGCTGTCCGGCGTGGACGTCGCCTACTACCTGGTGCACGCGCTGGGCTCCGGCGCCGACTTCGAGGAGACCGACCGGGAGGCGGCCCGGATCTTCGGCGAGGCCGCCCGGACGGCGGGCGTGCGGCGCCTGGTCTACCTCGGCGGACTGACACCGGCACAGGTGCCGGAGCGTGCGCTCTCCCCGCATCTGCGCTCCCGGGCCGAGGTCGGCCGGATTCTCCTCGGCTCCGGCGTCCCCACCACGGTCCTGCGGGCGGCGGTGGTCATCGGGTCGGGCTCGGTCTCCTTCGAGATGCTGCGCCACCTCACCGAACGGCTGCCGGTGATGGTCACCCCGAGTTGGGTGCGCACCCGTATCCAGCCGGTGGCGGTGCGGGACGTGCTGCGCGCCCTGGTCGGCAGCGCCCGGATGCCGGCGGACGTGAACCGCGCCTTCGACATCGGCGGGCCGGACGTGCTGACCTACCGGGACATGATGCGGCGGTACGCGGCGGTCGCCGGACTGCCCCGGCGGATCATCGTGCCGGTGCCGGTGCTCACCCCGGGTCTGTCCAGCCACTGGGTCGGTCTGGTCACGCCGGTGCCCGCGGCCCTGGCCCGGCCGCTCACCGAGTCGCTGCGCCACGAGGTCGTCTGCCACGAGCACGACATCGCCCGGTACGTGCCCGACCCGCCCGGGCATCCGATCGGCTTCGACGAGGCGCTGCGGCTCGCCCTGCGCCGGGTCCGCGACGCCGACGTCGTCACCCGCTGGTCGTCGGCGTCGGTGCCGGGCGCGCCCAGTGATCCGCTGCCCACCGATCCCGACTGGGCGGGCGGCAGCCTGTACACGGACCGGCGCGAGCTGACCGTGGACGCCTCGCGCGCGCAGCTGTGGCGGGTGATCGAGGGCATCGGCGGGGCCAACGGCTGGTACTCGTTCCCGCTCGCGTGGGCGGTGCGCGGCCGGCTCGACCGGCTGGCCGGCGGGGTGGGACTGCGCCGGGGGCGGCGGGACGCGGCACGGCTGCGGGTCGGGGACGCGCTGGACTTCTGGCGGGTCGAGGAGATCGAGCCGGGGCGGTTGCTGCGGCTGCGCGCGGAGATGCGGCTGCCGGGTCTGGCCTGGCTGGAGCTGCGCGCGGACACCGACGACGCCGGCCGCACCCGCTACCGGCAACGCGCCGTGTTCCATCCGCACGGCCTGCTCGGGCACACCTACTGGTGGAGCGTGTCGCCCTTCCACGCCCTGGTGTTCGGGGGGATGGCCCGCAACATCGCCGCGGCCGCGACCCGGGCGCCTGTCCGCGCGCCGGGCGAACACCCGGCAGGATGACGTGCACCCCGTCTCTCCCCCGGAGTCCGCGCCATGAACGTCTCGGTCGTCCTGTTCACCTCCGATCTGCGCCTGCACGACCATCCACCGCTGCGCGCCGCGCACGACGCCGACGCGGTCGTCCCGCTGTTCGTGCGGGACGCGGGGGTGGACGCGGCCGGGTTCGCGGTGCCCAACCGGCTCGCGTTCCTCGCCGACTGCCTGCGTGACCTCGACGCGGGCCTGCGCGCGCGGGGCGGCAGACTGGTGCTGCGCTCGGGGGATCTCGTCGACACGGTGTGCGCGGTGGCCGCCGAGGCCGACGCCGCTGACGTCCATATGGCGGCGGACGTCAGCGGCTACGCGCACCGGCGTGAACAGCGGCTGCGCCGCGCCCTGGAGGCCGCCGGGCGCCGTCTGCACGTCCACGACACGGTGACGACGGTGCTGGCGCCGGGCGCGGTGACCCCGGCGGCCAAGGACCACTTCGCGGTCTTCACCCCGTACTTCCGCCGCTGGTCCCACCAGCCCCCGCGCACCCTGCTGGCCGCACCCCGCTCGCTGCGGGTCCCCGACGGCATCGGCTCCGAGCGCCTCCCGTCCCGGGACGCCGTCCCCGGCCGCTCCCCCGGCCTGCCCGACGGCGGTGAGACGGCGGGCAGGGCGGCGCTCGCCTCCTGGCTGCGCACCGGGGTCGCCGGGTACGAGGACGGCCACGACGACCTGCCCGGCGACGCCACCTCCCGGCTCTCCCCGCATCTGCACTTCGGGACCCTCTCCCCCGTCGAACTCGTCCATCGGGCCCGGAAGTCGGGCGGCCGGGGTGCGGAGGCGTTCGTGCGGCAGCTCGCCTGGCGCGACTTCCACCGGCAGGTCCTCGCGGCCCGGCAGGACGCGGCGCGCGTCGACTACCGGACGCGGCACGACCGTTGGCGCTCCGCGTCGGAGGCCCGCGCCGACATCGAGGCGTGGCGGCAGGGCCGCACGGGCTACCCGGTGATCGACGCGGCCATGCGTCAACTCCGGTACGAGGGCTGGATGCACAACCGGGGCCGCCTGCTGACCGCGAGCTTCCTCACCAAGACGCTGTACGTCGACTGGCGGGTCGGCGCCCGGCACTTCCTGGACCTCCTGGTCGACGGGGACGTGGCCGACAACCAGCTCAACTGGCAGTGGATGGCGGGCACCGGCACCGACAGCCGCCCGAACCGCGTCCTCAACCCCCTGACGCAGGCCCGCCGTTACGACCCGGACGGCGCCTATGTCCGGCGTTGGGTGCCCGAACTGGCGGCGGTCGAGGGGCCGTTGGTCCACGAGCCGTGGAAGCTGAACGGCGCCGGGCGGGCGGCGATCGACGGCTACCCGGACCCGATCGTCGACCTCGCGGAGGGGCTGGCCCGCTTCAGGAGGGCCAGGGGGCTGGACTGAGGGGCCCGGCTGCCGCCCGTTTGCCGGGGTCGCACGCGTGGGGCCGGAAATCGGCTCCACCGCTCTGACCAGGGACGTTGTCAATTTCTGGCGTTCTTTTCGCCCTATATGTACACATAATCTGAAAACGGACGCAGAATGGAGTGAAGCAGTGCTGCCCGCATACCGCACCCAGAGGCGGACAGATCTGTGAGTCACGAAGGAGACGAATCATGGCCAACGTGTCGCACACCAGAGGTGACATAGGGAGCCACCCCGATGTCCCCGAAATGCGGGAGAGGTACGCCCGCGTGCAGGGTGGTGGCAACGTGGCGCTCATGGCCGGGCCAGTTTTCCTGCTCGGCCTGTACTGCGCCGTGTCCCCGTGGATACTCCACTACACCTTCAGTCAGCCAGCTCTGGTGCCCCACAACGTCATCATGGGCATCGCGATCGGCCTGCTGGCCCTCGGATTCGCCACCGTCACCGCCCGCATGTCCGGCCTGAGCTGGGCACTGTGTGCGATGGGCGTGTGGATGATCGTCTCGCCCTGGATCGTCGGCACCAGTCCGGACACCGGTGTCGTCCTCAACAACATCATCATCGGCGCCCTCGCGCTGATCCTGGGCGCTGCCTGCGCCTTCGCCTCGGCACGCGGCAGGCACACCGTCTAGGCACCTCCCCGGAAAGGACGGCGGACGTCGGCCGGCCCGCGCCTCGTGCGCGGACCGGTCGGCGTCCGCCGTACGACACTCCGTCACGCAGGTGATTACCTGCCTGTCAAACGCGGCAAAAGGGCCCGGCATACGCCGGGCCCCTTCAGCGGTCGGCTGCCGTCACCCGGCGAGCCAGGCGGTGGCGTTGAGGGCGAGGGGCGCGTTGGTGGCGCCGGTGTCGTTCCAGCCGTCGTAGAGGGTGTTGCCGGACTGGCCGGTGCCGTCGTCGATCGGCGAGCTGTCCCCGAGGAAGGCCACGCGGCCGCTGCCGAACGTGCTGGTCAGGAAGAAGGCGCCGGTGTTGCCCGAGTAGCCGCTGCGGTAGAGCAGGCCCTTGACGGCGGAGTTGTCGGCGGGCTTGAGGGTGGCGGTGGTGCCGTCCGCGATGAGGCTCTTGGTGACGGTGCCGAAGCCGCCGTGCAGGACGGGGTCGCTGCTGTCGCTGATCGCGGCCGGGTAGCCCGACTGGACGTCGAGGGAGTCGATCGAGAAGCCGAACGGGTCGGTGGAGTCGACGCTGTTGTTCGACATCAGGTCGTTGAGGATCTCGACGGCGTCCTCACCGTCGTTGTTGCGGTCGGCGCCGGTGTGGTCGGAGATCATGAACAGTCCGCCGCCGTTCTTGACGAACGTCATGATCGCCGTCTTCTCGGCGGTGGTGAAGAGGGTGTTGGGCTCGGGCAGGACCAGGGTGTCGAACTTCGACAGGTCGGTCGCCGCGGAGCCGCCGTAGCTGAGGCTGGAGCCGCTGGGCAGCGTCTTCAGGCTGTAGTCGCCGGTCTTCTGGAGGGCCACGCCCCAGGAGGAGAGCGCGCCGGTCCAGTCCGTCTCGGCGGACGGCGAGGAGTCCTGGCCCAGCGGATCGGGCTGGCTGGTCGAGATGATCCAGTCGGCGTTGCCGGCCGTCTCGGCGTGGGCGTTGTCGAACAGGACGCGGTGGGTGGTGGCCGCGTGCGCGGGGGTGGCGGTGGCGGCGCCCTGCACGGCGACGCCCGCGGCGAGCAGGCCGAGGGTCGCGAGGGCCGTGGTGAGTCGGTGACGGGACCCGGTCGTTCCAAGCATCCGGCTTACCTCCGAGAGGAGTGGGGGGGAGTTGTGGGGGTGTGGGGTGGTACGGGGCCGGACTACCCGCGTAGACAGGGGGCGTCTGCGCGCGTAGACGTTCGGCCGGACGGACTCCGCACGGCCGAGCGGTTGAAACGTACATGGCAAACATGGCCCGTACACGCCTCACCCGGCCCACCCGGTCGTAGATTGACCGGTCGTTTGCCGACCGTTGAGGAGAACCGGGAACGGTGACGTCCCCGCGCCGGACTGTCCGTTCGCCGAGCGGGAATCCGCATCCTGCGGGGATCTCGACGAGGAGGGGCGGAGATGGAGATTACGGGCATCGTCAGCGCCATCGTGATCGGCGTCGTGATCGGCGTACTCGGACGGCTGGTCGTGCCGGGGCGTCAGCACATCGGCGTGCTGCTGACGATCGTCGTCGGCATCGTCGCCGCGCTGATCGGCGGGGCGATCGCGGCGGCGTTCGGGGTGGCCGACACCCGGGGCGTCGACTGGATCGAGTGGCTCATCCAGATCGGCGTCGCCGCGCTGGGCATCGCCGCGCTGGACCGCGCGGTGGGCCGCCGCTGACCCGGCGACCGGCGCTCGCGGCAGCCGGGGCGAGGCTCAACAGGGCCTCGCCCCCACGGAGTTCGGTGCCGTTACGGTACGTACACGTACGGCATGGTCGTCGTCAGCGCGACGAAGCCGAGGCGTTCCAGGATGGGGCGGCTCTGCGCGGAGGCGTCGACCTGGAGGTAGCGGTAGCCGCGCTCGACGGCGGCCCGCGCCCGGTGCGCGACCAGCGCCCGGTAGATCCCCCGGCCGCGCCAGGCCTCGACGGTGCCGCCGCCCCACAGTCCCGCGAACCGGGTGCCCGGCACCAGCTCCATGCGGGCCGCGCTCACCGGGTCGTCGCCCGCGAGCGCCACGACCGCGACGACACCGTCCGGATCGTCCGTCAGCCGGGCCAGGAGCTGGCGTCGCAGCCGGGAACTGTCCGTGCCGAACGCCTTCTCGTGCACGTCCGCCACCAGGCCGACGCCCGCCGCGTCCGTGACCGGCACCAGCCGGATGCCCTCGGGCTCCCCGGCGTCCAGGTCGAGGGCGTTGACCTCGGCGATCATCAGCGTCTCCTCGGGCTCCGCCGTGAACCCGGCCGCGCTCAGCCGCTGCCCGAGGTCCACCGGCAGATCGTGCCCGTACAGCTTCCACTCGAACTCACGGCCCAACCCGCCGAAGTACGCGACCTGTTCGGCGATCGCCGCGTCCGCGCCCGCCGCGTCCAGGTCGGACCAGACGACGCCGTTCCAGCCGCTGCCCGAGGACACCTGCCGCACCACCCGGCCGACCCGCTCGATCCGCGCGTCGGGGCTGTCGGGCTGGGCGCCTTCGCGCATGGCCCGGTCGTAGAGCGCGAGCACACCGTCATGATCCATGGGCCTACTCCAGCACCGGAAGGCGGCCACGGCAACAACTTTGGCGCGCTCACGGCGATCAGGCCGAAACGGACTCCCCGTCGACGCCGGAGGCGGGCCGCACCGCCGCCAGACAGGCGCTCAGCCGGTCCCGGTCGCGGGCCAGACAGTCGATGCGGGCCTGGATACGGTCGATGTGCGCCTGGAGCAGGGCGGCGGTCTCGTCGGTGAGGCACACGGAGGGGAGCAGGATCTCGCCAGGGCCGGACAGGAACGGCAGGATCGCGCGGATCATCTCCGTGCTCAGCCCGGAGTCGAGCAGTCCGCGGATCTGCTGGACATCCCGCACGGCGGACTCGCCGTAGTCCCGGTAGCCGTTCTCGGCGCGGTCCGGGGTGAGGAGGCCTTGCTCCTCGTCATGGCGCAGCAGCCGGGCGGGGACGCCGGTGCGCCGGGAGAGTTCACCGAGCCGCATCACGGCCTCGGGGGGCGCCCTTGCCTTCACACTGAGGTGCGGGTTCGAGCATGGCCGCATGACCACCACTCCCCTGTCCCAGGGCACTACCGTGCCCGCGCGCCTGCCGTGGCCGGGGCTGCTCGCCCTGTCGTCGGCCCGGGCCGCACGTGGGTGCTGCTGCTCAGCGCCTTGTCGCGTACCGGGTCAGGACCACGCCGCCGGGAAACGTCCGCGTCTCCAGCAGGGTCAGGTTCACCCAGCTGTCCAGCGCGGGGAAGAACGGCGTGCCGCGGCCCACCAGGACCGGATGGGCGGCGATCACGTACTCGTCGATCAGCCCGGCCCGCAGGGCCGCGCCGGCCAGCGTTGCGCCGCCGATGTTCATCGGGCCGCCGTCCTCGGCCTTGAGCCGGGTGATCTCGGCGACCGCGTCGCCGGTGACCAGGCGGGCGTTCCCGTCGACCTGGTCGATCGTCGAGGAGAACACCACCTTCGGCGTGTCCCGCCAGTTCCGCGCGAACGCGCTCTCCGCCGCAGTGGCGCCCGGCTGCTGGTCGGCGGTCGGCCAGTAGGAACTCATCGTCTCCCACAGCTTGCGCCCGTACAGCGTCAGGGCACTCGCCTGTTCAAGGTCGAGCCACCACTGGAACAGCTCGTCGCTCGGCGGCCCGCTCCAGCCGATGTCGTCACCGGGCGCGGCGACATAGCCGTCCAGGGTCAGGTTCATGCCGTAGATCAGTGTCCGCATGGCCCATCCTTCCGTCCGCGGGTCCCGGCCTGTAGACCGACGCGGCACGGGAAACTCATCGGTCCGCACTCCAGCCTCACCGGCGCACACCGCCCGGACCAGGGCTCCGCGCCTACCGCTCCCTCAGCCCACTTCCACGGTCGTGTAGGCGAAGACCCGCTCCTCGGCGAACGGCCGCACCGGGCCCGTGTACATCCGGGCCATCTCGAACGACGGTGTCAGACCGGCCTGTCGGGCCAGGGCGACGGCCGCCGCGTTGGTCGCCGGAACGTCCACGGCGATCTCCTCGCCGGGTACCTCCGCGACCAGCCCGGCGAACAGGGCCCGCGCGTCATCGGCCGTGTCGGCGAAGAGCGGCCCGATGCGCAGCGCGTCGGGTCCGGGGCGGACGACCCCGTAGCCGGTGACGCGGCCGCCGGTGCGACGGACCAGGGCACGGTGACCGGGGCTGGTCAGCCAGGCCGTCAGGAAGCGCGGGCGGTCGGCCGGGGAGCAGGCGCCGTCGTAGGCGAGGAGTTCCGCGAAGTCGCCCTCCCGCACGGCACGGACATCGGCCGGGACCTCGGTGGCGGGCGCGAGGCCGGTGAACCGGTCGGTGCGGTGGGCGAAACGGAAGCCGGAGCGGCGGTAGTTGTCCTGCTGGGCGACGACTCCCTCCAGGCCGACGGTGCGGGAACCGGCGTGGGACAGCGCGGTCTTCCAGGTGGTCAGGCCGCACCCGTGTCCGCGCAGATCCGCGCGGACCAGGTAGAGGCCGAGGAAGGCGAAGTCGGCCGAGTGGTTGAGGACGCAGATCGACGACACGATCTCGCCGTCGAGCCGCCCGACGAAGAACCCGTCGGGGTCCAGCGTGAAGAACGCGGACGCGTCGGCGAGCCCTGGGTTCCACCCTTCGGCACCGGCCCAGTCGACGACCGTCCGCCAGTCGTCGGGCGTGGCTCGGGTGACGACGAGATCTTCGGGGACGGCAGACGAGATCTTCGGGGACGGCAGCAGTCATACGGCGACTCCATTCCAACAGTCTCTGTTTCAGAAGGGTTCGCGCCACAGACCTCCCTTCGCGCCAACACCCGCCGCTCCAAAGGGCTTTACGCAAGCGGGCGTCGCACCTCGGGGAGGCAGGGACCAGACGCCGGGCCCCTCGCGAAGCACGCGGCGCGAAGCTCACGGCTCACTGCCCCCGCAGGACCGCACGCGGCACGGTGCGAACGCGCTGCGGCCGGGGCGTCCGGCACGCGCGTTCGACCGTGCCTCGGTCGGTGCGGATGGAGGGCGGAGGCCTCACCGGCAGGTTGCGGTGAGGCCTTGCATCAGGGTTGCCGTGGGATCGGAACGGCCGTCAGCGCGTGGCGTTCCGGCGCGCGCGCCGGTAGACGGCGACGCCGCCCGCGATCAGTGCCAGGCTCGCCGCGGCGGCGGGCAGGGTCTGGTCGGCGCCGGTGTGCGCGAGGGCCACGGCCTGCCGTCCCTCGGTGTGCACCTCGGTCTTCGGGGGCGTGCTCGGCTGCTCCTCGGGGGCCGGCGGGATGTTGCGCTCCGTGGGCGGCTTCGGGGTGGCCGGGGTCGGCCGGGTGGGCGGGGTGACGCGGTGCGGCGGCCGGCTCACCCCGGTGTTCTCGGAGTGGTTGCCGAAGACCGGGTTGAGGACGCCGACGACGCTCACGGAGTTGCCGCTCACGTTCACCGGGAGGTCGACCGGCAGCTGGATGCCGTTGCCGGAGATCACCCCCGGGGAGCCCTTGGCCACGCCGTGGGCCGTGCTGCCGCCCCCGTTGGCGGAGCCGGCCTTGTCGTCGCCCTTGCCGCCACCCGCGCCGCCGCCCTTGTTGGCGCAGGTGTTGCCCATGGCCGGGTTGAGCAGTCCCACCACATTGACGGTGTTGCCGCACACGTTCAACGGAACGTGGACCGGCAGCTGCACGGTGTTCCCCGAGATCACACCGGGTGAGTCGACCGCGGCACCGTTCGCCGCGGAGTCGGCGAACGCCGACCCGGTCACGGCCATCGCGCCCGAGACGGCGGCGACGGCGATCACTCCGTTGCGGGTGACCCTTCGCATAGGCTCTCTGCCTTCCAGACGAGGGCGCGGGTCATGGCCCGCGCCAAAGAAGCGGGCAGACGCCCGCACCGGATAGAACGCGGCCGGGCCCTCGGGGTTATGCCTCAACCGGCTTTCACCCCTTTGAGCGTCTCCGTTATCGAACTGGTCGCAAAGATGCCGCAGTCGCACAGAAAGTGGGCACGATAGGGCATTTCGCGCTGCTCCGCTCGCCCGGAGGCGGGCCCTTCGGTGGCCGCTTATCGTGAGCGAGGGCGCCGCTCTCCCGGACCGCGACGGGTGCCCCTGGAGGCATTCATGCTGGCCACGTTGTCGACGCGGCTCACGCTCCGGCGCTCCGCGATCATCTCGGCCGTCGGTCTGACGCTGCTGGCCGCGGGGCTCCCCGCGACCGCGGCGGACGGTGCCGGGCCCGACCTCGCCCGGTTCTACCGGCAGCAGGTCGCCTGGTCGAGGTGCGAGGGCCTGGACCTGCCCGAGGATGTGCAGTGCGGGAAGGTCACGGTCCCGCTGGACTACGCGCGTCCCGGCGCCGCGACCCTCGATCTGGCGCTCGCCCGGTACCGGGCGACCGGGAAGAAGCGGGGCTCGGTGCTGCTGAACTTCGGCGGCCCTGGTGGCGCCGGTGTGGCCGAACTCGGCGTCGGCGGCAAGGACTTCATGGGGCTGACCAACGGCTACGACGTGGTGTCCTTCGATCCGCGGGGCGTCGGCAGGTCGTCGCCGGTCAGCTGCGGGGACAGTCGCACCGGCGTCACGGGCACCGCAGGTGACGGCGTCGGCATGGACGATCCGCCCGCCGTGCTGCGGCAGTTGCGGACCCTCGCCGAGCACTGCGCCCGGCATTCGGGGCCTGTCCTGCCCCACATCGGGACGGTGAACGCCTCCCGCGACCTCGACGTGATCCGTCAGGCACTGGGCGACCGCAAGCTCAACTACCTCGGTTTCTCGTACGGGACCCGGCTCGGCGCGGTGTACGCGGCCCAGTTCCCGAAGAAGGTCGGGCGGTTCGTCCTCGACGGGGTCGACACGCTGACCGAGTCGATGGCCGAGCAGGGCGTGGCCGGTGCCGAGGGGCAGCAGCGGGCGCTGGACGACTTCGTCGGCTGGTGTGCGCGGGACGTCGCGTGTCCGTTCGGGCAGGACCCTCGCGAGGGGCGGGCCCAGGTGGTGCGGCTCGTGCGGTCGCTCGACGAGGACCCGGTGCCGACGGGCTTCGGCGACGACTTCACCGGCCAGGATCTGGTGGGCGCCCTCGGTCAGGCCCTCTACAGCCGGCGGCTGTGGCCGTCCCTGGAGCGGGCGCTCGCCTCACTCGTCGAGGACGGCGACACCAGCGGGGTGCTGCGTTTCGCCTCCGGCGGTATGGCCCCGGCCTTCCGGGCCCGGGACGGCGGTGGGCTCGTCGACGCGGACGACGTGCCCCTCGACAATCTCCCGGCGGCCCTGATGGCGATCAACTGCGCCGACGACCCCGACCGGCCCGACGCGGCTCGCCTCACCGGCGAACTCCCCGGGCTGCGGGCCGAGTTCGACCGGGCGTCCCCGGTGTTCGGCCGCTCCCGGCTCATCGAGGTGCTGATGTGTTACGGCCGTCCGAAGGGCACCGACTGCATCCGGGACCGGGTGCGTGCTGTCGACACTCCGCAGATGCTGCTGGTCGGCACGCGGGGTGATCCGGCGACGCCGTACCGGTGGACGGTGGAGACGGCGCGGCGGCTGGGGCCTTCTGCCGTGGTGCTGGACAACAGGGGTGAGGGGCACACCGGTTACTCCTCGTCGAAGTGCGTGCATGCCAAGGTGGACGCCTTCCTGCTGTACGGGGGTCTGCCGCCGACCGGCAGTTCGTGCGGGCCCGAGGGCGGGAGCGGGGGCGGGTGAGCCGTCCTCCGCCCCCGAATGCCCGAGCGGCGAAACGGACTTATCGTGCTGATATGGAGCACGCCCTGAGTCCTGCCGCCCTGTCCGAGCTGCGGCACCCGCGGCCTTATCCGGCCGTGTCCGTGCTGACGCCGACCCATCGCCGAGAGCCCGACAACGCGCAGGACCCGGTCCGGCTGCGGAATGTGGTGGCCGAGGCCAAGCGGCGCCTGGAGGCCGATCCCGCGGTGACCAGGGAACGGCGTCAGGACGTGGTCCGCCATCTCGACCGGGCTCTGGCCGAGGTGGATCTGACGCGTTCCGAGGACGGGTTGGTGATCTTCGCGGCGCCGGGTGAGCATCAGGTCTGGTCGCTCGCCAGGTCCGTTCCGGAGCGGGTGGTGCTGTCGGACACCTTCCTCACCCGCAATCTGGTCTCGGCGCGGGCGGCGGCCCAGCCGTTCTGGGTGCTGTCGGTCTCCGCGCATCTGGTGACCCTGTGGAGCGGTGGTCAGGGCCGGGTCACCGAGGCGACCGGTGCGACCTTCCCGTTGATCAGGAGCGCGGAGAACTTCGACGCCGAACGGCAGCAGCGCATCGGTGATGTGCCGAGCACCTATCGCGACGAGGACACCCGGCATTTCCTGCGCGAGGCCGACACCGCGATGTCCGCGCTGCTGCGTCGGCACCCGCGTCCGCTGTTCGTCACCGGGGAGCCGGCGGCGCTGGCCGCTCTCGACGATTTCGGTGGCGCCGCCAAGGGGGCGGTGCAGGTGCCGCACGGCGGTCTCGCGCACGGTACGCCGGACGCGGTGTGGCGGACGGTGCGGCCGGAGGTGGAGGCGCAGGCGGAGCGGGGTGCCGAGGAGGCGGTCCGGGAGCTGGAGTCGGCGCGGGGTCACAAGGCCTACGCGGCCGGTGTGGACGAGTTGTGGCGCAGCGCCCGGGAGGGGCGGGTGCGGTTGCTGGTGGTCGAGGAGAATTTCCGGGTGACGGTGCGCGACGACGCCGGTGATCATCTGATCCCGGCGGACGGTGGTGATCTCGACGCGCGTGAGGACATCGTGGACGAGATCGTCGAGCAGTGTCTGGAGACCGGTGCGCGAGTCCGGTTCGTGCCGGACGGCACGTTGGCGGACGCGGCCGGGATCGCGGGGGTGCTGCGGTACTGACGCCGGGTGCGGGCGTGGGGGACGGTGGTGGTGTCCCTACGCCCGCGGTCGCACGGCCGGTTCGTCTCAGACGCTGCCGAAGAGGGCGGTGAGTCCTTCGTCGACGGCGGCGCTCAGGTCCTCCTGTCCGGCCGGGACGACGGCGTAGGTGCGCAGCAGGAAGCGGTGCAGCGGGGCGGCGTCGAACCGGAGCAGGGCGAGGCCGAACGGGGAGTGCAGTTCGAGTACCGTGCGGTCCTCGCCGCAGGGCCAGATGTGGACGTCGCCGCCGCCGGCCGGGCCGCGCAGCCCGTCCTCCAGGAGTGTCCGGGCGAAGGTCCAGGTGACGGAGGTCCGGTCGAGGGAGACCTCGGGCGGGAAGTCGAGGTGGACGGCGAGTGGGTCGGCCGCGGCGTAGCGCAGGGTGGCCGGGATGGGCAGCTCTCGCTGGTCCGCGGTGATCAGACGGCCGCGGGCGGGCTGCTCAAGGGTGATGTCCAAGGTCGGGTCTCCACTGCGGTCGGAGGTGAGCCGGATTGCCGTGTCCTCTTACGAGTCCGCAGGTGCCGATCGCATTACGTCGGAACGGGAAATTCCTGCGTGATCTGCGTCACATTTAGCTGCCGGGTGACCCTATCCACCCCCTTGTCCACCTGTGGGGACGCTGGCATATGTCAGAAGCACCACCGGATCGGGTGTTGCCAAATCCCTTACAGCGCGTCGCGGGCTGTGCCAGAGTCGTAACGGTCCCTCCCCCGTCTTGGTCGTCCCGTCCCCGCATCGGAGTGCGTCATGCCGCCCCATCTCTCCGCGGACCGCCCGGCCCCCCAGCCGGAGCCCGGTTCGGTCGACGCGTTGATAACGCAGACGCGACGGCTCAAAGGTGACGTGGACGCCGTGCGCAGGGGTGCGCCGGCCGACGGCTCCGACCCGGAGGAGCGCTGGCAGCGCGCGCTCTGTGATCTGGCGCTCCATCAACTCGACGACCTCGACGCCCACTTGGCCCAGTTACGCGAGGGGCCTCCGCTCGCCCCCTCGATCCCGCCCCCCGGCCCCCGGGCCGTGCCGCCGCTCCCCGGGCCCGACTCCCTGCTCAGCCGTGTGGGCAGCGCGGAGTGGAACCTCTTGACGGACGAGGCGAGTTGGTCCGCCGAGCTGTACCAGATCCTCGGCCGTGACCCCGCCGCCGCTCCCCTCACCCTCGACGAACTGCCGTCCCTGGTCCACGAGGACGACCGGGCGGCCCTCTCTTCCATGGTCACCGGCTGTCTCATCGACGCCCGGCCGATCGACGGCGAGTTCCGCGTCGTCCGCCCGGACAGCACCGTGCGGACCGTGCACATGATGGGCGAGCCCGTGCTCGCCGGTGACGGCAGCACCACCTCGATGTGGGCCGTCGTCCGGGACGTCAGCGAACTCCGGCGCACGCAAAGGACGTTGACCGAGTCCCGGGCCTCCTTGCGTCCCCCGCGCTCCGCCGCCGCCCGCCCGGCCGAACCCCGGGACCCCGCCCCGTGGCAGGGCGCCCTCACCCGGTCACACCAGGGACCCGGCCCGCTCGACATCGCGGTGTACGCACCGACGTCACCCCACTCCCCCATCGGCGCCAGCTGGTACGACGCGCTCGAACTTCCCTGCGGTCAGACGGTGTGGGGCGTCGGTGACATCACCGGGCACGCCGACGCCCTCGACTCGGGCCCGGCGATCCTGCTCGGCGCCCTGCGGGGGATGGCCCTGGCCGGTACGGAACCGGGTCAACTCCTCACGCTCCTCAATCAGTTGCTGGACACCAGCGGGCCCGCCGCCCTGGCCGGCGCGCTCTGCTGCCGCTACCGGGCCCAGACCCGCACCCTGCTCTGGGCCCGGGCGGGCCGCCCCGCCCCGCTGCTGTTCCGCGGCGGCACGGGACGCACCCTGCGCGCACCCGACGGCCCGCTCCTCGGCACGGCCACCGGCACCGCCTACCGGCAGCTCGAACAGCCCCTGGAGCGAGGCGACGTGCTCCTCCTGCCCACCGAGGGGCTGGTCTCCGGGCACACCGGGACGGACACCTCGCGCCGACTCCTCGACCTGGCCCCGCTGTTCGACGCGGCGGACACCGCGCAGGACTGCGTGCGGCTGCTGACCGAGGAGTTCGGCGACAGCCGAGGCGCCGACCCCGCCTGCGCCCTGGTCGCCCGGGTGACGGCACGGCCATGACGACGGCCCGGACTGCTCCGTCGTTGGAGCGCTCCGACCGGACGCGCGGCCAGTAGTGCGGCGGTGTGGTGCACGGACCCTCTATGTCCGTGCGCTGTTGCCGCCCTTCGCCTGTTTGGGCAGGGCGAGTTTGATCTCCTCCCGCAGTTCTCGGATGTCCGGGTAGGCGGCGTACTCGCCGGTGAGCCGGTACATCTGGCGCAGCCGGTCCCAGGTGCGGTGGGAGGAGTTCGAGCCCATCGACATCAGGGCCAACCGCGCGTACCGGTCCGCCTGTTCGGGGTCCTTGTCGATGAAGCACGCCGATGCCATCGACAGATAGTCAAAGATCTTCGACCGCTGCCGTCCGTCGACTCTCAGCGCCAGCGCCTTCTCCGCGAAGTGCTGGGCGTGCGCGGCCGCGCCCGGATCGTGCTCGGCCAGCGTGCGGTAGGCGAGGGCCTGCATGCCGTACAGATCTTCTTCCTTGAAGGTCTGCATCCAACTCGGCGGCGGCACATCGCCCTTGTCCTTGGCGAAGAGGTCCTCCGCCTGGCCGAGGGTGCGGCGCATCGCCTGCCCCTTGCCCATGGACGCCTGTGCCCACGCCTCGATGGTGTGGAGCATCGCCTGCGTGCGCGGCAGGACCTGCTCGCCCGACCCGGACCTGGCGAGCTTCATCAGGTCGAGGGCGTCGTCGGGACGGCCCAGGTGGACCATCTGACGGGCCGCCCGGGACAGGGCCTCACCGGCGCGGGGCCGGTCGCCGCCCTCCCGGGCCGCGTGCGCGGCGATGACGAAGTACTTCTGGGCCGTGGGTTCCAGGCCGACGTCGTGCGACATCCAGCCCGCGAGCACGGCGAGGTTGGCAGCGACGCCCCACAGACGTCGCTGGAGATGGTCGGGGTGGTGGTAGGCGAGCATGCCGCCCACTTCGTTGAGCTGGCCCACGACGGCCTTGCGTTGCAGCCCGCCGCCGCGGGCCGCGTCCCAGGCCCGGAACACCTCGACCGAGCGCTCCAGTTCCTCGATCTCCTGCGCTCCGATGGGGGCGGCCTCATAGCGGTCGAACCCGGCGGGGTCGGCGTGCAGGGGATCGTCGGTTCGAGGGGCGTCGGCCGTGAGGGCCGGATCGGTGTGCAGCCAGTCGTACATGGCACTGGTGAGTGCGCTTCCCGCGGCGAGCGCGGCACCCGCGCCCACCAAGCCGCGTCGGTTGAGCATGAGGTCCATTCCCGTGAATTCGGTGAGGACCGCGGCGGTCCGTTCGGGCGCCCACGGCACACCGTCGGGATGCTCCACGCTCCCGTCGCCCTGCCGTTTTCCCGTACGCCCGTGCCGGACCAGACCGAGGTCCTCCATGGTCACGACACGGCCGAGACGCTCGGTGAACAGCGCCGCCAACACCCGCGGCACCGGATCACGGGGGATCTCCCCCATGTCGATCCAACGCCGTACCCGCGAGGTGTCGGTCGACAGTTGCGGGTGGCCCATGGCCGCCGCCTGCCGGTTGACCAGTCTCGCGAGCTCCCCCTTGGACCAGCCGGTCAGGCCGAACAGGTCCGCCAGGCGGGAGTTGGGTTGTCCGTTCACGTCAAGCCCCCAGGTTCTCGGCTGACTTGAATGTAGCCCCGTGGGAGGTGCCGGGCGACTATTCGCCAGGGTTCGCCAGGGTGCGCCACATGGTGTGCCAGGGGAGAACGGGTGTCAGGTAGGAATGCGCCACCACGACCCGGTCCCCGAGGGCACTCCCCAGGGTGCGTCCGGTGACCGGGCCGGGTGGCGCACTGTCGTCGCAGGCACACGAAGGGATCTGTTTCGCCCATGTACGCAGCATCGTCCTCCGTGTCCGCCCCGCCCCGGCCGCTGCACCCCCGCCCGGCGGGCAGCGGTCCTTACCTCGATCCCGCCGTCCGGCCCGCGAACCCCGCGCTCGGGGCCGCCCGGGCGCGACGGGTGCCGGGGTCCGGTGCCCCTGTTCTGAGCGGGCGGCTCGATCTGTCCGGCCCGCAGGGTGCCCAACTCCGTTCGGCGATCGCGTCCGTGCACCGCATCTGCCCGGAGTTCGCCCCGGTGCAGGTGCTGCGCCGCAGTGGCCGTTCGGTGCTGCTGGTCGGGACGACCGGGCGCACCACGGCCGTCGCCAAGTGTCTGCTGGACCATTCACCGGTGTGGGCGGAGCGGGTCCAGCACGAGATAGCCGCTTACCGCTCCTTCGTGCGGCACCGTCCGCCGGTGCGGGTGCCGAGGCTGATCGCGGCGGACCCGGACAACTGCACGCTGGTGATCGAGCGGATGCCGGGACGGGTGGCCGCGCTCCAGCGGCATCCGGTCGAGGCGCCGCCGCGCGCGGACATCAGGGCGGCGCTGGGCGCGATCTGCCGGCTGAACACCTGGCGGCCGCCGGCCGGCACGTTCGGTGCCCCGCTGGACTACGCGGCCCGTATCGCGCGGTATCACGAACTCGGTCTGCTGACCGACCGTGACCTGGGCGACCTGCAAAAGCTGTTGCACGGCATCGCGCATGCCGCCGGGCGGCAGGGGATGGGCCAGTTCTGTCACGGAGACGCGCTGCTCTCCAACATGCTGCTGTCCCCGGCCGGTCCGGTGCTGGTGGACTGGGAGCACGCGGGCTGGTATCTGCCGGGCTACGACCTGGCGACGCTGTGGGCGGTGCTCGGGGACGCGCCGGGGGCCCGGCGTCAGATCAGCCAGTTCGCGCAGGACGGTGGACCGGCCCGGCGGGACGCGTTCCTGGTGAACCTGATGCTCATCCTGACCCGCGAGATCCGCACCTACGAGACGGCTCTGCAACGTTCCTTGCGTGAGGCGGCGCCGATGGCGGTGGGTCCGGCGGGGCAGCCGGGTGCGGTGCCGACCGGTGAGGAACAGCGGCTGCTGCTGCGGCGGTTGCACGACGACTGCCAGATGGCGCGCCGGGCGGTGCGCGCGGCGGTGGGTACCCGCTGACGGCGTGGCGGTGGCCCGCGGTGCGCCAGGGGGTGGCGCACCGCGGGTTTTTTGCCGCCCGTCCGGTGTTGCGAGGGGCTCTGGCGGGTGCGCCATTGGTGTAGGCCGGTGACGCGTCGCAGGCCCGCGCATCCGCGCCGCGGAACCCCTGTTTTCACCGTGTTGACTAGGGAAATCCTCGCATTCCTGGGCATGATTGACGGATCGTCGGACCGGCGGTACCACTGAGCCACGCTCGGATCGCTCGCCGCGCCCGTCCCTTCCAGGAGCAGGAGGCCGCATTGCGTGTGACCGCCCCCGATCCCACGTCCCTTCCCGGCGAAAGACGCGCCCGCAGCGCCGTCGGTGCCGTCGCCACGGCCGCGCTGCTGCTGCCGCTGCTCGGTGTCGCCCCGCCCGCCGCCGCATCCTCGGGCGAGCGGTTGCAGCGGGCGTTCGCGTCGGCCGCCGCCGAGTACCACGTCCCGCAGAGTGTGCTGCTGGGCGTCTCCTACCTCCAGTCCCGCTGGGACGCTCATGCGGGGGCGCCCAGTGTGAGCGGCGGCTACGGGCCGATGCATCTCACGGACGCGCGTACCGCGCTCGCCACCACGTCCCATCACGGCGAGGGCGTCGAGGACGCGCGCGGTGACGGTGCCCGGGCCCCGCTGCATCCGGACACCGCCGTTCCCGCGGACTCGGTGCTTCCGGCGCGGCTGAGGACGTTGCCGAAGGCGGCCGGGCTGACCGGGTTGAGTGCCCGTGCGCTGCGCACCGACCCGGCGGCCAATGTGGCCGGGGGTGCCGCGCTGCTGGCCGCGGCCCAGAAGAAGCTGGGTGAGCCGCTGAGTTCGGACCCGGCCGACTGGTACGGCGCGGTGGCCGGGTTCTCCGGCGCGGACGACGCGAGGACTGCCGCCGCGTACGCGGATGACGTCTACGACGTGCTGCGTACCGGTGAGCGGCGCACCAACGACGCCGGGCAGCGGGTCGTCCTGGCGGCGCGGCCGGGGCTCGTGCCGGACTCTGCGCAGTTGGCGCGGACGGGGCTGCGGACGGTGTCGGACGCGAACACGGAGTGTCCCCGGTCGGTGTCGTGCGAGTGGGTTCCGGCGCCGTACACGCAGTTCGGTGCCGACGACTACGGCAATCACGACCTCGGTGACCGGCCGGTGTCGCAGAGCATCAAGTACATCGTCATCCATGACACCGAGGGCACCTGGGACGGGGTGCTCAAGCTGGTGCAGGACCCGACCTATGTGTCGTGGAACTACACCCTGCGCTCCACGGACGGGCTCATCGCCCAGCATGTGAAGGCCAAGGACGTGGCCTGGCACGCGGGGAACTGGTATGTCAACGCGAAGTCGATCGGTCTGGAGCACGAGGGGTTCCTCGCGGCGCCGGACACCTGGTACACGGAGGCGATGTACCGTTCGTCGGCCCGCCTGGTGCGTTATCTCGCCGGGAAGTACGGCATCCCGCTGGACCGGCAGCACATCCTCGGGCACGACAACGTTCCGGGGACGACGGCGTCGACGATCTCCGGGATGCACACCGACCCCGGGCCGTACTGGGACTGGCGGCACTATTTCGAGCTGCTGGGCCGTCCGTTCGAGGCGAGCGGTGCGAAGAACGCCGGGCTGGTGACGATCCGCCCCGACTACGCGGCCAACCAGCCCGTCTTCACCGGCTGTGTCACCGCCGGGGTGGCGTGCGCGGCGCACGGTTCGGGGGAGGTGCGGCTGTACTCCGGGCCGGGTGAGAGCTACCCGTTGATCAAGGACATCGGGCTCGGCACCACTCCGACGACGGGGGTGAACGACCTGTCGTCGCGGGTCTCCACCGGGCAGCGGTACGCGGTGGCGGGCCGGGACGGTGACTGGACGGCGATCTGGTATCTCGGGCAGAAGGCGTGGTTCAAGAACCCGAAGGGGCAGCCGACGGCGGTGCGGACGGCGGGTCTGGTGGTGACGCCCAAGAAGGGCGCCACCAGTGTGCCGGTGTACGGGCGGGCCTATCCGGAGGCGTCGGCCTATCCGACGGGGGTGCCGGTGCAGGCGGTGACGGCGCTGCCGTACACGGTGCTCGCGGGTCAGGAGTACGCGGTCGGTGACCGGGTGCCGGGTGAGTACGACTACTCGGCGACGTTCACCACCGACTCGCACCGGGTCGTCGTCGGGAAGGATCTGTACTACGAGATCCAGTACGGCCACCGGGTGGCGTTCGTGCGGGCGGCCGACGTGGACGTCGTGACCGCCCGGCGCTGACGCCTCAGCCCTGCTGGAACAGCTCCGCCGGGAGCGGTTTCAGCAGGGCGTACAGGTCGTCGGTGATGGGGCGGTCCCAGGCGGCGATGGTCACCAGGACGTTGTCGCTGCGGTCGAACTGGACGCAGGAGATGCGGCTCTCGGAGAGCTTGAGGCGGCGCACGATCATCAGGCCGTCGCCCTGCATCACGGGCATGTCCTCGACGCCGACGACGGTGATCTCCTCGTCGTTCTCCAGCGCGAGCAGGAGCTGGGCGACCTCGAAGGGGATCTCGTCGTCGGCGGTGTCGCGGGCCGGGGAGCCCTCGGGGAGGTTGCCGATGATCATCGCGGGGCCGCGGCCGCCGAAGAGGTCGTAGCGGAGGAAGACGCCCTGGCAGCTGCCGTCAGGGGCGGGGAGGAGTCCGGCGCCGAGGTTGCCGGGCCAGTCGCCGGGGTCCATGGCGAGGACGTCGAAGTCGGGCCCGGCGGGGGTGGCGCTGCGGCGGCGGAGGAACGACATGTCGCCATGGTACGACGTGCCGTTCGGCTGTGTGGGGTCGGTCAGGGGGCCGGGTGCGGGCCGGGGTGCGGGTGCTTGCGCCCGCGTGGCGGAGCCGCACATCGATACAGCCCCGCGCCTGTTCGGTGGGTGCGGTGGGCCGCGTCGACCGTGGTCCGCCTCGGTGGGGGCGGGGGGCCCGTCCTCATGGGGTTTCCGGGGTGGGTGGGATGACGGCGATCGGGCTGGCCGCGTGGAGGAGGACCGCTTGGGTCACGGAGCCCAGGAGGCGGGCGGGGGCCAGGAGGCGGCGGTGGTGGCGGCCCACGACGACCAGGGTGGCGTCCCGGGAGGCGGCGACCAGGTGGCCGGCCGCGTCGCCGGGGGCGGCCACGGCGTCGGCGCGGACGGTGCGGTAGCGGTCCCGGTAGGGGGTGAGGGCCTCTTCGGCCAGGGTGCGGGTCTCCTGTTCGATGGCGTTCTGGTCGACGCAGGGCGGGAGGAGTTGGCCGGGGGTGGCCCAGGTCTGGACGGGCCAGGTGTAGGCGGCGACGGCCTGGACGCGGGCGTCGCGGCGGGCGGCCTCGGCGAAGGCGAAGTCGAGCGATGCCTCGTCGGGGCTGTCCACCTTGACGCCGACGACCACCCGGGGTCCGGGTTCGGCCGGTTCGTCGCCGTGGACCTCGCGGCCGGCCGGGGGTACGACGACGACGGGGCAGTCGGCGTCACGGGCGGCGGCCATGCCGTTGGAGCCGAGCAGCAGGCTGGCGAAGCCGCCCCGGCCCCGGGAGCCGAGGACCAACAGCTGGGCGGTGGGCCCCAGTTCGGGCAGCAGGGCGGCCGGGGTGCCGGCCAGTGCGAGGTAGTCCGTCTCGGGCAGGTGGGCGATGCCGTCGAGATGGCGGCGGACCTCGTCGAGCACGGGGTCGCCGTCGGGGTCGGGGGCCGGGGCGAGGGGGACGCCGGTGTCGTTCCAGGCGGCGTACTGGCGTACGTGGACGACCCGTAGGGGTGCCGTGCGCCTGCGGGCGGCGTCGACGGCCCAGTCGAGGGCGCGCAGGCTGTCGTCCGAACCGTCGACCGCCGCGATGACCGGCAGGGTGCTCATGGGGTTCCTCACCTCCGGAGTACGACCTTCACCTTCCGGGGCCAGCCTCGCGCAGAGGCGGGTCCCGGAGGGTGCTCAAGGTCGCGTGTCCGGAAAATCGCCGGGAACACCCGCACCGCCGGGCGGACGCGTCGCCGCCCGGCCGGTCCGTTCACGTCAGGTCGAACTCGCCCTCCCGTGCTCCCGACACGAAGGCGCCCCACTCCGCGGGGGTGAAGATCAGGGAGGGGCTCTCCGGGCGGTCGCTGTTGCGCATCGCGATGAACCCCTCCACAAACGCGATCTGGACATCCCCCAGGCCACGGCTGCTGGAGTGCCATTCGGCGCTGCTGAGGTCCAGCTCCGGCTTGTCCCAACCTGCGAGCGGGTGCTGCTGGATGGTGCTCTCGGCCACGTCCGTGCTCCTCTCGATTGCGTCGTCCGCGGTCAGCCTAGTGAGCCCCATCCATCGCCAACAGGCCACGTGAAGGGGGCGTTTCGGGGAGGTCTCAGACGTCAGGGGGTACGGCACCGACGAGCCACCTGACGAAGAACGGCGATCCGCCACCGCACGCGCGCCCCAACACCCGCCGGACACCGCCGACTTGGCCCTCTCCGGCCTGCCCGCACACCGGGAGGACGGCCTCCACGACCGGAGACTGCCGGGGGAGCGCCGATGGGGTGGGCGGACAGGACAGGGCCGGACATGTGGACGAGCTGGCCGCCACCGAGGGCGGCGGCACCGGACTCGGTGAGCAGCGGCTGCTGGAAGGGGGTCGGCGGCGACGGGCCCCACACAGCGCCGGGCTCGGACTGTTTTTCGACGGCGAGGGTGAGGCCGGTGGAGTGGACGCGGGCCGCGACGAGGTGCCTGGCACCCAGCACGGCGGAGCCGCCGACGGAGCCCGCGCTGTGCACGCGCGGCATCGGTCTGCCAACGGCGCCGAGGCGCAGGGCGCGGCGTGGGAGCACCTCCTGCGAGGTGGGCGGGGCATGCAACTCGGCTGTTTCCAGGGGCCGTTGGCAGGCTCCGGCGTGGGCGGCGAGTCGGGGAGGGTGAGTCGGTGGGGCTGGGAGGGGGCGGTGGACGGCGCGTGGGCCGGGGTCGGGCCGGCGTACTCTTTGCGCTCGCTCGACCTGGTGGATTGAACGGTGGACCGGGGTGGGCCGTACGGAGGTTGGCGGCCCTGGCCCGCGCGTCCGGGCCGCTGTGTCATCACGCGCCAAGCACGGAAGGACCCCCCGGGTGCCGCACCACACGCCCCCTCACCGACTGCCGGACTCCGACGAGGACACCGCCGTCGCCCCCGATCCCGGCGAGCGGGACGAACCCGAGGCCGCCAACTCCCCTTCGCCCAAGGCGGGTTGGTTCGGCTGGCGTGTCCGGTACCCGCGTACCGCGCGCGGGGTGCGGGTGGGGGTCACCGTGCTCGCCGGTGCCCTGGTGCTGTTCGCGCTGCTGGTGCCGAACCGGCTCGACCGGCTGGACGTCCAGTCGTTCCTGCGGATTCCGGCGGAGGGCGTCCTGATCGCGGGGCTGCTGCTCGCGCTGCCGCCGAAGCTCCGACGGGCGACAGCCGTCGTCGCCGGTGTGTTCCTGGGGCTGTTGACGGTGCTGAAACTGGTCGACATGGGTTTCTACTCGGTGCTGGTGCGGCCCTTCGACCTGGTCCTCGACTGGATGCTCCTGGAGGGCGCGACGGAGTGGGTGCGGGAGTCGTTCGGACGCACCGGTGAGATCGCCGCCGTCATCGGGGTGGTCGTCGGACTCGTCGCCCTGCTCGTGCTGACGGCGCTCGCGGTCGTCCGGCTCACCGAGCTGATGGTCCGGCACCGCCCCACGGCCGCTCGGACCACCCTCGCCCTCGGCACGGCGTGGATCACCTGCGTCACCCTGGGCGTGGAGTTCTCCGGGGTGCCGATCGCCTCGAAGCTCGACGCCGACCTGGTCGGCAACCGGGTCGAGGAGGTCCGCGCGGGCCTCGCCGACGGGCGGGTCTTCCAGAAGCAGGCGTCCGTCGACGCGTTCGCCGCCACCCCGCCCGATCAGTTGCTGACCGGGCTGCGCGGCAAGGACGTCCTGTTCACGTTCATCGAGAGCTACGGGCGCGTCGCGATCGACGATCCGGCGATGGCGTCGGACGTGGACGCGGTCCTGAAGCAGGGCACCAGCGACCTCAAGGCGGCCGGGTTCGACTCGCGCAGCGCGTGGCTGAGGTCGCCGGTGACCGGTGCGGGCAGCTGGCTGGCGCACTCGACGTTCCTGTCCGGCCTGTGGATCAAGAACCAGCAGCGCTACCGCTCCCTCACCACCAGCGACCGCGCCACCCTCACGAGCTACTTCCAGAAGACCGGCGCCTGGCGCACCGTGGGCGTCGTGCCGGGCGTCCGGCGGGCCTGGCCCGAGGGGAAGTACTTCGGGCTCGACCACATCTACGACTCCGAGCACCTCGGTTACCAGGGGCCCTACTTCAGCTGGACGCCGGTGCCGGACCAGTTCAGCCTGGAGGCCTTCGAACGGCTGGAGCACGGCAGGAAGGACCGCGACCCGATCATGGCGGAGATCATCCTCGCCTCCAGCCACAACCCCTGGGCGCCCGTCGCGCACATGATCGACTGGGACGACCTGGGTGACGGTTCGGTCTTCGACCGGATCAAGAAGGAGGGCAAGGACCCGGCCGAGGTCTGGAAGGACCCGGAGAGCGTCCGTGCCGAGTACAAGAAGGCCATCGAGTACTCCCTGCACAGCCTCACCGAGTGGGTCGAGCGCTACGGCGACGACGACACGGTCCTGGTCTTCCTCGGCGACCACCAGCCGGTGCCGACGGTCACCGCCGGGAGCACCAGCCGGGACGTGCCGATCACCATCGTCGCCCACGACAAGAAGGTCCTCGACAAGATCTCCGACTGGGGCTGGACGACCGGCCTCAAGCCCGCCGAGAACGGGCCTCAGTGGGGCATGGACACGTTCCGCGACCGGTTCATGTCGGCGTACGGGGACGGCAGTTGACGTTCCCCCTCCCGCACCCGGGCCGGTGACCACGGCCCCGCAGGCCCGGCCGCGTCACGCGGCCGGGCCGCCTTTCTCTGCCCCCGACCGGCCCCCATCGGACTCCGTCCGCCCCCCCATAGGCCTCCGCCAGCCCTCGCCCCGCGACTCGGCCGACAGAAATCTGCGCGAAAGTGCGCGCGCCCCTTGCCCGTGCCCCGTTCACCCTGGATTACTGATCCCGAGCACAACGACCGAATGATCGGTCGTCCGTATTGGCACGGTTGGCGAGGGAGAAGTCCCGATGACGGATGCGACGGAGTGGCGGGACGCGGGGGAACAGCTCGACGCGGAGGCGTTGCGGGCGCTGCAACTGGAGCGGCTGCGGGCGTCGTTGCTGCACGCGTACACCCATGTGCCGTTCTACCGGGAGGCGTTCGACAAGGCGGGCGTGCGGCCCGAGGACTGTCACTCGCTCGCCGACCTCGCCCGTTTCCCGTTCACCACCAAGGCGGATCTGCGCGCGCACTACCCGTACGGCATGTTCGCCGTCCCCCGGGACCGGGTGCGCCGACTGCACGCGTCCAGTGGCACCACCGGTCAGCCCACGGTCGTCGGGTACACGGACAACGACCTGTCCCTGTGGGCCGACATGGTGGCCCGGTCGATCCGCGCGGCGGGCGGGCGGCCCGGCGACACGGTCCATGTGGCCTACGGATACGGCCTGTTCACCGGCGGGCTCGGCGCGCACTACGGCGCAGAGCGGCTCGGCTGTACGGTCATCCCCGCGTCCGGCGGTATGACGGCCCGTCAAGTGCAGCTGATCCGCGACCTGGAGCCGCAGATCATCATGGTGACGCCGTCGTATCTGCTGACCATCCTCGACGAGTTCGAGCGCCAGGGCGTGGACCCGCGCTCCACCTCGTTGCGGGTGGGGATCTTCGGGGCGGAGCCGTGGACGGAGCGGATGCGGGCGGAGATCGAGGAGCGGTTCGCGATCGACGCGGTCGACATCTACGGGCTGTCCGAGGTGATCGGTCCGGGGGTGGCGCAGGAGTGCGTGGAGACCAAGGACGGGCTGCACATCTGGGAGGACCACTTCTATCCGGAGGTCGTCGACCCGATCACCGGCGAGGTGCTGCCGGACGGTGAGCGGGGCGAGCTGGTGTTCACCTCGCTGACCAAGGAGGCGATGCCGATCGTGCGGTACCGGACGCGGGATCTGACCCGGCTGCTGCCGGGGACGGCCCGGGTGTTCCGGCGGATGGAGAAGGTCACCGGGCGCAGCGACGATTTGGTGATCCTGCGCGGGGTGAACCTCTTCCCCACCCAGATCGAGGAGATCCTCCTGCGGACGCCGGGGGTCGCACCCCACTTCCAGCTGCGTCTCACGAAGGAGGGGCGGCTGGACGCGCTCACCGTCCGCGCGGAGGCCCGGCCGGGCGCCGGTCCGGAGGTGCGGGACGCGGCGGTCCGGGCGGTCACGGCGGCCGTCAAGGACGGCATCGGGGTGTCGGTGACCGTGGAGATCGTCGAGCCGGAGTCGCTGGAACGGTCGGTGGGCAAGATCCGGCGGATCGTCGACCTGCGGGGCCGGGAGTAGCACGGCTGCCGGGCTCCTCGCCGGGTCCAACAGGGGCCGTCGCGGCCGGTGTTGGGCCTGGGGTCAGCCCGGTGCCGGTGGCTGGAGCCGGTCGGTGGCGGCTGTCGAAAAGGTGCGGCGCGGGTGGCTCGTTCCGCCCTACGATCCCTCGCATGCTGCTTCGCCGAACGTTAAGGATCGTCATGGTCCTCGCCGTCGCCCTCGTGGGCGCGGTGGAGGGGGGAACGAGAACGGCGCGGGCCGAGGAGGGCCGGGCGCCGGACGGCCGACAGTTGCTGTTCTTCAACCACACCTATGGGGTGTTCGACCGGGAGACCGCCGACGCCATCGAACACTCGGATTATCTAAGGGAGTTCGCGAACTTCCAGGTCCGCACCACGACCGGGACCGGCGGGGAGCGCTGGACCGGACGCTATCTGATGGGCCGCGAGACCTACCTCGAACTGTTCGGGGTCGGCGATGTGCCCGGCCAGGACGGCACCCTCGGCTCCGCGGGGCTCGGGCTCTCGACCGAGTACGCCGGGGATCTGGCCACGGTGACCCGGCGACTGCCGGACGAGGGGGTGGCCGACCCCGTCGCGTTCCGGCAGACGCGTGACTTCGGGGACGGCGTTCCGGTGCCGTGGTTCGACGCCGTGTTCACCGACGCCGGGTACGACGCCTTCGGGGCGTGGGGGATGGAGTACCTGCCGGAGTACTTCGCGGACCCGCGCGGCGACACCCAGCCCGCCCGCTACCCCGGTGACGTGGGCCGGGAGCGGTACCTGTCCGACGGCTACCGTGATCATCTGATGCGGGACGTGACGTCCGTCCGGCTCGCGGTCACGGCGGGCGACCTCGCCGACACCGTGCCTTTGCTGCGGGCCGGTGGGTTCGACGTGCGGACCCTGACGGGTGGCGCGGTGCTCGCGCGGGGCGGCGGCACCACGATCCGGCTCGACCCCGTCACCCGCGACCGTGCCGGGCTGCGCCAGCTCGAACTGTCGCTCAACCGGCCCCTCAAGGACCGGCACGAGCAGCGCATCGGCCACTCCACCCTCACCGTCGGCCCGGGCAGCGGCGCCGTGTGGACGTTCGACGCCCCGCAGTAGCCGCTGCCGACCAGGTCCCCGCCGGGTGCCGCGCGCAACACCCGGCGAGGACAGGGTGGTTGGGCGGTTCGGTGCCCCCGCCTGCCAGGTGGGCCGTGTTCACCGCCCCGCACGGCCCCGGCGGGCAGGGCGCGGCTGTGCAGGGGCCTTCGATCGGCGCCTCAATGCGCGTACCGGTCCCGGAGTTCGCGTTTGAGGATCTTCCCGGCGGCGTTGCGCGGGAGTTCGTCGGTGAAGAAGATCCGCTTGGGTGCCTTGAAGTCGGAGAGCTTCTCCCGTGCGTGGGCGAGGAGTTGGGCCTCGGTGACCGCGCCGCGCGGGACGACGACCGCCGTGACGGCCTCGATCCACCGCTCGTCGGGCAGCCCGATCACGGCGACCTCGGCGACCGCCTCATGGGTGTACAGGGCGTCCTCGACCTGACGTGAAGCGACCAGCACACCACCGGAGTTGATGACGTCCTTCACCCGGTCGACGATCGTGTAGTAGCCGTGCGCGTCCCGCACCGCGAGGTCACCGGAGTGGAACCAGCCGTCCCGGAACGCGGCGGCCGTCTCCTCGGGCTTGTCCCAGTAGCCCTCGCACAACTGCGGTGACCGGTAGACGATTTCACCGGCGGTGCCGTCGGGGACCTCGTCGCCCGCCTCGTCGACCACCCGCGCGTCGACGAAGAGCACCGGGCGGCCGCAGGAGTCCATCCGGCCCTTGTGCTCGTCGGGTGCCAGGACGGTGGCGAGGGGGCCGATCTCGCTCTGGCCGAAGCAGTTGTAGAAGCCCAGTTTCGGCAGCCGTTCGCGCAGCCGCTCCAGGACCGGCACCGGCATGATCGACGCCCCGTAGTACGCCTTGCGCAGCCCGGACAGGTCACGGGAGGCGAAGTCGGGCCGGGCCGCGAGGCCGATCCACACGGTCGGCGGCGCGAACAGGCTGTCCACGCGGCCCTCTTCGATCAGGTCGAGGAGGAGGTCGCCGTCGGGCGCGTCCAGGATCAGGTTGGTGGCGCCGACCGCCAGGTACGGCAGCAGGAAGACGTGCAGCTGGGCGGAGTGGTAGAGGGGCAGGGCGTGCGCGGGACGGTCACCGGCGCTCAGGTCGAGGGCGGTGATCGCGCTCAAGTAGGCGTGGATCAGGGCCCGGTGGGTCATCATCGCGCCCTTGGGCTCGGCCGTGGTGCCCGAGGTGTAGAGCAGCTGGACGAGATCCTCGGAGCGCGGCTCGGGCCCGTCGAAGGGCGGGGCGTCGGCGAGCCGGGCGAGGAGGCAGCCGTCGGCGTCCCGCAGCGGCAACGCCCTGGTGCCGGGCGGGAGTTGGGTGGCGAGGTCCGGGTCGGTGAGGACCAGGGTGGAGCCGGACTGGTCGAGGAGGTAGGCGAGGTCGTCGCCGGTGAGGTGGTGGTTGACGGGGACGTGCACCAGGCCCGCGCGGGCGCAGGCGAGGAAGGCGATCAGGTAGGCGTCGGAGTTGTGGCCGTAGGCGGCGACCCGGTCGCGGGGTGCCAGGCCCTCGGCGAGCAGGACGCCGGCCGCGTGGGAGACGGCCGCGTCCAGTTCCTCGTACGTCCAGGTGCGGTCACGGTACTCGACCGCGCGGCGTGCGGGGGTGCGGCGGGCACTGCGTCGCAGCGCCCCGTCGACGGTGCTGCCCTGTCCCTGCGTCATGGCTCATGATCCTCGGCCCGGCACGGGAACAGGTCAAGCCGACGGTCATTCCGGACGGGTACGGCCCTGCCGGGAGGGGTCGCGCAACTGCCGTCAGGCCCTCTCTGATACACCGTCATTTTTCTTTCCGAGCAAGGGAGATGGGGTGGTCTGACCGGTAAGTGCGGGCGCGCGTAAGCCGGTTGCCGGGACCGGTGGGGGTCAGCCTCCGGTGGTTTCCAGGACCGCCATCGCCGCGTTGTGGCCTGGCACCCCGCTCACCCCTCCCCCGCGGACCGCGCCCGCCCCGCACAGCAGGACGTTCGGGTGCCGGGTCTCCACGCCCCAACGGCCGCTGTCCTCCTGGGCGTAGGGCCAGCTCAGATCGCGGTGGAAGATGTTGCCGCCGGGCAGCCGCAGGTCGCGTTCGAGGTCGAGCGGGGTCTTCGCCTCGATGCAGGGGCGCCCGTCCGCGTCGGTGGCCAGGCAGTCGGCGAGGGGTTCGGCGAGGTGGGCGTCGAGTTCGGCGACGGTGGCCTTGAGCAGTTCGTCGCGGGTGGCGTCGTTGTCCCGGTCGAAGAGCCGGGCGGGGGTGTGCAGGCCGAACAGGGTGAGCGTCTGGTAGCCCCGCGCGACCAGGTCGGGGCCGAGGATCGTCGGGTCGGTGAGGGAGTGGCAGTAGATCTCCGACGGGGGTGCGGCGGGCAGCCGGCCGGCGTCGGCCTGGGCGTGCGCGGTGCGCAGTTGCTCGTAGCCCTCGGCGATGTGGAAGGTCCCGGCGAACGCCTCACGCGGGTCGACGGACGGGTCGCGCAGCCTCGGCAACCGCGTGAGCAGCATGTTCACCTTGAGCTGGGCGCCCTCGACGGGGGCCGGCGGGGTGTCGCCCGTGAGGGCGGCGAGGACGTGCGGGGAGGCGTTGACGAGGACGTGCCGGGCGGCGACGGTGGCCTCGCCGTCGGCGGTGCGGTAGGTGACCTCGGCGGTGGTGCCGTCGGTGGCGATGCGCAGGGCCTCGTGGCCGGTGGCGAGGGTCGCGCCGGCCGCGCGGGCGGCGCCTGCCAGGGCGTCGGTGAGGGCACCCATGCCGCCGACGGGGACGTCCCAGTCGCCGGTGCCGCCGCCGATCACGTGGTAGAGGAAGCAGCGGTTCTGGCGCAGTTCGGGGTCGTGGGCGTCGGCGAAGGTGCCGATCAGGGCGTCGGTGAGGACGACGCCCCGGACCAGGTCGTCGGCGAAGCGGTCCTCGATGGTGACGCCGACCGGCTCCTCGAACAGGGTCCGCCAGGCCTCCTCGTCGTCGACGCGGCGGCGCAGTTCCTCGCGGGTGGGCAGGGGTTCGGTGAGGGTGGGGAAGACCCGCTGGGCGACCTTGCCGGTCATGCCGTAGAAGCGTTGCCAGGCCTGGTACTCGTGCTCCGAGCCGGTCAGCCGGGCGAACGCCTCCCGGGTGCGCCGGGGTCCGCCGCCGACCAGGAGTCCGGTGGCCCGGCCCGCGCGTTCGACCGGGGTGTACGAGGAGATGGTGCGGGCGCGGACCCGGAAGTCGAGGCCGAGGTCCCGGACGATCTTCCGGGGCAACAGGCTGACCAGGTAGGAGTAGCGGGACAGTCGGGCGTCGACGCCCTTGAAGGGCCGGGTGGAGACGGCGGCGCCGCCGGTGCCGGTCAGCCGTTCCAGGACGAGCACGGAGCGTCCGGCCCGGGCCAGGTAGGCGGCGGCGACCAGGCCGTTGTGCCCTCCGCCGACGATGACGGCGTCGTACGCGCGGGGTCCCTCGTGTGCAGGCATGGTTCTTCGTAACACGTGATGATCGCAAACAGCCACAGGCGCACGCCGCCCACCCGGCAACGGTGGGAAACGGTCCGTTTTCGGCCACCGGGTGCCGCTCCTCGTATCCGGACGCCGGAGAGGAATTCCCGGCGGCCGCGGTCGCCGTACCCGTTTCTCCCGGTCGTTCCCGGCGACGGTTCGCACGGGCGGGTGCCGCCATTCTTTTCTTCCGGGAGGAAAACGCGTCACTTCGCGCAGGAAGAGTACGCAAATACCGGCTCTCCTTCTCCCGGAGATATCTCCGGCGCCTGAGCCGTTTCACGTTCGACCAACGGGTTCTTTGTCGTGGGGCTGGGGCGTCCTGGCCGTGCGATGTGGCGTGAATGCCTCGGCACGGTGGCGCTGATCCGGCCCCGGCCGCTCGCGCGGTGCCGTCACCTCCGGGTGACGCGCAGGTCCGCGGGGTGTTCCGGCGCCGGGTCGGGGGTGCTGTCCGGCTCCGGGGGTGCGGTGCGCGACCAGCGGCGGGCGAGCGAGGCGCAGATCAGCAACTGACTCGTGTGGTAGATCATCAACGGCAGGACGATCAGCCCGACCTCGTCCGGCACGAAGAGCACCGAGGCGATCGGCAGGCCGCTGGCCAGGCTCTTCTGCGAGCCGCAGAAGACCGCCGTCACCCGGTCGGCGTGCGCGAAGCCCAGCAGCCGCGCGACCGTGCCCGCCAGGCCGAACGACACCGCGAACAGCAGCACGCTGACGGCGAGCAGGGCCGCGAGGCGCGCGGGGTGGATGTCGTGCCAGATCCCGGCGGTCATCCCGTGGCTGAAGGCGGAGTAGACGACGAGCAGGATCGAGCCCCGGTCGGCCAGCATGGTCAGCCGCCGGTGCCGGGTGACCCAGCCGGAGATCCAGCGCCGCAGCAACTGCCCCACGGCGAACGGCAGAAGAAGCTGCACGAGGATGGCGACGACCTGCCCGGCCGAGATGAGCGACCCGCCGCCGCGCCCGGTGTCGAGCAGCCAGGCGGCGAGCAGCGGGGTGACCACCAGGCCGATCAGGCTGGAGAACGACGCGGCACAGATCGCCGCCGGAACGTTGCCCCGCGCGACCGACGTGAACGCCACCGACGACTGGACGGTGGACGGCAGCACGCACAGGAACAGCACCCCGGCGGTCAGCCCGGGGCCGAGCCACGCCTGCGGCAGCAGCAGCGTCACCGCCCCGAGCAGCGGGAACGCGACGAACGTGAGCAGCAGGATCGGCAGATGCAGCCGCCAGTGCCGAAACCCGTCGTACACCGCCTGGGGCGAGAGCCGGGCCCCGTAGAGGAAGAACAGCAGGCCCACGGCGACCTTGGTGGCCCAGCCGAAGCCGTCGGCCGCACGGCCGTGGGCGGGCAGCAGGGCGGCCAGGCCGATGACGGCGAAGAGGGTGATGATGTACCAGTCGGCGCGGCGCAGCAGACCGCGGACAGCGTGCATGGAAACGAGCACCTTCCGGACGGCGGGAGGGGCCACGGCACCTGCCCGGCCGGGGGCGGACGGCCCCCGGCCGGGCAGGGCGGGTTCCGCCCCGGACACCTGCTGTCAGGTTCAGATGTCCGGGACGGAGGCTCGGTCTCGGGCCGTGACCCGGGGAACGCGGGTGAGCGACGGTCAGCCGACCGAGACCGGCGCCGGGATCTGCACGGCGGTGTGGTTGCGGCTGATGTTCTTCTCCAGCAGCTCGATGCACTCGGGCACACCCACGCTCTGCGCCGTGTGCTGCGGCAGCCGTCCGTCGGCGGCCTTCAGCTCGGTGAGCGCCTGGTCGATGGCGGTCTGCGCGGCGAACAGGCACGGCGTGCTGTAGATGGCGACGTCGACGCCCAGCTCGGTCAGTTCGGGCAGCGAGAGGCGGGGCGACTTGCCGCCGGCGATCTGGTTGAAGAGCAGCGGCTTGGTGCCGATGACGTCGCGTACCTTGCGAATCCAGTCGACGCTGCGGACGCCGTCGACGAGGATGACATCGGCGTCGGTGGCCGCCAACGCCTCGGCGCGGCGCAGGATCTCGCTCTCCTCCGTGGCGTCGGTGCGGGCGACCACGACCAGGTCGCGCCGGGCCTTGAGCACCATGTCCAGCTTGTCGAGGTACTCCTCCAGGGGCAGCACCTGCTTGCCGTCGACGTGCCCGCAGCGCCGGGGCCGCTTCTGGTCCTCCAGGATCACACCGGACGCCCCGATGCTCTCCAGCTGTTGAACGACATGACAGGCGGTCTCCGGATCGACGTAGCCGTCGTCGATGTCGACGAGCAGATGCTGGGCCGGGAAGGCCAGCCGCAGCCGCTGCACGAAGCCGACGATGTCGGGCCAGGCGATGAACCCGATGTCCGGCAGCCCGTAGTGGGAGGCCGCGAAGCCGAAGCCGGAGATGAACATGCCGTCGTAGTGCTGGGCCGACACCGAGGCCGAGAACATGTCGAACACCCCGATGAGCGGGGTCGTCCCGGAGTCGCCGATCGCGGCACGTAGCCGGTTGGGGTGGTTCACGCTATCCTCCGACGAGTAAACGTATGGCCGTTCGCAGGGTGAGCCCATGCCGCCAAGCCTTGAGGCTGCTCCTGCCAGGTCATACGTGGGAACGGACCGGGTGTGCGCGTCTTCGTGGCGCGCCGCCCGGTTTTTTGGTTCGCGGATGCCGACGCACAACGCCTGCGGCAGCCACGGGGAATTCGGGCAGGGGGATATCGATATCTGGCCCCGACCCACAGCGATCCCCGGCCACATTTCGTAGCGTGACCGAGTGCTCACCGATACGGCGACATTATTCAACGATTGGTCATGTGACAACCGCGCCTTGGTAAAGAGGCCTGATGATGGTGGGTTTCTCGCCGCCGGATTCCGCTGCATTCATGCGCCATGCGCATGGCCCCGAAATGCCCGCGACTCCCTGATCCCCGGACGTTCCGGGCGCCTTCTCCAGGGTCAGGGGAGGCCCTGAACCCCCTCAATAGGGGGCGCGCTATGGCCTGATCCCAGCCGGACCGCGCCCCGTCGCGCCCCGGTCTCGCGGGAGAAGCGCTTCCGGCCCCGTGGGTCGCCGTGCCGGGTGGGGGGCGTCGTCCGGCGTCAACTCGGCTAAGCGGGCGCGCAGTTGGATGCGTGGCCGCCGTTGCCCGGGCGGGTGGTCGTGCGGTCCGCATACAGTGGGCCGACCACGGACGGGAGCGAGCACGCGCATGACGAGCCGGTTGACGTTGATCACGCCCGCGATCAGTGCGGCCCTGCGGGAGGCCCGGTTCGACGACGGCTGCCCGCTCGACCCGTCCGGTGTCCGGCAGGCCCGGGCGGCGGCCGGAACGTTTCCGGCGGCGGACCGCGTCTGGGTCTCCCCCACCCCGCGCTGCCGGGAGACCGCCGAGGCGCTCGGCCTCGACGCCGTGCCCGCACCGGAGTTGACGGGGCTCGACGCGGGCCGCTGGCGCGGTGAGACGCTGGCCGAGGTCGCGGAGCGGGAGCCCGTGGAGCTGGCCCGCTGGCTGGCCGACCCGGACGCGGCGCCGCACGGCGGGGATTCGGTGCGCGCGCTGTGCGACCGGGTGGCACGGTGGCTGGAGTCGGCGGCCCGGGACAGCGGCCGCACGCTCGCCGTGGTCGAGCCGGAGGTCGTCAGGGCCGGTGTGGTGCGGGCCCTCGGCGCGCCGGAGTCGGCGTTCTGGCGCACCGATGTCACCCCGCTGACGGCCGTGGAACTCAGCGGCAGGTCCGGGCGGTGGAACGTACGGATGGGCCACCCGCTCGACGTCTCCGGTTAGGCGACGGCCCGCGTCACCTCAGCAGGGCGGCGAAGGCCGTGCAGGCGCGGGCGCAGGCGCGGCAGGCCTCGGCAGTGGACTCGGCGGCCGGTTGCGCGTCGAGGAGGTGCGCGGTCTCCAGGCACAGGCTGCGGCACCAGTCCAGTTGCACCAGGATCGCGGCCTCGTCGAGCCGGTCCTCCTCGGACAGCATCAGAGCGGTCGCGTCGCACACGTCGGCGCAGGCGATGCTCTCCCGGCGGACCCGCTCCTGGCCCGCGTGGCCGTCGGACTCCCACAGCCCGGCCCGCACGACGCACACCCGGGCGCACTCGCCGCAGGCCTGCGCGCAGTCGAACCGCTCCTCCAGATACCGGAACAGCTCCTGCGGGGACGCCGAGAAGGTCACACCGTCCGGGTTGCCCCGACGGCCCACACCAAACCCGGGGAAGGGGACGTCACGGGGAGGGGACGGGCACCGGGAGCCCCGCCGGACGTGGAGCGCGGGCGAACGGCTCACACGGCGCCCTCCGCCACCAGGTCCGGCCGCCTCGCCCGCCGGGTCCGGCCCCCTCGCCGCTCCCTCCCGTCACTCCCCCACGTACCGGGCCAGGTGCTCGCCGGTGAGGGTGGAGCGGGCCTCGACCAGTTCCGTCGGGGTGCCCTCGAAGACGATCGTGCCGCCGTCGTGGCCCGCGCCGGGGCCGAGGTCGATGATCCAGTCGGCGTGGGCCATGACCGCCTGGTGGTGCTCGATGACGATGACCGACTTGCCGGCGTCGACGAGCCGGTCGAGGAGGGCGAGGAGCTGTTCGACGTCGGCGAGGTGGAGGCCGGTGGTCGGCTCGTCGAGGACGTACACGCCGCCCTTGTCGCCCAGGTGGGTGGCCAGCTTGAGCCGTTGCCGCTCGCCGCCGGAGAGGGTGGTCAGCGGCTGTCCGAGGCTGAGGTAGCCGAGGCCGACGTCCGCGAGCCGGGCCAGGACACGGTGCGCGGCCGGGGTCGCCGCCTCTCCGGTGCCGAAGAACTCCACCGCCTCCGTCACCGACATCGCGAGGACCTCGCTGATGTCCCGGCCGCCGAGCCGGTATGCGAGGACCGAGGCCTGGTAGCGCCTGCCCTCGCACTCCTCGCAGACGGAGGAGACACCGGCCATCATCGCCAGGTCGGTGAAGACGACACCGGCGCCGTTGCAGGTGGGGCAGGCGCCCTCCGAATTGGCGCTGAACAGGGCGGGTTTGACGCCGTTGGCCTTGGCGAACGCCTTGCGGATCGGCTCCAGCAGGCCGGTGTAGGTGGCCGGGTTGCTGCGCCGGGAGCCGCGGATCGGGCTCTGGTCGACGGACACCACACCCTCGTCGGAGGGGATCGACCCGTGCACGAGGGAGCTTTTGCCGGAACCGGCGACGCCGGTGACGACGGTGAGCACGCCGAGCGGGACGTCGACGTCGACGTCCTTGAGGTTGTTGGCGTGCGCGCCGCGGATCTTCAGGGTGCCGGTGGGTTCGCGGACCGTGTCCTTGAGGGCGGCGCGGTCGTCGAGGTGGCGGCCGGTGACGGTGTCGGAGGCCCGCAGTCCCTCGACGGTGCCCTCGAAGCAGACGGTGCCGCCCGCCGTTCCGGCGCCGGGGCCGAGGTCCACGACGTGGTCGGCGATGGCGATGGTCTCCGGCTTGTGCTCGACGACCAGCACGGTGTTGCCCTTGTCGCGCAGGCGCAGCAGCAGGTCGTTCATCCGCTGGATGTCGTGGGGGTGCAGGCCGACGGTGGGTTCGTCGAAGACGTAGGTGGTGTCGGTGAGGGAGGAGCCGAGGTGGCGGATCATCTTGACGCGCTGCGCCTCGCCGCCGGACAGGGTGCCGGCGGGCCGGTCCAGGGAGAGGTAGCCGAGGCCGATCTCCACGAACGACTCCAGGGTCAGCCGGAGCGCGGTGAGCAGCGGTGCCACCGATGGCTCGGCGAGTGCGCGCACCCAGACGGCGAGGTCGCTGATCTGCATCGCGCAGGCGTCGGCGATGCTCAGGCCCGCGATCTTCGAGGCTCTGGCGCCCTCGGCGAGACGGGTGCCCTCGCAGTCGGGGCAGGTGGTGAAGGTGACCGCCCGGTCGACGAACTCCCGGATGTGCGGCTGCATGCCCTCCCGGTCCTTGGCCAGCATCGACTTCTGGATGCGCGGGAGCAGACCTTCGTAGGTCATGTTGATGCCGGCGATCTTCATCCGGGTCGGCTCGCGGTGCAGGAAGTCCTGTAGCTCCCGCTGGGTGAACTTCTTGATCGGCTGGTCCGGGTCGAAGAAGCCGGACTCGCTGTAGAGGCGGTGGTTCCAGCCGCCCGCCTTGTAGCCGGGGACGGTGAGCGCGCCCTCGTTCAGGGACTTGGTGTCGTCGTAGAGCTGGGTGAGGTCGAGGTCGGAGACCGTGCCGCGGCCCTCGCAGCGCGGGCACATGCCGCCGGTGCGGGAGAAGGTCGCCTTCACCGTCTTCTGCGCGCCGCGTTCGACGGTGATCGCGCCGCTGGCCCGGACCGAGGGGACGTTGAAGGCGTAGGCGCCGGGCGGGCCGATGTGCGGGTCGCCGAGCCGGCTGAAGAGGATGCGCAGCATGGCGTTGGCGTCGGTGGCGGTGCCGACCGTGGAGCGCGGGTCGGCGCCCATCCGCTGCTGGTCGACGGTGATGGCGGTGGTCAGACCGTCGAGGACGTCGACCTCGGGGCGTGCCAGCGTCGGCATGAAGCCCTGGACGAAGGCGCTGTAGGTCTCGTTGATCAGGCGCTGCGACTCGGCGGCGATGGTGTGGAACACCAGGGAACTCTTGCCGGAGCCGGAGACGCCGGTGAACACCGTCAGCCGCCGTTTGGGGATCTCGACGCTGACGTCCTTGAGGTTGTTCTCGCGCGCGCCGTGCACCCGGATCAGGTCGTGGCTGTCGGCGACGTGCGCCTCGGACGGCTGGGGGTCGGTCCGTGCTGTCTTGCTCATGCGGTCTCCGCGCCTGCTGGTGTCCATGCCCGCCACGCTAACCGGACGGGCGGGGCGGATGCTTCTCGGTTCCTGACCGGTCCTGCGGGGCGGGGAACGCCCCGGTGCGCGGTCGGGGGCCGCCCCCGTGCGGCGCGGGACACGTCGGCCGTGAACCTGGGGGGAGTTGGCGCAAGGGTCCGCGCCGGGGGCCCTGTCTTCTGGTGGCGGTGGTCGCGGGGGGGGCGATGCCGTAGCCGGTGCGGAAGGCGCGGCTGAAGTCGGCGGCGTGGGTGAATCCCCGGCGGGCTCGGGATCGTGCAGGTGGCGCCGGATGAGGGCCTGGAGGCTCACGGACGGCGCCGACGGAGCGTTCCAGCCAGGCGGACCCTGCTGGCCGCCGTCTCAGACGCCGTGGCCTGCGGTCACGTCCCACACCCGGGCGGTGCCGTCGCCGGAGGCCGTGGCGAGGCGGGTGCCGTCCGGGCTGAACGCCACGTCCCAGACCTCGGCCCGGTGTCCGGTGAGGGTGGTCAGGGTGGCGCCGGTGGCCGGGTCCCAGAGGCGGGCGGTGCCGTCCGCGGAGGCCGACGCGAGCCGGGTGCCGTCGGGGCTGAAGGCCACCGCGTGGACGCCGCAGCGGTGGCCGTCCAGGGTGAGGAGGTGGTCGCCGGTGACCGCGTCCCACAGGCATACGGTCTCGTCGGCGGAGGCCGAGGCCAGCTGGGTGCCGTCCGGGCCGAACGCCACCGCGTACACCTCGCCGACGTGGCCTTCGAGGGTGAGGAGGTGGGTGCCGGTGGCCGCGTCCCACACGCCCACGGTGTGATCCGCGGAGGCCGACGCCAGCCGGGTGCCGTCCGGGCTGAACGCCACGTCCCAGACCTCGTCCTGGTGGCCGGACAGGGTGCCGGACAGGGTGCCGGACAGGGTGCCGGACAGGGTGCCCGGCTCGCCGTGGCAGTCCGCTTCCCACAGCCGTACGGCGCCGTCCTCGGAGGCGGTGGCGAGCCGTCGGCCGTCGGGGCTGAACGCCGTCGTGTGGACCTGGCCGTGGACCGTCAGTTCGAGGAGCTGTTCCTCGGTGGCCACGTCCCAGACCCGTCCGGTGCCGTGGGCCGTGGCCAGCCGGGTGCCGTCGGGGCTGAACGCGACGCTCCCGGCCCCGCACCTGGAGTCGGTGTACCGGCGCAGTTGCTGCCCGGTGGCCGCGTCCCAGAGGCGGGCGGTGCCGTCGGTCGACGCGGTGGCGAGCCGGGTGCCGTCCGGGCTGAACGTCACACCGCGCACCCCGTGTCCGACCTCGTGCCCGGTGAGGGTGAGCACGCACGCGTGGGCGCCGTCGACGCCGGAGGGGCTGTCCGGGGCCGGTTCGGGGAGATGGGGCAGGGTGCGCAGGTGCTCGCCGGTGGCCGTGTCCCACAGCCGGGCGGTGCCGTCGTCGAGGACGAGCGGACACTCCCCCACCCCGGCATCGGCGACCGACGGCGATATGGCATCACCGGAGCCAGAGTCAGGCGCGGCTTCGGGTTCGGGCGCGGCTTCGGGTTCGGGTTCGGGTTCGGGTTCGGGTTCGGGTTCGGGTTCGGGTTCGGGTTCGGGTTCGGGTTCGGGTTCGGGTTCGGCGGGAACGGTGTCCGGGGTGCCCTCGGTCACGCCGGAACCGTCCGTATCCGTGCCGTCGGGCTGCTGCTCCTCGGCCGCCCGGTCCAGCGGGGCGGTGAGGCCGCTGACGTCCCAGACCTGGCCGGTGCCATGGTCGGAGACGGTGAACAGGCGGGCCCCGTCCGGGCTGAAGGCCACCGCGTTCATGCGGCCCTCGTGATGGGTGAGGGCGAACAGGTAGGCGCCGGACGCGACGTTCCACAGGCGGGCCGTGCCGTCGAACGACGCCGTGGCCACATGCGTGCCGTCCGGGCTGAACACCGCGCTGCGCAGGCCGACATAGTGACCGGTGAGGACGAACAGAGGGTCACCGGTGGCCGTGTCCCACACGCGCGCGGTGCCGTCGTGGGAGGCGGTGAGCAGACGGGTGCCGTCGGGGCTGAACGCGACCCTGTTCACCCCGGCCGTGTGGCCGTCCAGCGTGTGCAACGGCCGTCCGGTGCCGGTCTCCCACACGCGTGCCGTGCCGTCGGAGGAGGCGGTGGCGACGCGACCGGCGTCGGGGCTGAGGGCGACGGCGTTCACCCCGGCGGTGTGACCGTGCAGGGTGCGCAGGTGGTCGCCGGTGACCGGGGTCCACAACGACGCCGTCGCATCGTCGGACGCGGTGGCGAGGAGGCTGCCGTCCGGGGCGAACCCGACGCCGTTCACCGCGGCCCTGTGCCCGGTCAGGGTGAGGAGCGGGCCGCCTGTGGTGCCGTCCCAGATCCGCGCCGTCGCGTCACCGGAGGCGGTGGCGATACGGCTGCCGTCCGGGCTGAACGCCACGTCGGCCACCCGGTCCGCGTGGCCGGTCAGGGCGAGCAGGAACGCGCCCGTGGTGGTGTCGAAGACCCGCGCGGCGTCGTCGGTGCAGGCGGCGGCCATGCGGGTGCCGTCGGCGCTGAACACCAGGCTCCGCATCGACGCGCCACGGCTGACGAACACGAACAGGGGCGGGGCGGCGGGCACTTGGGCCTGCGGGGCGTCACCATCGACGTAGCTGTCATACCTGTCGGACGTGTCGGAACTGTCGGCCCCGTCGGTCCCGTCGCGGCTGTTGTCGGAGTCCATCGCGCCCGTCGAGGGATGCGAACAGTTCTCGGTCATGCGTGATTACCATCCTCGGTCACTCGAAGGGGCAGGGCGGGTCATATCGTGGCGGACCCGATGTGTCGGTCCACCGACCCGCACAAGCCCCCTGGACGGGGCATCCAGGCGGTACCGTATAACCCCTTCGAAACAGGCCCAGGTCGACTTCCGGGATGCGGACTCCCCGCGCGTCCCGTCGCCCTCGCCGGGGCTGTCGGGTCCACCCGGTCCGTCGGCTGCCGGGTATCAGCCGGAGTGCTCGGCGTCGTTGGCGTCGTTCTCATGGTCGGAGAGGGTGATCGCGCGGCGGAGGATCTTGCCGGTCGGGCCCTTCGGGAGGGTGTCGGTGATCTGCACGATCCGGGGGTACTTGTACGGGGCGACCTGGGCGCGCACGAAGTCGCGCAGTTCGTCGGGGGTGGCGGTGGCGCCCGGTTTGAGGGCCAGCACCGCCGCGATCTCCTCGCCGTGGGTGGGGTGCGGGACGCCGATGACGGCGGCCTCGGCGACCGCCGGATGCCGGTGGAGGACCTCTTCGACCTCGCGGGGGTAGACGTTGAAGCCGCCGCGGATGATCAGGTCCTTCTTGCGGCCGACGATGCGGAAGAGGCCGTCGGGGTCGCGGACGCCGATGTCGCCGGTGCGCAGCCAGCCGTCCACGAGGGTCGCGGCCGTGGCCTCCGGGCGGCGCCAGTACCCCTTCATGACGTTGTGTCCGCTGATCGCTATCTCGCCGGGCTCCCCGTCCGGCGACGGGCGGCCCGCGTCGTCCTGGACCCGCATGCGGACGCCCTCGATCGGGGTGCCGATGGTGCCGGCCCGGCGGGGCCCGTCGGGGTGGTTGAACGACGCGACGGGTGACGTCTCCGAGAGGCCGTAGCCCTCCAGTACCGTGCAGCCGAAGGTCTCCTCGAAACCCCGGATGACCTCGCCCGGCAGGGCGGCGCCGCCGGAGGCGCACAGGCGCAGGGACGAGGTGTCCGTCGTGCGCGCGGCGGGGTGCGCGAGCAGGGCGGCGTACATCGTCGGCACGCCGAGGAAGACGGTGACGCGATCGCGTTCGATCATCCGCAGTACCTCGGCGGGGTCGAAGCGTGGCAGGAGGGTGAGGCACGCGCCCGTCGCGACGGCGCAGTTGAGGCCGACGGTCTGGCCGAAGGAGTGGAACAGCGGGAGGCCGCCGAAGATCACGTCGTCGGGGCGGAGCCGCAGCAGGGTGCGTGCGCAGACCTCGGTGTTGTGGGTGAGGTTGAGGTGGGTGAGTTCGGCGCCCTTGGGGTGACCCGTGGTGCCCGAGGTGTACAGGAGGACGGCGGTGTCCTCAGCCGCGCGGTCGGCCAGTTCCTCCACCGGGTCGTGTCCGGCCAGCAGTCGGGGCAGGCTGTCGCGGCCCACGGCCAGGCATCGGGTGCCGCAGGCCTCGGCGGCCGACGTCCCTTCGGCGGCGTACTCGTCCCACACCAGCAGCAACCTCGCCTGCGAGTCGGTGAGGTAGTGGTGGATCTCAGCCGACTTGAGCAGCGGGTTCATGGGAACGACCACGGCTCCGGCGCGCAGGATCGCGAAGTACAGGACGGCGAAGGCCGGGACGTTCGGCGCCATCAGCGCGACCCGGTCGCCGCGACGGACGCCCTCCGCGTGGAGCACGGCGACCATCCGTGCCGAACTCTCCGCCAGCGCACGGTAGTCGAGGGACTCGCTGCCCAGTCGCAGGGCGGTCTGTCCGGGGTTGCTCTTCGCCTGCGCGGTGAGGAACCTCGCGAGGTTCGCGGAGGCGGCGGGGTGCGGGACGGGGTGGGTCATGGCGGTTCCTTCGGGGGGTCGCGGGAGGTCGTCGATGCGGGTCGCCCTCGGCGGCGGGCGGGGGTCGGCGGGGCCGTTGCGGGAGGTCAGCGGTGGCTCTCCGTCCCACGGCAGCATTGCCACGCGCAACGGCTCGCATGCCGACGTCGCGTGGTCGGAGGCGTCCGGGGTCCGCCTGGGGCGACGGTTCCGGTGGGAACCCTGGCCTTCTCCCGGCGGGCGTTGTCGGGTGCGGTGGCGTCGGGGCTGGTCGGGCCCGTGTGGCGGAGCAGCGCATCCGTGCAGCCCCGCGCGCGTTTCCGGCTCGGCCCGGTCGTGGGCGGGAAGCGCGGTGCGCGGCGCTGGAAAGGGCGGGGCCGGGGCGCCGTTGGCACTGAGGCTGTTGGCCACGCGCTCATCGCACGAAGCGTTGCAGCTCGGCCCGGTGATCGGAAACCCACTGGTAGGCCGCCTGAACCTGCCTCACCGCCCCCGCGTCACGGAGGCGGGCCATGGCGGCGTCGCCCGCATCGGCCTGGGCGTTGATGCCTCGCCAGCACCGGTCCTGCCACCACAGGATCGTCGGCACCAGGCGCTGCCGGTCCACCAGGTCGGCGTTGTCTCCCCCGGTGCCGTCGACCTCGTAGCCGTCACCCTCGTAGCCGTCAGCCTCGTAGCTGTCAACGATCAGGCTCATGCGCCGAGTTGCTTCGTCGACGTCGGTGGTCGAAGGGCCCAGGTCGAGGTACTGCCAGCAGACATGGGCGAGGTCATGGATGCGGGCGCCGGGCGCGGCGAGGTCCCAGTCGATGAAGGCCGTCGGGCGCAACTCCCCACCGGACAGGCGGTAGACGGTGTTCTTGGGCGACAGGTCGTTGTGGCACACGACCTCCTGGGCCCCGGCCAGTGGGGAACCGGCCGTCAGGTCGTGGAACTCGCGTACGAGCCGGGCGAGCGTCACCAGGCTCTCGTCGGATGACACGGCGGCAGGTTGTCGCGGTTCCCATGCCACATGGCCGTCAAGGTGACTGAAAACGTCACGGCCCTCGTCGTCGACGCCGAGATACCTCGGCGCGCCACGGAAGCCACCGGCTTCGAGCGACCTCAGCAGATCGCCCACGAACGCCGAGCGAGCCGAGGCCGGACGGCGCACGGTGTCCCCGACACGGACAACCGCGTTGACGGAGCCTCCAGGCAGCAACGATTCAGGCATCCGCCCACTCTGCCCGATCACCCTCTCCCCCGCAGACCTGGAGGTGTCGACCGCCGTGTGGGGTGACCCGTGTTGTTCCGTCACGTCGGCGATATTCCGTCACGTCCGTTCAGGGCGGCCGGGGGGGCAAACCTCGGCCGCCACTGGGCAAGGTCGGGTTCCGTGCCCGGCGGATCAAGTGGATGAAAACCGGCCGAAGATCTCCGGGAGCCGGGGCCCCGCGTACCCGGGTCCCGTAGATTCCGCCCCGGACATCTGTCCCGTCCGGCACGTCAACTCAGCGCACTGGGGGCTTCCTTGGACGTCGAAGGCATGTCAGTCACCACGGGCGGCTCCGGATTCGGTGCCCTCTCCCGCCGCAGGTTTCTCCAGGTCACGGCCACGGCCACGGCGGTCGTCGGCGCGGGTACGTCGGTCGCGGCCGCCGCGCCCCGTTCGACCGTTCTCTCGTTCAGCGCCGCCACCGGGGGCTCCGCGACGCTCGCGCCGTCCGGTGGGCCGTTGATCGCGGAGGTGCAGGGGGTGCTCTGGAGTGTGCCGAGGGAGGGCGGCGAGGCGGTGGCGTTGACGCTGCCCGGCCTCGAACCGACCCGTCCGCAGTTCGCGCCCGACGGCAGCCGCCTGGTCGTGTCCGCCTACCGGGGTGGCGGTTTCCATCTGTGGACGCTGCGGCCGGACGGTTCCGGGTTACGTCAGTTGACCGAGGGGCCGTGGGACGACCGGGGTCCCGCCTGGTCGCCCGACGGCACCCGGATCGCGTTCGCCTCCGAGCGCGCGGGCGATCCGGTGGCCGGTGCGCCGTACCGTATCTGGGTCCTGCACGTGGGCACCGGTGCGTTGACGCAGCTCACCGGGGGCTCGGGGCAGCAGGGGCCCGGGCAGGACACGGCCTGGGAGGACTTCGACCCCACCTGGTCGGCCGACGGGGAGCGGGTGGTGTTCGTGCGGGCGACCGTCCCCACGCCGGGCACCCTGCGGGCGGCGACCGTGGCGTCGGTGGCCGCCGACGGTTCGGGACCGGTCGTCGTCGAGCACGCCGACGGCTCCGGCGGCCAGCTCATGACCCCCGCCGTCTCGGCCGACGGACGCCTCGCCTACCTGCGCACCACGGCCTCGCCGGCTGCCTCCTGCACCCTCGTCGTGGACGGCGAACCGGTCGCGGTCGACGGCGATGTCCTCCCGGCGCCGCCCCGCTGGACGGGCGACGGCGACCGCCTGCTGATCGCGGCCGACGGACACTTCCGCCTGGTCGACCCGGACGCACCCGGCAACGGCGAGCAGATCCCGTTCACCGCCACCCTCCCCGTGAGCCGCCCGAACTACCGAGGCAAGTCATACGACTTCGAGGGCACCGGTACCCGTCCGGTCCGCGCCCTGCACCTGCCCGCCCTGTCGCCGGACGGCCGCAGTGTCGCGTTCGCCGCGCTCAACGCCCTCTGGACGACCGGCACTTCGGGGGGACACGCACCCCGCAAGGTGCTCCAAGTCCCGTCCACCCGCTATGTGTTGGCGCCGACCTGGACGCCCGACGGCAGCGCCCTGGTGTACGCCGACGACCGCGACGGCCTGTTCACGGTCCGGCGCCGGGAACTCGACTCCGGCGAGGAGAGCGTGCTCGCCGAGGGCGGCCGGGTCTTCCCCGCGCTCTGCCCGGACGGCACCCGGCTGGCCAGCCTGGACATGTCCGGCAACCTGGTCGTGCGCGACCTGTCCGACGGCACCGAACGCGTCCTCGCCACGCCGCTCGGTGCGGGCGGGCTGCCCGGCCGCCCCAGCTGGTCGCCGGACGGCCGCTACCTCGCGCTGTGCGACCGCAACCGGCTCAACCAGCGCTTCCGCGAGGGCTATCACCTCATCCGGGTCGTCGACACGACCTCCGGCGCCGCGACCCTGCACGCCGTCGCCCCGCACACCTCGCTCTCCGACCGCTACGACTCGGGCCCGGTCTGGTCCCCCGACGGCCGCTGGATGGCCGTCGTCGCGGAGTCGGCGTTGTGGCTGCTGCCGGTCCGCGCGGACGGCACCCCCGACGGTGAGCCCCGCCGGCTCACCACCGAACCCGCCGATCACCCCTCCTGGTCCGCCGACGCCCGCACCCTGCTCTACCTCTCGGCGGGGACCCTGCGCCTGATCGACATCGACAGCCGGGAGACCCGCACCGTCCGCGTCCCGCTGGACTACCGGAGGCCGCGCCCGGCCGACACGGTCGTGCGCGCGGGGCGGTTCTGGGACGGCACCGGCTCCGAGGTCCGTGAGGACATCGACGTCGTGATCCGCGACGGCCGGATCACCGAGGTGGCCGCGCACCGGGCAGGACGCCCGGCCGCACGCCGGATCGACGCGAGCGAACGCACCGTGATCCCCGGCCTGTGGGACGCGCACACCCACCCCTGGCAGACCACCTACGGCGGCCGGCAGACCGCGCTCCAGGCCGCGTACGGGATCACAACGGCCGTGTCCCTGGGCGGTTTCGCCTACGAACAGGCCCGCATCCGCGAGGCGATCGCCGCCGGTGTCCTCGCCGGACCGCGCCTGCTGTCCACCGGTGAACTCCTCGACGGGTCACGGGTCGCCTACAGCATGGGGCGCGCCCATCGCACCCCCGAGGGCCTGCGCCGGTCACTGGCCCGCGGGGCCGCGTTGGACTGGGACTTCGTCAAGACGTATGTGCGGGCCCCGGGTTGGGTGATGAAGGAGGCCTCCGACTTCGCGCACGAACGGCTCGGAGTCCGCAGCGGCAGCCACCTGTGCAGCCCGGGCATCCAGGTGGGCCAGGATCTGACGACCCATCTACAGGCCACGCAGCGCGTGGAGTTCGGGCACGCGACGTCCGCGTCCGGGCGTGCGTACCAGGATGTGGTGGAGATCTACACCCGCTCCCCTTTCCATATGATCGCGACCCCGTTCACGGCGCTGCCGCTGCTCGGCGCCGACCCGTCGCTCGCGGACGACCCGCGCGTCACCACGCTGATGCCGCCGTGGGACACCGCACTCGTGCGCCAGCAGGCGGGACTGCCGCCCACCTCCGCCCAACTGGCCACCCTGGACGTCGAGTTGGACGTCTACCGGCGCATCCTGGCGGGCGGTGGCTTGGTCGCGCTCGGCACCGACCAGCCGCTCGTCCCGGTCGGGCTCCATCTGCACCTGGCCCTGCGTGCCCTGCACCGGGGTGGCCTGTCACCGGCCGAGGCGCTGCGCACCGCCACCCAGCTGCCCGCGCGGATCTTCGGCGCCGACGCGGACCTGGGCACCCTGGAGGTGGGCAAGCTCGCGGACCTCACCGTCGTGGACGGCGACCCGTTCACCGACTTCACCACCCTGGTCCGCACGGCGGCGATCCTGCGCGGCGGCGTCCTCCTCGAACAGGCGACCCTGGTCGACGCGTTCAGCACCGCCACGCGCACCACACCCACCTCGGGCGAGAACTGGCTGGAGGTCTCCCGCCAACTGCGCCGCGAGGGGTGCTGCGACCCGCACAACGGGGGCTGAGTACAGGGGAGTTGAGAGGCCCGGGGGTCGAGGTGTCGACGCCGGGGCGTTGAGCGGGGGCCGGAGGCGCGGCGGGGCTCGGCGGGGGTGTCGGGGTGGGGGGACTCGCCGCGCTCAGGCCTCTGCCAGGAACGCCGTCAGCGGAGGGTTCCCGGCGTCCTCGGGCGGACGGGACAGGTGGACGGCGGTGTGGAAGCAACCGTCGGCCTCCTTCCCTCGGGGGTCCTCACCCAGGGCGGTCACCGCGTCGACGGCATGCCGCTGCTCGTCCGCGTCGGTGAACCGGCGTTGCGGATAGGTCGGTTCGGCGGCCTTCTCGGTGACCAGGCCCTCGGACGCCAGCCCGTCGGCAATGGCCTGATAGGAACCGGTCCGCAGGACGAACGCGGCGACCCACACCGGTTGCCGGGCGGCGGCGAGCAGCGGCCGGAACGTTCGGGGCGTCAGAAAACTGGCCCCGCCCGTGACGGTGATCAGCCCCGTGTCCTCGGCGGCCCGCAGCAGCCCTGGACTGGGCGCGGCCGCCTCCAGATTCTCGGCGAAGCCCTCGTCGAGCAGGCCGACGGCGCGTGCGTAGGCGAGGGCGTGCGCGGCCGGGTCGAGCCCGATCGCCCGGACCGCGTCGGGGCGCCGGTGGGCCGCGTAGTAGGCGCGGTCACGTGCGATCAGCTCGGCGGTGGTGAGCGCCGCCGCCTGCGGGGAGGTGTAGTGGTCGTGCAGGTCCGCCCAGGTCAGGTCGTGGTTGAGCAGGGCCGCGTTGATGCCGTACGAGCAGCAGAGGTCCAGCACGGTGACGGGCCCGTCGGAGCGGGCGGCGACCAGTCGCCGGAACACGCCCTGGGCGTGCTGGGGCGTCTGATATCCCCAACGCCCCAGTACCCGGAAGAAGTCTCTGGGGTCGGGCCGGTCGTAGATCTCGTCGAACGAGGTCATCGCCCCGGACCCCGAGGCGCTCCCCGCGCCGCCCTCGCCGCCACTCCCCGGCTGAGTCATCCCACCCACCCCTTCACCCCGACCGGCCTCGCCCCACACCACGTCAAGCAGTAACGCCTGCCCGGCGAGGAGGGAAGGGGGCGTCGACGAAACCGGCCAGGGCACGAGCCAGGTTTCACCGGGAAGAACGGGGCGCCCCTGCGTACGATCTCCCGGTGACACGCAGCGCGACCCTGGCCGGGGTCTTCGACGACCTCGCCGCCAGCTACGACCACGAGCACCACGAAGAGATCGCCCGGGCGCTGCTGGCCCTGGCCGACCCCGGCCCACTGGACTCCGTCGCCGACGTGGCCTGCGGAGCGGGCGCCGTGGCCCTGCGTCTCGCGCGCGCCCGCCCCGCCGACGCGCCTGCCGTCCTCGCCGTCGACGTGTCGCCCGGCATGATCGAGGCGGGCCGGGCGCGTGCCACGTCGTCCCCGGTGCCGAACGCCTCGATCGACTGGCGTGTCACGGACGCCGTGCCGTTGCCAGTCCCCGACCGCTCCCTCGACGTCGTCCTCTGCGCCTCGGCGTTGCACTTCCTGGGCGGTCGGGCGATGGCCGACTGGCGGCGTGCGCTGCGCCCGGGCGGACGGGTGGGCTACACGCTCCCGCTGGCCACGCACTTCCGGCCCTCCGCACGTTTCTCCGCACTCCTCGCGGCAGACGTCCCACTCCCGGCCGACGCCGACGAAGCCGACGCCTGGGCCACCGCGCACGGCTTCACCGACGCCACCTCGTACGTCCACGTCCTCGGCACCCGCCGCGTGATGGTGACCACGGCCCTCACACCGGACGGCCGCTGACCCCACCCGCACTCCTCAACGTCGCCTCCCGCACCCTCCGCACCGTCGCGACCTCCGCCCTCATCCCCCACGCCCGCCGAACCCACGCCTCCGGCGCCGTCCGTAGCCTCCAGGGCTCGCCGGCTCCAAGTAGCTCGGGCGAGTCGGGTCCCAGGACCGGTGCAACGGGTCCCGTAGGGCGCGGACGCACCAGGCGATCGGGGTCAGCGCGCCGAAGTACAGTGCGGCCAGGCCCAGTTGGGCCGGGCTCAGTGAGGTCGGATTCAGTGGGGTCGGGCTCAACTGGGGTACGGGGTCAGTCCGTTGGGATGTCGGCACGCCAGTTGTCCTCCTCCTGCCGCTTGGGCTGGTCGTGCTTGTTCAGGACGAAGTCGCCCAGGACCAGCAGGTCGATATGGGTGCGCATGAAGCAGGTGTAGGCCTCGGCCGGGGTGCGGACGATGGGTTCGCCGCGGACGTTGAAGGAGGTGTTCACCAGGACCGGGCAGCCCGTGCGGTCCCGGAAGGCCGTGAGCAGCGCGTGGAAGCGGGCGTTGCGCTCGGCCGTGACGGTCTGCACCCGGGCCGACCCGTCGACGTGGGTCACCGCCGGGATCGTCGAACGTGGCACCCGCAGCAGGTCGAGGCCGGTCAGCCCCGCCGTCTCCGGTCCGCACGCCCGGTGCCGGGCCGCCGCGACCCGTGCCGTGAGCAGCATGTAGGGGCTCTCCCCGGTGAGGTCGAACCAGTCCTTGGCGTCCTTGGCGAGCACGGCCGGGGCGAAGGGCCGGAAGGATTCCCGGAACTTGGTCTTGAGGTTGAGCGTGGACTGCGTGCCGGGGTCGCGCGGGTCGGCCAGGATCGACCGGTTGCCCAGCGCGCGCGGGCCGAACTCCATGCGCCCCTGGAACCAGCCGACCACCTTGCCCTCCGCCAGTTCGGCGGCCACCCGCGCGACCAACTCCCGCTCCGGCAGCCGGACGGCGGCACAGCCAGCCCGCTCCAGGAACTCCGCGATCTCACCGGCGTCGTAGCCGGGTCCGAGCAGGGCGCCCGCCATCGCGTCCGTGCCGTGCCGCGGATGGGTGCGCGGCGCTCCCCGGGCGTGTGACTCGGCGAGGGCCGCGCCGAGCGCGCCACCGGCGTCACCGGCGGCGGGTTGCACCCACAGTTCGTCGCAGACGCCGTCGTCCAGGAGGCGTCCGTTGGCGACGCAGTTCAGGGCGACTCCGCCGGCCAGGCACAGGCGCCGTTCGCCGGTGCGTTCCAGTGCGGTGCGGGCCAGCCGTGCCACCACCTCCTCGGTGACCGCCTGGACGGAGGCCGCGAGGTCGAACTCCCGTTGCGTGAGCGGGCCTTCGGGGGTGCGTCGGGGGCCGCCGAACAGTTCCTCGAAGGCGCGGCCGGTCATGGTCAGGCCGTACGGGAAGGCGAAGTGGCGCAGGTCGAGGCGGAACGAGCCGTCCGGCTTGATGTCGATCAGCCGTTCCCGGATCAGGGGCGCCCAGCGGGGTGTGCCGTACGGGGCGAGGCCCATCAGCTTGTACTCGCCCGAGTCGACCTTGAAGCCGCAGAAGTAGGTGAACGCCGAGTACAGCAGGCCCAGTGAGTGCGGGAAGCGCAGTTCGGCGAGCGGGAGCAGTTCGGTGCCCCGGCCGTGCCAGAGCGTCGTCGTCGCCCATTCTCCGACGCCGTCGACGCACAGCACCGCCGCCGACGGGTACGGGCTCGGCAGGAACGCGGACGCGGCGTGCGAGGCGTGGTGCCGGTGCGCCACCACCGGCGGCAACGGCTCCGTGCCGCCGGACAGCGCCCGCAGCCGCGTGCGCACGTCGTCCAGGGCGTGCCGTTTCCCGCCCGCCCACTGTGGGAAGGCCCGGCGGAAGACGGGGAAACCGTGCGGCGCCGTCGCCAGCCATGTGGCCATCACCCGGCGGAACTTGAGCGCCGGGTCCTCGTAGAAGGCGACCGCCGACAGTTCGTCCGGGCGCAGGCCCGCTTCGCGCAGGCAGTAGGCGGCTGCCTGTTCCGGGAAGGACGGGTCGTGGCGGCGTCTGCTGAACCGCTCCTCCTGGGCGGCGGCCAGCACAACGCCGTCGCGCACCAGGGCCGCCGCGCTGTCGTGGTAGTAGGCGGAGATCCCCAGCACGGGACCACCCGACGGGCCCTCCCGGCCCGGGTCACCGGTCGGCCGTCCGTCGACCGGTCGCCCGCCCGTCCACCGCCCGCCCAACCTGCGGCCATCCCTCCATGTCCCCATGTCAGAACAGCGGGTAGACGGACGCGTCGTCGTCCGGCTGCGGGCGCAACCCGGACGACGGAGGAGGAGAAGGAGGCGGCGAGGAAGGTGTTCCTTCCGGTGCGGTCGGGGGCTCGGCCGGGGCCCGGGGTTCGGCGGGTGGCTCGGGGTGGGTGCGGGCGCGCAGCCAGGAGGCGAGGCGGCGGGCCGCCGGGGCCGGGCCACGCCGCTCTCCGGGCGCGTTCATACGAGGTCCAGGCGGTCGGCGAGTTGCTGCGCCACCAGGTCGTAGCCGAGGTCCGTGCAGTGCACCCGGTCGATGAACAGCCAGTCCTGGGGCGCGGCGGCCTCGCCCAGGGCGACGTTCATGTCGAGGAACGGCACGTCCAACGCGGCGCATCCGGCGGCGAGTTGACGTGCGTAGGCGCGGCCGACCGGCAGGGTGGCGATGTCGTGGTGGAAGCGGCGGAAGTTGGAGACCTCGTCCAGTTCGTCGAAGAGGAGCTTCTCGCGTGGCAGTGGCTCCTCGCGCACCCACGGGGCGAGCGGTTGCAGGACGAACGTCAGCCGGGCCCCGAGCCCGTCCGCGAGCACCTTCCAGCCGCGCAGATGACGCAGGGTCAGTTCGGTCGCGTGGGCGAGACGTCGGTCCGGTGGGGGAACGACGTCCGGGGCGGGCCCGCAGTCGAAGTACGCGCCGTGGCGGCCCTGTTGCGCCTCGGGCAGCCTGCTCAGCACCAGGTTGTTGACGCCCGACAGCAGCACGATGTCCTCGACGGGGGGCAGTTCGTGCTGGAAGAGGGTGAACAGCAGGAGTTCCTGGGCGGAGTTGTGGCTCTGTCCCGCGACGTTCAGCCACGGCAGCCGGGGCGCGTGCGCGTTCCACAGCCGTGCGCTGATGGTGGCGGCGTCGCCGGTGGCGCCGACCCCGAACACGGCGGAACTGCCCGCCAGCACCCGGGCGGGGCCCTCGGGCCGGTCGTCGCCGACCGTGGCCCGCTGCCCGCCGGGGCCGGGCGTGACGCGGAAGCCGTGCCGGTCGGTGGTGTGGACGGGCGTCTTCTCACCGCCGTACTGGAAGTAGCCCAGATAGGGCTGGTCCTCCAGGACGAAGGTGTAGTGCTCCATGTGCGGTGTGTACGCGGCGCGGGGTGACGTCATCGCTGCGGTGCTCCCGTCGGTGTGCGCGGTGGAGGGCGGCCGGTGGGGCGGCGCCGGTCAGGGCGCCGGGGCGGGGGTCGGGGGTGCGGGCAGGGAACCGGGCCGGTCCTCGCGGATCAGGTCGGCGTTGATGGCCATCGCCGCCAGTCCCCCGCTGGCCGCGGCCATCGCCGCCTGCTGCATGTTCCGGCCGAGGTCGCCCGCCACGTACAGGCGAGGCACGCGGGTGCGGCCCCGCTCGTCGCTCTGCACCGACTCCAGGTCCGGGGCGTCGACCCAGGGCCGCAGGGCCGCCACCCGGGGCTCCATGGCGAGGTGCAGGAAGAGCGCGCCGTAGGTCACGCCCCCGCCGTCCGCGAACTCGACCCGCACACCGTCGGGATGCGGCTTCAGTCCCGTCACCCGCTCGGCGCGGACCGGCACCCCGGCCGCGGCGAGCAGGGCCCGCTCGTCCTCGGGAAGCTCCCGCCGGTCGGAGAGGTAGGTGATGTCGTCGGACCACACCGTGAGGGTCGACGCCAGGCACTCGCTGGGCACCGCACCGCCGTACACGGCGAAGGGCCGCTCGCGGACCTCCCAGGCGTGGCAGTACGGGCACTCGAAAACGGCCGTCCCCCACAGGTCCGCGAGTCCCGGCAGCGGCGGCAGCAGCGAGCGCACGCCCGCCGCGTACAGCAGGGTGCGGGCGCGGAAGGTGCCCGACTCCTTGGTGACGACGACCACGTGGTCGCCCTCGCCGGCCGCCGAGACCACCTCGTCGTCATGGAACGACACGTCGTAGCGGGTGAGTTCGGCGCGGGAACGGGACCGGAAGTCGGCGATGCTCGCACCGTCGTTGGTGAGCACGTTGTGCATGACGCCCGCCGCCATGTTGCGCGCGTCGCCGGAGTCGATCAGCAGGACCCGGCGGCGCGAACGGCCCAGGTACAGCGCCCCGTTGAGGCCCGCCGGGCCACCTCCGACGATCACCGTGTCGTAGAGCTGCGTGTCCAAGGGTCACTCCTTGCCGGGTGGGCGGCTGTCGGAAAGGTCGTTGCCAGAAGGGCCGTTGCCGGAACGGCCGTTGCGCGGTTGGGGATGTGGTGGCGGGTCTCCGGGTCCGGCCGGGGTGTCGCGCAGCGGGGCGAGCAGCAGCAGGGCGCCCGTGGCCAGGGCGGTGCCGCAGACGACGAACACCGCCGGGACGGACAGGACTTCGGCGAGCAGTCCGCCGAGGAGCGCCCCGAGCGGCATGGTGCCCCAGGCGCACAGCCGGGACACGCTCATCACCCGGCCCTGGAGATGCTCCGGTGTCAGCCGTTGCCGCAGGGACATCACCGGGATGTTCCAGCCCATCATGACGACGCCGTTGGCGGTCAGCGCCAGCGCGGCGAGCAGTGGGGTCGACGCCGTTCCCAGCAGGGCGTACGCGAGGCCGGACGCCACCAGGGACCAGCGGGCCAGCCGCAGTGTGGGCACCCGGTCGGCGGCCCGGGGTGCCAGCCAACTCCCCGCGACGGCGCCCACCGACCCGGCGGCCAGCAGCAGCCCGTACCCGGTGCCGCTCAGCCCGAGGGTGCGGTCGCTGAGCAGGACCAGCATCGAGAAGGTCGCCGAGAAGACCAGCCCGTACAGGGCGCTGGCGGCCAGGGTGAGCCGGAGGGTGCGGTGCCGCAGGACGAAGCCGACGCCCTCCCGGATGTCGTCGAGCACACCAACTCGCCCGTCGCCGGGGGCCCTTGCCGACCGTGCCTCCTCCGTCGCCGGTGGCCCGCCAGCGGCCGTTGCTCTGTCCGGTGCCGGTGGCCTGCCCGACTGGGCTGTCCCGCCCGGCGTTTCCACCCCGTCCGGCGCCACTCCCCCACCCGGCTTCGCCGGCCGCCCCCTCCGGGTCGGCGGGGTCAGGCCCAGCAGGAGCAGTGCCGCCAGTGCGTACAGTGCCCCGCCCGTGGCCAGCGCCGCCGCGGCGGTCAGCCCCGCGAGGAGACCCGCCACGGGTGGCCCGGCCGTCTCGTTGAGCACGATCTGCGCCGCCGACAGACGCCCGTTGGCCCGCTCCAGGTGCCGTGGCTCGACCAGGCGCGGCAGCATCGCGGGGGCGGCGGTGTCGGCCAGCGTCTCGGCGATGCCCAGCAGGAACGCCAGCGCGTACAGCAGGCCCAGCGGCCGGTCCCGCGCCAGCACGAGGGCCGCCGCCGCGAGCGCCAGCGCCCGGACCGCGTTGCTAGCGAGGACGACGTTCCGCCGGTCGACGCGGTCCACCAGGACGCCCGCCGGGAGCGCGAAGAGCAGCCACGGCAGCATGTTCACGGCGGTCAGGCCCGCGACCGCCGCCGGGTCGGGATGGTGGGCGACGACCAGCAGGGGCAGCAGCGTCCGGGTGATGCCGTCGCCCGCGTTGGAGGCAGCCGTCGACGCCCACAGCCGACGGAACGGACGGCCCAGGTCGCCCCGCCCCGGCACGCGGGTCCTGGGTGGGGCGGTGCTAGCCAACGACGCTCCCGTGATGCCAGCCGCGCAGCCCCAGCAGCCGTTCGCCCAGTTCGGTCAGGAGGGCCGGCCCGTACAGGTGCGCCTCCTCCTTGCGCACGCCGCCCTGCGGTGGGTGCGGTGGGACGCGGTCCCGCCAGAACCGCACCCGGGCCTCGCACAGGTCGGCGTTGTCCTCGCGGGCGGGCGCCATGGTCAGGTACTGCGCCATGCGCACCCGGCGTGCGGAGACATTGGGGTGGACGCCGTGCGGCAGCAGGCTGTTGAAGATGATCAGGTCACCGGGTGCCACCTCCGGGGTGGTGATCGGGTAGCCGGTGATGTCCGGCGTGAACGGGTCCCGGTCGGCGGGCTGCCCGCTCACCCACTTCTCCCACTCGGCGAAGATCTCCGGCACGCACTGGAAGCCGCCGATCTCCTCGTCACCCTCCGTCAGCGACAGCACCGCCTGACAGCTCACGGGCAGCGGGTCGGCGGTGGTGTCGACGTCCCAGTGGATGAACCCGTCGAAGGCCCGCTCACCTCGGTTGGGCGGGTTGACGTTGGCGAAGTCGATGGTCACCCACAGCTCGTCGCGGTCCCAGATGTCGGCGAACGCCCCGTGCACGCGCGGTGTCTGGCGCACGTCCCACTGGGCCTGGTGGTTGTACATCTCGACCAGCCCGCTGTGGCCGGGCAGCCGGTCGTTGCCGGTGTGCGGCGAGGTCCAGGTCGTGGGGTCGTCGGGGCGCAGGTCGAGGAAGGAGCGCAGCCCGTCCGTGAGCGCGGCGACCGTCTCCGGCGCCACCGCCTGACGGACGATCACATGGCCTTGCTCGGTCCACCGGGCCCAGTCGGCGGGCGACAGGACGCGCAGCGGCCGGGTCTTGCGGAGGTCGCGCAGGGGGGTGGCGGGCACGTGCACTCTCCAGGGAACGACGCCGGTACGGGTCGGGGGTGACGGGTCGCGGGCGGTGGCGGGTCGCGGGCGGCAGCGCCGCGCGGGTCGGCGGTGGGCGCGGTCAGGGGACGATCAGGTGACGTCCGGGCAGTACCAGGGCGTCGAGTTCCGTCTCCGTGAGCAGGTCCAGGGCCTGGTCGAGGTGGTTGAGGAGGGGTCTGCCGCCCGCGTTGGCGCTGGTGTTGATGAGGACGGGCAGCCCGGTGCGGTCACCGACGGCGTGGCACAGCCGGTGCAGCAGGGGGTGGGTGTCCGGCCGTACCGTCTGGAGCCGGGCCGTGCCGTCGATGTGCCGGGCCTCAGCGAGCCGGTGGGCCTCCTCGGGGCGGACCCGCACCGCGAACAGCATGCTCTCGGTGTGGTCCAGGGGGCCGGTGAAGTAGCGGTCCGCGACCTCCTCGGGGCAGATCGGCGCGACCGGCCGGAACCATTCGCGGCCCTTGATGGTCTGGGAGACGTGCCGCCGGGCGCCGTCCCAGTGCGCCGACACCAGCAGCGAACGGTGTCCGAGCGCCCTCGGTCCCGTCTCCAGGCCGCCGTCCAGCCAGGCCACGCAGTGCCGCCCGGCCAGCAGGTCGGCGACCGCCCGCACCAGTTCGTCGTCGTCGGAGAGGCGGCGCGCGGACAGTCCGCGGGCGGAAAGTCGCTCGGTCAGGCCACCGCCCGGCCGTGTGCGCCCGCCGGTCGTCCGCTCCTCCAGCCCCTCCAACGGCCCTCCCGCGTACGCCAGTCGGGCCCATGGCGAGCGGCCTGCCAAGCCCGGGCGGTCGGCCGGCTCAGCGACGGCCAGGGCGGCGCCGAGCGCGATGCCCGAGTCGTCGCAGCAGGTCGGTACGGACACCCGGGTGAACTCTCCGGACTCGACGAGGGCGCTGTTCGCGGTGATGTTGAGCGCGCAGCCGCCCGCGTAACAGAGCGTGGAGTAGCTCGGGAAGCGCCGGCTGATGCCGGTCACGAGGCGGGTGAGGTCCCGCTCCACGGCGTGCTGGAGGGTGGCGGCGAGATCCCGGCAGACCCGGTCGTCGGGCGAGTTGCCCACCGGGGTGGTGCGGCCGTCGGGGCTGCGGATCTCGTCGGGGAACACGGACCCGAAGGAGTGGACCACGTCGTCGTCCGAGGAGTCGGCGAGGCCGGCGTCCAGATAGCCGCCGCTGACCGGGTCGTACTCCCACCAGGTGTCGGCGTAGCGCAGCGCCGATCCGGTCAGCCGGTCCTCGGCCACCTCCTCGTACAGGTCGGGCGAGGCGCGCCGGGTGGCCTGCGGGACCAGCATGGCGCGCAGCACCGGCAGCAGCGCGCCGTCCCGCTCGCCGGTCGCCGCGAGCCCGAGCAGTTTCCCGGTGTCGAACTGGCTGCCGTGCACCCGCCGCGCCAACGCCTCGTAGACCAGGCCGAAGCGTGGTCCGCCCCGGTTGGTGAACGACATCACCGGCGTGAGCCGGTCACCGTCCCCGAGGCAGACCATGCCGCACTCGGCGTAGTTGCCGGTTCCGTCGAGGGCCAGCACGAGGGCCTTGCGGGCGCCGGAGGTGTAGTAGGCGAGCGCGGCGTGCGCGTAGTGATGGCGAACGGCGACGAGGGTGACGTCCCCGAGCCCGTCGGCCAGCGGCCAGTCGACCGGTTTGATCACCCGGGTCACCGCGTCGGCGAGCCCGGTCCCGCCCCTCGCGGTCCAGCGGGCGTCGTCGTTGACCAGTTCGACCAGCGCCGGGGGCAGGACCTGGCAGACCGGCGTGTACCAGTCGGCGACGGCCACGCGGGTCACCGGGGTCACGGCCCGCTCCCGCAGCTCCGCCAGCCAGGCGGCCGCCGCCTGCGGGAAGTCGCCGTTGCCTCCGCAGACGTGGCGCAGCCGCAGTCGCCGTTCCGCCTCGATGATCCGGTAGCCGTCGGCGTCGGTCAGGGCGGCGCCGGCGTCGTGGCCGAAGTGCATACCGATCGTTGCCATGGAATCCGGTCACCCTTTCTCGGTCGGCTGGGGGCTCACCGCTGTGGTTCGCCGGGGTGTGCGTGGGCTCATGTCAGTGCGGTGAGGCTCTGGGTGTGGTGGCGTTCCAGGAGGCCCTGGACGACTTCGCGCATGTAGGCGCAGTAGCCGGGTGACATCTTCTGGATGGAGCCGTTCTCCTCCTCCAGGGCGCCCGCCGAGCCGCCCGAGCAGGTGCCTTGCAGCTCGCAGCCCTGGCAGCCGGGGCCGTTGGTGTAGGCGCGCATGCCGTAGTCCTGGTAGGCGGGGGAGGTGAAGATGCCGCGCCAGTCGTCGATGGTGCCGAGCGCGCGGGCGGTGGCCTTGCAGGCGAAGACGCTGCCGTTGGGTTCGATGGAGAGCTGTCGGCCGACCGCGGGGCAGGTCTTGTAGTCGGCCTGTGCGGCCCACTTGGCCTCGTCGATGATCATCTGGAAGGTCTGGTACCAGTAGCCGCTGAGCTGTACTCCGCGCTCGCGTCCGTAGTCGACCGCGGCAAGCAGCCGTTGGGCCACGGCGCGCGGGCTGTGCTGCTGGAAGAACTCGTTGGCCTGGAAGGAGACGATGACGTCGAGGGCGTCCAGGCCCGCTTCGGCGACGAAGTCGATCAGCGGGGTGCCCCACTTGTCCCAGGTGTACTGGGAGAGGACCGTGGTGATGCTGACCGGGACGCCCGCGGCCTTCATGTCGAGGATCGCCTTGCGGACCACCGGCCACGCGGTGCGCTGCTGCTGTCCGCCGCGGAACTCGTCGGTCTCCGGCACCAGGTAGTCGAGGGAGACGGTGGTGTCGACCTGGTGCTTGGCGAGCGCCGCGAGGAGTTCGTCGTCGATGCGGGAGCCGTTGCTCGTCAGGTCGTAGGAGAGGGTGACGCCGTTGTGGCGGTCGCCGAAGGTGCGCAGGACGTGCAGGATCGTGCCCCGGGCGAGGGTGGGTTCGCCGCCGAAGAAGGAGATGGTCAGGTGGCCGCCGCCGTTGGCCTTGCGCAGCGCGATGGCCTCTTCGATGGTCTTCTCGGCCACCTCGCGGGACATGTGCATGGACGGGTTGCGGCGGGTGTCCGAGCCGCGGTTCCAGTCGCCGGCGGCCAGGGTGGGGCCGGAGTCCTGCCGGGGCGCGGGGACGGAGCCCTCCTCGCGGGAGCGGCGCAGCTCCACGAGGACGGGGCCGGGTTTCACGGATTCGCCGGAGGTGTTGCGTTCCTCCACGCCGCCGTCGAAGTTGTAGGCGAAGCAGCCCTGGCAGGAGAAGTTGCAGGCGTTGGTCAGCACGAGCTGGATGGAGGAGTGGAACACCCCGGTGCTCAGGGCCTGCCCGCGGCTCTCCAGCAGCCCGTCGATCTCCTGGGCCTCGTCGTGTCCGGCCTCGACGAGGAACCGTGCCGCCACGAGGTCCCGCAGCGCGTCCTCGTCGAGCCGCTCGCGCAGCCGGTCCACGCCGATCCCGTGGGTGGCGTCCTTCAGGAGGTCGACGATCTCTTTGTCGATGAGCCGCGCATTCCCGTACAGGGAATGAAAGGCCATGGTGCGTTCGTCGCCCTCGAAGGAATGGAGGCGCCCTCCGAAAGACGTGAAATCCCGGTCGCCTGCGGTACGCAGGGTACGGACGTAACGCGAGGACTGGTACACCGAATTCTGCATGCTGAAGGCTTCTCCCTGCGTTCACGGCTTTCGGCTCGGTGCGTGGCGGCCCCGGTTCGCGGCCCGGCAGCGGAGTGCGGCGGGGCGCGGGGGCACGGCGTCGGCGGAGGGAATGGGGGGCGGGCGGCGGCTGGGGCGCGGACCGATCCCCCGGGGGTGCGGTCCGCGCGGCAGCCCGGGGTCCGGCCCGGCGGACGGCGCCCCGGTCGGCCTCGGCTCTCAGGCGGAGGCGGACTCTTTGCGCTGCTCAACGGGGGCGTCGTCGGCCTCCGTCTGCTGGCGGACGGGCGTGATGGTCGGCGCGTTGCCCTTGTCCGGCGAGACGAACGCGCAGGGCCGCGACGACGCGGTGACGGCGGGTCGGGCGACCTTCCTGACTTCGGCCATGGGGGCCTCCTGTAGGGGTGGGGATTCAACGCCTTCTACTGAACCAGAGGGGGAACAGTAGCCATAAGCCCCAATCTGGACAAGAGCGATTCAACGGGTCGCAGTATGATTAATTGGGTGGAATCGATCTTCCATTTCCGAGGGCAACCGGGCCCGTCTGCCGTTTTCCCGATATCCCCGCCCGATCGGAATTCCGGCCCTCCCGCACCTCCCGTCACAGGTGACTTTCGTATGAGTCGAAGCGGGACGAGTTCTCGCCATACTCGGGACATCGGCCGGGAACCACACCCGGGCCGACGCGCCGCTCCGACGGGACGGCCCGGCGTGCGGTGCCCCGGTCCCCGTGCTGACGTGGGGGGAGCGCGCCCGTCCGGCGTGCCGGTCAGCCCGGCCGAGCCCCGACCCGACGGAGGACCATGGCTTCCCCCAGCCCGGCCCCGGCCCCACCCGCCCAGGCCCGCGCGCTGACGCTGCTGCGGCGGCCGAGGCTGTGGCTGCTGCCGACGCTCCTCACCGCGGTGCTGGCCTTCCTGCTGTCGCTGCTCTACATGGGCGGCATCGTCAACCCGAACCGGCATCTGCACGGTCTGCCCATCGCCCTCGTCAACGGCGACCAGGGCCGACCGCCCGCCGGTCAGCAACAGAACCTCGGCACCCGGATCACCCGGGCCGTCACCTCCGGCTCCTCCGGCTCCTTCGACGACACCGCCGCATGGCGCCCGCTGACCCGCGCTCAGGCCCAGGCCCAGCTGGACAGCGGCAAGGTCTACGGCGCCCTGGTGATCCCCGCCGAATTCACCGACCGCGCCCTCGCCCTCACCACCACCCAGGCCACCGCCCGGCCGACCCTCACGGTCCTGACCAACCCCGGCAAGGGCAGCCTCGGCTCCAGCCTCGCGAGCCGGATCACCACGGCGACCGCCGAGCAGGCCTCACGGACCGTCGGCAGACAGCTCACCGCCGCCGCGGGCCCGGCCGCCGACCCCACCACGAAGCTGCTGCTCGCCGACCCGGTCCAGGTCGAGACGGCGGTCGGCCACCCGATCGGCGACAACAGCGGCATCGGCCTGACCGCCTTCTACTACGCCCTGCTGCTGGTCCTGGCCGGGTTCCTCGGCGGCAACGTCATCCACAACGGCGTCGACGGCGCCCTCGGCTACGCCGACGTCGAGATCGGCCCCCTGCACACGCGCCGCCCGACCGTCCCGGTCAACCGCACCCAGACCCTGATCCTCAAGATGGTGATGACCGCGGGGATCACCCTGCTCAGCTCGTCCCTGGTGATGCTGGCGTGCGTCGCGATCCTCCGCGTCGACGCCTCCCACCTGCCCCTGCTGTGGGTCTTCTCCTACTGCGCGACCCTCGCGGTGGGCCTCGGCGTGCAGGCCATCAACGCCGCGTTCGGCGGGATGGGCCAGCTGGTCGCGATGTTCGTGTTCATCGTCCTCGGCCTGCCCTCGTCCGGGACCACGGTCCCCCTCCAGGCGGTCCCCGGGTTCTACCGCTTCCTCTCCCACTTCGAGCCGATGCGTCAACTCGGCGACGGCGTCCGCGCCATCCTCTACTTCGACGCGCGCGGCGACGCCGGGCTCACCCGCTCCTGGATCATGGTCGCGGTCGGCTTCGCCGTCTCCCTCCTGTTCGGCTTCGCGATGACGGTCTACTACGACCGCAAGGGCCACAGACGCCTGACGCCGCAGCCGGATTGACGCCGGCCACGGCCTCGTCGCCGGCGCCCCCGCCCGGCGTGGCGTCAGCGGATGTGGTGGGTGCGCACCGCGGTGGTCAGGGCGGCGACGCTGAGGACGGCCGTGAACAGCAGGTAGTAGCCGGGGGACACCGGTGAACCGGTCGCCTGGATCAGGGCGGCGGCGATCGTCGGGGTGAAGCCGCCGAACAGCGCGACCGTCGTGTTGTAGCTCAAGGACAGACCGGTCGCCCGGGCCCGGGCCGGGAAGACGTCGGCCATCACCGACGGCAGCGTGCCGAAGTACACCGCCTTGAGCAGGGCGAGGACGGTGGTGCACAGCGCGAACGTCAGGAAGGACGGCGCGGCGTTGAGCCACAGGAAGAGCGGGACGACGCCCACGCCGATCAGCAGCACGGCCGGGATCATGAGACGCAGCCTGCCGTGCCGGTCCCCCAACAGGCCCACCAGCGGAGTGGCGAAGGTCAGGACGGCCCCGGCGATGAGCAGCGCGGTGAACGACAGCGAGGCGTCCAGGCCCAGTTGACCGATGCCGTAGGTCGGCAGGTACTGGAGCATGAAGTTCAGCGCCGTCGAGACGACCATCGCGCCACCGGCGATCAGCAGCCCGCCCCAGTGGTCACGGAAGACCGAGACGATCGGGGACGGCTTCGGCGCGGCCGACTCCAACTCCGCCGCCAGCGCGGGTGATTCGTCCATGTACCGGCGTACGAAATAGCCCACGGGACCGATCAGCAGGCCGAACGCGAACGGCACCCGCCAGCCCCACGACGTCATCTGGGCGTCGGACAGCAGGGCCGTGAGCACCGCCGCGAAGCCCGCCGCCATGAGCGTCGACAGGCCCTGGCTGGCGAACTGGAAGCTGCCGAGGAAACTCTTGCGCCGCTCGTCCTGCTCGACCAGGAAGGACGTCGCCGCCCCGAACTCGCCCCCGGCCGCGAACCCTTGGATCAGCCGCGCGATGACGATCCCCAGGGTCGAGGCGATCCCGAGGGTCGCGTAGCCGGGCATCACCGTGAGCAGCAGCGTGCCGAGCACCATCAGCCGGATCGACAACACCAGTGCTTTCTTGCGGCCGTTGCGGTCCGCGTACGCGCCGAGCAGCAGCCCGCCGAGCGGCCGGATCAGATACGTCACGCCGAACACGGCGTAGGCCTGCACCAGTTGGACACCGGGGTTGCCGCCGGGGAAGAACGTGCGGCCGATGTACGACGCCATCAGCGCGTACAGGGCCAGGTCGAAGAATTCGAGCGCGTTGCCGATCCCGGCCACCACGATGGCACGTCGTGCGGTGGGGCGGCTCGGTGCCGGGGTGGCGTCGGGATGGGTGGACTGGGGCTGAGTGGGCTGAGGGGAGGGAGCGGTCATCGTGGGTCCTTCCGGCGGGGCTGTCGGGGAGGGGATGCCGGACGGGTGCGGGTGCCAGGTACTGAACTCGGGTCTGCCGGTGGGCCGTTGAGGGTCCCGTTATCCGGAGACGGGGAGCGGGCGGCGGGCGGGCGGGTTGCCCAGCGCGTGGAACAGGCCGGCCGCCAGGACCAGGCCCTCACGGGCGATCGGCGCCAACAGGTGCTCGTCGGGGGCGTGTTGGAGGCAGCCGGGGTAGGAGTGCGGCAGCCAGAGCGTCGGCAGGCCGAGGACGTCGGTGAAGACGGCGTTGGGCAGGGAACCGCCGATGTTGGGCAGCACGGCGACCGGACCGTCAGCGATCTCCTCCAGCGCGGCCTGCGCCCAGGGCACCCACGGGTCGTCGAACGGCGTCCGGCTCGCGGCGTAGTTGCCGAGCGCCCGCACCTCCACCATCGGGTACCCGTGCTCGGCGAGGTGCCGGGTGACGGCGTCGACGACCGCGTCCGCGTCGGTGCCGACGACGTACCGCAGTTGCAGGGCCGCGCGGGCGCTGCCCGGGATCGCGTTGACCGGCCGGTCGGCGTCGGCGGCGCCGAGGGCGAGGACTTCGAGGGTGTTCCAGGCGTAGAGCCGTTCGGCGGCGGAGAGTCCCGGCTCGCCCCAGTTCGCGTCCGGCACCGGGTCGCCGGGCGAGTTCGCCACGGTGACGCCGGTGAGCGCCTCGCGGACCGCCGCCGGTATCTCGGGCGGCAGCAACTCCGGTACCCGGATGCGGCCGTGGCCGTCGACCAGGGTCGCGACGGCACCGGCGAGGGTGGTCGCGGGGTTGCGCAGCAGGCCGCCCCAGTTGCCGGAGTGGTAGGCGTCCGGCCGCAGATCGACGGCGAGTTGGAGTTGCAGGCCGCCGCGCGCCCCGAGGAACAGGGTGGGCGTGGCGGCGTCCAGGCGCGGCCCGTCGGAGCCGACGAACACATCCGCCCGCAGCACCTCCCGGTGGTTCGCGGCGAATTCGGTGAGGCCGGGCGAGCCGATCTCCTCACCGGACTCGAACAGGAAGGTCAGGTTGAAGCCCAACGAGCCCTGTTCGGCGAGGAGAAGGCGCAGCGCGGCGAGGTTGACCAGGTGCTGGCCCTTGTTGTCGGCGGCGCCGCGCCCGTACCAGCGGTCGCCGTCGGCGCTCAGCGTCCACGGGTCGCGGCCCTCGCTCCACCGGCCCGCCTGGCCCTCGACGACATCGGCGTGCCCGTAGCAGAGCACGGTCGGCAGGGCGGGTGACTCGACGCGGGTGCCGACCAGGAGGGGGCCGCCCGCCGGGTCGGGGTTGTCGTACCGGGTGACCTCGCAGCCGAGGTCGGCCAGGGCCGGGGTCAGGACCTCGTCGAGGTATGCCTCAATGGCAAGACGGCCCTCGGGGCGGGAACTCTCCGTGGCGTATCCGACCATGGTGGCCAGCTCGGTGAAGAAGGCGCCGGAGTCGACGAATTCCGCGGCTTTACGAGCGAGTTTCTCAGGGATCACAGGCAGATCTCTCCAGGCGGGACGGCGGCCGGGGCTGAGCTGACTGGCAGCGTAGGACGGTTTCCGGCGGGCGACCATTGCCGTTTGTGACGCGATGCGTTCTACTTTCGGCAACGCGACGTCTGACCATGGGGGACCATGCAACTCCTGCCGGTGAACCTCGCCTACTTCCTGGAGGTGGCCCGCACCGGATCGGTGACCGGGGCGGCCCACGCCCTGAACGTCGCGCCGTCGGCCATCAGCAGGCAGATCGCCAAGCTGGAGTCCGGGATCGGCGTCGCGCTGTTCACCCGGCATCCGCGCGGGATGACGCTGACCGGTGCCGGGTCCCGGCTGCTGGCCCACGCCCGCCGTACCGAGACCGAATCGGCCACGTTCCTGGAGGAGTTGAGGTCGGGGCGGGGGGCGGAGGCGCGGAGTGTGACGGTGGCCTGCTCGGAGGGGTTCGCGCGGCGGCTGGTGCCACGGGCGATCGCCGGTTTCCGGCGCGACCACCCCGACGTGGGGTTCCGGGTGGACGTGGTCGGACGCCAGGAGGCGACGCGTCGCGTGGTCGAGGGGCTCGCGGATGTCGCCGTCACCTACACGATGGGCCCGCAGCACGAGGTCCGCGTCGAGTGTGCGGTGGTGGTCCCGGTGGCCGCCCTGGTGCCCCTCGGTCACGAACTGGCCGGACGTGACCGCATCGGCCTCGCCGACCTGTGCGCCTATCCCCTCGCCCTGGCCTCGCCGGGCACCAGTCAACGTGAACTCTTCGACATCGGCGTCCAGTTGGAGTCGATCACCGTCCGTCCGGCGCTGGTCTGCGACGGGCTCGCCCCGCAGTACGCGTTCGTCCGCGCGGGCGGTGGCATCGCCCTCGTCGGGGACCTCGGTGACATCGGCCTCGACGCCGCGACCGAGGGCGTGACCTCGGTCCGCGTCGACCACCCGGTCTTCCGCCAGCGCGAGGCCCAGGTCCAGACCCCGGCGGGCCGCCGCCCGTCCTGGCCGGCCGAACGGTTCACCGAAATGCTGGTGACCTCGCTCCGCCGGGACCAGCCGACCTGACGCCCGGGGTGCGCGGGGGGGCACACCGGTCCGCGAGCGGACTCACCGCCCTTCACCCGTGCGAACCCCTGACCCGTCCGAGCCGTCGCCGCCTGAACCGCCAGGACAACCGGAGACTAGAATTCCGGCCTTACGCACGGCGAACCTGGAGAAGAGACCATGACAGCGCAGACGGTGGAACGACTTGAGGTGAGCCGTGAGATAGCGGCGTCACCGGCGCGGATCTTCGGTCTGCTGTGCAGCCCCGAGGGGCATGTGGCGATCGACAGTTCGGGCATGCTCCAGGCCGCCGACGGGGAGGCCGTGCGCCGGGCCGGTGACTCGTTCGTCGTGCACATGGACCGTGAGGCGCTGGGCGACCGGCCGATGGGCCGGTACGACGTCACGGTGGTCATCACCCGGTTCACGGCGGACTCGCTCATCGAATGGACCCCGGTCTCCCCGGACTTCAAGCCGGACATCGACCACCGCTACGGCTACCGCCTGGTCCCCACGGCGCACGGCACCCAGGTCACCTCGTACTACGACTGGAGCCAGATCCACGACCGCTACCGCGCCGCGAACATCTTCCCCCTCCTCCAGGAATCCTCCCTGCGCGCCACCCTCGGCATCCTCGCCAGAACGGTCGAGCGGACCGCGCCCTCTCTTCCCTGAGCGGGACTCCGCCCTGCGCGTCCACACCGTCCAGGCAGGACAGCGCGTCACCGACCGAGCCAGGCCACCGGTTCGCCGGTCCGGGGGGAACGAGCGTGAGCCGGACCGGCGCGAGCAGCGCGCGGTGAGGGGTCTCGCCGCCCGGCCGAAGGTCACGTTCGGCGTCGGCCGCTTCTCGCTCCCGCACGAGCCACCCCTCGTGCGGGCTCACTGACGCGCCTCGTGGTCCGGGAGCCTCCTCTATCACCACGGCCACCCGATCGAGGGGAGAACCCCCGAAAGGGCCCTGGTGATCGCGCTCGTTGCCTAGCGTGACCTGGTCCACGAGGCGCCGCCCGCGCACCGCGTCGGCGGACCTGCCGCGCACGTCCGACCGCGGCGCCCGGGGCGATGAAGGAACCGACGACACCGAGGAGTGATCTCGCTGAACGTTCAGCCGGAAGCACCGCACGCCGATGAGACGTCGACGACGGCCGCTCGTCCCGAGGCCGATCTGATCTTCCACGGCGGGGAGATCGTGACCGTCGCCGGGACCGAGACGGCGCCGGGGCCCGAAGCGGTGGCCGTGAAGGACGGCGTCATCGTGTACGTCGGTGATCTCGCCGGGGCCGAGGCCTGGGAGGGGCCCGGGACCCGCCGCCGGGACCTGCGGGGCCAGGCCCTGCTTCCGGGGTTCATCGACGCGCACGGGCACCTGGGCGGGATCGGGCTCCAGGCGACGATCGCGAACCTGCTGGCCGACCCCGACGGCGACGTGACCGACCTCGCGTCGCTGAAGGCGAAGCTCAGCGAGTGGGCCGAGTCGGACGTCGGCAAGCAGGCGAAGTGGATCGTCGGGTTCGGGTACGACGACGCGATGCTCGCCGAGGGACGGCATCCCACCCGCGAGGATCTGGACCAGGTGTCCACGAACCGTCCGGTCCTGGCCATCCACCAGTCCTACCACCTGGGCGCGGTGAACTCCGAGGGCCTCAGACTCCTGGGGTTCGACAGCACGTTCCAAGACCCGGAGGGCGGCGTCATCCGACGCAGGCCCAGGACGCCCGAGGAACCGTTCAAGCTGCCGTTCGGTGAGCCGGACGGGGTGCTGGAGGAGACCGCGTTCGAACCCGCCTCCAAGGCCGCCACCGAGGGGCTGCCCCTGTCCGCCTCGGCCGGTCTGTTCATGAAGGGCGTGGCCAGCGCCGCCCGGTTCGGCTTCACCACGGTCCAGGAAGGCGGCGTGACCCTGGCGAACCTGAAGCTGCTGCGGCAACTGGCGCCGCTCAAGCCGTTCAAGGTCGACGTGGTCGCCTATGTGCGTGCCGACGAGGCCACCGCGGCCGTGGCCGACGACCCCACCCGTGACCCCGTCGGGGTCGACACGCGCTACCGGTTCGGGGTGCGGGCCGCGGGCGTGAAGATGTATCTGGACGGTTCCCCGCAGGGCCGCACGGCCTGGCTCACCGAGCCCTACACCACCCCGCCGGAGGGCAAGCCCGCGGACTACCGCGGCTACCGGCGCATCAAGGACGACGAGGCCGTCCAGCAGGTCGGCACGGCCTACCGGCGTGGCTGGCAGGTGCTGGCGCACGTCAACGGCGACGCGTCGATCGACCAGTACATCCAGGCCGTCGAGACCGCCGTCGAGGCGTGCGGCCCCGGCGACCGGCGGACCGTCGCGGTCCACGCGCAGACCGCCCGCGCGGACCAGCTCGACCGTTTCAAGGACCTGGGCATCATCCCGTCGTTCTTCCCCCTGCACACCTTCTACTGGGGCGACTGGTACCGGCACACCGTGCTGGGGCCGGAGCGCGCCGCCCACATCTCCCCCGCCAAGTGGGCCCTGGACCGGGGCATGATCTACACCGCCCACCACGACGCCCCCGTGGCCCTGCCCAACTCGATCATGATCCTGTCCAGTCAGGTCACCCGCCGCACCCGCACCGACGGCATCGTCCTGGGCGCCGGTCAGTGTGTGAGCGCGCTGGACGCCGTCAGGTCGATCACCCTCAACGCGGCCCACCAGTACGGCGAGCAGGACAGCAAGGGCAGCATCGAGGTCGGCAAGCTCGCCGACCTCGTCGTCCTCACCGGCAATCCGCTGACCGTCGATCCCGACGAGATCAAGGACATCCGCGTCGCGGAGACGTTCAAGCGGGGTGAGTCCATCCACCCCGTCCACGCGACCACGCAGGAGGACGCCGAGCCCGGACCGGCCGTGCCCGCCGACTACCCCTGGCATTGCAGCTGTTGAGCGAGGACTGACGCGCTCACCCTCACCGGCGTCAGCACACAGACGCCCGGGCGGCGGGCAACTCCCGTCGGCCGACGTCGCGTTCGGGCCCGCCGGTCCGCCGACGTCGGCCAATTCCCTCCAGGTGGACGGCTCCTGGTGATGTTCACCGGCGGTCTCGTCGTCAACGCGGCGTCCGGTCAGAGCCGTTGGCCGGGTCCGGCCGGACTTCGTGCGCGTCCACCCGTGGACGGGGCTCCTGTCTGACGGACGTGGGCGCGGTCAGACCTTGCGGTAGGTGTAGGCCTCCGCTGCCGCCGCCTCGACGGCGTCCAGGTCGGCGCCGGTGCCCGCCGTGACGACGGCCGCGACCGCACCCTCGACGAACGGGGCGTCCACCAGGCGGGTGCCGTCGGGGAGTTCGTCGCCCTCGGCGAGCAGCGCCTTCACCGTGAGCACGGCGCTTCCGAGGTCGGTGAGGATCGCGACCCCGGCCCCGCGGTCGACGCCGGCCGCGGCCGCCGCGATCAGCTCCGAGCTGGTGCCGAGCCCGCCGCCCTCGGTGCCGCCCGCCGCCGCCAACGGCACCTCCGTCGCACCGCCCGCGAGCCCCCGCGCCAGGTCGGCCACGGACGCGGCGACCTCGGCGCTGTGCGACACCAGCACGATCCCGACCAGCTTCCCGTCACTCACCGGCCGCCTCCGCGACGTCGGCGAGTGCCGCGATCAGCAGCGCGGACGAGGTGGCACCGGGGTCCTGGTGCCCGATGCTGCGCGCCCCCAGATAACTGGCCCGGCCCTTGCGTGCCTGCAACGGCGTCGTCGCCACCGCCCCCTGCCCGGCCGCCGTCCGCGCCGCCGCGAACCCGGCACCGAGCGCGTCGACGGCGGGCACCAGGGCGTCGATCATCGTCTTGTCGCCGGGGGCCGCGCCGCCCAGGGTCCGCACCGCGTCCACCCCGGTGCGCAGCGCCGACGCCAACTCCGCCTCGCTCACCTCACCGGCGTCCCCGAGCGCCTTGCCGGTGCGCCGCAACAGGGTCCCGTACAACGGCCCCGACGCGCCCCCGACGGTCGAGATCAACTGGCGTCCGGCGAGCGTGAGCACCCCGCCGGGCGTGTCCGGTGCCTCCTTCTCCAGGGTCGCCGTGACGGCGGCGAAACCCCGGCGCAGATTGCTGCCGTGGTCGGCGTCCCCGATCGGGGAGTCGAGTTCGGTGAGCCGGTCCGCCTCCCGCTCCACGGACGCGGCGGTCGCCGTCATCCAACGGCGGAAGAAATCGGCGTCGAGCACTGGATCTCCTTGCGTGGTAGGTACGGTGCGCTGCCCGGCGCGGGCCGGGTCATACGCCCCAGCGCAGCCCCGCGGTCTTCACCGGCGCGTCCCACAGGCGCAGGAGTTCGCCGTCGACCTGACACAGGGTGACGGAGGCGCCCGCCATGTCGAGGGAGGTGACGTAGTTGCCGACGAGGGTGCGGGCGACGGGCACGCCGCGTGCGGTGAGGACCCGCTGCACCTCGGCGTTGAAGCCGTACAGCTCCAGGAGCGGGGTCGCGCCCATGCCGTTGACCAGCACCAGCACCGGGTTGCGCGGGGTCATGTCGTCCAGGATGGCGTCGACCGCGAACTCGGCGATCTCGCCCGACGTCATCATGGCCCGCCGTTCCCGGCCGGGCTCGCCGTGGATGCCGACACCCAACTCCAGCTCGCCGTCCGGCAGTTCGAAGGTGGGGCTGCCCTTGGCGGGCGTGGAGCAGGCGGCGAGTGCGACGCCGAAGCTGCGGGAGTTCTCGTTCACCTGCCGGCCGATCGCCTCGACCCGGTCCAGCGGCTGCCCCTCCTCGGCGGCGGCACCGGCGATCTTCTCCACGAACAGGGTCGCCCCGGTACCGCGCCGTCCTGCCGTGTACAGGCTGTCGGTGACCGCCACGTCGTCGTTGACCAGCACCTTGGCGACCTGGATGCCCTCTTCGTCGGCCAGCTCGGCGGCCATGTCGAAGTTGAGGACGTCGCCCGTGTAGTTCTTGACGATGAACAGCACACCGGCGCCGCTGTCCACGGCCGCCGCGGCCCGCACCATCTGGTCCGGCACCGGGGACGTGAACACCTCGCCTGGGCAGGCGGCGGAGAGCATGCCGGGTCCCACGAATCCCCCGTGCAACGGCTCGTGCCCCGACCCGCCGCCGGACACCAGGGCGACCTTCCCGGCCACCGGCGCGTCCCGCCGCACGATCACCCGGTTCTCGACATCGACGATCAGCTCGGGATGCGCCGCCGCCATCCCCCGCAGCGCATCCGCCACCACGGTCTCCGGAACGTTGATCAGCATTCTCACGGCTATCTCCTAGCGAGGTGTCTTTGCAGGTGCGGGCGGGTGTGTTCGGTTACGGACAGCGACGATCCAGGGCGCCGGGAAGCGGGTTCCGGCGGCTCTGATGCTGACTCACTCCTGACGTCGACGACAAGGCGTCGGACCTACGGCTCGGATGGCTACAGACTCCTCCTCGCAGTATCGGACGCGGACCGGGCCCAGGTCATCTGCGCAGACGCCAAAGGGTGGGCCCACGGACCGCGTCCGGCCCGACAGACACCCTCCTGTCCATGACCGGCGCCGCCGCGCAGCCGTCCCCGACCGGTCGACCGGCACCGTTCCCCTCTGTTCCCTCTGCCGTCTTTCGGGGAGCCTTGCTGAGCTGTGTGATGATGCACCGAAGATGACCGGCCCTGGGGAGGGACCGGGTCGGGGAGAAGGGCGGGGCCGTCGTGGGCACGAGCGAGGGGTCCATATCGGACGAGGAGTGGGAGCGCTTCCTTCGTGAAGCCGAGGCGGGCGGCACGGGGGCGCCCGAGGAACCGTCGGCGCGGTCCCGGATGGTGGCTCGGCGGCTGCGGGAGCAGACGGAACGGCCGGAGCCGTGGCGGAGTCGGCAACCGGCCCGGCGGCACAGAGGCAAGGGCTGGTACGCGATCGGTCTGCTGGCCGCGGTCGCCTTGGCGCTCGTGGCGCTGGCCCCGGGGCGGGTGGTCGGATGGTTGGGAGGCGGAGGCGGCGAGGACACGCCCCTCGCCGTGGAGTCGAACGACCCGACTCGACCGCCGCCGACGGAGGCGGCAGCCCAACGTCCCACCGTGGAGCAGCCGTTCAGGGGGTCGCCCGCGGCGCAGTGGGGTGACGGGGCGGCTGCGATCGGCCTGCCTGCGGCACGGGCGACCGGCTGGATGAGCAAGGGGCAGGTCGGGCGGGCGCTGGAGCAGACGCGGGAGTTCCTCGCCGCCTCCAGCCTGGACCCTGGTGTGCTGCGCGGGGACCGTCCGAAGAAGGCCATCGCGTTGATCAATCCTCATCAGCAGGACGTCCAGGACTACCTGGCGACCGCGTTCCGCGCGCCCAGCCGGGAGAACGATCCGCTGCTGCTGTTCAGCCGGTTCGAGAAGGCGAAGGTCCGGCTCGTCGGGGACGTGGTCAAGACACGGGGGCGGATCACGTACCGCGAAGGTGAGCGCGGTGCCGTCGAGATGACCACCGACGTCACCTACGTGTATCCGGTCGTCCGCGCTGCGGCCGGTAGCGACGAGGTCGCGCGCACGATCGTGCGCCGCGAGACCGTCATGAGCTGGGACGACCCGGCCAAGGTCGTCATCGAGCCGGGTACGTTCTCCCTCGTCTCCTACAAGGTGGACACCACCAACGGCGGCTGCGACACCTTCACCGGCTATCTCACCCCCGAGTTCAGCGCGGAGCGCGCGGCTTCGGGCTCGAGGGACGGCCCCGAAGTCGACCCGTACGACCGGAGCACGTCCATGGAGACACGCATGCGCGAGGCCGACGGTGCGGGGTGCGGGACTGCCACCCGGTCGTGAGCGGCGGTCACAGGCATCAGAACGGCATGGTCGGCGCCGTTCCACCCCACTGGGCACCGTCCGCTTCGACCGCCTCGACGACACGGCGGTCTGGCCGGCACCCCGCTGCCCCGGCGGGCCAGGCGCTCACTGGATCAGCTCGATGTGCGGATGGTCCGGCGACACCGGGCAGATGTGGAGTTGCAGGTCGTAGCCCCGGGCGATGTCGATCATGGTGAAGTTCGCCGGCGGGGTGCCGGGGAGGAGCGGCCTGGGGTCGGTCTGCTCTTCTTCGGGGGCCCAGCTGTCGCTGCCGGCGTTCCATTCTGTGGTGGCGATGGTCAGCAACGGGTCCGCCTCGGTGCCGCATTCGGGGCAGATCCGGGGTACGGGGTCGGTGAGGCCCCAGCGGGTCCAGCCGCCGACCTTCCAACCGGGGGCGTGGGACAGCTTGTTCCGGTAGAACGTCTCCGGCGCGGCCTCGTAGGAGTTGTCCACTCCTGGTCCGGCCGCCTGCCACCTGCTCCAGTCCCGCAGTTGCTGCTGGAGTTCCGTGCTCAACTCCATGAAGTGGGGGTATTCGGTGACCTGTTCCGGTGCGAGCAGGCACGGCTCCGGCAGATAGCCGCGGGACTGGATCGCGGGCGGTTCGGGTGGTGCGTCGAGTATGTCGGTGACGGAGGCGGCGGACCGCCAGAACAGCGCGGCCCTGGGGTCTGCGGGGTGGTTGAAGGGGCACCACAGGACCTGGAGCAGATCGGCCCCGGACTGCCCGGGCGGGCGCAACAGGGGGATGTCGCGGACGTACAGCTGGGCCACGGGCAGCATGGCGATCGGGCCTTCCGGCCATGGGCGACCGGCCTTGATCTGCTTCTCGGTGGCCAGTTCCTCGGGCGTGGCCGCGGGGGCGTGAGGATCGCTGCGCCGCCGGTCGGCCGCTGCCGCCCGGTTGCGGCGCAGCAGGCGCAGGTCGTCCGGTGAGACAACCGGTCGGCGGCTCGGTACGTGGGGCCCGTCGCAGTGCGGCCACGGCTGGTCGGCGGGCCACAGGAGCGGCCCGCCGACAGAGCTGTCGTGCGGCGACGGCGATCCGGGGCGTGGGTGCAGCCGGGTCGCCGGGCGTGCCAGGGGGGCCAGTTGAGGGAAGATCGCGGTGACGTCCAACGGCCGCGGTGGGGTGGTGAAACTCATTCCGGCTCCCGGTGGCACGAACAGGGTGGGATCAGTTGCCGAGGTTGAACAGCCCGGTGTTTCCACGGGTGTTGGGGATGTAGACGTCGGGGAAGAGCTGCTCCGCCGTTCCGTCCTCCCGCTCGACGGTGGCGCTCATCGTAACGCCCACGGGAATCGTGCTGGTGGCGTCCAGGTAGGTGGGCGTCACCTGATAGAGGATCGCGTCGTCCTCTCCGAACGACTGCGCTGCCACCTCGTCCCGGATCTCTTCCTCGTAGTCCCACATGCTTCCCGCGCCGGTGTTCATCCCCACCTGCCAGCAGGGGACGAGGTTCTGCGAGATCCTCCCGCCCAGGACATTGGCGATCAGGTGGCACCGGGAGAGTCCGGTGGTGTCAAGGTTGTTCGCCTGGGCGAACAGCTGCGCGTCCTGCCAGCCGGTGATGTCGCCCCCGGCGTCACTTCCCGGTCCTGGTGTCTTCCCCAGGCAGGCCTGGGCCGTGGTTGCCCTGACCCCGGCCGGAGCCGGCGGGTTGGTGGTCTTGTTGACGTGGGCGACCGGTTCGGTGGTGTTCAGAATCCATCCGTTGCCGGCCGGGCGTGCCCCCTCCGGCGAAACGCCCAGACAGGCGGCGTGCGTACCGTCGATCGACGCGGTGAGCCCCAGCTTGAACGGGTCCTCGTCGATGACCCGCTGGCTCGTGAAGCCCTCCGAGAGCTGGCCGTCGGCGAACTCCTTGTCGGCGAGCGCGACATGGGCCCGCACACAGGGCCGGGCGGGGTCCAGTTCCGAACCGCCTCCCAGCTCGAAGATGATCCACCCGCCGCTGCCCTGATGGGGGATGACCTCGGCGCACCGGGCTCCGTCCGTTCCTCCCTCCCGGGTCTGCGCGAAGGGGAACTGAGCACAGGTGTCGGTCGGAATGAGGTCTGTCGCGTCCGTGAACGGTTTCGACGACCCGCTTCCACAGGTGCTGCTCGTGCGGTCGGCCACGCCGCTCTTCGCCCGGGTCAGGAGCGTGTCACGTCCCCAGTGGTCGACGAGGTTGCGCTGGGCCCACAGATAGGCCGCCACCGCACCGCCCTGGTCCGAGCCCTGCGTGCTCATCGGCACGACGGCCGTGACCGAGGGGATGACGCAGCCCGGCGACGCCGTGGCATCGGACGCGACGTCGCGGACGGCGTCGTCGCAGCGGATCTTCTCGGGGTTGTCCCACGAGGCGTTCGGGTCGACGGCTGTGGCGCCCGGAGAGGTCACGTACAGCTTGTACGAGGTGGTGAAGTCCACGCTGGTGCCCGGGGCGGGGGCCGAGGAGTAGGCGACGGTGCCGCTGAGGGACTGGCCCAGGGTCAGGTCACCGCCGTACCAGGGCGCGGAAGTGGTCGTCGTGCAGCCGGTTCCGCAGGAGGCCCGGAACTTGGCGTTGAGGGCGGTGACATCGCCGCTCGCGCCGGTCATCGCCACCGTGACCCGCTCGCTCCACGTCCTGCCGCTCGCGGGCAGGGTCGCGCTGGTCGAGATCTCCAGCGTGCCGCGTCCGAGTTCGGTGCCGTTGGTGTTCCGCAGGATGTAGACGACGTTCACCCCGGTCACGCAGTACCCGAAGCGCTCGTAGGAGTAGCCGCCGGGGCTGGTGATGTCGCAGCTGCCGGTGTCGGCGGCGGTGACCGCGGCGAGGCTCTGCTGTGGTGTCGCGGTGCGCTGGGCCGGGGCGGGGCTCGTCCGCACACATGCCTCGGCGGCGCCCGCCCGGCGTTCCTTCGAGCCCGCCCGGGTGGGCTCGCACTGTTCCCCGGACGTCGCCAGGACAGCGCTGGTCCTGGTCGGGGGCGTGCTCGTCGGCGCATCCGCCGTATCGATTCTGCCCACCTGTCGTGGCTGCCCTTCCGCCGCCTGCGCGGGGCTCACACCGGTCGAGGTGAGCCCCAGCGTCGCCACGGTCAGCAGGGCCAGTGCGGCCGGTCCGACGCGTATGCGTCCGGGCCGTTCAGGTCGTCTCGCATGCGTGATCGTCATGCTTCTCCTCTTGGCAGGGGGACCGGCCGACTGCCGTTCTCTCAGGCGGACGTGACCGGTTACGACGGCGGCACCACCCCGGCGGGGAGCGCCGGGGTGGTGCCGGGGGGGGGCGGCTAGCGCGCCGCGTAGCCGAAGGTGTCGCCCGCGGCCGGGAGGCCGCCCGCGCCGGGCTGGTACGTCGTGACCGCGGCGACCGTGCCGCCGGCGGTGACGTTGGACAGCGGCAGGGCGTGGAGGGTGCCGTAGGCCGACGGGCCGTTGGGCATGCCGACGTACAGGCTGGTGCCGGTGTAGTGCAGGGTGGCGCCGAGCTTCTGGCCCGCGCCCGGGGTGCCGGGGATGCCGTCGCCGTCGCCGGCCTCCAGCCAGCGGTCGTTCGCGCCGGGGGCGCCGAGGAGGGAGAAGGTGGTGATGGCGCCCGCGCTCGTGGTGGTGCCGACGGCCTCGTCGGGGATGCCGACGGCGAGCTTGAGGGTGGCGGTGGTGCTGACGGCTCCCGGCGCGGTGTTGACCGCGGTCACGGTCTGGCCGAAGTGGTCACCGGGCTCGGAGGAGCCGACGACGTCGTCGTCGGCGGTGCCGGACTGGTAGGAGTTGAGCTGGCTGTAGGTGCCGGCCGCGGTGATCTGGAAGGTCAGTACGTTGCCGGTCTCGGCCTTGGAGGCGCCGTTGATGGGCAGGGCCTCGCCCGGTGAGCCGACCGCGAGGATCGACTCGGTGGCCGCGGCCGCCCCGGACGCGCGGTAGGGCACCAGCGCCACCGACGTGCCGAACCCGTCGCCCGTCTCGGCGCCGCCGGAGACGGTGTCGAGGTCCTGGTCGAGAGCGAAGCGCGGGGTGGGATGGCTCTCGGAGTTGAGGGTGTTGGGGTCGAGGACGGTGAGGTTGCCCGCGTCGGCGTGGGTGCCGACGGTCTCGTTCGGAGCGGCGATGACGAGGTGGTTGGAGTCGGCCGCGACCGCGGCGCCGAACCTGTCGTTCGCCTCGATGGAGTCCGGCACGCCGAGGCTGTCCTGGTGGATGGAGACGTTGCTGGTGCCGTGGACGTAGAGGGCCATGCCCGCGGCGGCGAACCCGCTGAGGCCCTCGCCGGGGCTGCCGATCAGCAGGAACGGCTCGCCGGAGTGGGTGACGTCGGCCGCGAGGGAGGCGCCGAAGCGGTCGCCGGTCTCGGCACTGGAGGCACCGAGCGAGCCGGTGCCCGCGCCCTGCTGGTAGTTGGTGTCCTTCACGGTGCCGGTGCCGAGGCCGCCGGTCGCGCCGTGCAGGACGTCGACCATCCCGGCGTCGGTGGCGGTGCCCAGGCTCTCGCCCGGGGTGCCGACGACCAGGTCGGTGCAGCCGTCCGCGTCGTAGTCGACCGTGGCGAGGCTCTCGCCGAACTCGTCGCCGGCCTCGGAGCTGCCGTTGACCCAGTCCAGGTCCTGGGTGATCTCCGCGGTGCCCTTGCCGCCGCCGTACACGATGCGCACCAGACCCGCGCCGGCGCCGCCGCCCACGGTGGCGCCCGGGTCGGAGATCGCGATGTCCTGGACGCCGTCGCAGTTGAAGTCGGTGGCGCGGGCGGCGTTGGTGGTGGTGCTCACCCAGGAGGCGATGTCGTCGACGCGGGTGGTGATGCCGCCGGTGCTGGTCACGGTGGTGTCGATGCCGTAGCAGCCGCCCTGGTAGGACCGGCTGGCGAGGGCGGCCAGTTGGGCGGTGCCGTTCGTCACCCGGACCAGCGGGCCGCCGGTGTCGCCCATGCAGGCGGCCGTGCCGCTGGTGCCGGTGACGGCGGCGGTGGTGGCGGCGGCGGAATCCACGGTGAAGGTGCCGGTGTGCAGGTTCAGCGGTGCCCATTCGCTCGCGGTGCGGCCGTAGCCGGCGAGGGTGAGGGTCTCGCCCGCGGTGGGCGCGGTGGTGGCCGGTGAGATCGGGGCGACGCCCGTGACCGGGCGGTCGAGGCGGGCCAGGACCGCGTCGCGGTCGGTGCGCGGGACCAGTTCGACGATCTCGCGGGCCGCGCCGGAGGTGCCGGTCAGGTCGGAGCGGCCGACGACGGCGGTGGTCTTCGTGGTCGGCTTGCCCGCGGGCACGCTCAGGCTGGTGGCCGGGTCGGCGGCGAAGCAACTGGCCGCTGTCAGCAGCCAGTCGGGGGCCACCAGGACGCCGGAGCAGCCGCGGTCGTGGTCGCCGAGGGTGATCTGCGCGGTGTAGGCGTAGGTGGTGTCGGCGGCGGCGACCGCGGGGCCGGTGACGGCGGTGGCGGGGGCGGCCGCGAGCGCGGTGGCGCCGAGGGTCAGGGCGGCGGCCAGTGCGGCGAGGCGCACGGGTCTGGCATAGGTCATGAGGTCGGTTCCCTGTGAGGTGGTGGCGGATCGGGCGGAAGGGCTCGGCAGGGCGCTACTTGGAGGTCCGAAGCTCCAGGAGCGTCCACTCACGGGCCTGCTCGTCCGTGCTCTCACCCACGGGGGTCCAGGCGTTCTTGTCGATGTCGTACGTCGTCTGCTCGGTGCCGACCGTCAGATCCGCCTCGGTGGCGTAGTCGTTGCCCCGGATGAGGTAGACCGAGGGGATCTCCAGGGTCAGCCGTCCCGAGTTGCCCTTGACGTCGAAACAGATCTTGCTCATGTCCCGTGCCTGGACCTCCAGTTGGCCCGTGCCGGTCGCGCAGTCGGCGAGCGTGATGTGACCGTCGCCCCGCTTCAGCAGGATGTGCTTCTCCGCGAGGATCTTGTCCGCCTGTGGATAGGCGAAGTCCTCGACCGCGTAGCCCGGCGCCTCGTCGGCCACGGTCGTGGCCGGGCCGGTGTCGGCGCGGGAGTCGTCGGAGAGACCGACCGTGAGGGCGGTCCACGCGAGGGCGCCGAGCGCCGCCGCTCCCAGAGTGCGGGCCAGGAATCTCTTGCGCAGCGGCTGTGCCGGACGTGTGGTGAAAGGCTTCATCACTTTCCTAAACTCGTTGCTTCCGAATCGATTTCAGTAACGCGCCTGAAGGCAGGCGTGAAGGAAATAGACAAAGCCACGAGTGCTTGCACATCACTTTCCCCCGCCTAGATGCCACCTCGCTTCCCCGGGTTTGTCCACTCCTTCAACACCCCGAAAACGGACGACAGTTGGGGCTTTCACGTGATGCTCGTCACATCCCGGGAGGGTTGTACGACTTCCATAACGAAGGGGCAAAGAAAGCTTTCGATGCCCGGTACCGGCCTTTTTCTCAATTCCCGACGGCACATTGATTGCTCTGCGAACCTGCGTTTGTATGGTCACGTCATCGCGCAGGCAACGCGTTCGCCCCGCCGGGGGCCGCACAGAAACCACGGGGGAAAATCCACATGCAGACGATCTTCTGGAGCCGCAGACGCGTGCTCGGCTCGCTCGCCGCCGTGACGGCGCTCGCCGCCGCACCCCTGACGTGGGCCCCCGTGGCCCGAGCGGCCGACGCGGCGACGACGGCCGATCCGCTCGCCCTGCCGAACACCGAGCGGGCGAAGGTGGTCAAGGCCTGGATGACGGGCGGCAGGGCCACCAAGGCGGCGGCGGCCGACGCCCTCTTCGGCACCGACACCGACGTCACCACGTTCCTCGGGCAGACGTTGGCGACGGTGACGATGGAGGACAACCGCGTCGCCATCGCCAGCTACCTCGCCCGCTCCGGCAAGGGCCTGCGCCGCGAGGCCGTCGCCGCTCTCGACAACGGCGACAGCGCCATCGCCGCCTTCCTCCAGGGCGGATACGAGTCGGCGCTCCTGGAAGACCTCCAGGTCGCCACCGCCATCCTCTCGGCCACCGGCGGAAAGGCCGTTCAGCGCGAGGCGTCCGGCGCCCTGAACACGGGCACCCGGTCGGCGCTGGAGGCCTTCCTGACGGCGGGCCAGTACACCGCCCGTCTGGAGGACTCGCAGGTCCAGGTCGCCGCCATGCTGGTCAACGCCGGTCCCGAGGTGCGGACGTACGCCAACCGTGCCCTGAACGGCACCGCGACGGACATCCAGTGGTTCCTCGACACCGGCCAGCACATCGCACGTGCCCGCGACCAGGAGTCGGCGACCATCGAGGAACTCGTCGCCGTCGTCGACCGGGAGGGCAAGCGCGCCCAGGCCGAGACCGACCTGGCCGTCGAGGCGTCCGAGCGGGCCGTGGCCGCCGCGGCCGCGGCGAAGAAGGCGGCGGAGACGGCCGCCGCCGAGGCCGAGGCGGCGAAGGACGACGTACAGAAGTCCGCCGCCGCGGCCCGCAAGGCGGCCGGCGCGGCCACGGGCGCGGCGAACGCCGCCCGTATCGCCATCAACGCCTCCAACGCGGCCGTGAACGCCTCCCGCCGGGCCTCCTGGGCGGCGACCGCCGCGTCCCAGGCCGCGTCGGTCGCCGGAGGGGCCGCGTCCCGTGCCTACAACGCGGCCATCGCCGCCTCCAAGGACGCGAGCAAGACCGGGGCCGCCAAGGACGCGGCGGTCGCGGCCCGCAACTCCGCCGCCAAGGCCCGCACCGCGGCCAAGGCCGCCGACTACGCGCGGGCCGCCTGCGCGCAGTCCGTCACCGCCAGCGCCTCGGCCGCCTCGGCGGCCCGCAACTCCGCGGCCGCCGCCACCGCCGCCGCGCAGGCCGCGGCCGCCTCCGGGGTCGCCCAGTCGCAGGCCGCCGAGGCCAAGCGCCAGGCCGCCATCGCCACCACGGCCGCCAACCGGGCCACCAACGCCGCCTCCACCGCGCAGGCTCTCTCCAACACGGCGGCCTCGGCCGCGGCAGCCGCGCGGGACGCCGCCAACTCCGCCGCCACCCACGCCGAGAAGGCTGCCGAGGCCGTCGACGAGGCGGTGGCGAACGCGGGCAAGGCCATCGACTTCGCGAACAAGTCCACCGCCCACGCCGCAGAGGCCGTCAAGGCCGCCGACGTCGCCACCCAGGCGGTCACGGACGCCATCGCCGTCGCCAAGGCGGCACGGGACGCGGAACTCGCGCGCCTGGAGCAGGAGCGGCTCCAGGGGGTGGACGAGGCCCGGCTGCTGGCCGAGATCGAGGCGGCGGAACTGGCCGAGTACGCGGACAAGCGGGATCAGCAGGCGCAGACCGATCAGGCGACCAAGGACCTGATCAGCCGGGCCGAGAAGGCCCTGTTCACGGACGGCGACCTGGCGCTCGCCGGCACCCTGGGCCGCAAGGCCGCCACCGCGCTGCTCGACGCCAAGGGCGCCTGGACGCGGGAGGCCGCCCAGTTCGCGCTGTCCGGCAGCGACGACGACGTGTACTCCTGGATCGACCTCGACCGGGGCGTCGCCCAGGGCCAGGACGACCGGGAGACCGTCCTCTACATCGCCCAGGTGTCCAACCCCGCCATCGCCAAGGCGGCACAGGCCGCGCTGGAGAGCACCAGTTCCACGGCGGTGGGCGACTTCCTCACCTCCGGGGTGATCAAGGCCTCGCAGGACGACAACCGGGTGCAGATCGGCCGGATCATCGACCAGAACCCCGGCAAGGCCGTCACCGAGGCGGCCAACGAGGCGCTGGACAAGAACACTCCGGAGGCGTTGCAGGACTTCTTCGACCGCGCCTACCCGGAGGCGGTACGGGAGGACGACGCGGTCGAGACCGCGACCTCGGTGGCGAACGGAGGCGAGTACACCCAGGCCTACGGGGACGTCGCCCTGGAGGGGCCGACGTGGATGCGCCGGAACTTCGTCCAGGTCGTGCAGTACTCCTCGGCCCAGCTCGACCACGACTCCGCCACCCATGTCGCGGCGATCCAGGGGGCGATCGCCGCCGCGGCCAAGACCGCCTACACGGCGCAGCAGACCGCGGCGCAGGCGTCGCAGGTGGCGGCGACCGCCCGCGAAGCCGCCACGGAGGCCCAGGACTGGGCGGACAAGGCCATCGCCGCGGGGACGAAGGCCGACCAGTACTCCGACCAGGCCCGGCAGAACGCCGACGCCGCCGACCAGTCGGCCGCGGACGCGCAGGTCTCGGCGAACAAGGCCTCGGCCGCCGCGACGACGGCACGCACCGCCTCCCGCTCGGCCAACTACGCGGCGAACACGGCGGTCGACTCGGCCCGTTCCGCTTTGGCCTCCTCCTACAGCGCCCAGGCGTCCGCGGCTGACGCCCGCCAGTCCGCGCTCGACGCGGGCCAGGACGCGACCGCGGCGGCCGCCGCGGCGAACCAGGCACGCGCCATCGTCGTCCAGAAGCGCCAGGTGGAGGCCCGTGAGGCCGCCCGCGAGGCCGCCGAGAAGGCGCAGGAGGACCGGAACAACGGCCACGATCCGGCCGACAACGAGTCCAACGACGACGTCAACCAGAACGGCAGCGGCGCCGGCAACGACGCGTGGTACTCGGACGCCGGCTGGTGGGCCGACGCCCTCAACTACGTCAGCATCGGCGCGGGGTTCCTCTCCGCCGGCCTCGGGCTCGCCAGCCTCGTCTTTCCCCCGTTCGCCGTGGTGGGGGTCCCGGCCGCGGCGATCTTCGGCGTCATCTCCATGGGGGCCGGCGCGCTGAGCACCCTGTTCACCGGCATCGAATACGGCTTCACCAGCAGCGAGTTCATGTGGTCCGCGGCCGGCACCGCGCTGAGCCTGGTCACCTACGGCCAGTCCAGGTGGATCACCCCGGTCGCCAAGCGGGTGGCTCCCGCGGTGAAGCAGATCGCCGAGGACGGCAAGGAGCTCGTCTCCTCGATCACCAGCGGTCTGTCGTCGATGTTCTGACCACCGTCCCGTGGTCCCGGGACAGCAGGACGGCCGTTCCGCACGCTCCGAGAGGTCGGGCAACACCGCGTGCGGGAACGGCCGTTGGTGAGGAATCTCGCCGATTCGGGGGGTCTCTCGGGTCAGGGCAGGATCTCGATGTGGCCCTCGGTTCCGTGGACGCGGATGCGCTGACCGTCGCGGATCAGCCGGGTGGCCCGGTCCACGCCCACCACGGCAGGCAGGCCGTACTCCCGGGCGATCACCGCGCCGTGCGTCATCAGACCGCCCACCTCCGTCACCAGGCCCGCGATGCCGACGAACAGCGGCGACCAACTGGGATCGGTGAACGTCGTGACCAGGATGTCGCCCGCTTCGAGGTCGGCGTCGGCCAGGTCGAGGACGACGCGGGCCCGGCCCTCGACAATCCCGGCGGACACCGGGACGCCGACCAGGGCGCCGTCCGGCACGTCGTCGCGCCGGTACGCCCCGGTGACGGCCTCACCGTCGGAGGTGAGCACCCGGGGCGGGGTGAGCGCGTGGTACGACCGGAACTCCTCCTTGCGCCGCCGGATGAGCTGGTCGTCCACCTGGTGCGAGCGCACGACGTCGTGAAGTTCCTGGAACGTGAGGTAGAAGGCGTCCTCCGGCTCGGTGAGCACGCCGGCCCGCACGAGGCGCCCGGCCTCGTCCAACAGGGCCTGTCGGTAGTGGAAGTAGCGGCTGACGATGTCGTACTTCGGGTACTCCCGGTAGCCGATGAAGGTCCTGACCCGGTCGATCATCCGCTGGGCCTCGTCGGCCTTCAGCTCCCCGTCCGGCAGGGCGCGCAGGCGGGACAGCACGTCCTGTTCCTTCTCCCGCGCCGTCTGCCGCCCTTGTTCGAAACGGCGCTGCGCGGCGCCCGGCGTGAAGTTCCTGACGTTGTCGAGGATCGCGGGCACGAGCGTGGCGGGGCGCTCGCGCCACCGTGGCCTGGTGATGTCGATCTCGCCGACGCAGCGCATGCCGTACCGGTCGAGGTACGCCTCCAGGGCGTCGCGCGCCTCCGTCCCGCCCGGGAGTTTCGCCAGCTCGTCCAGGAAATCGTCGTTCTCGACGCCCTGGAGGAACGCCACCACCTCCGGCCACGGGCGGATCACGTCGGCGACGTCGAGCAGTGCGAGGCCCATCTCCGAGGTGACGTTGCCGGGGGCGGAGAGGGTGAGCGTGTCGGCCGCGTTCTTCTCGCCCAGCCACTCCCCCAGGGTGTCGTTGAGCCACCAGGTGGCCTCCATGCCCGCCATGATCGCCTGGAGGCTCAGCGGATCGCTGAGAACGCGTCTGTGTTCCTCGAAGGCCTCGTACAGGAAGTCGAACAGCGCCGGTCCGGTCTTGGTGCGGATGTCGCGTTCCAGGGCGGCGACGGACAGCCGGCTGCGCTCGATCAGTTCGGTGACGAGGGCCGGGTCGGTCTCGATCGGGGCGGACGCGGGCGCAGCGGCGGTCGGCGGCGCGGCGGGGCTCGCGTCCGGGAGCGACGGGACGACGTCGCCGCGGTCGAGGACGGTTTCCAGGGCGTCCCTGATGAGTGGATCGCCCCGGCCCATGACGTCCAGGAGAGCGGCGCGGCCGGCGGGCGAGGCCAGGCGCCGGGTGACGTCGACGAAGAGCCTCCCGCCCGCCTGGTGCATCGGCGCCATGGCCGTCAGCCGCCACAGGGAGAGCCCCAGGGGTTTCATGGGGTCGGTCATCATCTGCCCGTGGCCGACGGACACGTAGACGTGGTTCTCCCGGTCGCCGCGCTCGGGGACGGGGAACAGCGTCGTGATCGGCCGACTCTGAACGATCTGGAAGTCGTCGTCGGCCAGGCACCATTCGATGTCCTGCGGGCTGCCGAAGTGCGCCTCGATCCGCCGCCCGAGTCGCACCAGCCGTACGACCTGCTCATCCGTCAGCGCGGGCTGCTCCTGTAGCCGTGGGTCGACGGCCACGTCCCGCGTGCCGCCGGTCGGCAGGGCGTCGACGGCACGCTGCTTCGCGGCGATCCTCCTGGCGACGACCTCGTCGTGCCGGACCTTGAAGACGTCCGGGTCGACCAGGCCGGAGACCAGAGCCTCCCCGAGGCCGAACCCGGCGTCCACGGTGGAGACCGTCCGGTTGCCCGTGACGGGGTCGGCCGTGAACAGGACACCGGCCGCGTGCGGGAAGACCATCCGCTGCACGACCACGGCCATGTGGACCGCGCGGTGGTCGACGCCGTTGCGCCGACGGTAGGTCACGGCCCGTTCGGTGAACAGCGAGGCCCAGCACCGGCTGACGTGCCGGAGGACCGCCGTCGGCCCCACGACGTTCAGGTAGGTGTCCTGCTGACCGGCGAAGGAGGCCGTCGGCAGGTCCTCCGCCGTCGCACTGGACCGGACGGCGCAGGCGGCCTCCTCACCGAGCCGGGCGAGGGCACGGGTGATCTCCGCCGCCAGATCGTCCGGAACGGCGGTCTCCTCGATGGTCCGACGCATCCGCGCGCTCAGTGTCCGGACCGCCTCCCGGTCGTCCGGGTCCACGCGCGCCAACCGATCGAGCTGATCGTCGAACGACGGCGCCCCCGCCACGATCCGCCGGAACGCGTCCGTCGTCACACAGAAGCCGCCCGGCACCCGGATGCCGTCGATCCGCGCCAGCCCGCCCAGGTGCGCGCCCTTGCCGCCGACGACCGCGACCTGGTCCTCGTCGACCTCTTGAAGATCCCTCACGTACCGCTCAGTCACCGCATCCCCCTGCATCGACACCACCACACGCTCGCCATGCCCTCGTTTTTGCAGGTCATGGCATCGGCCGATGATTCTGCCCCGCCCCCCGGGCCTTGCGGCAAGCCCCCCAGCGCGCTATACGTTGAGAGTGGCAGGGAGACTTCTCTCCTTGCCTTTGTCGTTGGCCGCTTTCTTCGGCCGCTGTCTTCGGCTGCCGCACGCATGTCCCAAGAGGTCTGGCCCGGCTGCCGTGAGGTTCGGGTGGCTCAGGTCAGGCCCTCGGTGGCGGTGGTGAGGGCCACGCGCAGGATGCGGGACAGTTCGGCCTCCGCTGCCGTGCGGTCGGGTCCCGCGTCCCCGCTGTGCCAGGCGTAGTGCTCGACCCCGGCACGCAGGGCCGCGTTGAACATCGCCGCCTGGATCGTGGAGCGGAGGTCGTCGGCGGGCAGCCCGGCGCGTTCGGCGAGGGCGCGGGCGAACGCCGGTTCGGCCTCGTCGTGGGTCTGGAGCCAGATCGCGCGCAGGCCTGGTTCGGTGCGGGTGAGCCGGACCAGCGCGCCGACGGTGGTGCGGTCGGGGCCGGAGGCGATCCGGATGTCGGTCGGCAGGTCCGCCCGCAGGATCTCGTCCAGGGACTCCCCCGGCCGCCACCGTCGCAGCCGGTCGGCGAGCAGATCGATCCCGGCCGTGAACAACGGCCGTACGCACGCCTCCTTGCTGGGGAAGTAGCGCCAGACGGTGCGGGCGGAGATGCCGACCGCGTGCCCGATCTGCTCGCCGGTGGTCGCCGTGACGCCCTGGGCGACGAACAGGTCGACCGCCGCCCGGGCGATCTCCAACCGGATCTCGGCCTTGCGCTCCTCGGTCAGGGGCGGTCGTCCGGTGCGTCCGCCGACTGCGGTCATGTGGTCCTCCGCCTCAGATGATCCCTCTCCCCCGAATTCTCCACCATCTCTTTATGTCACTCACAGACATTAAGTCGTAAGGTGGTGACACCTGGACGCTCGACCAGCCGCAGACAGGCGGCTGGTCGAGCGTTCTCACCCCCACGGAAACAGGAGCACCACATGGCCGGCGGAGTCGACGGACGCAGCGTGATCGTCACCGGAGCGGGCTCGGGCATCGGGCGGGCGAGCGCCCTCGCCTTCGCGGCCCAGGGCGACCGGGTCGTGATCGCCGACATCAACGCCGACGGGGCCGACGCCGTCGTCAAGGAGATCGAGCAGGCGGGCGGCACTGCGGTGGCCGTGACCGGCGACCTCAGCGAACAGGCCGTGGTCGACGAGGTGACGCGCACGGCCGTGGACCGCTTCGGCGGGGTCGACGTGCTGGTGAACAACGCCGGGATCATGGACGGAATGACGGCGCTCGCGGACGTCAGCGACACCGAGTGGGAGCGGGTCATCCGGGTCAACCTCACCGCGCCGTTCCTGCTCACCCGCGCGGTGCTGCCGCACATGCTGGCGGCGGGCAAGGGCGCGATCGTGAGCACCGCCTCCGAGGCCGGCCTGCGGGGCAGCGCGGCGGGCGCCGCCTACACGGCCTCGAAGCACGGGGTGGTCGGGCTGACCAAGAACCTCGCGGTGATGTACCGCAAGTCCGGCATACGCGCCAACGCCATCGCGCCGGGCGGCACGCTCACCGGCATCGTCGTGGACGCCGACAAGGAAGCGCACGGCCCGACCACGATCGCCCCGCACTTCGTCAACGTCGGCCGGCTCGCGCAGCCCGAGGACCAGGCCGCGGCCATCGTGTTCCTCGCCTCGGACGCCGCCGTCAACATCAACGGCGCGATCCTGCCCGTCGACGACGGCTGGGCGGCGGTCTAGCCCATCCCCCGGGAGCGGCGTCGGCCACTCGGCACGGCCCACCGCCGCTCCCGCCACCGGGGTCACTGAGGTCACCGAGGTCACTGAGGTCACCGGCATCCCCGATGCCGCCGGGGCCTCTCAGGTGCCGTTGGCGAACATCCGCGCGAGGCGTTGGCCGGTGGCGACGGTCGCGGCGTGGTCCTCGATGGGCTTGATCTGCGAGCCGCGGAAGACGATGTAGGTCACGCCGTCCGGGACGCCGCCGCCGTTCGGGTCGGCGGTGATGCCGAGGCTCCGGGCGGTGGCGTAGGAGGCCTCGCCGATGAGGCCGGGCGGGCCGGTGTCGCCGACCACCGCGTATCCGACCCGGTCCCGGTAGACGACGGCGGCGACGGACCCGCCGCGCACCCCGTGCTCCCGGTGGTTCCAGATCTTGCTGGCGCCGGGCACCACGATGTACGGGAGGTGTTCGGCGCTCAGATAGCGGCCGTCGGACTGCTGGTAGGCGGTGGCCTCGTCGAAGAGCGGGTCGGTGCGGGCGTTGCAGCGGGGGGTGGGCCGTCCGTCGCAGTCGATGTCCAGGTCCGCCTTCCAGAAGACGGCGTCCCGGGTGCCGCACACCGGGATGTTCGCGGGCGTCTCCTCGTCGGCGCGGTAGCGGCCCCGGGAGACCTGGACACAGTCACGTGTCCTCGCCAGCAGGTCGGCGGCCCGGACGGCGCTCTCGCGCCACACCACCGGTTCCTGGCCGACGCGGTGTCCGGCGGTGGGCGAGGTGGTGGGGGCGATGAGCACGGCACCTGCCGCGACCAGCGTCAGCGACTGGAGACGCATGATGAGGAACCTTCTCCCTGGAGGCATCTGACGGACACTCAGCCCAATCTGACCCTCCCCGGGAGGCTCGGCCACCGTGAGGGGGCCGGACGGTGCACGGCACCCTCGACACACGGGGCCCTCGGCACACGAGGCTCTCGGCGCAAGGGCCCTCGGCACACCGGGCCCTCGACGCACAGCCCCGTCGGCACGCGGGGCTCCGGTCGGCGCGAGCAGGGGCCGGGGAGCTGAGCCCGCGTCGGCTCCGGCCACCCGGCCGCCCGCGTCACGGCACGGGCTCAGCGACGACAGCCGCCCGCGCCAGCGGCATGAACTCCCTTGCCCTCAAGGAGAGTTCGGCCGCGAGAAACTCCAGCATACGTAACCCGGGCGCATGCTCACGCACGACCCCGACCGCGACCTGACCGACACCTGCCCCCTTGCCGCGACCCCGCCGAGCCGCCATATTGGTCCGGACCAACTCCGTCAGGCAGTGCGGTCCGGGGAGGCAGCGCCATGCGTCGCGGCACCGTTCTTCTGCGCCGGGCTCTCGCCCTCGGTGCCGTCATGGCCCTGGCCGCGTCCTGCGCCGGGGGCGGCGGGGACGACGGCGGACGGCTCCCCGGGGCGCCGGTGGGCGTGACCGCCGAGGCGGGCAGTTCCACCAGCGTGCACGTCATGTGGAACGCCGTCGCGGCGCGGCCCGCCGTCCGCGCGTACGAGGTGTACCGGGGTGGCCGGAAGGTGGCGGAGGTGGCCGGGACCTCGCGCATGGTGGACGTCGTCCGGCTCGCCCCGGCGACCGCGTACACCTTCACCGTGCGGGCCCGCGACGGCGCGGGTCGGCTCGGTCCGGGCAGCCGCGCGGTGCGGGCGACGACCCCGGCCGCCTTCGCCGCCGACACCACCGCGCCCTCCCGGCCGGGCACCACCCGGGCCCGTGCGGTCGGCGGCCGGGCCGTCCAGCTGTCCTGGTCCCCGGCCACGGACGACCGGGCCATCGTCTCGTACGACATCCACCAGGGCACCTCGAAGATCCACAGTGTGGGCGGGGACCAGACGGCGACCGTCGTCACCGGGCTGCGTCCCGGCACCGCCTACGCCTTCACCGTCCGGGCCCGCGACGCCGCCGACAACGTCTCGCCGCCCGGCACCCCCGTCCGCCTCACCACCCCCGGCACCGACAGCGGACGCGCCACCGCGCCCGCCGACTTCCGGGCCGCGACCCACCGCGCCGACGGGGCCTTCTACCTGGACCTCTCCTGGACCCCGCCCCGCGCGGACGGGGTGATCACGGAGTATCAGATCCGGCTCGACGACGAGACGGCCACCTCGCTGGTGTTCGGCGGTGACCCGCCGCGCGACCGGGCGAGCCACAGTTTCTCCGTGGGGAACCGGGCCGGGGTGACCCATCGGGTCCGGTTGCGGGCCAGGCTGCCCGACGGGACCTGGGGCGGCTACTCGGCCCGGCGGACGGTGGTGACCGGCGCATGAGCGGGCCGCTGGAGGCCGTTTGGCCCGGACGACGGAATCCGTCACCTGCCCGGCGGCGGTCCGGGTGCGGCGCGGCCCCGGGGAACGTTGGCTGCCCCTGAGACAGCACGGGCGATTCCCGATCCCAGGCGGCGCAAGGGGTTCCGCCGACCGTGCGGTCGGAGGATCGATCCCATGCGCTCTGTCCACACTCTGCCGCGCCCGGCCGCCCTGACGGCGGCCCTCGCGCTCGCGCTCCCGCTCGCCCTGACCGCCGGGACGGCCCGGGCCGCGGGCGCGGGGATCTCCGTGAGCACGAACGGTTCCACGGTGTCGGTGACCACGACGGTGTGCTCCGGGACCAGCAGCAACGGCAGTTGGGGCACGGCCGCGCTGCTCACCAGCAGCCAGACGAGCGCCCGGCAGGGTCGGCAGGTGGCACTGGTGGGGACCGCCGCCCTCCAGTCCGCGGCCTGGCAGAGCGTCAGCCCGGGCACGTACACGGTGCTGGTCGACTGTGCGAACGGCAGCCGCGCGGGGTCCCAGACGGTGATCGTGTCGGCCGCCACCTCCCCGTCCATCTCCGCCACCACCCGGGCCACGGCGACGACCACACCCACACGCGGTGTCCTGGGCGGTCTCGGCGGCACCGTGCAGGACTACGGGCCTCTCACGCTGGGCGCGGGCAGCGCCCTGGTCGGCACCGGGGTGATCGGCGCGGCCTGGTTCCTGCGCCGCCGCACCAAGCCGCACCGCTTCTGACCCGGGCGCCCTCCGACGCAGGTCTCTCGACGCCGGACCACCCCTGTTCCCCGCCCCTGCCCCAAGCCGCCCGTGCTCCACGCCGCCTCTGCTCCACGCCGCCCGTGCCCCGCGCCGCCCCTGCTCCACGCCGCCTCTGCTCCACGCCCCCGGCGCACTGCACGGCTCATGGCGTCCCGGAGTCGTCCAGTCCCGTCCGTTCAACCAGTTCCGTCAGTTCCGGCGGTTCCGGTGCTTCCGGTGCTTCCGGTGCTTCCGTCAGGTCCTCGAACTCGGTCAGGGCGTGGGTGAGCCATTGGGTCCAGAAGGTTTCCAGGTCGATGCCGGCGCGCAGGACGAGGTGCTGGAGGCGGTCCTGCGGGGTGTTCCTGCCGGGCGGGAAGTCGCGTCGTTCGATCTCCTCGTAGGCGGCCAACTGGCCCTGGTGCAGGTCGAGATGGCGGCGCAGGTCGGATGCGATACCGGCGCCGCCCACCACGGCCGCCGCGCGCAGCCGCAGGAAGAGGGGGTCGCGGTAGGCCTTGGGATCCTGGGGCGCGGCGGTCCAGCGGGCCAGTTCGGCGCGGCCGGCGGGGAGCACCTCATAGCTCTTCTTCTGTCCCCGGGCCGGCTGCTCGGTCGGCAGGGCGCGGATGTGTCCGGCGGACTCCAGTTTTCCCAGCTCGCGGTAGATCTGCTGGTGGGTGGCCGACCAGAAGTATCCGATCGACCGGTCGAACCTGCGGGTCAGTTCAAGACCCGACGACGGCTTCTCCAGCAAGGCGGTGAGGATGGCGTGCGGGAGTGACATGGGCTCATCCTAGGGACGGTCGATCACCTGGGGACCGTCCCTCTTGCGGGCACGGTGGGTCACAGGGCCGCCGCGACCTCGGTGCCCTGCTTGATGGCGCGCTTGGCGTCGAGTTCGGCGGCCACGTCGGCGCCGCCGATCAGATGGGCGGAGCGGCCGACGGCGATCAGGTCGTCGTAGAGGCCACGGCGTGGTTCCTGACCGGTGCACAGGACGACCGTGTCGACCGGCAGGACGGTGCTCTCCTCACCGACGGTGAGGTGGAGTCCGGCGTCGTCGACGCGGTCGTAGCGGACGCCCGGGATCATGGTGACGCCTCGGTGCCTCAGCTCGGCACGGTGTATCCAGCCGGTGGTCCTGCCGAGACCGGCGCCGACCTTGGTGGGTTTGCGCTGGAGGAGGTGGACGGTGCGCGGGGACGCGGGGCGTTCGGGGGCGGTGAGGCCACCGGGGGTGCGATGGTCCATGTCGACGCCCCAGTGCCGGAAGTAGGTCGCCGGGTCCGCGCTCGCCTGGTCGCCGCCGTCGGTGAGGAACGCGGCGACGTCGAAGCCGATGCCCCCGGCGCCGAGGACGGCGACCCGGGCTCCGACGGGAGCGCCGTCGCGCAGCACGTCGAGGTAGCCGAGGACGCTGGGGTGGTCGATGCCGGGGATGTCCGGGGTGCGCGGGGTGACGCCGGTGGCGATGACGACCTCGTCGAACTCGGCGACGTCGCAGGCCTGGACGGTGGTGTTCAGGCGTATCTCCACGCCGTGCGCGGCGAGTTGGTGACGGAAGTAGCGCAGGGTCTCGTCGAACTCCTGCTTGCCGGGAACCCGGCGGGCGACGTTGAGCTGGCCGCCGATCTCGCTCGCGGCGTCGAACAGGGTGACGTGGTGGCCGCGTTGGGCTGCGGTGGTCGCGCAGGCGAGGCCGGCCGGTCCGGCGCCGACCACGGCGACGCGGGTCCGCAGACGGGTCGGGGAGAGGACCAACTCGGTCTCGTGGCAGGCGCGCGGGTTGACCAGGCAGGAGGTGATCTTCCCGCTGAACGTGTGGTCCAGGCAGGCCTGGTTGCAGCCGATGCAGGTGTTGATGGCCTCCGGCGTCCCGGCCACCGCCTTGGCGACGAAGTCGGGGTCGGCGAGCATCGGGCGGGCCATGGACACCATGTCCGCGCAGCCGTCGGCGAGCAACTCCTCGGCGAGTTCGGGGGTGTTGATGCGGTTGGTGGTGATGAGCGGGACGGACACCTCGCCCATCAGGCGCCGGGTGACCCAGGTGTACGCGCCGCGCGGCACGGAGGTCGCGATGGTGGGGATGCGGGCCTCGTGCCAGCCGATGCCGGTGTTGATGAGGGTGGCCCCGGCGCTCTCCACGGCGCGGGCGAGGGTGATCACCTCGTCCAGGGTCGAGCCGCCCGGCACCAGGTCCAGCATGGAGAGCCGGTAGACGACGATGAAGTCCTCGCCGACCGCCTCGCGGACCCGGCGCACGATCTCGACGGGGAAGCGCATGCGGTTCTCGTAGCTGCCGCCCCAGCGGTCGGTGCGGTGGTTGGTCGGCGCCGCGATGAACTCGTTGATCAGGTAGCCCTCGGAGCCCATGATCTCGACGCCGTCGTATCCGGCCCGGCGGGCGAGGCGGGCGGTGCGGACGTAGTCGTCGATGGTCCGCTCGATCTCGGCGTCGGTGAGTGCGCGCGGCGGGTAGGGGCTGATGGGGGCCTGGAGCGGGCTCGGCGCGACCAGGTCCCGGTGGTAGGCGTACCGGCCGAAGTGCAGGATCTGGAGGGCGATCCGGCCGCCCTCGCGGTGCACGGCGTCGGTGATGACGGTGTGCCGGTCGGCCTCGGCGTCGGTGGTGAGGGTGGCGCCGCCCTCGTAGGGGCGCCCGGCGTCGTTGGGCGCGATGCCGCCGGTGACGATGAGGCCCACTCCCCCGCGCGCCCGGGCCGCGTAGAAGGCGGCCATCCGCTCGAACCCGCCCTCGGCCTCCTCCAGACCGACGTGCATGGAGCCCATGAGGACGCGGTTGGGCAGGGTGGTGAAGCCCAGGTCGAGCGGGCTCAGCAGGTGGGGGTAGTGGCTCATCGGCGGGTCTCCGTGCGGGGTCGTGCCCTCGGTGCGGAGGCTCCCGGCATGGCGGACCCCCTGGTGGACGACTCCTTTGTAGAGGACCCCGGCCTCATTGTGCAACTAGTTGCACAAGAACGAGGTGTACGCCACCGCCCGCCGAGCACGCCCCGCGCAGGGACGGCCGGCCGGACCCGGCGGCGGACCTACAGGCTCTCCAGCCTCAGATGCACGTCCCGTTCCTGGTCGCCCGAGGCGCCGGTCAGGTCCTGGACGGAGAACACGGAGTCCAGGGTTTTCCGGAACCGTTCCACGGCCCAGTAGCCGCCCTGCACATCGGCCGTGACCGGCCCGTCGAGATGCGCGACGCCGAGCACGGGGTGCGACTCGGCGACGTCGAAGGTGCCGAGCCAGATCATCGGGCGGGTCTTGTGGAGCTGCTCGGGAATGTCCTCGGCGCACCGGTCCGACGCGAAACACGCGCACAGGGCGTCGAAGACGGCCCGGGCGTCCTCCCGGGTGCAGTCGCTGAGGGAGACGGAGACGGATTCCGCGTGCGTCTGCTCGTGTTCCATGGCGGTCGCTCCTCTTCGTCGCTGGTTCGCGGGTGCGCGGACCCACCAAGCCGTGTCGCCGCGAGATCGCGGCCCACCGGCCGGGTGCCCGACGCGCCGCGTCCCACACTCAAGACAAGCACCGCGCGGCGGGCACCGCAGGAGAAGCGCCGGGCGGGGAGGCGCCGCCGGTCGCGTCGGCGCCTCCCCGGCCGGTCAGCCCTTGGTGAAGCGGTACGTCTTGCTGTCCGTGAGCACGCAGATGCCCGGCGAGACGACGATGACCCGCAGGGTGCCGGTGCGCCGGTCGTAGTCGATGCCCTCCGCCTCGAACGTGCCTGAGCAGCCGCTGCGCAACGGCAGCTGACGCAGGGCGGTGACATGGCCGGAAACGTTCGATGTGCCGTTCGGCGCGGCCGACAGGTCGACCTGGAGCAGCGGCTTGGTGATGCCGAAGAGGCTGCCCTCGGGGTCGTCGGAGGAGCACAGGAGGGTGGTCGCGCCGGAGAAGTCGCAGCCCTGGACGTCCCGGACGGGGTGATCGAGCGTGACGGTGCTGACCTGCGGAAGGTTGGCCGAGGGCGAGGTGGCGGCGTTGACGCCGGGGGTCGGGAAGACCAGGAAGCGGGTCATGGTGCCGTACTCGCCGGACAGCATCCACTGGCCGTCGGGCGAGATCGCGACCCACGAGTTGTTGAGGGCCTCGCCGGGGCTGAGCGTGTGGACGTACTCCGACCAGCCGCCGCCGGGCCCCTGCACCCGGTACATCTTCGTGGTGCCCGAGTCGCGCTGGTACGGCTCGATGTAGTGGCCGTCGGAGGAGGCGTCGGGGTCGCCGATGTGGTTCCAGCCCCGGCTGGAGAGGTCGACGGGGATGGTGCCGATGCCGGTGTAGCGGTTGGGGCTGTTCGCCGGGGTCTCGACGGAGGCCAGGCCCTGGCTCTCGGTGAGCGGGTCGGCGCGGTCGGAGCCGACCTCGTTCCAGGTGTCGGCGGCCGACGCGGGCGGGGCGGCGGACAGCACCGCGGCCGTGGTGAGGGCGAGCAGGGCGGTGAGGGTCGCGTGACAACGTTGCCGGGCGCGCGGGGCCATGGTGGCTCCTCCGTGGGGGGGGGTGGGGCGAAGGCGTACTCGGCGGACAGTCTGGCGGGCCCAGGTGGGCATGTACAGACCAATATCGAAACGGCGGCTGTCCGGACGTCGACACCGAGGGCGGCGTTGGTCGTCGCTTCACCGGACAGATCCGGCCACGGTGAGAGATGGTGGAGGTGAGCGTCGGGGCCGTCACCGGGACGGCCGCGCGCGGCGGTACTGGGGAGTCGGCACGGGGGACGTCGTGCCGGACGACGGCGAAGGCGGTGCGTGCGATGGATGCACCCGGGTTTCCGGTGGCGGAGAACACCAAGAAGACCAAGACCACCGAGACCACCAAGACCACGGCGGACACGGGGGACACCACGGACACGGCGGACACGGCGGACACGGGGAACGTCGACAACCCCGGCCGCTCCGCGGACGCTGAGGGCGTCGAGAGCCCCGCGGACGAGGCGGCGCTCCGGCCGGGCGGGCTGCTCGATGTGCTCGGCGTGGCCTCGGTGGTGCTGGACGCCCGGGGTCAGATCGTGCTGTGGAGCCCACGGGCCGAGGAGTTGTTCGGGTACTCGGCGGCGGAGGCGCTCGGCCGGTTCGCGGCCCGGCTGATGGTCCACGAACGCCATCTGGACCAGGTCGTGAAGCTGTTCACGGACGTCATGGTCGACGGCGAGAGCTGGGCCGGTGCCTTCCCGATCCGGCACAAGGACGGCGGCACCCGGCTGGTGGAGTTCCGCAACATGCGCCTCCTCGACGACCGGGGCGACGCCTACGCCCTCGGCCTGTGCGCCGACCACGGGACGGTCCGGCAGCTGGAGCGGGACGTGGCGCTGTCGACGCGGATGATCGCGCAGTCCCCGGTCGGGCTCGCCATCCTCGACACCGAGCTGCGGTACGTGTCCGTGAACCCGGCGCTTGAGCGGCTCAACGGGGTGCCCGCCGAACAGCATCTGGGCCGTACGCCGGGCGACGTGCTGCCGGGGGTGGACGTCGGCCTGGTCGAGTCGGCGGCCCGCCGGGTCCTGGAGACGGGCCGCCCGCTGATCGACCAGCAGGTCACCGGCGTCGCCCCGGCCGACGCGGACGAGGAGCGGGCCTGGTCGGTGTCCCTGTACCGCCTGGAGGACGCGACCGGGCGGGTGCTGGGGGTGGCCGGGGCGGTGGCGGACATCACCGAGCAGCACCGGGCGGGCATCGAGGCGGAGGCGGCCAGGCGGCGGCTCGCGCTGATCGCGGACGCCTCGGCCCGGATCGGCACCACCCTCGAACTGGACCGTACGGCCGACGAGTTGGCGGACGTCGCGGTGCCGGAGCTGGCGGACGTGGCGGCGGTGGACCTGCTGGAGGCGGTCGTCGAGGGCCGGCGCAGCAGCCTGGGCCCCGAGGAACCGGCGGTGTTCCGGGCGCTGGCCGTGCGGGCGCCGCACGCGCCGGAGGCGTCGCGGGCGGCCGGTCCGCCGGGGCAGGTGGCCCGGTACGGTCCCGAGCGCCTGGTCACCCGGTGTGTGCGCACCGGTGAGGCGGTCCTGGTCGCGGAGGTCACCCCGGCCGACCTGGCCCGCATCGCGCGCTCCCCCGAGGCCGCCGAGCTGCTGGCCCGCGCGGGCGTCCACTCCTACCTCTGCGTCCCCCTGATCGCGCGCGGCGAGGTGCTGGGCGCCCTCGGGCTGAAACGGACGTCGCATCCGGTGCCGTTCGACGAGGACGATCTGCTGCTGGCGCGGGAGTTGGCGGCGCGGGCGGCCGTGCAGATCGACAACGCCCGCTGGTACCAGAACGCCCGGGACACCGCCCTCACCCTCCAGCGCAGTCTGCTGCCCCGGCATCCGCCGGTGACCGGGGGTCTTGAGGTGTCGTCCCGGTACCAGCCGGCGGGCGGCACGAGCGAGGTCGGCGGGGACTGGTTCGATGTGATCCCGCTGGACGGGGGCAAGACGGCGCTGGTGGTGGGCGATGTGATGGGCAGCGGCATCAGCGCGGCCGCGACGATGGGCCGGCTGCGGACCGCGACGCACACACTGGCCGCCCTGGACCTCGATCCGGCGCGGCTCCTGGAGTACCTCGACCGGGGCACCGACGACCTGGACCAGTCGATCGCGACCTGTGTGTACGCCGTCCACGATCCGGTGGCGCGGCAGTGCCGGATCGCGAACGCCGGGCATCTGCCGCCGGTGCGGCTGCGTCCGGGACGGCCGCCCGAGCTGCTCGACCTGCCGACCGGGGTGCCGCTCGGGGTGGGCGGGGTGGCGTTCTCCACGATCACGGTCGAGCTGGCGCCGGGTGACCGGATCGTGTTCTACACCGATGGTCTGGTGGAGACCCGCCGGGACCCGCTCGACGCGCGCCTGGACGCGCTGCTGGCCCTGCTCGACGGTCCCGACGGGCCGTTGGAGGACGTCTGCGATCTGCTGCTGCGCACGCTGCACGCGCCGGACACCTCCGACGATGTGGCGCTGCTCATCGCCCGGGTGCTGCCGCCGCTGTGACGCCGAGGACGACGGTGGCGCCGCGTGCGTCGTCGGTGGCGAGGTGGGCGGTGAGTCCGGCGCGGGTGAAGGCGGCGAGGGCGGCGTCGGACTGCCGCTCGCTGGTCTCCACCAGCAGGCAGCCGCCCGGGGCGAGCCAGCGGGGTGCCTCGGCGGCGACCCGGCGCAGCACGTCGAGGCCGTCGGTGCCGCCGTCCAGGGCGACGAGCGGTTCGTGGTCGCGGGCCTCGGCGGGGAGCAGACCGACCTCGCCGGTGGGGACGTAGGGCACGTTGGCGGCGAGGATGTCGACGCGGCCGCGCACCTGGGCGGGGAGCGCCTCGAAGAGGTCGCCGGTGTGGACGTGCCCGGTGGCCGGGACGTTGCGGCGGGCGCAGCGGACGGCGGCCGGGTCGATGTCGGCGGCGTGCAGTTCGACGGCGCCCAGGGCTGCGGCGAGGGCGGCTCCGAGGGCGCCGGAGCCGCAGCACAGGTCCACGACGACCGAGGCGCCCGGCGCGTGCGCGAGGGCCTGTTCGACGAGGAACTCGGTGCGGCGGCGGGGGACGAAGACGCCGGGTTCGACGGCGATCCGCAGGCCGGCGAACTCGGCCCAGCCGACGACGAGTTCGAGGGGGTGACCGGCGACGCGGCGGGCCACGAGGTCGGCCAGCCGGTCCGGGGTGCGGGCGGCGGCGAGGATCAGACGGGCCTCGTCCTCGGCGAAGACGCAGCCGGCGGCGCGCAGCGCGGCGACGACCCGGTCGGCGGTGAGCGGGGTGGCGAGGGTGGCGGGATCGAGTGGAGGCATGGAGAGCCGAGAGCCTTTCGGGAGCCGAAGGGCGCTCTCCCGGTCACCGGCAGCGGTGTTCCACGGGGACCGGAGGTGAGAGCACCCGACCTGACTGAGCGGTAATGGGTCTCACCTCCTCGGTGGTCGACGGCCGGGACGTTCCTCGGCCGGACGCGGTCACGGTACCCCAACGGCCCACGCCTCGGCGATCGGTGACCCACGGTTGTACTCTGCAACCAGGCGAGCGAGGGAGGTCGCGGTGGACGCGGACGATGCCGTGGAGGTCATCCAGCGGGAGATGACGGCGTTCGCCCGGCGGGCCCGTGCCTCGGCGGGGCGGATGCATCCCGAGCTGTCGCTCGTGTCGTACACGCTGCTGGGGCATCTGGAGGAGAGCGGCGGCTGCCGGGCCACCGACCTGGCGGCGCACTACGCGCTGGACAAGTCCACGGTGAGCCGCCAGGTGACGGCGCTGGAGCGGGCCTCTCTGGTGGAACGGCGCCAGGACGCCGAGGATCACCGGGTGCTGCTCGTCCAGCTCACGGACGCCGGGCGGCAGATCCTGGCCCAGGTCACCGAGAGCCGTCGGGCCGCCTTCCGGGAGCGGCTCGCGCGCTGGGAGCCCGAGGACCTGGAACGGTTCGCCGGATACCTGGTGCGGTACAACGCCGTTCCCGAAGCCCTGGCCTCCCCCGACGACCGGGGCTCGGACCCTGCTGAGGTGCGCTAGCCGACCGGTACCGCTTCTCTGGCCTCGTGCAGGTGCTCGGGGGCGCGGGCCGCGAGGAACGCCGTGGTGCGGCGCAGCCGGAAGCCGAGCTTCTCGTAGAGGCGGATGGCGTTCGTGTTGTCCGCGCCGGTGTGCAGGAACGGGGTCTCGCCGCGTTCCCTGATGCCGTGCGCGACGGCCAGGATGAGCCGCCGGGCCAGGCCCTCGCCGCGGAACGCCGGGTCGGTGCAGACCGCGCTGATCTCCGTCCAGCCCGGCGGACGCAGCCGTTCCCCGGCCATGGCGGCAAGGACGCCGTCGCGGCGGATGCCCAGGTAGGTGCCGAGTTCGATGGTGCGCGGGAGGAAGGGGCCCGGCCGGGTGCGGGCGACCAGGTCGAGGATCTCCGGCACGTCGGCGGGGCCGAGCCGGACCGCCTCGGGTTCGGGTGCGGCGTCGAGCCCGTCGTCGACGAACTGGACGCCGTCCATGTGCCAGAGGATCTCCCAGTCGTCCGGCATCACCCGCCCGTGGAAGCCCAGCAACGGGACCTCGGCGCCGGGTCCGGTGAGGGCGGCGACGTCGGCCCAGTCACGCGCGTCCATGTCCTCGGGGAGCGCGATCCACGGGGTGACGTCGACCGGGTAGCGCAGGATGCGCCGGTGCCGTTCGGCGAAGTGGGCGTGCAGGCCGGTCAGGGCGGCGAGGGCGGGGTTGTCGAGGGGGTGCGGGGGCGTGTCGCTCATCCGGCGATCTCCAGCACGATCTTGCCGCGGGCGTGGCCCTCCTCGACGGTGCGCAGCGCCTCGCCCGCCTGCTCCAGCGGGAAGGTCCGGGTGACGTGCGGGTCGAGGGCACCGCGGGCGACGAGGTCGGCGACGGCGGCCAGGCCCTCGTTGGTGCGGGTGCGCAGGACGCGGGCGCCGCCCAGCTTCTCGACCTCCTCGGGCGGGGCGCCGGCCGTGATCAGCCGGGTCCGGTCGGTGAGCAGGGTCGCGGCCTCGGCGAGGACATCGCCGCCGACCAGGTCGTACACGCCGTCGACGGGGCCGGGCACGCGGGCGGTCCATTCGGGTCCGGAGGGGACGTGTGCGGCGCCGAGGGACTCCAGGAGTTCCTTCTTGGCGGGGCTCGCGACGCCCACCACGCGCAGTCCGAGGGCCCGCGCGATCTGTACGACGGCCACGCCGACGCCGCCGCCCGCGCCGGTGACCAGCAGGGTCTGCCCGGCCTTGAGGTCGAGTTGCCCGACCCCGTCGTAGGCGGTGACGGCGGCGACCGGGAGGGTCGCGGCGTCGGTGAAGGTGACGGCGTCGGGCTTGCGGGCGATCAGGTCGGTCGACAGCAGCGCGTACTGGGCGTACCCGCCCTCCAGCGGGCGGCCGAACACCGCGTCCCCCGGGACGAAGCCGTCGACGCCGGGGCCGGTCCGCTCGACGACGCCGGAGACCTCGTTGCCGAAGACGGCCGGGAAGGCGCGGTCGGCGCTCTCTCCCGGGCGCCGGTAGCCGGTGCGCTGCTTCCAGTCGACGGGGTTCACCCCGGCGGCCCGCACCGCGATCAGCACCTGACCGGGTCCGGGGACGGGCTTGTCCACGTCGATGAGCGCCTCGGTCTCCGGTCCCCCGTAGCGCGTGAACACGTATGCCTTGGGCATGGCTCCCACTCTCCTTCGCTGCCGAGCCCGGACCGGTGGTACGGGTACCGGTCCGGCCATCAGACGAAAAGGGGCAGCGGGGCGCGACTATTCCCCGGTACCGGAAGTCTTCATACATCCTTGACGATCGCGGCCGGGTACCGCCTGACGTGCGCGGACACCGGCCGGGGGGACGGCGGCGGGCGGCGCGCCGGGCGGCCTCGCGGTGGCCGGGCCACTCGCACACCGGGGTGGTGTGGAGAGACAATGAGGAGCGGACACGGTACGACCCCTCCGACATCGTTCAGGGCGAGGAGGTCGGCATGCGGACCCGGGTGCGCGGCTGGCGCTGGCGGCACAATCCGCTGCGGCGCCACTGCGACATCGTCGAGGCGTGGACGGCTCTGCTGGTCGCGATCCTGCTCTGTGTGGGCGCTCCGCTCGCGGGCGTCCTGGCGGGCTGGTGGGCGCACGACTACGCCCGTACGGTCGCGGCCGCCCAGCGTGCCCCGCTGCACGAGGTCCGCGCCCAGGTCCTCACCACGGACCCGACGCCGCTGCCGGACGGGGAGAACGGGCAGGGGCACGTCTACCGGGCCACGGTCCGCTGGACGGACCCGCACACCGGCCGGCACACGGCGGCGGCGACCCTCCCGACCGAGGCCCGCAAGGGTTCCGACGTCGACGTGTGGCTCGACGCCCGGGACCGGCCGGTGCTCCCGCCGCCGGGCTCGACGGCGATCTGGCAGCACACCCTCACCGTGGGTGTCTGCGCGGCCGGCAGCACGGCCGGCCTGGTCCTGTTCGGGAACGCCGTCGTGCGTCGGACCGCCACCCGGCACCGGATGAACGAGTGGGAGCGGGAGTGGGAGCGGACCGAGCCAAAGTGGACGCACCGGCGGGCGTGAGGGGGCCAACAAATCTCTGGCCAGTGGTCGGACCGCCGCCGTACGGTGTGATCATCCGCACTGTCCGTCCTGTCTGCGTCTCTTCACCAAGGCGGTCCTTCCATGGCCCTGTTCGACCTGCCCCTCGATGAACTCCGCGCGTACCGCAGCGAGTCCGTCGAGCCCGACGACTTCGACGCGTTCTGGTCGACGACCCTTCAGGAGACCCGCGCGCACGATCTGGACGCCCGTTTCGAGCCGGTCGACACCGGGCTGACGACGGTGGACGTGTTCGACGTGACGTTCAACGGCTTCGGCGGGCAGCCGGTGAAGGGCTGGCTGACGGTGCCCGCGCGGGCCGAGGGGCCGGTGCCGCTGGTCGTGGAGTTCATCGGGTACGGCGGTGGACGCGGGCTGCCGCACGAGCGGCTGCTGTGGGCGTCGACGGGCCGGGCGCACTTCGTGATGGACACCCGGGGTCAGGGCAGCGCGTGGGGCGGGGGCGGCGCCACCGCCGACCCGGTGGGCGCGGGGCCCGCGTACCCCGGGTTCATGACGCGGGGTCTGGACGCGCCGGAGAACTACTACTACCGCCGGGTGTTCGCGGACGCCGTGCGCGCGGTGGAGGCGGCCCGTTCGCACCCGGCGACCGACGCGTCCCGCACCGTGGTGCTCGGTGCCAGCCAGGGCGGCGGCATCACGATCGCCGTCGGCGCGCTGGTCCCGGACCTGGTGGCGGTCGCCCCGGACGTGCCGTTCCTGTGCGACTTCCCGCGCGCCGCCCGTCTGACGGACCGTCACCCGTACCGGGAGATCGGCCTGTTCCTCAAGACGCACCGGGGCCGTAGCGAGGACGCGCTGCGCACCCTCTCCTACTTCGACAGCGTCCACTTCGCCGCTCGCGGCAGCGCCCCGGCGCTCTTCTCGACGGCGCTGGAGGACCAGACCTGCCCGCCCTCGACGGTCTTCGCGGTCTTCAACTCCTGGGCGCACGAGGACAAGTCGATCGAGGTCTACGACTTCAACGACCACGAGGGCGGCGGCCCCTACCACGACGCGGCGAAGGTGACCTGGCTGCGCGCGTACGCCTGATCCCTCAACAGGCCCTGGGCCAGGGCTGGTTGACTGATCTTGCCCCCTGCCCGTCCGGGCGGTCCGTAGGGTCGTCGGGCACCCGGGCCGCGGTCGCGGTCCGGGCCCGTACGGACGATGGAGGTTGCCATGGCGGAGCGCGAGCCGGTGGTGCACGGTCACTGTGACGAGCAGTTCGCGGGTGTGCGGGCGGCGTTCGAGGAGAACGTCCGGGACCGGGACGAACTCGGCGCCGCCGTCACCGTGACCGTCGGCGGCCGGAGCGTCGTGGACCTGTGGGGCGGCTGGGCGGACGCGGCCCGCACCCGCCCCTGGGAGCGGGACACCGTGGTCAACGTGTGGTCGACGACCAAGGGCCCGGTCGCGCTCTGCGCCCACCTGCTGGCCGATCGCGGGCTGCTCGACCTCGACGCGCCGGTGGCCCGGTACTGGCCCGAGTTCGCGGCGGCGGGCAAGGAACACATCCCGGTACGGCAGTTGCTCTCGCACCGGGCGGGTCTCTCCGGGCCGCGCGCACCGCACTCCCTCGACGACCTCTACGACTGGGACGTCACCACCGAGCGGCTCGCGGCGATGGAACCCTGGTGGGAGCCCGGCACGATCTCCGGCTATCACGCGGTGACCTACGGCTTCCTGGTCGGCGAGGTGATCCGGCGGATCACGGGCCTGCGTCCGGCCGCGTTCCTCGCGCAGGAGGTGACCGGGCCGCTGGGCATCGACTTCACCATCGGCCTGGCCGAGAAGGAGGCCGGGCGGGTGGCCGAGCTGGTGAGCCCGCCGGCCCCCTCCGACAGTGAACAGGCGGCGATCTTCAGCCAGTTGACGCTGCCCGCCCTCGCGGCGGTGGCGAATCCGCCGGTGGGTGCGGCCGAGGCGAACAGCGATGCGTGGCGGGCCGCCGAGATCCCGGCGGCAAACGGTCACGGCACCGCGCGGGCGATCGCCGCGCTGTACGGCGTCTTCGCCGGGCGCGGGGTCCTCGACGGCCACCGGGTGCTGTCCGCCGAGGCCGCCGAGCGGGCCAGGGAGTCGCAGGGCAGCTGCCGCGACCTGGTCCTCGGCGCCGGGCTCGGACACGACACGGAGGCGGGGCTCGGCCTGTGGCTGAGCGGCCCGTACGGCTCCTACGGCCCCAACCCGCGGGCCTTCGGCCACGACGGCTTCGGCGGCTCCTGCGGTCTCGCGGACCCGGAGGCCGAGGTCGCCCTCGGCTACGTCATGAACCGTATGGGCCCGCACATCTGCGACGACCCGAGGAAGATGGCGTTGGTCGCGGCGGTGTACGAGGCGCTGTAAGCGCGCGCCGGGACACCCTCGCGGGAGGACCGGCGGCAGCCGGGAGAACGGCCCAACAGGCGCCGTTCCGCCGGGAGTTCACGTCCCCGGCGGCTCGCGTGCGGGGGCTGCCGTCGGCACGCCGGCCGAACCCGGCGAGCGGGCGCGGCCGGACCGTGAACCCGGCGCCCGTGCCACGGCACAGCCGACGGACGTCGGAGCGCGGACGCGCGGCGCCGCCGGGGTGGCGCGGGGCGCGGTCGGGACGGCGGGTGCCCAACGCCCTTGGTTCGTAGGCGAGTCACGGGTGTCCCAACGCCCTTGATTCGTAGGCGAGTCGGACGCGCGCCGGGGAGCCCCGCTCCGCGCGTGCGTCGGCCGCGTCCGGCCAGGCCCGCTCCGCGCGGGACTTGATGTGGTCGAGGGTGGTGGTCATGCGCCGCTCGAACTCCCGCAGCCGGACCTGGACGATCTCCTGTTCCCTCTCCGGCATCCGCTCGACGGCCTCCCTCAGCCTGGAGCGGCCGGGGCCGAGCCGCACCCACTCGGACAGTCCGGTGCCGCCGCCCTCGGGGCTGAGCCGGAAGCGCCAGCACGCGATGGGCTCGGTCACCTCACCCACCGCCCAGCCGAAGACCCGGCCGGGGTCGCACTCGACGACGCTCGACGTGGTGGTCCAGGAGCCGACGCGCTCGTGGTGGTTGTGGCCGAGGAAGCGGGCGCCGGGGGCCGGTCCGGTGGCGCCGTCGAGCCACTCGACGGACTGGAGTTCGTCGCTCGTCTCCGGCATCAGCGTGATGTCGCAGACCAACGGCCACACCCGCGCGGGCGGGGCGTCGATCCAGGTCCGCACCTCGACCGTCGGATGGTCCGCGAACCGTGCGCCCGTCCCCTCCACCGCGGTCAGCCTCCTCGCCCTCAAGCGGGTCCGACCTCAAAAGTTTCGCCATAGGACTCACCCTGTCAAGGGAGCGCGCCCGGCCCGACGCGGTCAGTCCGCGGCGAACCGGCGCCGCACCTCGGGGCGTTCGCGCAGCTCCTCGGGGAAGCCCGGCTCCATCCGCATCGAGGTGTCGTCGGCCCGCAGCGGCCGCCGGCAGGACGCGCACACCACCTCGGGGCCGGTGTCGTGGCCGCAGGGGGCGTGCCGGAAGACGATCGGGGCGCCCTCCTCCCCCGCGAGCCACCCATCGCCCCACCCGGCCAGCGCGGCGAGCACGCCGAAGAAGTCCCGGCCCTTCTCCGTCAACACGTACTCGTGGCGCGGGGGTTCGTCCTGGTAGGGCCGCCGGTGCGGGCGATCGAGCAGGGCCAGTTCGAGAAGGACGTGCGTCTCATCCGTCCACGATGGCCAGTTGCGTGACAAGACCCGGCTGGTGAAGGGCGCTAGAACCGTTCGGGCGTCAATACCGTTGTGCTCCTTGAGTGTTGACGCTCACGGCCGGTGAACGACAGGGCCCGGCCCCGTCGACCAGGGATGGATTCCCGTACCCGTACCGCTCAACCGCCTGCATCCGCACGCCTGTTGAAACCCCCCACCCCTCAAGGAGTGACGTCAGTGATGTCCACCCCTCGCTCCGGATGGTTCCGGTCCAGACGCTTCGCCGTCGCCGCCGGGCTCACCGCAGCGCTCGCCGCCCTCGTGGCGACCCTGCTCACCATGCCGCTGAACGCCTCCCTCGCGAGCGCGGACGGCAGCCAGATCACCGGGCTCGCCGGCAAGTGCGTCGACGTCGCCGAGGCGAACAACGCCAACGGCACCCCCGTACAGCTCTACGACTGCAACGGAACGCCCGCCCAGCAGTGGACGATCGGCACCGACGGCACCATCCGCGCGCTCGGCAAGTGCCTGGACGTCGTCGACTTTGGCACCGGTGACGGGTCCGCCGTTCAGCTGTGGGACTGCGCCGGCAGCGCCAACCAGCAGTGGGTGGTCAGCTCCGCGAACGACATCGTGAACCCGGCCGCCAACAAGTGTCTGGACGTGCGGGACAACAACACCGCCAACAGCACCCGGCTACAGATCTGGACGTGCGCCGGCACCGCCAACCAGAAGTGGACCGCACCGGCCGCCGGTGGCGGCGGGGACGGCGGAAACGGCGGAACGGGCGGCGGCAACGGCGGGGGCACCCCGTCCGGCTTCGTGGTGAGCGAGGACCAGTTCAACCAGATGTTCCCGGGCCGCAACCCGTTCTACACGTACAGCGGGCTGACCACCGCGCTCGCCGCCTACCCCGGTTTCGCGACCACGGGCAGTGACACGGTGAAGCGGCAGGAGGCCGCGGCCTTCCTCGCCAACGTCAGCCACGAGACCGGCGGTCTCGTCCATGTGGTCGAGCAGAACACCGCCAACTACCCGAGCTACTGCGACACGTCGCAGTCCTACGGCTGCCCCGCGGGCAACGACAAGTACTACGGTCGCGGCGTTGTCCAGCTCAGCTGGAACTTCAACTACAAGGCGGCGGGCGACGCCCTCGGCATCGACCTCCTCCACAACCCCGACCTGGTGCAGAACGACGCGTCCATCGCCTGGGCGACCGGTCTGTGGTACTGGAACTCGCAGTCGGGCCCCGGCACGATGACCCCGCACGACGCCATGGTCAACAGCGCCGGTTTCGGCCAGACGATCCGTTCGATCAACGGCGCCCTGGAGTGCGACGGGCACAACCCGGCCCAGGTCCAGAACCGTGTCGACTCCTACCAGCACTTCGCGCAGATCCTCGGCGTCGACCCGGGCGCCAACGTCGCCTGCTGACGGCGGGCACGGCAACAAGGAGCGGACATGCGGACGTTGAAGTCCCTCACCCGGGTCGCCCTCGGGGCGGCCGGCGCGCTGGCGCTCGTCGTGGCGGTGCCGACCGGCGCCCACGCCAGCGTGCTGCAAGCGCTGCCGCAGAACGCCGACAGCCTGGAGCAGACGTTCTCCCCGGCCTACGACTACGACAAGGACGGCTGCTACACCACGGCCGCGATCGGCGCCGACGGCACCCTCAACCCGGGGCTCAAGCTCGGCGGCGACGTCAACGGCAACTGCCACGACCCGGGCCAGCTCGCGGGCGCCAACACCTACTCCCGCGAGAAGTGCAACAACGGCTGGTGTGCGGTGATGTACGCCAGCTACTTCGAGAAGGACCAGGCCACCCTGGGTCCGGCCGCGATCGGGCACACCCATGACTGGGAGCACGTCGTGGTGTGGGTGCGCGACAACGACGTGCAGTACGTGTCGGTGTCGCAGCACAGCGGATACCAGGTGGCGGCGCGCTCGGCGGTGCGGTTCGACGGCACCCATCCCAAGGTCGTCTACCACAAGGACGGCGCGTCGACGCACTGCTTCCGGTTCGCCAGTGCGAATGACGAACCGCCGGAGAACGCGACCGGCGCCTGGTTCTACCCGCCGCTCGTCGGCTGGAACGGCTATCCGGACGGGCTCCGCGACCGACTCATGAACGCGGACTTCGGCAGCGCCACCCTCAAGATCAGAGACGTCGACTTCGCGAACTGGCTCGACCGCGCGATGCCGTCCGGCATCTCGTTCGACCCCCACGCCTGACCGGCCGCCGCGCCCTTCCGTCCCCGTACGGGAGGGCGCGGCGCCTTGATCAGAAGGGATGTGTTCCTCACCATGGCCCTCCCCCGCACTCTCTCCGTGGCGTTGCCCGGCGGCATCGCCCTCACCGCCGCGCTCGCCCTCACCGCGAGCCACTTCACCGCGTCGCCCCCGACGACCCCCACCGCGGCCGTCGCCGGTACGGTGACCGGCCTCGACGGCAGATGTCTGGACGTCGCCGGTGCAAACCCCGCAGACGGCACGGCCGTTCAGCTCTACGACTGCAACGGAACCGCCGCCCAGCAGTGGACCGTCGGCACCGACGGCACCCTTCGCGCGCTCGGCAAGTGCCTGGACGTGACGGACTTCTCGGTCGCCGACGGTGCCAAGGCGCAGCTGTGGACGTGCGCGGGCACCCCCAACCAGCAGTGGACGGTGACCGCCGCCCAGGACATCGTCAACCCGGCCGCCGACAAGTGCCTGGACGTGACCGACAACGCGTCGGTGAACGGCGCCCGCGTGCAGCTGTGGACCTGTGGCGGCACCGCCAACCAGAAGTGGACCGCGCCCGCGAGCGGCGACGACGACAGCGGCGAGCAGAGCGCCGACACCTGCTGGGCGACCCACTACGGGGCGCAGCCCGCCGGTGCCCTGACCGCGAGCGGCGAGCTGTACGACAACAACGCGGACACGGCGGCCACCTCGCTGAGCCGTCAGCCCCAACTCCCGTTCGGCACACGGGTGCAGGTCACCAATGTCGCCAACGGCCGTTCCCTGGTGGTGCGGATCAACGACCGGGGCACCTTCGCGCAGACCCCGCAGGAGCCCAAGTGCCTTGACCTGACGGACGGGGCGTTCGACCGGCTCGGCGGTGCCCTCGACCCGGACGCGGGGCACATCGTGGTCACGCAGCAGATCCTCAACTGACGTACCCGTGCAGGGCCTTGGCGCCGCCTCGGCCCTGCGCACCTCACGACGCCGACCCGGCGTAGGGCCGGGAAAGGGTCAGCCGCGCAGGCGTACCGGGAGTTCCCGCACGCCGTTGCTGACGAAGCTCGGCTGGCGCGGGAGTTCGGCCTCGGGCACGGCCAGGTCGAGGTCGGGGAAGCGGGTGAACAGCCGTTCCAGGGCGATCGTCGCCTCGACGCGGGCGAGCGGGGCGCCCAGGCAGTAGTGGGCGCCGTGCCCGAGGGAGAGATGCCGGACGGCGTCGGGGCGGCTGCGGCGGGTGACGTCGAAGCGGTCGGCGTCAAGACCGTGCGCGGCGGGGTCCCGCCCGGCGGCCGTGTACCCGGCCAGCACCGGGGTCCCGGCGGGGATGACGGTCCCGCCGACGGCCAGGTCCCGCGCGGGATAGCGGAACGGGAAGTAGCTGACCGGCGCGTCCCAGCGCAGTGTCTCCTCGACGACGTCGCCCCAGTCGGCGTCCCCGGCGCGCACCCGCGCGAGTTGGTCGCGGTGGCCGCACAGGGCGCGGACGGCGTTGGCGATCAGGTTCAGTGTGGTCTCATGCCCGGCGACGACCATCAGCAGGAGCGTGCCGATCAGCTCGGCGTGGCTGAGCCGGTCGCCGTCCTCGTCGCGGGCGGCGATGAGGGCGCTGGTGAGGTCGGGGCCGGGCGCCTCGGCCTTGGCGGCGGCGAACTCGGCGAGGACGGCGGCCAGTTCACCGTTGGCGTCGATGACCTGCTCGGGGCTGAGGTCGGTGGCGACGATCTGGTCGGTCAAGTGGTGCAGCCGGTCGCGGCGTTCGGGTTCCACGCCGAGCAACTCGCCGATGACGCCCATCGGCAGTGGCAGCGCGACATGCCGTCGCAGATCGGCGACTCCGCCCCCGTCCTCAGCGGCCCGCTCCAGGTCGTCGAGGAGCGTGTCCGTCAACTCGCTTATGCGCGGCCGGAGTTCCTCGACCCTGGGGGTGGTGAACGCCCGGCTGACCAGGGTCCGCAGCCGCCGGTGGTCGGCGCCGTCGGCGGTCGTCATGCCCGGCACGGTCGCGAAGGTCGCGAGCGGCCAGTCAGGGGGAACGCGTCCGTCCCGCAGAGCGGTGAAGTGCGCCGCGCTCTTGGCGACTTCGGGGTGGGTGAGGAACTCCTTGAGCGCCTCGTGCCCGAGGACGGCCATCCCCTCGACGCCGCCCGGCAGTTCGATCGGCGCGAGGGGGCCCTCGGCGAGCAGGCGGGCGTTGGCCGCGTGGGGGCAGCCGCCGGCCGGGTCGAGTCGGTGGAAGGCGGTGGTCATGGGCGCTCCCGACGGCCGCGCGGGGTACGGACTCAGCCGATCGTAGAGCGGCCGGGCCACGCGGGGAGACGATTCCCCGCCAACTCCCGTCCGGATCAAGCCGGACGGCAGTTCAGGGGCCCGGCCCCGCCGGTAGGGGCTCCGGGTCGCGTCACCTCGCGTGCGGATCAGGCCCGTCGTGGCCGGGGCGCACTCGTTGGGGTGATCCTGCCCCCGTTGCGGGCCGGTGCGGGGTTGGATGGGGTGATGACGACCGACGAGCACGCGCGGCTGATGCGGGCCAACGAGGCGAACTGGGACGCCCGTACCCCCGTTCACCTCGCCAGCGACTTCTACGGCCTCGACCAGGACCTCGATCCGGCGCGCTGGTTCGGGGCGTTCGAGTGGGCCGACCTCGGTGAGCTGGCCGGGCGTGAGGTGCTCCATCTCCAGTGCCACCTGGGCACCGAGACGCTCGCCTTCGCCCAACGGGGCGCCCGCGCCGTCGGCCTGGACTTCTCGGCGGCGTCGGTGGCGGCCGCGCGGGACATCGCCGCCCGCGCGTCGCTCGACGTGGAGTATGTGCGGGCCAATGTGTACTACGCCGTCGAGGCGCTGGGCGGGCGGGAGTTCGACGTCGTCTACACCGGCAAGGGCGCGCTGTGCTATCTGCCGGATCTGGAGCGTTGGGCCGGGATCGTGGGGCGGTTGCTGCGTCCGGGCGGGCGCCTCTACGTCGTCGAGTTCCATCCGCTGCTGAACGCGCTCGGCCCGAAAGCCGGTCCGGGTGAGGGCCCTGAGCTGCTGCTGCGTCACGACTGTCTGGGGGCCGGCGGGACCGCCGTCCACCGGGACGGCACGCATACGTACACCGATGGTCCGGCCGTCGCGGGCGCCACGGACAGTTACGAGTGGGCGCATGGAATCAGCGAGGTGGTGAACGCGTTGACCGGGGCGGGACTCACCATCCGGCGGCTCACCGAGAGCGACGAGCTGCCATGGCCCCGCTGGTCGCGGATGGAACGCACGGAATCCGGCTGGTGGCGGCTGCCCGAGCCGCGCATCCCGCTGCTGTACGGGCTGCTCGCCTCCCGCTGAGCCTTCCCAGGCCGATCAGACTGTGTTACGGTCACTCCAGCACTTGTGTACGCCCCGGTCAGGGGCGCCGGTGCTGGTTCACCTTCTGCGTGTTCTTCCCGCCGCACCGCCCGCCGTTTCCCGGCCCGCGCACCGGCTCTCCCGCACCACCTCGTGGCCGGTACGGCTCTGTCGTACCCCGAGGCGCTGCTTCTCCGCCGCCGAAGGCGTGTGTGACGCCTTCCTCCCGCGGCCCTCCCCTTCCTTCCGCATGTCCCCTGCCATCCGTCCGTGAAAGGACCGATCCCCATGACCACCACACTCGAACACCCCCCGGTACAGCAGGAATCCACCCCCCAGATCGTCGCCGGTGTCCTGGACATCGACGCGGCCGGGAAGGGCCACCTGCGCGCCCCCGACTGCCTCCCCACCCCCGCCGACCTGGCCGTCTCCCCCGCGCTGATCCGTCGTCACGGACTGCGCAAGGGCGACCTCGTCGAAGGGGTGCGCGGCGACCGGCGCACCCTGACCGACGTCGTCCGCGTCGGTGGGCGCACGCCCGCCGAACTGCGCACCCGTCCCGCCTTCCACGACCTCACCCCGCTCCACCCCCGGCAGCGGCTGCGTCTCGAACACCCGGCGTCCGGCCTGGCGGGACGCGTCACCGACCTGATCGCCCCGGTCGGCAAGGGACAGCGCGGGCTGATCGTGGCACCGCCCAAGACCGGCAAGACCGTGCTGCTCCAGCAGATCGCCGCCGCCGTCGCCGGCAACCACCCCGAATGCCGGCTGATGGTCGTGCTGCTCGACGAACGCCCCGAGGAAGTCACCGAGATGCGGCGCTCGGTGCGCGGCGAGGTGTACGCGTCGACGTTCGACCGGGCCGCCAAGCAGCACATCGCCCTCGCCGAGCTGGTCATCGAGCGGGCCAAGCGGCTCGTCGAGGCCGGTGAGGACGTCGTCATCCTCCTCGACTCGCTGACCCGGCTGTGCCGGGCGCACAACAACGCGGCGCACTCCGGCGGCCGTACCCTCAGCGGCGGTGTCGACGCGAGCGCGCTGATCGGGCCCAAGCGGTTCTTCGGCGCCGCGCGGCTCGCCGAGGAGGGCGGCTCGCTCACCATCCTGGCCACCGCGCTGGTGGAGACCGGCTCCCGGGCCGACGACTTCTACTTCGAGGAGCTGAAGAGCACCGGCAACATGGAGCTGCGGCTCAGCCGCGAACTCGCCTCCCGCCGGGTCTTCCCCGCCGTCGACATCACCCCGTCGGGCACCCGCCGCGAGGAGCTGCTGCTGACCCTGGCCGAGGCGACGGCCGTACGCGGACTGCGCCGCGCGCTCCAGACCCGCGACGGGCAGGCCCACCTGGAGACCCTCCTGGAACGCCTGCGGAACACCCCCGACAACGCGACCTTCCTGCGCCGCGTCCAGCCGACGCTGCCCACGAACTGATCGCGGCACCGGCCGCTCTGTGCGGCATCCGGGTGCTCGCCCGCCGCGTCCCGGCCGGGGATGCGCCCGAAAGGGCGGGTCCATTCCTACGTTTGCGGTATGACTATCGGATTCTCCTCTCGGACGGCGGCGACCTGCGCGCTCTGTGTGAGCGGCCTGCTGGCGTTCACGCCGGTCATCGCGTCCGCCCGCACCGGCCCCGACACGCCCCCGGCACGGGCGGCGACACCGGGACCCGCGCTGCTGTACCGCGACGGCACCCAGGTCAGACCGCGCCGGGGCGCTCCCGAGGTGCCGGACGTGTCCGCGCTGTCCTGGCTGGTGGCCGACGCCCGCACCGGTGAGGTGCTGGCCGCGCACGAGGCGCACCGCAAGCTGCCGCCGGCCTCCACCCTCAAAACGCTGTTCGCGCTCACCGTGCTCCCGGTGCTGCCCGGCGGGCTGCGGCACGAGGTCACCGAGGAGGAGCTGGCGGACGTCGGCCCCGGCAGCAGCCTGGTCGGCGTCTCCGAGGGACACAGTTACCAGGTGGCGGACCTGTGGCGGGGGGTCTTCCTGAACTCCGGGAACGACGCCGTGCACGTCCTGGCCGCGCTCAACGGCGGCTGGCACACCACCGCCGTCCAGATGGGGGCCAAGGCCCAGGCCCTGGGCGCCCGCGACACCCACGTCGTCTCGCCGGACGGGTACGACACCGAGGGCCAGGTCTCCTCCGCGTACGACCTCGCCGTGTTCGGGCGGGCGGGGCTGCGCAACCCGGACTTCGCCCGGTACTGCGCCACGGTCGACGCCCGGTTCCCCGGCGACGGCTGGTCCTACCAGATCGAGAACACCAACCGGCTGCTGACCGGCGAGGACGGGGTCGCGCCCTATCCGGGGCTGATCGGGATCAAGAACGGCTACACCAGCAACGCGGGCAACACGCTGGTCGCCGCCGCGCGGCACGGCGGGCGCACCCTCGTCGTCACCGTGCTGAACCCCCAGGCGGGCGGCGCCCTCGCGGTCTATGAGGAGGCGCGTGAGCTGCTCGACTGGGGGTTCGACGCGGCCGGTCAGGTCGATCCGGTCGGCTCGCTGGACGCGTTCCGGCCGGTGCCGAAGTCCCGTCCCGACGCCGCGCCGGTGGCCACCACGGCCGTGCCGGAGGCCGGTTCGGACTGGCCGGGGACGGGGGCGGTCTCGGTGGCGGCGGTGCTGGGGGCGTGCGCGGTGGCGGTGGGGCTGCGGGTGGCCGGCCGTCGTCCGGCGGGGAAGTGACCGACCGGCAGCCACAGCAGTAGCCCGAGGGTGACCCAGGTGTAGGCGTTGCTCCCGAGGAAACCGGCGATGCCGGACGCGCCGTCGAACCACAGCCACACCACGCTGGTGCACAGCACGGCGTACAGGACGCCCGCCGCCCTGAGCCGTCCGGCGCGCACCAGCACGGCGAACGACGGCAGCAGCCAGACCAGGTGATGCACCCAGGTGATCGGGCTGACCAGGCAGGCGGTCAGCCCGGTGAGCGCGAACGCGGCCGGCCAGTCGCCCACCGCCGACGCGCGCCGCACCCGCCACGCCCAGACGCCCAGGACCAGCAGCACCGCCAGCGCCCACCCCGCGCGGTCGGTGCTGCCGAGGCGGGCCAGGATGCCCTGCACGGACTGGTTGGAGACGTAGTCGAGGCGGCCGATCCGGCTGGTGTCCCACAGCGCCTCGGTCCAGTAGAAGCGTGAGGCGCCCGGCGCGATCAGGAAGGCCAGCGCGGTGGCGGCCGCCGTCACGCCGGTCGCGACGGCGGCGGCCCGCGGGCGGCGGGCCAGCAGCAGCATCCCGATGAACACGGCCGGGGTCAGCTTCACGGCCGCCGCGAGGCCGATCCCGACACCGGCCCAGCGCTCCCGCCCGGTGCGCAGCAGCCACCCGTCGACCAGCACCAGGGCCAGCATCAGGACGTTGACCTGGCCGAAGCTGAGGGTGTCGCGCAACGGTTCGAACAGCGCCAGCACACAGGCGCCGAGGACACCCCCGTACCAGCCGAGGCGTCGCCAGCCGCCGTCGGTCAGGAGGTGGACGACCAGGGCCAGGGCGGCCAGGTTGAGGAGCAGGGTGAGGACGATCGCGGTGCGCAGCCCGACCAGCGCCAACGGCAGCATGCCGACGGCGGCGAACGGCGGGTAGGTGAAGCCGTACGTCGTGCCGGGCACCCGGTAGTCGTAGATCCGGCCGCCGTGGTGGACCCAGGAGTTGACGGCGCCGTAGTAGACGCGCAGGTCGAACCAGCCGCGCAGCAGCGGCACGGTCGCGGTGAAGAGGGTGACGGCGACGACCGCGGCGAGGGCCAGCAGCAGCCGTCCCCGGCGCGTGCGGGGACCTCTCACGCGGTGCCTCCCAGGGCGGGCGCCTGCGCGGTCTGGTGGGCCTGCCACAGCACGACCACGGCCAGCGTGCCGCCGGAGAGGGCCAGCACCAGTTGCCCGCTGTCGGCGGGGCCGCCGCTGGGCAGGGTGGCCAGCGCGAGGACCCCGCTGACGGCGGCCACCCGGTGGCGTACCGAGGCGGTGGGGGCCGCGGCGGCGATCAGGAACAGTCCCCACAGCGCGTACCAGGGGCGGATCGCCGGGCCGAAGGCGGCGACGGCGGCGAGGCTCAGGCCGAGCGCGTACACAGGCCGGGGCCGCAGCCGCCACCAGATGCCCGCGATCAGGACCGCCGTCAGGGCGAGCCCGAACAGATGCCAGGCGGGCACGGCGAGGGGTGCGAGGCCGCTGCCGAGGTGTTCCAGGAGGGCGCCGGTGGCGCGGCCGAGGAGGCTGGTGAGCGCCCAGTTCTGCGGGGAGACGGGCGTGTCGAGGGCGCCGATCCAGCCGTACCCGGTGCCCGCGACGGCGGTGGCGGCGACCGTGGTGACGGCGGTCGCGGCGACGGTCGTCGCGGTGGCCCGCACGGGATCGCGGCCCGCCCGGATCTGGAGGACGACGACCGCGACGAGCCCGAGCGCGGCGGGCGCCTTGACCAGCGCGGCGAGGGTGACGAGCACGGCGCCCAGGACCGGCCACCGGCCCAGCGCGGCGACCAGGCCGACACCGAGCAGGCCCAGCATGATGGCGTCGTTGTGGGCGCCCGCGACCAGGTGGAGCAGGACGAGCGGGTTGAGGGCGCCGAGCCACAGGGCGGCGGCCGGGTCGGCGCCGTTGTGCCGGGCGAGCCGGGGCAGCGCGGCGGCCATCAGGGCGACGCCGACCAGCGCTACCAGCCTCATCCCGACGAGCCCGGCGGGCAGTTCGCCCCGGGTCAGCCCGGCGAGGCCGTGGGCGAGGGCGAGGAAGACCGGCCCGTAGGGGGCGCCGGTGTGCCGCCACAGCGGGGCGACCTCGTCGGCGAGCGGCCCGCCGAGCCGGGCGGGTCCCTGCGCGTACACGTCCATGTGGGCGTCGACCATGGCGCCCTGGGCGAGGTAGCTGTACACGTCCCGGCTGAACAGCGGCGGGGCCAGCAGCAGGGGCGCGGCCCACACGGCGAGGACCAGCAGCAGGGCGCGCGGGGTGGGCGGCCGGGACCCGCGCACCAGCCTCCCGAGCAGCACCCAGGCCGCGATCAGCAGGACGACGCCGAAGTAGACGCCGACCAGGCCGAGGCAGACGCGCACGTTCGCGGGGGCGAGCAGTTCGCGCACGGGCAGGGCGCCGGCCGTCTCACCGCCCAGCGCGAGGCAGGCGGTGCCGGCCAGGCCCAGCATCTGACAGCGGCGGAGATCGACGGGGAGAGCCAACACCTCGCCACCGTGTCAACGCCGGGTGGCCGGGAGGCGACGCGGCACCCTCCGGGCGGGGGCCTGCGTGTGACCGGCGTGTGATCCCGCGCGGCGCCGGTCAGAACACCGAGAGACCGGTCAGCGTGGTGAAGCGGTCCAGGGCCGCCACGCCCGCCACCGAGTTGCCGCGTTCGTCGAGTCCGGGGCTCCACACACACAGCGTGCACCGGCCGGGGACGACGGCGATGATCCCGCCGCCGACGCCGCTCTTGCCGGGCAGTCCGACCCGGTAGGCGAACTCACCGGCCGCGTCATAGGTGCCGCAGGTCAGCATCACGGCGTTGACCTGCTTGGCCTGGCTGCGGGTGAGGAGGCGGGTGCCGTCGGCGCGGACGCCGTGCCGGGCCAGGAAGCCGGTGGCGAGGGCGAGCTCGGCGCAGGAGGCGCGGACCGAGCACTGCCGGAAGTACTGGTCGAGGAGGACCGGGACCGGGTTGTCGATGTTGCCGTAGGAGGCCATGAAGTGGCCCAGGGCGGCGTTGCGGTCGCCGTGCGCGGCCTCGGAGGCGGCGACTTCGGGATCGAAGCCGAGGTCCGGGTTGCCGCTCTCGGTGCGCAGGAAGGTGAGCAGCGCGCCGGCCGCGTCTCCGGTGCCGGTCTGGAGGCGGTCGGTGACGACGAGGGCGCCCGCGTTGATGAACGGGTTGCGCGGGATGCCGTTCTCGTACTCCAGCTGTATCAGCGAGTTGAACGGGTCGCCCGAGGGTTCGCGGCCGACGTGCCTCCAGAGGGTGTCGCCCTCGCGGGCCAGGTCGAGGGCGAGGGTGAAGACCTTGGTGACGGACTGGGTGGAGAACGGTTCCTGCCAGTCCCCGACGCCGTACACGGTGCCGTCCAGTTCGGCGACCGCCATGCCGAAGCTGCGGGGGTCGCGGGCCGCGAGCGCCGGGATGTAGTCGGCGGGCCGACCCTGGCCGGGGGTCCGTGCGATCTCCTCGGCTATCCGCGCGAGGACCGGCTCGAAGGTCAGCGGGGGTGTCACGATCTCCATTGTGCCTCCGTGCCGGTCCACGTGCGTGTGCGCAGGTCAGACGGTGGTCGCGCCGGTGCCGGCCACCACCTCGGGGCGCAGCAGCTCGCGGAGCCGGTCGGCGGGCAACAGGCCCTTCTCCAGGACGAGTTCGGCGACGCCCCGGCCGGTGACGAGGGCTTCCTTGGCGATGTCGGTGGCCGCCGTGTACCCGATGTAGGGGTTGAGGGCGGTGACCAGGCCGATGGAGTTCTCGACGCTGGCGCGCAGGGCCTCGGTGTTGGCGGTGATGCCGTCGACGCAGCGCTCGGCGAGGGTCAGGCAGGCGCTGCGCAGATGGGTGAGGCTCTCCGAGAGGGAGTGCAGGATGATCGGCTCGAACGCGTTCAGCTGGAGCTGTCCGGCCTCGGCGGCCATCGTGATGGTGACGTCGTTGCCGATCACCTCGAAGGCGACCTGGTTGACGACCTCGGGGATGACCGGGTTGACCTTGCCGGGCATGATGCTCGAACCGGCCTGCACCGGCGGCAGGTTGATCTCCCCGAGCCCGGCGCGCGGCCCGGAGGAGAGCAGCCGCAGGTCGTTGCAGCTCTTGGAGAGCTTGACGGCGATCCGCTTGAGCACGCCGGACATCTGGACGAACGCCCCGCAGTCCTGGGTGGCTTCGACCAGGTTGGCGGCGGTGACCAGGGGCAGCCCGGTGATCTCGGAGAGGTGCCTGCGGGCGGCCTCGGCGTATCCGGCGGGGGCGTTGAGTCCGGTGCCGATGGCCGTGGCCCCGAGGTTGATCTCATGGATCAACGTGACTGCCTCGTCAAGACGGCTGCGGTCCTCGTCAATCATGACGGCATAGGCGGAGAACTCTTGACCCAACGTCATGGGCACCGCGTCCTGCAACTGTGTACGGCCCATCTTGAGCACCTCGCGGAACTCGACGGCCTTGCGGGCGAACGCGTCCTGCAAGACAGCCATCGCCCGGAGCAGCCCCTGCACCGCGAACACCGTCGCTATCTTGACGGCGGTCGGGTAGACGTCGTTGGTGGACTGACCGAGGTTGACGTCCTCATTGGGGTGCAGGAACCCGTACTGGCCTTTCTCGTGCCCCAGCAGCTCCAACGCCCGGTTGGCGACGACCTCGTTGGCGTTCATGTTGGTGGAGGTGCCGGCGCCGCCCTGGATGACGTCGACGACGAACTGGTCGTGCAGCTTGCCGTCCCGGATCTCCCGGCAGGCGGCGACGATGGCGGCGGCCTTGCGCGGCTCCAGCAGCCCCAGCTCCTCGTTGGCGAGGGCGGCGGCCTCCTTGACGGCGGCCAGGGCATCGATCAGATGCGGGTAGGCGGAGATCGACGTCCCGGTGATCGGAAAGTTCTCCGTGGCGCGCAGGGTGTGCACCCCCCAGTACGCGTCCCCAGGAACATCCCGGTCCCCCAACAGATCATGCTCACGCCGACTGACCACACTCATGACAAACGTCCCCTCTTCCCAACAACAACTACAACCACCCCGCCCAAGGCAGGATTTTCTGTCCACCTACGACCACAGCACCCAGGGCCCAGCTGGATCGACGCCCACCGCCACGCCCTAAAGGAGCACGGGACACAGCTCGATCGACGCCCACCGCCACGCCCTAAAGGAGCACGGGACACAGCTCGATCGACGCCCACCGCCACGCCCTGACGGAGCACGGGACGCAGCTCGATCGACGCCCACCGTCACGCCCTGACGGAGCACGGGACGCAGCTCGATCGACGCCCACCGTCACGCCCTGACGGAGGGCGGGACGCAGCTGGATCGACAGCCACCACCACCCCCTGACGGAGCACGGGGCACAGCTAGATCGACGGTCACCACCACGCCCTAAAGGGGCGCGGGGAACTGCGCGACCAGCCACGACGGACCGTCAGCCCCAGGCCGCCAGACGCCCCACGGCGAGTGGACACCAACGCCCCCGCCGCGCCGCCCGCCGCGAACGAACCAGCGCCGTCACCCACGTTCACGCCCCGCGCGCGGCTTCCGCCCCACGATCCAACGCCCGCACGGGCAAAACCGCCCCCACCGGCACACCCCCACCGAACAGCGGCTCACCCGCAAACGCCCCGAGCGCACCGGCATCAACCCCCACCCACGTCAACGCCGCAGCAGCAACCGGCACCCGCGCCCGATTCGCCCCGTCGGATATCTTCACGGCGACGGCCCGCCCGTCCGGCAACGAGGCGACCTCGACCCCCTCGAACCCGTCCTTGGCCAGCAGCCCAGGCACCGCCCGCATCAACGCGGCGACGTCCCGCCCCGCCCCGGACGCCATCTCCGCGTGCTCCCGCATCGCGTCGGCGACCCGCGCCTCGGGCGTACCGGGCACGGCGGCGGTGACCCGGGCGGCGGCGCGCGCGAGCCCGTGCAGGGAGACCGAGAAGAGCGGGGCCCCGCAACCGTCGACGGTGACACGCGCGATGTGCTGCCCGGTGAGGTCCTCGACGATCTCGGCGATCGCCTGCTGGAGAGGGTGGCCGGGGTCGAGATAGTCGTCGAGGGACCAGCCGTTGAGCTTGCAGGTGTAGAGCATCGCGGCGTGCTTGCCGGAACAGTTCTGCGCGAGCCGGGAGGGCTCACGCCCCTCGCGCAGCCAGCTCTCCCGGACGGACTCGCCGTAGGGCAGGTCGGGGACGTTGCGCAGATGGTCCTCGGTGAGACCGGCGAGTTCGAGGATCTGCCGGGCGCCGGCGAGGTGGCGTTCCTCGCCGGAGTGGCTGGCCGCGGTGAGGGAGAGCAGCTCGCCGTCGAGCGGGAGCCCGGCGCGGACCAGGGCGACCGCCTGGATCGGCTTGAGCGCCGAGCGTGGATAGAAGGCGGCCTCGATGTCGCCGATCTGGAGGCGGACCTGTCCGTCGGCGTCGAGGACGACGACGGAACCGTAGTGGATGCCCTCGACGACCCCGTCGCGGATGAGGTGGGCGACGGGGGCGTGGAGGGGCTCGCGGATCAGGGGTGCGTCCGCGACGGAACTGCTGTACATCACTGCCTCTCGGGGAACGGCGCGTGGGTCACGCGTCGGTTCCGGTGGTGGACGTGCGTGCGGTACGGCCGCGGATGCCGAACCATCCGGCGACCAGGGCGGCGACGATCAGCGGCAGGCAGAGCACGGTGGTGCGCCCGGCGCCTCCGTCGGCGTACATGAGGACCAGGACGGAGGCGAGGAAGGCCAGCGTCACGATCTCGGTCCAGGGGGAGCCCGGGAGGCGGTAGCCGGGGCGGGTCAGCTCGCCGCGCTGGGTCTTCCGCCAGAAGAACAGGTGGCAGATCATGATCATGCCCCAGGTGGAGAGGATGCCGATCGCGGCGAAGTTGAGCACGATCTCGAACGCGTCGGCGGGGACCACGAAGTTGAGGCCGACGCCGAGGACGCAGATGCCGCTGGTGAGCAGGATGCCGCCGTAGGGCACCTGGCTGCGGCTCATCTTCGCCGTGAACCTGGGGGCGGAGCCGCTCATCGCCATGGAGCGCAGGATGCGGCCGGTGGAGTAGAGGCCGGAGTTGAGGGACGACATGGCCGCGGTGAGCACGACGAGGTTCATCACGCCGCCCGCCGCCGGGATGCCGATGTTGGAGAGCACCGTCACGAACGGGCTCTGACCGGCCGTGTACTTGTTCCAGGGCAGCAGCATCGACAGCAGGACGACCGAGCCGACGTAGAAGAGGCCCACGCGCCACATGATCGAGTTGATCGCCTTCGGCATGATCTTCTCGGGGTTCTCGGTCTCACCGGCGGTGACGCCGACGAGTTCCACGGAGGCGTAGGCGAAGACGACGCCCTGGATGATCAGCAGCATGGGCAGCAGACCGTTGGGGAAGATGCCGCCGTGGTCGGTGATCAGCGACGGGCCGGGGGTGGTGCCGTCGACGGGGTGCTGGGTGACCAGCAGGAAGATGCCGATACACATGAAGATCACCAGGGCGCTGACCTTGATGATCGCGAACCAGAACTCCAGCTCGCCGAAGATCTTGACCGAGATCAAGTTGACGGTCAACACGACCGCGAGGGCGATCAATGCGATCAACCATTGAGGGATGTCGGAGAACATGCCCCAGTAGTGGGTGTACGTCGCGACGGCCGTGATGTCGGCGATGCCGGTGGTGGCCCAGTTCAGGAAGTACATCCAGCCCGCGGTGTAGGCGCCCTTCTCACCGAGGAACTCACGGGCGTACGACACGAACGCGCCCGACGAGGGCCGGTAGAGCACCAGTTCACCGAGGGCCCGCACCACGAGGAAGGCGAAGATGCCGCAGACCGCGTAGGCGATGAAGAGGGAGGGGCCCGCCTCCGCGAGCCGGCCGCCGGCGCCGAGGAAGAGTCCGGTGCCGATGGCGCCGCCGATCGCGATCATGTTGACGTGCCGCGACGTGAGGGACTTGCTGTACCCCGCGTCACCCGCGTCCACATGGGCGGCGGGTTGACGCGTCTCCTCCTGGATGTGCTGCTCGCTCACGCGTCTCTTCCGCCTTCCGGGCTCAGGTCCGTGCGCACGGGGCGCACGATGTCGGTGAGGGTCGTCTCGACCCGGTCGAGATGGTGGGCCATGGCGGCCACCGCGTCGGGCTCACAACCGTCGACCAGGGCCTCGACGATCGCCTGGTGCTCGCGGTTGGACTGCTCGCGTCGGCCGCCGAGTTCGTTGAGGAACGCGGACTGGCGGGCCAGCGCGTCCCGGATCTCCTCGATGACCCGGCGGAACACCGGGTTCTGGGCGGCCTCGGCGATGGCGAGGTGGAAGAGCGTGTCGAGGGCGACCCACGAGGTGGTGTCGGTCTCCCGGTCCATGCGCTCCAGCAGATGCGCGAGGTGATCGAGGTTCTCGGGACTGCGGCGCAGGGCCGCGTAGCCCGCGACGGGGATCTCGACGTGCCGGCGTACCTCCAGGAGGTCGCTGGCCGCGTAGTCGCCGAAGGTGGGGTCCTCGACGGTGTGGGCGACCACGAAGGTGCCCTTGCCCGTCTTGGAGACGGTCAGGCCCATCGTCTGGAGGGCGCGCAGGGCCTCGCGCAGCACGGGCCTGCTGACTTCGAGGCTCCGGCACAGCTCGGCCTCGGAGGGGAGCTTGTCCCCCACCGCGTACGTGCCGTTTTCGATGGCGGCGCGCAGATACCCGAGGACCGCTTCCATGGCGCTGATGCGCCGAGGGCCCTGACTGGCTGTCTGGCTGTCTGACAGGTTCACGGGAGTGATCCTGCGGGTGACCGGCCAGAACTGTCAAGACATGTCGCGACGGCGTGGTGATCAGCGGCGTCGTGACGACCGGGCCGCCCCGGTCCAGCAGCGGCACCGACGCGACCTTGATGATCGTGGTCATCGGTGTTTCCTTTTTCTCCGTGGTGCGTGCTCGCAACGCCGTCGGTGGGCTGGTCAGGAGCGGTTGCTGTCACGGAGGGCCTGGTAGATGGCGGTGGTGTAGGCCGCGGCCCGCTGTGAGCCGAGGATGTCGACCCCCATGTTGTTCATGACGTAGCTGATCGTCATGCGCCGGTCGAGGTCCATGATCGCCATCGAGCCGCCCCAGCCGCCCCAGAAGGCGATGCGGCCGTCAGGTATCCAGGGCAGGGTGCGCCGGTCGGGCAGCGCGTATCCGATGCCCCATCGCAGATGCAGTCCGTTGACGAGGTCCGCACCGTTGGACTGCTCATTGAAGATGAGTCCGACGGTGTCGGGCTTGAGGAGCTGACCGTGCGCCGAAGCGCCTGCACGGGTGAGGGGGGCGAGGATCTCGGCGATCGCCAGAGCGTTCCCGTGTCCGTTGGCCGCGCCGAGGTCGGCTGCGCGCCAGGCTGGGGTGTTGGCCGCGCCGGCGTCGAATGAGGGACCGGTGAAGGTCCGGTAGGCGGCGGTGTCGTGATCGAGTGTCGAGGGATCGAAGTCGACTGTCGGTGCGATGACGTCGGCGACTCGTTCGACGTCGCCGCCGCGCAGCCCGATCTGGAAGTCGGCGCCGCTCGGCTGGACGATGTGCTGGTGCACGAAGTCGCGCAGCGACTGGCCGGTCAGGCGGTGGACCAGCTCGCCCATCAGATGGCCGTAGTTGAGGACGTGATAGCCGGAAGCCGTGCCGGGCTCCCACCACGGCTTTTGAGAAGCCATCCGGGCGGCCGCCGCGCGCACGTCGTACAGATCCTCAAGCCGCGCGGGGTGGTCCAGGCCGGACACGCCCGAGGTGTGTGACAGCAGATGCCGCACCTCGACATCCTGCTTGCCGTTCGCGGCGAACTCGGGCCAATAGCGGGCAACTGGCGCACAGACGTCCAGCTCGCCGGCGTCGACCAGCAGCAGGGCGGCAAGGCTGGTCACAGTCTTTGTGATCGACCACACGTTGGTGATCGTGTCGCGTCGCCAGGGCTGCGTGCGTGCCGCATCGCGGTGGCCGCCCCACAGGTCCACCACCGGTTGGCCATCGACATCGACGACCAGCGACAGGCCCACCTCGGCGCCGCTGCGCAGCTGGCCCTCCACGGCGTCGCGGACGGGTTCGAACGATGGGCCGACGGTTCCGTTCAGTTCGGTCATGCCGACATCGTCAAACCTTGACGCTGGTGTCAAGGTCAATCGGTAGGGTGCTGATATGCGTATTGGCGAGCTGGCCGCCCAAGCAGGTGCCTCTCCGCGACAGGTGCGGTTCTACGAGGCAAAGGGCTTGATCACCTCGACCCGTGGACCCAACAACTATCGCGACTACAGCGAAGCGACCCTGGGCCGCGTCCAGCAGATCCGCGAACTGCTGAACGCCGGCCTGTCGACGCACGCAATCCGCGGAATCCTGCCCTGTCTGGAATCTCCGCGCGATCCGATCGTCTTTGAAGGCGTCACATCGGAGACGGTGGCGGCACTCGAACGCGAACGTGACAGGCTGACCGAACGCATCGACATCCTGGCCCGCAACCGTGACGCGATCGCTGACTACCTCACCGAACTCCGAGGGCGCGCGAACTGATCCGCCGCGAACTGATGACCCACGTTTGTCTGTCGGTGATCACGCCGAATGGATCTGTCAACGTTCTGGTCGCGGGCTCCCGCTGACCGCCCCAGGTCACCGTCTGCTGTCGCCGGGCGCGAGCAGGCTGGTCACCTCGGCGACGGCATCCGGAGAGGGCTTGAAAGAGCGGCGGACGTTCCCCGGCCTTCCGATGCCTCGACTTCGCCGTCAACATCAGCAGCGCCGCACCCTGCTCGCCGAGACGGGTCGGACCGGAATGCCGCCACTCGTGCAGATCCCGACCCGTGCCCGGCCCGCGCCCAGCGGTGTGTTCGTCCAGCAGCATGCGGGCCTGGCCGTACGACGGCCGGACCAGCCCGGTGTCCGGGCACAGCCCGCGCGGGGCGAGCACCTTGCCGGGGCCGGGGCGGCGGCGTCCTTCGCCTTCACCGGCGCCCGCCGGCCCGGCGGATCGAGGTCCTCGATGTTCGCCCCGAGGATCTCCCCCGACCGCGCGCGGGTCTCGTAAAGCATCCGCCACAGCGTCTTCTCCCGCAGCGGGACCTCCCGGGCGGGGCGATCAGCCGGTCGACCATCACCTTCGGCCGGGTCGGGGTCTCGGGGCCCGGCGACGTCATCCGCTTCACCCGGGCCGGCACCATCGGGCCGTCGTAGCCGTGGTCGTCGCCGGCCGCGCACACGGTCAGGGCCTTGCCGGACCGGAACTGGACGACGGCCGGAGAACGGTCCTGGGGCGCCCCGGCACCTCGGCCGGGGAACGGTCCCCGGCCGGTCGATCCGCCGGTGTGGGCCCCGTCGGCCCGCCGCCCGGTCAGGTGCCGATCGCGCCCATGGACAGGAGACCGAGCAGCAGTACGCCGACGATGATCCGGTAGATGACGAAGGCGTTGAACGAGTGCTTGGCGACGTACTTGAGCAGCCAGGCGATGGAGCCGTACGCCACCACGAACGAGACCAGCGTGCCGACGGCCAGCGGCGCCGCGCCCACGCCCGTCCCCAGCGCGTCCTTCAGTTCGTACAGTCCGGCGCCGGTGAGGGCGGGGATGCCGAGGAAGAAGGAGAGGCGGGTGGCGGCGACCCGGTCCAGGTCGAGGATGAGGGCCGTGGACATGGTGGCGCCGGAGCGGGAGAAGCCGGGGAAGAGCAGGGCGAGGATCTGGGAGCAGCCGACCAGCATGGCGTCCTTGAAGCCGGTGTCGTCCTCCCCGCGCTTGTGCCGGCCCATCTGGTCGGCCGCCCACATGACGCCGCTGCCGACGATCAGCGAGCCCGCGACCACCCACAGCGAGGCGAGCGGCCCCTCGATCAGCGGCTTGGCGGCGAGGCCCACGATCACGATCGGAACGGTCGCGGCGATCACCCACCAGGCGAACTTGTAGTCGTGGTGGTACCGCTCCTCCTTGTGCACCAGACCGCGCCCCCATGCCGAGACGATCCGCACGATGTCCTTGAAGAAGTACACGAGCACGGCGGCGATCGCGCCGACCTGGATGACGGCCGAGAACCCGACCACCGCGTGGTCGTCGACGGGGATGCCCATCAGCCCCTCGGTGATCTTCAGATGGCCGGTCGAGGAGACGGGCAGGAACTCGGTCACCCCCTCGACGGCTCCGAGGACGACGGCCTGACCGACGTTGATGACGCTCATGGAATCCAGTTCTGACGAGGCGGCGGGCGACACGGTGGAACAGCGGTGCACAGTCTTACTACGCCAGGACGAGAACGACCGCTTACCCCCACGCCGCGTGCGCCAGCGACACCCCCACAAATGCCGCGCCGAGCCCCGCCGTGACGCTGCCGACGACATTGGCGGCGGCGTACAGCCCGGCGCCCGTCTCGGTGAGCCGCAGGGTCTCGTAGGAGAAGGTCGAGTATGTCGTCAGGGCACCGCACAGGCCGGTGCCGATGAGCAGTTGGAGGTGGGAGCCCGCCGCTCCCGCACGCACCGCTCCGGTCAGCAGACCGAGGACGAGACAGCCGCTGACGTTGACGGCGAAGGTGCCCCAGGGGAACACGGAGTCGTGCCGCGACTGCACGGTGCGGTCGGTCAGATAGCGCAGCGGGGCACCGACGACGGCGCCCGCGACGACCAGCAGCCAGTTCACAACGACTTCTTACCCTTCGTGTCCGGTGTTCCCGTGTCGCGGTGGCCGACGTGCCGGACGACCTCGCACGCGTCGAGGGTGACCAGGCCCCCGTCGACGAGTGCGTCGAGCTGCGGCAGGAAGGCGCGGACGCGTTCCTCGGTGTCGACGACGACGATCGCGACCGGCAGATCCTCGCTCAGCGACAGCAGCCGTGAGGTGTGGATCAGGGAAGAGGCGCCGAACCCCTCGACGCCGCGGAAGACGCTGGCCCCGGCGAGTCCGGCCGCGTGCGCGCGGTGCACGATCTCCGTGTAGAGGGGCTTGCGGTGCCAGGTGTCGTTCTCGCCGATGTAGACGGTCAGGCGCAGTGCGGGCCCGGTCAGGCTCGTCATGGCTGCCTCCATTTCAGGGCGCGGCGCGCCAGGGTCACCCCGAGCCACACCGCCGCGAGGGCCGCGCAGAGGGTCGCGGCGAGGTAGGCGAGCCCCGTGCCGGGGTGCCCGGAGTCGACCAGCCGCTGGATGTCGACGGCGTAGGTCGAGAAGGTGGTGAACCCGCCGAGGACACCGGTGCCGAAGAAGGGCCGCACCAGCCGGTGGGCGGCCCGGACGTCGGTGATGACGACCATGAACACGCCGATGACGGCGCAGCCGACGACGTTGGTCCAGAAGGTTCCCCACGGGAATCCGCCGGTCGCGGCGGGCCAGCGCAGGGCGACCGCGTAGCGGGCCGAGGCGCCGATGGCCCCGCCGAGGGCGACCACCGCGAGGACGGGTATCTGGGCCCGTCGCGCGGCCCGCCGGGCCGCGTCGGACGGGCTGCGGAGGCTCTCGGCCCGCGGTGGTGTCATGACGTGCGTCTCCTACTCGCCGGGCCCCGGGCGTCCGGGCGCCGCTGCGTCGCAAGGAGGGACCGCCCGCGGCACCGGTGCCGCGGTTCGGGTACGGCGGGCCCCGCCGCCGCGCCGCGAGGGTGATCGCGGGCGGCTCTCAGCCTAAACCCGGGGCCCGGCCCCGGTCACCTCGGCATCGGCGCCTCGCAGACCGCGACCCCGCGCTCCCACACGCTGCCGAGGACCAGGTGGCCGCCGGTCTCGCAGACGCTGGTGACCATCCGGAAGCCGGAGTGGCGGCGGGCGAGATGGTGGACGACGGCGCCGGTGTCGTCGACGGCGAGGACGCCGACGGTTCCGGTGGGCCGGAAGGGGGCGCGCACGGCGAGGCGTCCGGCGGCGGCACGGACGGCGGGCGCGGTGCGGTGCAGCAGGTCGAGGGGGGCGATGCGGGAGCCCGCCAGGGAGACCCAGATCGGGGTGTCGGGTCCGGCCCGCCAGAGGTTGTCGGGCATGCCGGGGAGGTTCTCGACGAAGGGTTCGCCTCGGCCCGCGTCGGGGCCGGTGAGCCAGTAGCGGGTGAGCCGGCAGGCCCCGGTCTCCGCGACGACGAGGAACGCCTCATCGGCGCTGACGGCGAGCCCGTTGGCGAACTGGAGCCCCTCCAGCAGGACTTCGGGCCGCTCGCTGCCCGGCGCGAGGCGCAACAGGCGGCCCGTCCCGGTGTGTTCGACGACGTCGCCGATCCACTGGTCGAGCGAGTAGCGGCGGCTGGAGACGGTGAAGCAGACGCTGCCGTCGGAGAGGGCGACCGCGTTGCTACAGAACCGCAGCCGCTCCCCCTCGACCGAGTCGGCGAGGATGCGGACGACGCCGTTGGTCAGGTCGACGCGCAGCAGGCCGAGTTGGGCGTCGCACACCAACAGGCGGCCGTCCGGGAGGAGTTCGAGGCCGAGGGGCCGTCCGCCGGTCTCCGCGACGACCTCGACGCGGGCGTTCTCGTCGACGCTGAGGCCCTCCACGCGCAGGATGCGGCCGTCCTCGACGCCGGTGAGGACCCGGCCGTGGTCGTCGGCGACGACGTCCTCCGGGCCGCGTCCGCCGATGTCGACGTACTTGCGGGGTATGAGGGCAGCGGGGTCCGTCATGAGGGTGTGCCCTTCGGGGTGTGCCAGCGTCTGTCGTCCCACGGGTCCGGCTACCAGCCCTTCTCGAACATGCGGGCCACCTCGGCGATGCGCAGGTCGTCCCGCCGGTAATAGGTGCGGCTGCCGAGCGTGCGGGTGCGCAGCAGCCCGAGGTCGGCGAGGAGAGCGAGGTGGGTGTCGGCGACCGCGACCGGCACGCCGAGTTTCGCGGCGACGGCGTCCGACGCGACCCCGTCCTCGGTGAGGTCGCCGTCCGGCTGGGGCGGGAAGTGGGCGGCGGGTTCCCGCAGCCACTCCAGGACACGCCGTCGTCGCTCGCTGACGGGAGTCCTGAACATCGCGCCCCCTTGCCGTGTCTTTGTCCCTCCAGTCTCCTGTACCCCGTGTCAGCCTGTCCGGCACTCCGCGGGTCCGGTGCCGGGGCGAGGGCCCGGCACCGGGGAACTCCCCGGGGCCGGGCCCTCGCTGAGCGGGGGTCAGCGGTGGCTGAACCACGCCATCGACGGCAGGGCACGGTCGTCGTAGCCGAACAGGGCCTGGTTCTCCCAGGCGTTGCCGGAGGAGGCGTCGGCCGGGTCCCAGCCGTTGCCGTTGACCGCGGTCCAGGTCGCCTCCCAGTAGAAGACGCCCAGGCCACGGCCGTTCGGCACGGCTTCGACGATGCTTGCCACGGCGTTCATCCACGCCAACTGGCCCGCGCTGGTGGCCGGGTAGCCGGCGACGAGTTCGCTGGGGATGTCGATCTGGTTTTCGAGCGAGTCGTCGCTGTCGAGGCGGAACGGGTAGGCCGTCTCGGCGATGTAGACGGGCTTGCCGTAGCGCGCGGCGGTGTCGTCCAGGGTGGCCTGGGCGGCAGCGAGCGAACCGTGCCAGTACCCGTAGTACGACAGGCCGATGACGTCGTAGTTGACGCCGTTGGCCTTGGCGCTGTCGAACCACCAGCGGACGGTGGCGTCGTCACCGGCGTCGGCCAGGTGGAGGGCGACCTGGGTGCTGGAGGAGACCGCCTTGACCGCGCTGTAGCCCGAGTTGAGCAGGCCGGCCAGCTGTGGCCAGTTGTCGGTGGAGCCGTCGGACCAGAGCATGCCGCCGTTGATCTCGTTGCCGACCTGGACCATGTCGGCGGTGGTGCCCTGCGCCTTCAGCGCGTTGAGCACGTCGTAGGTGTGGTTGTAGACGTCGGTCTTGAGCTGGCTGTACGCGTGCGAGGCCCAGGCGGCGGGCTTGGTCTGCTTGCCCGGGTCGGCCCAGGTGTCGGAGTAGTGGAAGTCGACCAGCAGCTTCATGCCGGCGGCCTTGACGCGCTTGGCGACGGCCAGGACGTGCGCCTTGTCGTTGAAGCCGTCGGCCGGGTTGACCCACACCTTGAGGCGGGCGTAGTTCATGCCGGCGTTCTTGAGGATGGTGATCGCGTCGCCGTTGGTGCCGGTGCTGGTCTTGTAGACACCGCCCTTGGCCTCGCTCTTGGCGAGGGAGGAGATGTCGGAACCCTTGATCGACAGTCCAGTCGATCCAGATGCGAAGGTCAGGTCGTCAACATTGATCCAGTTGCCCGCGTTCGCGTCACTGTTGATGCTGACTGTGCACTGACTGTTCGTCACATTGATCGACGTGACGATACGGACCCAACTGCTGGTCGAGACCGGCAGGTCGGTGCGCTGGTCCGCGCTGCCGCAGTTCTTCAACGCTATGTACGCGGCGTTCTGGCCACCGCTGGAGCGGACCCAGGCGGTGAGCGTGTAGGTCCCGTTGGTCAGGCCCGACAGGTACTGGTACGTCTCCACCTTGTAGGCGGCCGCCGCGTAGTGGGAGAGGCGGTAACTCCCGGCGTGGCCGCCGGACTCGGAGTAGGAGGCGGCGGTGTCGCCGTACTCGGGCCAGCCGGCCGGTGCGGCCACGGCCGCGCCGTCGGACTCGAATCCGCCGTTGGTGAGGGTGCTGGCCGCCGAGGCGGTCTGGGCGGGCAGGGAGAGGAGGGAGAGCCCGGCCAGGAGCGGCAGCAGCAGGGCCCTGAGAGCACGTCTGGGATAGAACATCGTTGTTCGTCGTCCCTTCGAACAGGAGGAGGAGGGGACCTCCCATCGGGACGGACCCGTTGGGGCACGTCCCCTCCACTGGGGAGTGTCCTTCCGGCGGGATCGCTCCCGCCGGAAGGAGACCCCTCCACCCGCGGTACGCGGCTCGCGGCTCGCGCGGGCGGAGGGGAGTCCGGTCAGCCGTCGAGTCGTACGACCCGTACGGCCGAGGCCGGGACCGCGAGGCGGCCCGCGGCGCGTTCGCCGGTCAGCAGTTCGGTGCCGGGGGTCTCCAGCAGCACCTTGGCGTCGGCGGCGGTGTGGTTGATCACGAACAGGAAGGTCCCCGACTCGCCGCTGCGGCGCACCACTTCGACGTCCCGGGGCAGGTCGGCGCGCGGGGTGAGGCGGGCGTCCTCGGCCACCGCCCCGATCAGCGCGTCCAGGCCGTCGGCGCCCAGGCGGGTGGAGACGTACCAGGCGGTGCCCTCGCCGAGGCGGTGCCGGGTGACGGCGGGGTGGCCCGCGGTGAGCCCGTCGGCGTAGGTCCAGACGGTCTCGGCGCCGTGCGGGACCACGAACTCGGTCCATACGTCGGCGTCCAGTTCGGAGCCGTCGGGGCCGTCGACGCGTACCGACTCGCCGGCCAGCAGCGGGGCGAACTCCTCGACGGTCAGGCCGAGTACGTCGCGCAGGGCGCCCGGGTAGGGGCCGTCGTGGACGGCGTCGTGCTCGTCGACGATGCCGGAGAAGTAGGAGACGACGAGGGTGCCGCCGTTCTCCACGTAGGTGCGGAGGTTGGCGCCGGCGGCCTCGGTCATCAGGTACAGCGCGGGCACGACGACCAGGGGGTGGCGTGACAGGTCGGCTTCCGGGTGGGCGAAGTCGACGGTGAGGTGGCGGTCGTAGAGGGCCTCGTAGAAGGCGTCGGCGCGTTCGCGCGGGTCGTGGTCCTCGCTGGGGCGCCACTGGAGGTTCTGTGCCCACCAGGACTGCCAGTCCCACAGGACGGCGACGTCGGCCTCGGTGCGGGTGCCCCTGATCGGGGCCAACGCGTCGAGTGCGGCGCCGAGTTCGACGACCTCGCGCCAGACGCGGGTGTCGGTGCCGCCGTGCGGGAGCATCGCGGAGTGGAACTTCTCGGCGCCGCGCCGGGACTGGCGCCACTGGAAGAACATCGCGCCCTCGGAGCCGCGGGCCACGTGGGCGAGGGAGTTGCGGGCCATCTGGCCGGGGGCCTTGGCGGGGTTGCGGGGCTGCCAGTTGACGCCCGAGGTGGAGTGCTCCAGGAGCAGCCAGGGGGCGCCGCCCGCCACCGAGCGGGTGAGGTCGGCGGCCATCGCGAGGTTGACGTGGGTGCGGCGGCCGTCGGTGATGAGGTAGTGGTCGTTGGTGACGAGGTCGACCTCGCGGCCCCAGGCCCAGTAGTCGACGGAGTCGCACTGGCTGAGGGCGGTCATGAAGTTGGTCGTGACGGGGATGCCGGGCGCGAGGGCGTGCAGGATGTCCCGCTCGGCGCGGAAGTTCTCCCGCATGGTGGCGTCGGCGAAGCGCTTGTAGTCGAGGGCCTGGCCGGGGTTGCCGACGGTGGGGGCGGTGCGCGGCGGGTTGATCTGGTCGAGAGCGGCGTAGCGCTGGCCCCAGAAGGCGGTGCCCCAGGCCTCGTTGACGGCGTCGACGGTGGTGTACTCGGCGGCCAGCCAGCGGCGGAAGTGGGCGGCGCAGGAGTCGCAGTAGCAGGCCGAGACGGGGACGCCGTACTCGTTGTGGACGTGCCACAGGGCGAGGGCGGGGTGGGCGCCGTAGCGCTCGGCGAGGCGGGTGGTGATGTCCGCGGCGGCGGCCCGGTAGTCGGCGTTGCTGTGGCAGATGGCGCCGCGCGAGCCGAACTCGTGGCGGACGCCGTCGGCCGTCACCGGCAGCGCGTCGGGGTGGGCGCGGTAGAACCAGGCGGGCGGGGCGACGGTCGGAGTGCCGAGGTCGACGCGGATGCCGTGTGCGTGCAGGAGGTCGAGCAGCCGGTCGAGCCAGCCGAAGTCGTGTTCCCCGGGCGCGGGTTCGAGCAGGGCCCAGGAGAAGATGCCGACGCTCACCATCGTGACGCCGGCCTCGCGCATCAGCCGGACGTCCTCGGCCCAGACGGATTCCGGCCACTGCTCCGGGTTGTAGTCCCCACCGAAGGCGAGCCGGGTGAGGCCCTTGGGGGTGGTCTCCGGCATGGATTTCTCCCGAGTTATCGATCATTTGGGAACGTGCACACACAACAACGGCGGTGCGAGCCCAACATAACCGCACAGCAACAACCATTGACAAGTGTCCGGGATGTTTCTCTACTGTGAACGCTCACAGAAGCATGGCAGGCCTCCGCAGCAGGCGCAGGCCCCAGGTCAGGGGAGAAATCCATGCCCATCACGAAGCACAGTCGCCTCGTGGCCAGTACCGTCGCGGTCGCCCTCGGCGCCACCGCTCTCGCCGCCTGCGGCTCGGGCGACGACAGCAAGGCCGCGTCGGGTCCGGTCTCGCTCACGTACTGGACCTGGACGCCCGGCATGGACAAGGTGGTGGACCTGTGGAACAAGGGTCCGGGCAAGAAGGACCAGATCACGGTCACGGTCAAGAAGCAGGCGTCCGGCGACACCCTGGTCACCAAGATCCTCACCGCGCACAAGGCGAAGAAGGCGCCGGACCTGGTGCAGGCCGAGTACCAGGCGCTGCCGACGCTGGTCAGCAATGACGCGCTCGCCGACATATCCAAGGAAGTCGGCGACGCCAAGGGCAAGTTCGCCTCCGGTGTCTGGCAGCAGACGACGCTGGGCACGGACGCCGTCTACGCGGTGCCGCAGGACATCGGGCCGATGATGTTCTACTACCGCGAGGACCTCTTCAAGAAGTACGGCCTCACGGTCCCCACCACCTGGGAGCAGTTCGCCGAGACCGCCCGCGCGCTGAAGAAGAAGGCCCCGGACACCGACCTCACCACGTTCTCCGCCAACGACTCCGGTCTCTTCGCGGGCCTCGCCCAGCAGGCCGGCGCCAAGTGGTGGACGACCTCGGGCGAGAAGTGGAAGGTCGGCATCGACGACGCGGCGACCCGGAAGGTCGCGACGTTCTGGGGCGACCTGGTCAAGGACGGCTCCATCGACAACCAGCCCATGTACACCCCGGCCTGGAACAAGGCGATCGACACCGGCAAGCAGATCGCGTGGGTGAGCGCCGTGTGGGCGCCGGGCACGCTGACCACCGCCGCGCCCGACACCGAGGGCAAGTGGGCCATGGCCCCGCTCCCCCAGTGGTCCGACAGCCAGGACGTCACCGGCAGTTGGGGCGGCTCCTCCACCGCCGTCACCACGGACTCCGCGCACCAGGCGGCCGCCGCCAAGTTCGCCGCATGGCTGAACACCGACGGGGACGCCCTCAACGCCCTCGCCAAGGACAGCGGCATCTACCCCGCCTCGACCTCCGCGCAGCTGTCCGGCGCCTTCACCACGCCGCCGGCCTACTTCTCCAACCAGCCGGACTTCTACACCAAGGCCGCCGAGATCGCGAAGACCACGGCACCGGCCGCCTGGGGCCCCAACGTGAACGTCGCCTACACCTCCTTCAAGGACGCCTTCGGCGCCGCTGCCAAGAACAAGTCGGACTTCGCCGCCGCCCTGAAGACGATGCAGGACGCGACGGTCACCGACATGAAGAAGCAGGGCTTCGGAGTCTCCGAGTGACCACCGCACGCCGCAGGTCGTACGGGGTCAAGGGGGCCCCGTACGCCTTCCTCGTCCCCGCCACCGTCCTCTTCGCACTGTTCTTCGCGCTGCCCATCGGGTACGCGGTCTGGCTCAGCTTCCACAAGGTCCACGTCTCCGGCCTCGGCCTCGGCTCGGGTGCGCGGGAGGAGGTCTGGGCCGGACTTGAGAACTACACCGACGCCCTCACCGACAGCGAGCTGATCGACGGCGCGCTGCGGGTACTGGGCTACGGCTGCATCGTCGTTCCGATGATGCTCGGCCTGGCGCTGCTGTTCGCGTTGATGCTCGACTCCGAGAAGGTGCGTCTCACCTCGTTCACCCGGCTCGCGATCTTCCTGCCGTACGCCGTTCCCGGGGTGGTGGCCGCGCTGCTGTGGGGCTTCCTGTACCTGCCGGACGTGAGCCCCTTCTTTTACGTGTTGCAGAAGCTGGGGCTGCCGCAGCCGGACCTGCTGGACGGCGGCCCGCTCTATCTCGCCCTGTCGAACATCGCGGTCTGGGGCGGCACCGGCTTCAACATGATCGTCATCTATACGTCGCTCAAGGCCATCCCGGTCGAGGTGTACGAGGCGGCCCGGCTGGACGGTGCCACGCCGTTGCAGATCGCGGTGCGGATCAAGATCCCGATGGTGGCGCCGTCGTTGGTGCTCACCTTCTTCTTCTCGATCATCGCCACGCTCCAGGTCTTCAACGAGCCGACCACCCTCAAACCCCTCACCAACTCCGTGTCCACGACGTGGAGTCCGCTGATGAAGGTGTACCAGGACGCCTTCGGCAACGGGGACATCTACCAGGCGGCGGCCGAGGCGACGATCATCGCGCTGGCCACGCTGGTCCTGTCGTTCGGCTTCCTGCGAGCCGCGAACCGCCGCAACAAGCAGGAGGCCGCCCGATGAGTTCCCTCGCCGTCCGCAAGGCCGCGCCGGCGGCGGGCACCACGCCCGGCACGGCTCAGGGGCCGCCGCTGCGCCGCCGGATCGCGCTGGTCCCGACGGTCGCGCTGCTGCTCGGCGCGGTCTACACGCTGCTGCCGGTCGCCTGGGTGGTGATCGCGTCCACCAAGTCGGGCAGCGAGCTGTTCTCCACGTTCACCTTCCTGCCGGGCTCCGGCTTCGTCGACAACGTCAAGGACCTGAACGCCTACCGCGACGGCCTCTACTGGACGTGGATGGGCAACTCCGCCCTCTACTCCCTCGTCGGCGCCCTGCTGTCCACGGTGGTGTCGGCGTTCAGCGGCTACGCGCTCGCGACGTACCGCTTCCGGGGGCGCGAGACGATGTTCAACGTGCTCCTCGCGGGCGTGCTGATGCCGCCGATCATCCTCGCCATCCCGCAGTACCTGCTGCTGGCGAAGGCGGATATGACGGACTCCTATCTGTCCGTGCTGCTCCCGCAGATCCTCTCCCCGTACGGCGTCTACCTGTCCCGCATCTACGCGTCGGCGGCCGTGCCCACCGACGTGGTGGAGGCGGGGCGGATGGACGGGGCGGGCGAGTGGCGGATCTTCACGCGGGTCGCGCTGCCGATGATGGTGCCCGGCATGGTGACGGTGTTCCTGTTCCAGTTCGTCGCCGTCTGGAACAACTTCCTGCTGCCGTACATCATGCTCAGCGACGACGAGCGGTTCCCGATCACGCTCGGCCTGTACACGCTCCTCGAACAGGGCGCCAACACCCCGGCCCTGTACACCCTGGTGATCACGGGCGCCTTCCTCGCGGTGCTCCCGCTGGTCGCGCTCTTCCTGGTCATCCAGCGGTTCTGGTCGCTCGATCTGCTCTCCGGAGCCGTAAAGTCATGACCATGAGCAACCCCGGGGGCCGCCGCCGTCCACCGACGATCCACGACGTGGCCCGTGAGGCGGGCGTGTCGCGGGGCACCGTCTCCCGGGTCCTCAACGGCGGCCACTACGTCAGCCCGGCCGCCCAGGAGGCGGTCAACGCCGCGATCCGCAGGACGGGTTACGTCGTGAACCGGCATGCCAGGTCGCTGATCACCGGGCGTTCGGACTCGGTCGGTTTTCTGCTGACGGAGCCCCAGGAGCGGTTCTTCGAGGACCCCAACTTCAATGTCCTGCTGCGGGGTTGCACCCAGGCGCTGGCCGCGCACGACATCCCGCTGCTGCTGATGCTGGCGGGCACCGAGGACGAACGGCGGCGCATCACGCGGTACATCACGGCCGGGCACGTCGACGGGGTGCTGCTGGTCTCCAGCCACTCGGGCGACCCGGTCGCGGAGGAACTGCGCGCGGCGGGCGTCCCGTTGGTGGCCTGCGGCAAGCCGATCGGGCTGCGTTCCAAGGTGAGTTACGTGGCGGCCGACGACCGGGACGGCGCCCGTGACATGGTGCGCCATCTGCTGTCCCGGGGCCGCCGCCGGATCGGCGTGGTCACCGGACCGCTGGACACGCCGGGCGGTGTGGAGCGCCTCGCGGGGTATCAAGAGGTGCTCGCCGAGGCGGGGTTGGCGTACGACGAGCGTCTCGTGGTGTCCGGCGACTACAGCCGGGCCAGCGGTGAGGCGGGCGCCGAACTGCTGCTGGCGCGGGCCCCGGAGCTGGACGCGGTGTTCGTGGCGTCCGATCTGATGGCGCAGGGCGTGCTGCTGGCCCTGGAGCGGGCCGGTCGGCGCGTCCCCGATGACATCGCTGTCGGCGGGTTCGACGACTCCCCCGCCGCCCTCGCCGCCCGCCCGGAACTCACCACCATCCGCCAGCCGTGGGACCGCGTCAGCGCCGAGATGGTCCGCGTCCTGCTGGCCCAGATCGGCGGCGAGGACCCGGCGGCGGTGATCCTGCCGACGGAGCTGGTGGAGCGCGCGTCGACGTGAGCGCGGGCGCCGTGTGTGTGGGGGGGGGACGCGACCGGTCAGGATCGAAGAAGCCGTCCGCCGTCGCCCGCTCTAGCGTGGAGGGCATCGGCGGAACCCCGTCGGTGACCTCGTCGCAAGGAGCCCGCCATGACCGCAGGAGTCAGGACGATCATCTATCCCGTCAAGGACGTCGATGGGGCGAAGGCGCTGTTCAGGGCGCTGCTGGGGACCGATCCGTATGTGGACGAGCCGTACTACGTCGGTTTCAAGGACGCCGGGCAGGACATCGGCCTCGACCCGGGCGGCCACGCGCAGGGGCTGACCGGGCCGGTGCCCTACTGGCACGTCGACGACATCCGGGGCCGGCTCGCGGCGCTGGTGGCGGCGGGCGCGCGGGTCCAGCAGGAGGTGCGGGAGGTCGGGGGCGGCCGGCTCATCGCCTCCGTCAGGGACGCGGACGGCAATCTCGTCGGGCTGGTCGAGGACACCGGGGCGTGAATCCCGGGTTACTTGCACAGTCATAGAACGGTCGGCGCGGTGTTACCGTGCGGGTATGGCAGCCAAGACGCCCGGGGCCCGGTTCGAGGACAGATGGCGGGACATCCTGTCCGTGCACGCCCGCACGATGTGCGAGATCGACCGTGCCCTGCATCCGCACGGCCTGGGCGCGAGCGACTTCGAGGTGCTCGACCTGCTGATCGCCGAGGCGCCCGGGAAGGGCGACCAGTGCCGGGTGCAGAACCTCGTCGGACGCGTCCACCTCAGCCAGAGCGCCCTGTCCCGGCTGATCGGCCGGCTGGAGAAGGACGGTCTGGTGGAACGCTCGGTCTGTGTGGAGGACCGCCGGGGCGTCTGGGTCGCCCTCACCGAGAGGGGTCGCGCCCTGCACACCGAGGCGCTGCCCCTGCAACGCGCGGCGCTGGCCCGCACGTTGGGCGAGGACGCCTGAACGACGGTTCAGCTCGCGCACCCCGAAAAGGGCCCGGCCGCCGCGCTCTCACGCGGTCGGCCGGGCCCTTTCGTCGTGACAACGCGCCCTAGGTGCGGGCCAGCAGGGTGCGCACGCCTTCCGAGGTGAGGGTGAGCGGGTGCGCGGAGCCGAGGTCGATGCTGAGGGCGAGTTCCTCGCTCGGCCACTGCGAGGCGAGAGCGGCCAGCGGCACCAGCCGGTAGCGCGAGACCGACGGCAGCACGCCGGCCATCTCGCCCTCGGACGTGAAGACGGGGACGACCGGGTCGCCGCCGGGCTGCTCCAGGACGGGCAGCGCCACGACGGCCGGGTCGGCGGTCGCCTCCGGGTTGGCGTCGTCGGGCACCGGCACGAGCACGTCGCTCTTGGCGAGCGTGTCCAGGGCGGCGGTGTCCTCGGTGTCGGCGGCGAGCGCGTCCAGTGCCTGCCGGGCCGGTGTGCCGATGTGGTCGTTCATGGGTGTCTCCCTGCCGGATCGCGTGACACGGCGCTCGAAACGCCCTGGGCCTGCTGACCCAAGGCACGGTCCAGCGTCGCGTACCCGATCCGTGGGCGGGCATTCATGCGCGGGCGGCCCGCCGGGAACGGGGGCGCCGGTGCGCGGTTTGAACCCGCTGCCCCCTCGCCGTTCCGTCCTGGCCCGCGTGAACCGTTCGGCGTCCTCGTCCGATCAACAGGGTGAGCAGGCAAGATCCCGGTGCCGCACCCGCGCCGGGAGTCATCGGAAGGAACCGAAAACAGTGGACATCGTGTCGTCATCCGCCCTCTTCGCCTTGTACGCGGCGGTAGTTGTCCTGTGCGTGTACGCGTTCGTCGACTGTGTCAGGACGCCCGGCGCCCGGGTGCGTCATCTGCCCAAGGTGGTGTGGCTGGTGGTGCTGATCGCGGCTCCGGTGCTGGGCGGGATCGCCTGGGTGAACCTCGGCAAGCGGGCGGCGCACAGCTAGCCGGCCGACGTTCGCGTCCTGGTGTGGTTCCCGGGCTGTGATCATGGCCCTGAGCTGGGCGGACGGGCGACAACGGGCGGGATGAGCGGAGCGCCGTTACCGTCATATCTGGCAACATTTCGCCCTCCCGTTCGAGAGGTATGTGTCATGACTGCATCTGCGAAGACCCGCCGCCTGCGGATGGCCGCGATAGGCACCGCGTGCGCGGCGGCGCTGCTGGCCGGCGGAGCGGGGGCCTCCGTCGCGAGCGCAGCCGATCAGCCCGCGGCGGCCGCAGCCCCGACCGCGTCCGCCATGGCGCCGAAGGCCAAGGCGAGCATCACCGTCACCGCCGACAAGCACACCGTCAAGGCCAAGGACAGCGTCATGCTCTCCGGCATGACCAAGGGCCTCCGCAACGGGACCAAGCTCCAGGTGCAGCACTGGAACAAGGGGAAGTGGACGTCCCTGCACTCCAGCACGGTGGTCAAGAAGGACAAGTACAGCGTCAAGGTGAAGCTCAACGACAAGGGCGTCGCGAAGCTGCGGGTCGTGCACGGCGACACCCACTCGCGGCCCACCATGGTCACGGTGAACTGACCACCGCCGCCCGGCACTTCCGTCCCGCCACCCGCCCCGCACAGGGGACGCGGGTGGCGGGACGAGTCGTTTCACGGGCCTCTCCGCCCGGCGAGGCGGCTGATATCGGCCGCCGCATCCGCCCCCCGTATCCGGACCCGAACAGCGCGTGTCTATCATATGAGCGCCGCCTAGCTCGAAAGATGGACTGTGACTGTCAACGACGACTCGTTCACCCACTGGAAGACCCGCGAGGAGATCGCGGAGTCGATGATCCCGATCATCGGGAAGCTGCACCGCGAGCGGGACGTCACCGTCCTGCTGCACAGCCGCTCCTTGGTGAACAAGTCGGTGGTCAGCATCCTCAAGACGCACCGGTTCGCCCGGCAGATCGCCGGGGTGGAGCTGTCGATCACCGAGACCCTGCCGTTCCTGCGGGCGCTCACCACGCTCGACCTCGGCCCCTCCCAGATCGACCTCGCGATCCTCGCCGAGACGTACCGCACCGACGACCGGGGCCTGTCGGTGGAGGAGTTCACCGCCGAGGCCGTCGCCGGCGCGACCGGCGTCCACAAGCGGGAGCGCGGGGCGGGCCGGGACGTCGTCCTGTACGGCTTCGGCCGGATCGGCCGCCTGGTCGCCCGCCTGCTGATCGAGAAGTCGGGCTCGGGCAACGGGCTGCGGCTGCGCGCGATCGTGGTGCGCGGCGGCGGCGACCAGGACATCGTCAAGCGCGCCTCGCTGCTGCGCCGGGACTCCATCCACGGCCAGTTCCCGGGCACGATCACCGTGGACGAGGAGAGCAGCACGATCTTCGCCAACGGCAACGCGATCAAGGTGATCTACGCGAACGACCCGTCGGAGATCGACTACACCGCGTACGGCATCAAGGACGCCATCCTCATCGACAACACCGGCACATGGCGTGACCGCGAGGGCCTGTCCCAGCATCTGCGCCCCGGTGTCGACAAGGTGGTGCTGACCGCGCCCGGCAAGGGTGACGTCCCGAACATCGTGCATGGCGTCAACCACCACACAATCAAGCCGGACGACCAGATCCTGTCCTGCGCCTCCTGCACCACCAACGCGATCGTGCCGCCGCTGAAGGCGATGGACGACGAGTACGGCGTGCTGCGCGGGCACGTGGAGACGGTCCACTCGTTCACCAACGACCAGAACCTGCTGGACAATTACCACAAGTCCGAGCGCCGGGGCCGGTCCGCGCCGCTCAACATGGTGATCACCGAGACGGGCGCCGCCTCCGCCGTCACCAAGGCGCTGCCCGACCTCACGGCGCGCATCACCGGCAGCTCGATCCGGGTGCCGGTGCCGGACGTGTCGATCGCGATCCTCAACCTCCAACTGGCCCGGGAGACCTCCCGCGAGGAGGTGCTCGACCATCTGCGTGAGGTGTCGCTGACGTCCCCGCTCAAGCGCCAGATCGACTTCACCACGGCGCCCGACGCGGTCTCCAGCGACTTCATCGGCTCGCGCCACGCGTCGATCGTCGACGCCGGTGCCACCAAGGTCGAGGGCGACAACGCGATCCTCTACCTCTGGTACGACAACGAGTTCGGCTACTCCTGCCAGGTCATCCGGGTCGTCCAGCATGTCTCGGGCGTCGAGTACCCGACGTTCCCGGCCCCCGCGGTCTGACCGAACCAGCCCTGGAGACAGGGTAGTTGAGGCGTGCCGGAGCCGGGGGACGCTCCGGCACGCCGCGCTGTCAGGTCGCCGTCGCCGCGGCCGCCGCGCGTCCCGCCTGCCGCCCGGAGAAGAGGCAGCCGCCCAGGAAGGTGCCCTCCAGCGAGCGGTAGCCGTGGACTCCGCCGCCGCCGAAGCCGGCGACCTCTCCGGCCGCGTACAGACCGGGTATCGGGGCGCCCGTCGTGCCCAGGACGCGGCCCGAGAGGTCGGTCTGGAGGCCGCCGAGGGTCTTGCGGGTGAGGATGTTCAGCCGCACGGCGATCAGCGGGCCCGCCGAGGGGTCCAGAATCTTGTGCGCCGACGCCGTCCGGCTGAGGGAGTCACCGATGTAGGTCAGCGCGTTGCGGATGCCCATCACCTGGACGTCCTTGGTGTACGGGTTGTCGATCTCGCGGTCCCGCGCCTCGATCTGCCGCTTCAGGTCGGCGAGTTGGATCAGATGGTCGCCGGTGAGCCTGTTCATGCCGGTGACCAGGTCGGTGAGGCTGGTGGCGACCACGAAGTCGGCGCCGTTCTTCTTGAACTTCTCGATGGGTTCCGGGGTCTGCCAGATCCGGGAGAGCAGCTGCCAGACGTCCTTGTTGGTCAGGTCGGGGTTCTGTTCGGAGCCGGAGAGCGCGAACTCCTTGGCAAGGATCTTCTGCGTGGTGACGAACCACGAGTAGTCGTGGCCGGACGCGGTGATCGAGCCCAGCGTGTGCAGGGTGTCGTAGCCCGGGATGTCGGGGGTGCCGAAACGCCTGCCGGTGGCGTCGAACCACATCGAGGACGGACCCGGCAGGATGCGGATGCCGTGGTTGGGCCAGATCGGGGCGTAGTTGCGCAGCCCCTCGGTGTAGTGCCACATGCGGTCGGGGTTGACGATCCGGCCGCCGGCCTGCTCGGTGATGCCGAGCATCCGGCCGTCGACGTGCGCGGGCACGCCGGTCACCATGGTCTTCGGCGGAGAGCCGAGGCGGGCCGGCCAGTTCTGCCGGACCAGGTCCTGGTTGGCGCCGATGCCGCCGGAGGTGACGATCACGACGGGGGCGCGGAGTTCGAACGCGCCGACGACGGTGCGGGAGCTGGGGGTGCCGCGCGGGGCGTCGCTCGGCTCCAGGACCGCGCCGCGCACGCCGGTCACCGCTCCCCCGGTCGTCACCAGGCCGTCCACCCGGTGCCGGAACCTGAAGGCGACCTTGCCCGCGTCGACGGCGGCCCGCACCTTCTTCTCGAAGGGTTCGACGACGGCCGGTCCGGTGCCCCAGGTGACATGGAAGCGCGGCACCGAGTTGCCGTGCCCGTCCGCGAGCCCGCCGCCGCGCTCGGCCCAGCCGACGATCGGGAACCACTGCACGCCGAGCCCCGAGAGCCACGACCGCTTCTCGCCGGACGCGAAGTCCACATAGGACTCGGCCCACTGGTAGGCCCAGTGGTCCTGCCCGGTCGGATCGCCCACGCCCCGGTCGAAACCGGCGGTGCCCAGCCAGTCCTGCCAGGCCAGATCGTGGGAGTCCTTGACGCCCATCAGCCGCTGCTCATCGGAGTCGACGAGGAAGAGTCCGCCGAACGACCAGAACGCCTGCCCGCCGAGCGACGCCTCGGGCTCCTGGTCGAGCAGCAGCACCCTGCGCCCCGCGGCCGCGAGTTCGGCCGTCGCGACCAGACCGGCCAGACCATGGCCGACGACGATGGCGTCCGCGTCCTGCGCCTCGGCGGCGAACGCCGGGAACGCCTGCGCGGCCAGTGCGGCTCCGGCGAGGACGCCACCGGCCACGGTGAGCGCGTGCCTGCGGGTGACCCCGGTCGCGGGGTCGGACTGCTCCGGGCTCTGCGGGTGGTCCCTGTGCGTTGTGTGCGCCGCGTGTTCCATGGGCTGCCTTCCGGTGCGGGAGGGGCAGGAGACACCGGCACGTCGAGGCGGTGCACAGGGTGGTCCTGCGAGAAACGCGCTGTTACCGTCGGTAGCCCACAGGAAACCAGGTCGGGTGCCGACGCGATAGTGGGCGAGCGTCAACGCGGCCACCGCTTCGTCGTGTCCCGGCCACAGCGCTCGGGCGGAAGAGGGGACATGACCGTCCTGAAGGGACCCGAGCCGGTCGCCGAGATCCTGCGGAGCATGGCGGGCGACCCGCAGGTGTGCGGCGAACTGGTCCGCGCGGCCCGCACCCGCTCCCCCGAACTCTCCCGGATCACCGAGCCGGAGACCTTCTCGCACGTGCTGGCCATGGTCACCGCCGCCGCCCCCTGGTTCGCCGCGCTCGACCGGGCCGAGGCGATCGACGAACAGGACTTCGGGGCCGCCCTGTTGCTCGGCGCCGACCGCGCGGTGCAGGGCGTCCCGATGACCGCCGTTCTGCGGGGCGTGCAGGCGGCGACCACCCGGGCGGCCGAGATCGTCGTGGACCGCTGCCGGTCGGCCGGTGTCTCCGACCGCCTGCTCCTGTCGCTGATGCTGCGCCTCAAGGAGTACGGCGACGCCCTGGAACGGCAGGTGGTCAACGGCTATCGGGCCGCGGAGCAACAGGCGCCCCGCCAACTGGGCGAGCTGCGGGCCGAGTTGATCCGCCGCCTGTTCCTGGACGGGGACGCCCCGTCGGACCGGGAGCTGGCCCGGGCCGGAATCCGCCCGAACGACGACGGACTCCTCCACTGTTTCGCCGCGAGCCCGGCCCACCCGGGTACCGCGTTCACCCCGCGCCCGTTCACGACGGTGCTCGCCGGACACCTGGCGGGCGTGTGCGCGCGTCCGCCGGAGCCGGTCGGCCTCGACGCGGATGTCCTGGTCGTGGTGTCACCGGCGGTTCCGCTCGGCGAGCTGCGGGCGCTGTACCGGCTGTGCGCGCACACGGTGGACCTCGGACGCGGTCGGGGGCTGCGCGGCCGGTACGAACTCACCGACTCCGCGGCCGAGTTGGCGTTGGCGCACCAACCTTTGCTCGGCGCGCAGTTGAGCCGACGTCTGCTCGGCCCCCTCGATCAAGGCGACGCCTTTCACCGCCAACTCGCCCTGACCGCGCTGACGTTCCTCGATCAGGGCCGCCGCCTCGACCGGACCGCGTCGGCGCTGTTCACCCATCCCCACACCGTCCGCTACCGGCTCGGCAGGCTCCAGGACATCACCGGCGGCTCGCTCACCGACCTGCCCTGCGACGGCCGTTCCCGGCTGTTGTCCACCCTTCAGTGGTGGTGGGCGCTGACCGACTGGCTGCGCCCACCGGGAACGGCACGGGTCAGGAGCTGTGGACGGTGACCTCGTACAGCGAGTAGCCCCATTCGGTGCCGCGGTGGAGGCCGTGGACGCGGACGTAGCGGGCCGGGGTGCCGGTGAAGCGGGCGGTGTCGAGGCCGCCGTCGCCGGCCGTGGTGGACCAGGCGGTCGTCCAGTTCACGCCGTCGGTGGAGAGTTCGACGCGGTACTCCTTGCCGTAGGCGCGTTCCCAGTCGAGGGTCACCCGGCCGACGCGGTGGGTGGCGCCGAGGTCGACCTGCCACCACTGGTCGTCGCTCCAGTCGCTGGCCCAGCGGGTGGCACGGTCGCCGTCGACGGCCCGGTCCGGCTGGTAGCTGGTGACGGGGTTGGACTCCGACGAACTGGCCTGTGCCGGTCGCCCGCCCGCGAGGTCGGCGGATGCCTGGTGCTGTTCGGTCGCGCCCCAGGTGGAGAGGTAGGACTCGGCGCCGCGGAAGAGGTCGTCGACCACGTCCTCGCCGCCGACCTTCCGGATGTCCTCGATCCAGTCGGGGATCATGCCGACGTGGGCGGCGCCGTCGGTGTTGATGTCGAAGGAGCGTTCACCGGTGGTCTGCCGGTCGATGACGGAGCCGCCGTCGACGCTCCTGAACGGGTAGGTGACCTTGTCGGTGGTGTCCGCGCCGCGCGGGGCGGGGTGGTCGCCGATGCCGTTGAAGTCGGTGCCGAAGCCGTATCCGACGTCGTACGTGTCGCGCAGGGCCTTGGTGCGGGCGGCCTCGGCGACGAACTCCTTGGAGCCGTACATGTATTGGGCGGCGAACCCGCCGAGGGCGTAGACGCGTTCGGTCCAGTCGAGGTCCATCCAGCTGTGCGAGGAGAGCACGCCGGGGTAGGAGGCGGACTCGAAGATGTCGAGCGCCTGACCGACGGCCTTGACGCCCATGTGGTCGATCTCCAGCATCATCTTGCGCTGCATCATGCCGCGTACGGCGTAGGCGCCGAGGTCGGTGAGGCCGCGTGCGTTGCAGCGCGCGTCGCTGTCGTAGGCGGGCACGTCGACGCCGTCGGGCAGGTCGTCCTCTGCGGCGGAGGCGGCGGTGCCGATGGGGTTGTCGTGCTGGGGCCCCGTGCACTGCTCGGTCTTCCAGAAGGTGCCCGTGGACAGGAACTGTCCGACGTTGATGGCGGTGCCGAGGCCGCCCTCGTCGAAGCGGACGCCGCACAGCGCGTTGTCGAACTTGTGGCACAGGAACATGCTGCGCACGCCGAGCGCGTACAGCTCGTCAAGTCCCTTGTCGATATCGGCTTTGCTGCACTGCGCGACGTCGAGGACCTGCTTGCAGCCGAACGGCTCACTGGTCTCGACGCCGAGCACGACCGCCAACTTCCCCTGCTGGACGACCTGTCGGGCCTGCGCGCTGTCGGTGACGATCCGGAACCAGCCCTTGCCGGTGCCGCCGTACATCGCGTCGATGTAGTCCTGGAGCGCGTAACTCAGCTTCGCCTGGAGCCGGATCGACGTCATCTCGTCACAACTGCGGGCCTTGAACGGGTAGATGGAGCAGATCGTCCCGTTGGTGACGAGGTCGTTGACTAGCACCCGCTGACCGCCGCGCCAGGCGCGCTCCACCCAGGCGTAGTAATTGGCCTGGTGGGTCATGGAGTTGTAGGCCGGCCAGTCCTTGAAGGTGGGCCAGCCGGTCGGGTCGTGCTTCCCGTCGCCGCCGTGCGTGATGTAGTCGAAGAGCGCGAGGCTGCCGTCCGGGTAGTGCTCGGGGCAGTCCTTGAGCGCGTCGGCCACGCCGGCCGTCGAGAACACCTTGCCGCAGATCAGCCGACCGCCGAAGGCCTCGTTGGAGAAGAGGTGGTCGTGGGCGTCGATGAACCCCCGTACGTCTCCCTGGGAGTTGGTGCCGGTGAAGGGTTCGCCGGTGACGCCGGGCTGCGCGTCGGGGGTGGGCCGGGCGACCGGGTCCCACCAGTCCGCTCCGGCCGCCGAGCTGGGCGTGGGTCCGAGACCGACGGTCAGCAGGAGAAGGAGCAGCGACACGAGCGTGACGTGTCTGATCCGCCGGTAAGGGCGTCGAGCCATGGTCAGTCCCCACGTCCATGTTGTCTTGTCAATGAGTGGTGCAAGTTACCGGTGAGGATCACCAAGGGGAAAGTTCACGTCAAGGCTTGCCGAACAGTTGGCTTGATCGACTCGCCTGCCCGGCGGGTGACTTGGTGCGCGCAGGCGGCGCGGCGCGGGTACGGCCGACGGGTCCGTGGGGGCTTCCGGGGGCGTGAACAGCGAGGAAGTGCAGTGGAGTTGCGGAACGTCAGAGCGGACGCCGTCGCTCTCGACGCCTCTGTGCGGAGGCGCTGCGATCCGGTGATGATGGCCGATCTCGGTGGCCCGCTGCCGCGCGCGGGGATGGCCGACAAGCTGCGCCGAGACGCCCTGGAGGCCGAGGCGGACACCCGGCACGGGCGCAACAGGCCGGCGTGTCAAAGGCGTTGGTCTTGCGGGCAGGGGGAGGCCCCGGGAGCGGTATCCGGCTCCCGGGGCCCTTGTGTGCCACCCAATTGCGCACACCGGCGGCGTTGAAGACCGTGGATCATTCTGAGGTCGACGCGTTCTACCTTTGAACTACCGCGCCATGGAGAGGCACAGAAGGGACTTGAACCCCTATTCGTCGACGGTCGTCCACGGCCGGGCGATCCGGTGTTCGGTGGCGAATGCTGAGACTTGAGCGAGAATCTGAGATTCAGGGGTGCGCCTCTTCCTCTTGGGCCACCCCGGCGTATGCGCCGGAGGAGGGACTTGAACCCCCACCTGCCACCCTGGTCAGCTTCGACTTCAGTGTCAGCTTGCGCTCATCGCGCCACCCCCCGCTCTCGCGAGGGGCGATCTGGGGGCTACCGGAACAGGTAGCCGAACACCGCGTCACCCACCCGTCGGTCGGTGACCTCGGTGCCGTTGGCCTCCTCGCGGGCGTACTTGACGGCCTGCTGGAGCCGTTCGACCCGGTCGAGCAGTTCGTGGACCCGGCGGGCGGGCAGCGCGCCGGAGAACTTGACGGTGGTCCAGTACCCCACCGGCACGTCCTCGTAGTACACCTCGACCTGGGCCGGGTGCTTCTCGGTGGCCTCGGCCTTCACGTGGTTGCGGGGCACCTTCTTGGTGCGGATGGTCCGTACGGACTCCGTCTTCCAGGCGTCCGTCGACGGGTCGAGCGCCCACGACTCGGAGGCGTCGAGCACCGGCAGCTTGCGCACGAACGTGTGCAGGTCGGCGAGTTGCTTCTCCAGGAACAGGAGGTAGGGCACGGGAACGTCGGGGAGGAGCACGGTGCCGTCGACCACCACGTCGGCCGCGGCGGTGCGGTTGGCCCAGTCCTTGGTCGCCGTCACGTCGAAGAGCCGGGTGAGTGTGGCAGCAGTGGAGCGCAGCACGTCCTCCGCCATGACCTGAACGCGCGTGGATTCCGGGGGTAGTTGCTCGCCCTCCTCGTCCTTCGGCTGATAGGTGCGGGAGATCCCGGCGAGCAACGCGGGCTTCTGCACATCGTGGTGAGCCTGCGTCAGCTCCTGGAGGGACTTCGACTTGACGCCTTTTTCGACGGCGATGATCTGATTGAGCTTGGGCACGCGAGGAAGCTACCAACGCCGGAACCGGCATGTCATCCGCATTTACCGCTGATCCGACTGACGCCCTCGGGGCGGGAGATCACCCGCCGTCCCTACGCTGTCCCGGTGACCGAACCGGACCCCACCCCCACCCCCGTCTCCGCTCCCGTCGCCGCCCCCGTCGCCGTCTCGGGCGGCGTTGACTTCACGCTCCTCCTGCATGCCTACGGCACCGCCGTGGACACCCCGGGCCAACTCCGCGCGCTGGTCTCCGACGTGCCACGGGACCGTAGCGCCGCGATCGCCCACCTCAACTCCGCGATCCTGCACCAGGGCACGCCGTGGACCGCGACCGGCCCGGTGGCCGCGCAGGTCAGCGCCCTGGTCCGGCGGGACGCCCTCACGGACCCCGGGACGCTGGTCGACGCGCTGGCCTTCCTGTCCGACGTCGCGGAAGCGGTCGGTCACTTCCCGGACGACCTGGAGGAGTTGGCCCACCCGGCAGGACGGGACGTCGACGCCGAGGTGGCGGCCCTGCTGACCGGGAGCGACGACGCCGAGGAGGGCTACGAACTCCTCCACGAGGACGAGCAACTCGCCGACGCCCTGATGGCTCGCGCGGTACTGAGCTGCCGCGCCGCCCTCCCCACCCTCACGGCAGCCGCCGTTCACGCCCGGAACCATCCGGACGACCGAGTGCGCAGGGCCGCCACGGCGACGGCCGCCCTGGCCCGGAGCGCGGAGCAGGCACTGCGCGCCCGGGGACCGGTGGTTGGGACCGGTTCCGTCGACTAAGCCACGGTCGCCTCAACTCCCCGTGCCGACAGCCGACTCGGTGTCCCGCAGTGCGGCGCGGGTGAGGGTCGTCGCGGTGTGGACGATGCTGGCGATCGCGTCCTCGGAACCGAGCCCGTGCAGATCGGTGAGGCCGAAGAGCGCCTCGGCGCTGACGACGATCGCGAGGTCACGCTTGAGCTGGTCCAGCGTGGCGGGGTCGACGGAGAGGCTCTCGGCCGAGGGCGCCAGCGCGTGGTCTATCAACCCGAAGCGCAACCCCGGCCGGGCGGCCGCCTCGGCGGGCCGGACCACGGTCGCCGCGATCATGGCGCGCACCACGCCCTGCCGGGCCAGGACGTGACGGAGCAGGAACTCGGTCGCGGTCGCGACACGCTCCACCGGGTCGGCGGAGTCGGCCACCGGCTGGAGCGCCTCGGCGGCGGTGGGCAGCTGCCCGACGATGGCCTCGCGCAACAGGCTGACCAGGTCCGGGAAGTAACGGTAGGCGGTGGCCTCGGAGACCAGGGCCGCCTTGGCGACCTCCGGCATGGTCACCTCCTGGCCGGTCCGGCTCAGCTCGGCCGCGGCCTGCACGATCGCGGTGCGGGTGCGCAGCTTCTGGTTGGCACGGCCCGTCGTGCTCTGCGGTTCCATCGATCCACCTTTCCTCGCCCGCACTGCGTGAGCGGGTCGACTCCCGTCACGAGAGGTTACTTGCACAACGAGAAGCAAGCGCCCTACCTTTATAAGAGAATACTCTCACGAAGGGGTCCCCTCATGAACGATGTCTCGGTCGTCGGTCCGGACGGCGGCGAGGTGATCGAGCTGGGCCCGGCCCGGATTCGCATCCTGGAGGACGGCGGCACGACCGCACACCGCCTCGGGATCGGCGAGATCACCCTCGCCCCGCACAGCGCGGGCCCGCCGCAGCACCGGCACGCCGAGCACGACGAGGGGTTCTATGTCGTCTCCGGCACCGCCAGGTTCACCGTCGGGCAGACCGAGTACGACGCCCCGCGCGGCACGCTGGTGATGGTGCCGCCCGGCGCCCCGCACACTTTCGCCAACCCCGGCGACGAGCCGTTGGTCATGGTCAACACCTTCACCCCGGATCTGTATGTGCGGTACTTCAAGGATCTGCGGGACACCCTCGCCGAGGGCCAGGAGATGAGCGAAGAGACCACCGCCGAGGTGATGAGCCGCTACGCCACGACCCCGGCCACCGACTTCGCCTGACGCGACCGTCCGGTCAGGCGGCGAGGTCCGGCTTGACGACCTTGTCGACGAAGTCGCCGATGGCGCTGAGGGTCTGCCCGAGCTGCTCGATCTGCGGGAAGTGACCGGCGTCGGAGACGGGCACGAAGCGGCCGTTGGTGAAGGCGTCGGCGTAGCCGCGGCCGTAGGTGGCGTTGGCGATGCCGTCCTCCTCGCCCCAGGCGACCAGCACCGGGACGGTGATGCGGTGCAGTCGGCCGCGGAGCTTGGGGTCGTAGGTGAAACCGGCGCCGCCGTAGACGGACAGCGTCTGCTGGTTGGCCGCGGCGGCGGCGCGCTGCTGGTCGGTGAACGAGGAGAAGTCGGGGCGGAACGCCGCGTTGGCGAACGACAGCTTGGCGACCGCCGTGGGCGGCAGGGTGCGGGGGTCTATGACCTTGTTGGCCTGCATGTTGGCGTGGATGCCGACGGCGTTGAGGAGGGTGAGGGCGCCGATGCGGCCCTTGGTGTCCCGCAGGGCCATCTCGGAGGCGATCCAGCCGCCGATCGAGTTGCCGATCACCATCACGTCGGTCAGATCCAGGGTGTCCAGCAGGTCGAGGTAGGCCTCGGCCAGATCGGCGACGGTGTCGCACCACTCGGGGCGGGGCGTGCCGTCGAAGCCGGGGTGGGTCGGGGCGAGGGCGAAGACGTGCTCCGACAGCGCGGTGGCCAGACCGGTCATGGTGCGGGGACCGGCCCCACCGTGCAGGAGGAGGACGCAGCCGCCCTCGCTGTTCTCCCCGTACTCGTCGACGGTGACGGACAGGCCCTGCGGGAGGTCGATGGTGCGGGTGGTGGAGACCGGGGTCGGAGCGTTCATGGTGGCAATCCTTTTCGCGAGAGCTGACTCTCATGAATATAGGCGACTCGCACCCATCATGCAAGTGAACTCTCATAACGGATGTCGGCGCTCGCAAAATCCGGTCCGCGGGCATGCGTCAGCACGCAGGGGCAGTGGGGTGAACGACCGGAGCCGCAGGCCGTGTCAGCAGGCCGCAGCCCTGTCCGATCGGCGCTCTCGGCCGTGAGAAGTGCCGGCCCGAGACGTCCCCGGAGCCGAAAAAAAGGGGGCTGAGCGGGTCGGGATGCGACCCTGCTCAGCCCCCTCCCATCTGCTCGGGGTCTAGCGCACGCGACTCACTCGGCGCTCGCCGGCTCGAACCACGTGGGTTCGTCGGTCAGGGCCTGCTTGATCCGGAAGTGGTGGTACTCCGTGAGGTCCGGCAGATCGTCGAGGGCGAACCAGCCGACGGCCAGGGACTCGTCGTCGTTGACCCGGGCCTCGCCGGAGAGGGCACGGCAGCGGAAGCAGAGGTCCATGAACTGGCACTCGTCGCCGTTGGGGTAGGTGACCGAGCGGGCGGAGCGGACGGCCACCATCCGCTCGACGGCGACGCGTACTCCGGTCTCCTCCTCGATCTCGCGCGCGATGGCCGCCGCGGGCTGCTCGCCCGGGTCCGGGATGCCGGAGATGAGCGCCCACCGGTGATTGTCGGCGCGCTGACCGAGCAGGACCCGGCCCTCGTCGTCGAAGACAACGGCGCTCACCCCGGGCAGCCACAGCAACTGATGGCCCGCCGAGGCCCGGATCTCGCGGATGAAGTCAGGAGTAGCCATGGCCCGACCCTAACCGCGCGGAACCTCGCCGGCCGGGGAAAACGGCAGCGTACGCGGGGCATCCAGCGCGCCCCCTGCACATCGGCTACGCGTTGCCGGCCCGCCGCCCCCGCACACCGGCCGTGATCGCCCAGCCGAGGCCGCCCGCGGCGACCAGCACCAACGCGATCTCCGGCAGGATGCCGAGCCGGGTGGCGGGCGTCTCCGAGGAGCGCAGCGGCACCTTCTGGACCAGGTGGGCGGCGACGAACATGCCGGTCTTCTGGGTGATCCTGCCGTCCGGCATGATGATCGCGCTGACCCCGCTGGTGACCGGCACGGTGACGGTCCTGCTGTGCTCGACCGCGCGGACCCGGGACATGGCGAGCTGCTGGTAGGTCATCTCGCTGCGGTCGAAGGTCGCGTTGTTGCTCGGCACCGAGATCAGCTGCGCGCCGTCGGTCACCTCGGAGCGCACGGCCCAGTCGAACGCGGCCTCGTAACAGGTGACCAGACCGACCTTGGCGCCGGCCATGGAGAACACGCCGGGCTTGGTGCCCCGGCTGAAGTCCTGGCGGACCATCGACGTCCAGTTGCTGTTGATGGCACCGACGAGGGACCGCAGCGGCAGGTACTCGCCGAACGGCTGGATCTGCCGTTTGTCGTAGGTGTCGACGGGGCCCTTCTTCGGGTCCCAGAGGATCTGCTCGTTGAACAGCTTGCCGTCGCGTTCGACGACGCCGCCGACCGAGATGGGCACGCCGATCGCGTCGGCCGCCTCGTCGATGACCGCGCGCGCGTCGGCGTTGGCGAACGGGTCGACGTCGGAGGAGTTCTCCGGCCAGAGCACGAAGTCGGGCTTGGCGACCTTGCCCGCCTTGACCTCGGCGGCCAGACGTTCCGTCTCGCGCGCGTGGTAGTCGAGAACGGCACGGCGCTGGGCGTTGAACTCCAGCCCGGCACGCGGCACGTTGCCCTGGATGACCGCGACCCTCACGCTGCCGTCCTCGGCCTTGTCGCTCACCAGCGTCCGGGCGGCCAGCGCGCCCACCACCGGGACGAGCACGCTCGCCAGGGCCACGATCGCGGCCGACCGGCGCACGGTCCGGGTACGGCGGCCCGCCACCGCCAGCCGGACGACCTCACCGAGGCCGAAGCCGCACAGCACGACGCCGAAGCCGAGCACCGGAGTGCCGCCGACCGCGGCGAGCGGCAGGAAGATCCCGTCGGCCTGGCCGAAGGCCACCTTGCCCCAGGGGAAGCCGTTGAACGGCACACGCGCGCGTGCCGCCTCCCCCGCGATCCACACCGCCGCCGCCCACAGCGGCCACCCGGGAAGCCTCGACACCACGGCGATGCCCGCACCGGTCAGCGCGACGAAGACCGCCTCCAGCAGGACCAGCGCGATCCACGGGCCCGGGCCGACCTCCACGCCGGTCCACACCAGCAGCGGCAGCAGGAAGCCGAGGCCGAAGAGGTAGCCGAGGCCGAGGCCCGCCTTCCAGCCTCGGCCGCGCAGCAGCAGGCCGAAGCAGGCGAAGGCCGGTACGGCGAGCCACCACAGGGGGCGGGGCGGGAAGCTGACGTAGAGCAGCACTCCGAGGAGTGCGGCGCTGAGAGCCGGGAGAAGTCGCTTCAGGCGCGCCACCCACGAGGCGGGCGCGACCTGCGGCAACTGCTCCGACTCGTCCTCGGGGGGTGCGGTGACGGTCACCCGGGGAGTGTACGGCGGCTGACCTCGGCGCTCACAGCGTGGGCGGGAGGGCACCGTGTGACATGGGACGCCTCGTGCGGCCCTCCTTCGTGAGGGGTTCTGCCCAACTCATCCACAAAACGTCCCTCAGCCGTTACGGTGGCCGAAGCCTCGCTCGCCCGGTCGCCGTTCACCGGTTTCCGGGACCGCAGCGGGTCGGGGGCAGGGGGACGGGGTGGGTGTCACAGGGGTGGCGTCCGACGGTGGTCCTGGGGAGGACACCGAAAGGCGAAACGTTTCTGATGCGGTCGGTGTGGTGGTTCTCGGTGCCTGTGCCGCCTGGTCGCTGATCACGGCGGGCGCGCGGGACGGGCGTCCGGAGGGGGTGCTGCTGGCGGTCCTCGCGGTGACGGCCGGGTATGCGGCGGGCCGGATCGGCGGGGCGCTGCTGCCGGTCGCCGCGCCCTCGGCCGCGGCGCTGGCCGGGCTGGTGCTGACGGTCGCCGTTCCGGGGCTGGGGCCGCAGTTCACCGCTCCGCTGGGCCATGTCGGTGTGACGGCCGCTCTGCTGGCCCTCGGTACGGGTGCCGCGTGCGCTGCCGCGTGGTCCGCGCAACGACCGGCGGCGCGCCTCCTGCTGGGCGCCCTGGCCGTCGTGATCACGGGGACGGCGGCGGTGGTCGGCTCGATCGCCGGGTTCGTGGCCTGCGCGGGCGTGCTGCTGTGTTCCCTCGCCGCCGGGCGGCTGCCGGGGCGGGGCGCCGGGATCGTCGCCCTGGGGGTGACCGTGGCCATGGTGACCGGCCTGATCTGGGCGCTCGCCGGGAACGTGCTGCCCGAAGGACCGGCCGACGCGCTGACCGGGCAGCTGACGGAGCACCGTGTCCGGCTCTGGCGGGATGCCCTGAGCCTGGCCCGCGACCACGCGGCGCTGGGCGTCGGCCCCGGACGCTTCGGTGACCTGGGCATGACGGTGACGGGGACTCCGGTGCCGGACGGCAAGCCGCACTCGGCGCCGCTGCAACTCGCCGCGGAACAGGGGATCGTCGGCGTGGTCCTGCTGGGGGCGGGCCTGTGCTGGATACTGCACGCCCTGTGGCGTTCGCCGCGTGCCACGCCGGTCGTGCTCACCGCGGGCGCGGCCCTGGCCTCGGTGGCGGCGATCGCCGCGTTCGGCACCGCGCTGAGCTTCACCGCCGTGGCGGTCGGCGCCGGTCTCCTCGCGGGTGTGGCCACGGCGCATCCGCTCATGGAAGAGGAGCGGCCGGTGCGAAGGGCGGACGTACGCGCGCGTGGTGAACGTCTGACGCCGTGAGCCGTCGGCTCAGAGCACCGTGCCGGATGTGGCCGGGCGCAGCCGGTCCTTGATGACGCGGACGGCGGACTCGGCGTCGTCCACCGTGATGGTGAACGTATGCCCGTCCCACAGCCGCAGGACCACGCCCTCGCCCCTGCGGACGACGACGGCGGTGCCCTTCTCGGGGCGCCAGCGGTAGCCCCAGCCGCCCCACTGGCGCGGGGTGACGAGCGCGACGAACTCGGCGCCCGCGACATGCGCGAGGGGGATGCGGCGGCGCGGCACGCCGATGTGGCCGCAGCGCACCTCCACGCAGTCCTTGTCGAGTCTCAGGTCGACGTGGACGAAGGCCAGGGTGCCGAAGAGGATCAGGAGCCCGGCCGCGATGCAGCCGACGACGGACATGGCGAGCGGGGCGATGCCGGACGTCCACGCGGAGTCGACGGCCAGTTCGACGCCGAGCGCCAGGAACGCCACGCCGCCGACCGCGAGCAGCCACTGGGCGCGGTTGGTCGCGCGTCCGGTCCAGACATCCGGGTGCGGGGCGTTCTCGGCGTGGGGGTGCTCCCTCATGCCTACGAGGTTACTCAGGTTTCGCCACGCGGGTACGGGGTCGCGGAGCGTGACTGGGCCGACCGGGCGGCCGTGGCAGCACGACGTGCGCCGCCACGGCCGACGTCACCTTCTTGTGGCCTTCGTCACCGGGCGGGCGTGACCGACTGGAGCAGCCGGCCTTCCTCGTACGCCAGGGCGGCCGGGGGAAGCGCTCCCTGGCGGCCGCTCAGCAGCACCGTCAGGGAACCGGTCGTCTGGGCGCCGTTGGCGGGCTGCACGGAGAGGCGGCGCAGGGCCTGGGCGGCGACGGCGCCAGCGGAACCGTGCAGTACCAGCGGCGGGCGGCCGGGGCGCTGGACGGCGTTGCGGATGCGCTCGGCGACGAGTTCGTAATGGGTGCAGCCCAGGACGACGGTCGTTACATCGTCCGGGGTCAGCGCGGCCGCGGCGGTGACGGCGGCCTCGACGGCGGCCTGGTCCGCGTACTCCACGGCCTCGGCCAGTCCATGACAGGGCACCTCGGTGACCCGTACGCCCCCGGCGTGCTCGGCGATGAGGTTGCGCTGATAGGGGCTGCCGGTGGTGGCCGGGGTGGCCCAGATCGCGAGGGGGCCGCCGCCCGCCGCGGCCGGCTTGATCGCCGGGACGGTGCCGATGACCGGCAGGGTGGGTTCGAGGCGGGCGCGCAGGGTGGGCAGCGCGTGCACGGAGGCGGTGTTGCAGCCGACGATCAGCGCGTCGGGCCGGTGTGCGGCGGCGGCCTGGGCGACGGCGAGGGCGCGCCGGGTGAGGTCCTCGGGCGTTCTCGGGCCCCAGGGCATGCCGTCGGGGTCGAGGGAGAGGACGAGATCTGCGTCGGGCCGCAGACGCCGAACCGCGGCAGTCGCCGCCAGCAGACCGATTCCGGAGTCCATGAGCGCGATCTTCACTCGGCCACGATAGACGATGAGCCCATGACGGCCCGTCGGGTGGGGCAGACTGCCCGGAGTGAGCGCCTTCGTGTGGATCGCCGCCCTGTCCCTCGCCGCCTGGCTGTGGCTGCTGCTGTGTCAGGGCCTCTTCTGGCGCACGGATGTCAGGCTGCCGCCCCGCGAGGAACCGGCTGACTGGCCGTCGGTCGCTGTGGTCGTCCCCGCGCGCGACGAGGCGGCCGTGCTGCCCGCGAGCCTGCCGTCGCTGCTCGCCCAGGACTACCCGGGGCGGGCCGAGGTCTTCCTCGTCGACGACGCCAGTACGGACGGCACCGGCGAACTGGCCCGCGTGCTGTCCCTGGAGAACGGCGGACTCCCCCTGACCGTCGGCTCCCCCGGTGAACCGCCCGCCGGGTGGACCGGCAAGCTGTGGGCCGTGCGGCACGGCATCGGCCTGGCACGCGCGCGTGGGCCCGAGTTCCTGCTGCTGACCGACGCGGACATCGCGCACGCCCCGGACAGTCTGCGCACGCTGGTCGCGGCGGCCCGCACCGGCGGCTACGACGTCGTCTCGCAGATGGCGCGGCTGCGGGTGGAGAGCCGGTGGGAGCGGCTGGTGGTGCCGGCCTTCGTCTACTTCTTCGCGCAGCTGTATCCGTTCCGCCGGATCGGCCTCAAGGGCGGGCGCACGGCCGCGGCCGCGGGGGGCTGTGTCCTGCTGCGGGCCGAGACCGCCGAGCGGGCGCGCATCCCGGACGCCATCCGGCACGCCGTCATCGACGACGTGGCGCTCGCCCGCGCGGTCAAGGGCGGCGGCGGCCACATCTGGCTCGGCCTCGCGGAACGGGTGGACAGCGTGCGGCCGTATCCGCGGCTGCACGACCTGTGGCGCATGGTGTCGCGCAGTGCCTACGCGCAACTGCGCCATCAGCCGCTGCTGTTGGCGGGGACGGTCGCGGGTCTCGCGCTGGTCTATCTGGTGCCGCCGGTGGCGTTGGTGGTGGGGCTGATCGCACGGAACGCGGCGGTCGCGGGGCTCGGCGGGCTCGCCTGGCTGGTGATGGCGGGGACGTATCTGCCGATGCTGCGGTACTACGGGCAGCCGTCGCGGTCGGCTCCGCTGCTGCCGTTCACCGCGTTCCTCTATCTCCTGATGACGGTCGACTCGGCGGTGCGGCACTACCGGGGGCGCGGTGCGGCGTGGAAGGGCCGCACCTACGCGCGCCCGGACGCGGTCGTGGACGAACGGCCGCTGTGACGGGGGACGGTCACTTGCGGCCGGGGGTCCAGTTCATGCCCCAGCCGTAGGCGCGGTCCACGGTCCGTTGCGGGCTCACCCCGCGTTCGGGCACCAGGTAGCGGGCCTCGCGCTGGACCACGAGGTCGTTGCCGGTGTTGGTGATCAGGGCCAGGGCGCACACCGTGGAGGGGACCGTGCACTCGTCGAGGGAGAAGTCGATCGCCGCGCCGTACTGCGGTTGCAGCGTGACCGTGGCGTGCAGGTCGGCGAAGGAACGCGCGCCTTCATAGATGGTGACGAAGACGAGGACGCGCCGGAAGTCCCGGGTGTGATCGAGGTTGACGGTGAGGTTCTCGCCGCTCTCGACGGCGCCCGTGCGGTCGTCGCCGTCGAGGTGGAGGTACGGCGGGCGGTGCAGGGCGCCGAAGGCGTTGCCGAGGGCCTGGACCACGCCCTTGCTGCCGTCGGTGAGTTCGTAGAGGGCGCACAGGTCGAGGTCGAGGTCCGCGTGGGCGGCGACGGCCCGGCCGCGCTTGCTGCCCCACCCCGAGAACTGCTTGCGCGTCTGCCAGTTGAGGTTCACCCGCATCGCGCCCGAGGTGCCGCCCTGCTTGGCCAGCGAGACCGCCGGGGCCGCCTTGGTGAGCGTGATCTTGCTCAGCCGGACCGGCGCGGGGGGCGCGGGCGGCGGCGTCACCGGAGGGGCGGCCGGAGGCGGCGGGGCCATCGGTGCGGGCGGGGTCACGGGGCCTGCGGGGGCCGGCGGCGCTTGTCGTGCGGGCGCGGTCTGTTGGGGTTCGTCCACCGTGATACCGAAGTCGGTGGCGAGGCCTTCCAGACCGCTGCCGTAGCCCTGCCCGACCGCGCGGAATTTCCAGGCGCCTTGACGGCGGTAGAACTCACCGAGCAAGAAAGCGGTTTCGACACTCGCCCCGGTGCTGTCGAAACGGGCGACGACACTCCCCTGGGCCGTTTCACGCACCTCGATATAAAGGCCCGGCACCTGGCCGAACGTTCCGCCGTCGGCGGAGGCCACGAGGACGATCGTCTCGATGGCGGGCTCCACGCGCGCGAGATCGACGAGCAGGGTGTCGGTGACGATGCCGCCGCTGTCCTTTTTGCCCTCGTGTTTGCCCTCGTGTTTGCCCTCGTGCCGGACGGCGCCTGATGGATGCACCGGTTGGTTGTAGAAGACGAAGTCCCCGTCGGAACGCACCTTTCCGCCCACCAGCAGCAGGGCCGAGGCGTCCGCGTCGGGCACGCCGGGCCCGGACCGCCGGCCCACCTCGACGCGCAGTGCCGTCGTCGGCACCGGCGTGTTCGATCCCTTCGGCATTGACATGTTCGCCCCCATCACGTGTCACCGCACCGGGCGGTGTCCCGGCGGCAGTTCGGCCTCTTACTCGCCCAACCTATTCTCCCCGACAGCGAAGTCCCATGAGAGGCACAGGAAGATCCCCGGAGAGATCCTGTAAACCTCAAGGAACTCAGGCTTTACACGATCCGAACGCAGGTCGCCGCCCCTTTTTGGCAAGTTCGCTCGCATTGGGGATACACGACTCCGGCCGACACGGAAAACAACCCTCTAATCGGTCTCCCCAACCAGCACATCGTGGGCTTAACTTATGTGCCATGACCTCCCCCCGCTCCACTTATGGCGGCGGCTACTACTCCGCCTCCTTCCCGGACACTCCGATCTACGACCGGCTCGTGGCCGAGCGGGGCACCCCGCAGATCGCTCCGATCCGGGTCCCCGCGGCCTACGACATCCCGAGCAGTCATCTGCCCGCGCTGCCGCCGGCACTGCCCGCACTCCCGGCGGGTCCGTCCCAGCCCATGTACGGCTACCCGCAGGCCGCCCAGCCCGCCCCGCTCCAGCAGGCGCCCGCCGCGTACATCCCCCCGCAGACCATGGCGCCGCGCGGATACCCAGGTCAGCAGCAACCCCAGCGCCCGATGGCCCCCGGCTCCGGCTACGAGGCGATGCGGCCCGCCGCGCAGGCTCCCCGGCCCGCCCCGGTCCAGTACCAGGACCCGTACAACAATCAGCAGCAGTACCGCGGTTACTGAGCCGCCCGCGCACGTCCTGACCCTTGATTGTCAGTGCCGCCTGGCACGATGACGTCATGGGGAACGCACGGTTGGAGTCGATCCACGTCCACCCGGTCAAGGCGTTCCGGGGCCTCGCGCCCCGGCAGGCCGAGGTGGAGCCCTGGGGGCTGGCCGGAGACCGCCGCTGGGCGCTGATCGACGACAGGGGAAAGGTCGTCACACAACGTCAGCAGCCGTGCCTCGCACGGGCCGCCGCCGCGCTGTTGCCCGGCGGCGGCGTTCGGCTGTCCGCATCCGGTCTGCCCGCGCTCGACGTGCCGGTGCCGCGCCCGACCGGCACGGTCCCGGTGGACATCTTCGGCGACGCGGTGCGGGGCGTCCCCGCCGAGGACCCCGCCGCGCACACCTGGGTCAGCACCCTGCTCGGCGCCGACGTCCGCCTGGTGCACATGGACGACCCCGCCACCCGTCGGCCCGTGGACCCCGTCTACGCGCGGCCGGGCGAGACGGTCTCCTTCGCGGACGGCTACCCCCTGCTGCTGACCACCACCGCCTCCCTCGACGCCCTCAACTCCCTGATCGCGCAGGGCGATCACCCGGACGAGGGCCCCCTGCCGATGAACCGGTTCCGGCCGAACGTGGTCGTCGACGGCACCACCGCCTGGGCCGAGGACGACTGGACGCGGGTCGCGATCGGCGAGGTCGTCTTCCGGGTCGCCACGATGTGCGGGCGGTGCGTAGTGACCACCACCGACCAGGAGAGCGCGGCGCGCGGCAAGGAGCCGTTGCGGACGCTGGGACGGCATCGCCGGTTCGGCGCCAAGCTGGTCTTCGGGCAGAATCTGGTGCCGCTGACCTGCGGCACCATCCGGGTCGGGGACCCGGTGACCGTCCTCGAAGCGGGTTCCGGGGCGGACCCGGGCGGAGATCCGGACCGGAGCGCGGGGGCGGGAACCGGCTTCGGGGGGCCGCGCGTTCAGAAGGTGTGAGGGAGCCCGGCCCTGGTGATTTCGCTCTCTCTTTGTCAGGGCCGTGGCATGCGGGGCTCCGGGACGGGTTATCACGGAGCGGGAAGGAAGGGGGTGGGACGGTGCGAGCGATACGAGGACTGTGGCGCTGGCGGCGCAACCCGCTGCGCCGGTCGACCGACCTGGCCGAGAGCAGGCTCGCGCTGGCGGCGCTGCTGCTGATGGTGGTCGTCACGCCCTTGATCGGCACGGCCGTCGGCCATCTCGCCCAGGACTCCCTGCACCGTACGGTCCGGGAGCAGCACAGAGCGCGGCACCTGGTGACGGCCACCGTGGTGCGCAAGCTGTCCCGTTCGCCGCTGGACACCGACCCCGACACGTCGTCCTCGCGCGATCTGCGCAGCCGTGTGATCGCCGACTGGACCGCTCCGGACGGCACGTTCCAGCACGGGCCGACCCTCTCCGACCTCAAGTCCCCGCATCGCGGCGACCGGTTCGCGATGTGGACGGACGCGCACGGCCGCACAGTGGCGCGCCCGCTGGACTCGGCGACGGCGTCGACGCACGCCGTGCTCGCCGGGGTCGGCGCGGCGCTGCTCACCGCGGGCGTGGTGGAGGTGGCCAGGCGACTGCTGGTGTGGCGCATGGTCCGCCGCAGATACGTCAGTTGGGACCAGGCGTGGGAGCAGGCCGGTCCGGACTGGGGCAGGACCGGCACCGGCAGCTGACCGCCTTTCGGCTCTGGTCAACCCACCACCCGCGCGCACGCTACGGTGGACCGGCCGACGCTTTCGGCATCGACCCGCGTACGACGAGGTGGGGGCAGAACAACACCATGGCACAGGGCACGGTCCAGGTGACGCACACCGGTACATCGCGGTGGCGGCGCCGCACGGGTGAGTACGCGTCGCTCGCCGCCGCCCTGGAGGCCGCGGCCGACGGTGACGTGCTCACCGTCGCTCCCGGCACCTACCGGGAGAACCTCGTCATCGAGCGGGCGGTGACGCTGCGCGGCCCCGAGGGCGCCCCCGGTTCCGTCCGGATCGCGCCGCTGGACGGCGTGCCGTTGACCGTGCGCGCCTCGGCGGTGGTCCAGGACCTGCATGTGGAGGGCCAGGACTCGGCCGCGCCCGCGCTGCTCGTCGAGGAGGGCACGCCGGAGCTGACGGACGTCCGGATCGTCACCCGCTCCGCCGCCGGCATCGAGGTGCGCGGCGGGGCCCGGCCGACCGTGCGGCGCTGCACCGTCGACAACCCGGCCGGGGTCGGGATCGCCGTACTGGACGGTGGCGGTGGGGTGTTCGAGGAGTGCGAGGTCGTCGCGGCCGGGCAGTCCGGGGTCGCGGTGCGCGGGGGTGCCCATCCCCGGCTCGACCGCTGCCGTATCCACCACACGTCGGGCGCGGGGCTGACGGCGACCGGGGAGAACTCCTCGCTGGAGGCGGTGGGGTGTGAGATCTACGAGGTGCGGGGCAGCGGTGTGCAGATCACCGCGCGTGCCACCGCGCACCTCACAGACTGCGATGTGCACCGCACCACGGCGGACGGTGTCACGCTGGACACCGACGCGGTGCTGACCCTGGCCGACTGCCGCATCCATGACATCCCGGAGAACGCGGTGGATCTGCGGTCCCGTTCGGTGCTGACGCTGACCCGCACCACGGTCCGGCAGTTCGGGCGCAACGGGCTGTCCGTATGGGACCCGGGCACGCGCGTGGACGCCAACCAGTGCGAGATCTTCGACAGCACCGGCGACTATCCGGCAGTGTGGGTCAGTGACGGCGCCACCGCCGTGCTGGACTCCTGCCGGGTGCACGACGTGCCGGACGCCCTGTTCGTCCTCGACCGGGGTTCACGGGCGGACGTCGTCGACAGCGACCTCTCCCAGGTGCGCAACACGGCGGTGTCGGTGAGCGACGGCGCCACCGCGCAGCTCGACGACTGCCGTATCCGGGACGCGGCGACGGGCGCCTGGTTCCGCGACCACGGCAGCGGCGGCACGCTCAACAACTGCACCCTGGACGGCACCCAGACCGGCGTGATCGTCACCAAGGGCGCCGATCCGACCATCGAGCGGTGCACGGTCGACTCACCGGCCGAGGCGGGCTTCTATGTGTCGGCGGGCGGGCGCGGGACGTTTCTGCACTGCCGGGTGACGGGCAGCGGCGGCTACGGCTTCCATGTGCTCGACGGCTGCCGGACGACGTTGCGCAAGTGCCGTACGGAGCGGTGTTCGCGCGGCGGGTACGAGTTCGCGGACCTCGGCCCGGACACGGCGCCCGGCACCGGTCCTGAGATAGAGGAGTGCACCAGCGACGAGAGCGGCGGCGTCCGCCCACCCTCGGCGGCGCCGGAGCCGGTCGTGCAGACCGCCGTCCAGTCCCCCGGGCTGCTCGGCGCGATCCCCGGTCAGCGCGTCGCGGAGCAGCCGATGCCCGCCGCCGAGGACCCGGCGCCGTCGGCCCGCGAGTCCAAGGACGTGCTGGGTGAGCTGGACGCGCTGATCGGTCTGGACAGCGTCAAGCGCGAGGTGCGGGCGCTCACCGACATGATCGAGGTGGGCCGGCGCCGTCAGAAGGCGGGGCTGAAGGCGGCCTCGGTCAAGCGGCATCTGGTCTTCACGGGCTCCCCCGGCACCGGCAAGACGACGGTGGCCCGGCTGTACGGCGAGATCCTGCACTCGCTGGACGTGCTGGAGAAGGGGCATCTCGTGGAGGTGTCCCGGGTCGATCTGGTGGGTGAGCACATCGGCTCGACGGCGATCCGTACCCAGGAGGCGTTCGACCGGGCGCGCGGCGGGGTGCTGTTCATCGACGAGGCGTACGCGCTCTCGCCCGAGGACTCCGGCCGGGACTTCGGCAAGGAGGCCATCGACACGCTGGTGAAGCTGATGGAGGACCATCGGGACGCGGTCGTGGTGATCGTCGCCGGGTACACGGCCGAGATGGAACGGTTCCTTTCGGTCAACCCCGGTGTGGCGTCCCGGTTCTCACGGACCATCACCTTCAGCGACTACGGGCCCGAGGAGCTGCTGAGGATCGTGGAGCAGCAGGCCGAGGAGCACGAGTACAGCCTGGCGGCCAGTGCGTCCCCGGCGCTGCTGACGTACTTCGCGGACCTGCCCAAGGGTCCGGCGTTCGGCAACGGCCGTACCGCGCGGCAGACCTTCGAGGCGATGGTGGAGCGGCACGCGAGCCGGGTCGCCCAGCTCCCGGAGCCGAGCACCGACGATCTGACGCTGCTCTACGCGGAGGATCTGCCCGGGTCGGCCTGAGTCGGCGCCGGTCGCCTGGCCGGTGTCGCCGGGCGGGGTCCTGGCAGGCCGGGGGTGAGCCGGGCGAGCAGCGCGGCGCGTTCCTCGGCGAACGCGGGGTCCGCCTGGTAGTCGGAGTGGCCGAGGATCGGTGCCGGGAGCGGGTGCGCCGCGGTGCGGCCGTAGGCGAGGGGGTCCTTCAGGGGCGGCCGGTCGACCTCGGGTCCGCAGTCGCCGGGCAGGGCGACGGGGCCGCCGATGGGGTCGGTGAGGCGGTAGAGGTTGCGCCAGCAGGCGACGTCCTGGTGCAGGGCGCTGAGCGCGTCGGGCCCGAAGTGGGCCGGGAACCAGCGGCCGTAGAGGCGTTCCAGCGGGGAGCCGTAGGTGAGCAGGGCGATCCGGCTGCGGACGGACGGGGTCAGCTGCCAGGCCGCGGCGGCGGCGAGCACGCTGCCCTGGGAGTGCCCGGAGAGCACCAGGCGGCCGCCGGTGGCACGGGTCCAGGTCGCCATCCGCCAGGTCAGGTCGGGAACGGCGCGTTCCGCGTAGCAGGGCGGGGCGAAGGGGTGGGCGGCGCGCGGCCAGAAGGTGCCGACGTCCCACAGGATGCCGATGGTGCGGCGGGCTGCGGGGTCCTTGTAGGCGCGTCGGCCCCAGGTGACGAACAGGACGAAGCCGAAGCCGATCAGCCAGGACCCGAGCGCCTGGGAGGTCTCGGCGGCGCCGTGCACGACGGCGTAGGCGGGGCGGGCGGCGTCGTCGGGGGTCCGGTCGGTGGTGAACGCGCCGACGAGGGCCACCGCGCCGAGGAACAGGGTGGTGCCGGAGGTGACGGCGACCAGGAGCGGGGCGCGGTCGGTGAGGGTGGCCATCGCGCGCACGGTGGCGATCCGGCGGGTGCGGGCGGCGTCCGTCGGTTCGCCGGGGTGGTCGAGTTCGACGGTGGCGAGTTCGGCGCGGCGCAGTCTCCAGGCGCGTCGGCCGAGGTGGGCGCAGAGCACCAGCACGACGACGATGAGGGCGGGGATGACGGACGCCTGCCAGGTCAGCAGGACGGGTGGCCCGGGGATGGAGGTGCCGGTGCCGTCCAGCCAGTCGGAGACCCGCTGGGCGACGCCGCCGGACATCACGCCGCCGAGGGCGCAGGAGAGCATCGCGACGGCGGGTCCGGCCAGGCCCCGCATGGCGGCGCGGCGGTCGGGCCGGGTGGCGTGCAGGACGCGGGCGACGACGGCGAGGGCGACGACGAGAGCGCCCTGACCGAGGGCGAGGGTGCCGAAGGCGGCGTCGCCGGGGAGCCGTCCGGCGGACTGCCAGCCGGGGCGTTCCCACCCGGCGTGGACGGCGGCGAGGGCCAGCAGGGCGAGGGCGCCGAGCGGGAGGCGTCGGACCAGGTGCTCGTCGAGGCGTTGGTCGAGGCGGTTCTCGCTGCGGCCCCGGCGGCACACCACCCACACCACGACGACGGCGGTGGCGAACAGGGCCACGACCAGGAGCTGGCCCAGCGTGTCGAGGGCCGCCGAGCCGCCCGGGGCGCGGTCGAAGCGGGCGGTGGACGCGGTGAGCGCGGCGGCGACGGTGAGCAGCCCGGCCGCGGTGTGGGCGGCGCGCAGCCGGGCGACCAGTCGGCGCCCGTACCAGAAGCCGGGGCGGTCGAGGCCGGCGCGGTCGGTGTCCTCGTCGGTCTCGGGGTCGTGGGTGAGAGGGCGCGCCGACTCGTAGGCGCTCCAGGTGCGCCGGGAGAGGTACCAGAGCAGGCAGGTGAGCGCGGTGGGGACCAGGGCGGCCAGGACGAGGCGGCGCCCCGGCCGGCTCCACCAGCCGTGGTGCGAGGCGTCGGGTGACATGAAGCCCAGCCAGGTGTGCCGCTGGGCGCAGCCGTGGGTGCCCGCGCACTGCCAGGCGGCGAGGTCGAGGGCGACCTCGCAGGCGGCGGCGACCAGCAGCACCGTCAGGGTCAGCCCGGTGAGCCGCACGAGCAGCCCGTAGCAGCGCACGGTGCGGCGGCGGCCGTGGGTCGCGGGGCGCATCCAGTGGGCGAGGTTGACGACCATGAACGGCAGCAGGAGCAGCCACAGGGCGCGGGCGCTGTTGCCGGAGGTGAGGTTGCACCAGACGTAGGCCTCGGGAACGGGGTCGCCGCGTCGGGCCTCGGGGCTGTCGTCGGGGCGGGTCTCGGCGTCGACGTCGTCGGCGCGGCGGAAGACGGCGGCCGTGTCGTCGCCGGTGATCCGTACCGTGCGCGGGTCGTCGAGCATCTCCTGGGGTGTCGTGCCGCCCACTCCGTGGACCAGGAGTTCCAGGGCGGCGCCGGTGTGTTCCGTGGCCCGTTCCACTGTGGTGTCTCCCCCGTGGTGTGCCGTCTCCGGTGTCCGTGCGGGCCCAGGATGTCCGCCGGGGGGCGTGCCCACACCACTCGTCACGGAATCTCCCCGATCCGGGTGACAAGCGAGCAACGGGTGAGACGTGGGTGTCCGGTGGGCATCGGGTGGTGGGGGCACGGCCGTGCCGTCCCGTGCGAGGATGGGGCGTCCGCGCACCGGGACCGGGAGGAACGTCCTTGTCACAGCGGGTGCGCCGGGCGTGTCGGACGGCTTGAGGCGAAAGGAACCGGAGCGTACGTGAGTGAGAATCAGAACCTCCTCGCGGAGCAGCGGCGGACCCTGATCCTGGACGAGGTCCGGCGCCGGGGCGGGGTGCGGGTCAACGAGTTGACGCGCAAGCTCGGTGTGTCGGACATGACCGTGCGCCGCGATCTGGACGCGCTGGCCCGGCAGGGTGTGCTGGAGAAGGTGCACGGCGGTGCCGTTCCGCTGGTGGAGGCGAGCACCCACGAGCCCGGTTTTGAAGCGAAGTCGGGGCTCGAACTGTCGGCCAAGGAGGACATCGCGCGGGCGGCGGCCCAGTTGGTGGCGCCGGGGAGCGCGATCGCGCTGTCGGGCGGGACGACGACGTTCGCGCTGGCGCACCAGTTGCTGGACGTCGCGGATCTCACCGTCGTCACGAACTCGGTGCGGGTGGCGGATGTGTTCCACGCGGCGCAGCGGGTCTCGGGGCCCCGGCCGGGTGCGGCGACGGTGGTGCTGACCGGCGGGGTGCGCACTCCGTCCGACTCCCTGGTGGGTCCGGTGGCCGATCAGGCGATCGGGGCGCTCCACTTCGATGTGCTGTTCCTCGGTGTGCACGGCATATCGGTCGAGGCCGGTCTGTCGACGCCGAACCTCGCGGAGGCGGAGACCAATCGGCGTCTGGTGCAGTCGGCGCGCCGGGTCGTGGTGGTCGCCGATCACACCAAGTGGGGTGTGGTGGGCCTGAGTTCGTTCGCGACGCTGGACCAGGTCGACACGTTGGTGACGGACTCCGGACTGCCGGACGAGGCCCGTGCGGAGATCTCGGAGCAGTTGCGCACCCTGGTGGTGGCGGGCGAACCGGAGCGCTGAGCCCGCGAGGCACGGACAGTTGACGGGCCGTCAGCCAGCGTGCCACGGTCTGCCCAACTGCACTTCTCAGCCAAGGGAGTTGTGGTCCATGTCCCGTCAACTGCGGCCGGTCGGTCCTGACTTCGTCGAGAGCGCACCCGTCCGGCTGGTGTACGAACGGGAGGTCTCGGCAAGCCCCGAGGCCGTCTTCCACGCGCTCGCCGAGGACGTGCCCGGCTGGCCCGAGTGGTTCTCCGCGGTGACGCTGGCCCGGACCTCCGACGACGGCGGGCGCCGTGAGATCCGGCTGCGGGTCGGCGCCCGGTTCGAGGAGACGGTGCTGACCGCGAGGGCGTCGGAGGTGTACGCGTACCGCGTCGACACGGCCAACGTGCCGGGGCTGTGGGCGCTGGCGGAGGAGTGGCGGCTCACCCCGGCCGGTACGGGTACGCGGGTGCGGTGGACGGGAACGCGCCGTTCCGGCTGGTCGTCAGGGCGGCGCGGGGTGGGCTCGGGCGGGCCTTCCGCCAGGCGGCGGTGGCCCTGGACCGGCGGCTCGCGCGGTGAGCGGACCGGGTCAGCAGGGCCAGACGCCGGTCTCCAGGAGCGAGGCGATCGCCGTCGCGTACGGGGCGATGTCCAGACCCTGGCGGGCCAGCCAGTCGTCCGAGTAGTACTTGTCCAGATAGCGGTCGCCCGGATCGCACAGCAGCGTCACCACGCTGCCCTGCCGTCCCTCGGCCACCATCTCCGCGACGATCTTCAGCGCGCCCCACAGCCCGGTGCCGGTGGAGCCGCCCGCCTTGCGGCCGATGGCCTGTTCCAGCGCGCGGACGGCGGCGACGCTCGCGGCGTCGGGCACCTTCATCATCCGGTCGATGGCGCCGGGCACGAAGCTCGGTTCCATGCGGGGGCGGCCGATGCCCTCGATCCGGGAACCGCGCTCGCAGGTGACGTCCGGGTCGCCGGTGGTCCAGCCCTGGTAGAAGCAGGAGTTCTCGGGGTCGGCGACACAGACCCGGGTGTCGCGCAAGGTGTAGTGGACATAGCGGGCCAGCGTGGCGGAGGTGCCACCGGTGCCTGCCGTGGCGACGATCCACGCGGGCTCCGGGTACCGCTCCAACTCCAGCTGGCGGAAGATCGATTCGGCGATGTTGTTGTTGCCGCGCCAGTCCGTGGCGCGTTCCGCGTAGGTGAACTGGTCCATGTAGTGGCCCCCGCTCTCCACCGCGAGGCGGGCCGACTCCTCGTACAACCGGCGTGAATCGTCCACGTAATGGCATCGGCCGCCGTGGAACTCGATCAGGCGGACCTTCTCGGCGCTGGTCGTGCGGGGCATGACCGCGATGAACGGCACGCCGATCAGCTTGGCGAAGTACGCCTCCGACACCGCTGTCGAACCGCTGGACGCCTCGATCACCGGGCGGTCCGGTCTGATCCAGCCATTGCACAGGCCGTAGAGGAAGAGGGAGCGGGCGAGCCGGTGTTTGAGGCTGCCGGTGGGGTGGGTCGACTCGTCCTTCAGATACAGGTCGATGCCCCAGCGCTCGGGGAGCGGGAAGCGCAGCAGGTGGGTGTCGGCGGACCGGTTGGCGTCGGCCTGCACCTTGCGGACGGCTTCTTTCAGCCAGTCCCGATAGGCGCGGTCGCTGCGGTCCACGTCGAGGGTCACGGCGGGCCCGGGCTGTCGGGTGGTGCTCACGGCGGGGCTCCTTACAGTGGCGGCCGACGGCGTTCCACGCGGCCGACACCTCGATCATAAACACCTTGCTCACGCTTCTCACCTGCATAAACACAGCTTTGGGGCGCTCAAAGGCAGACCTGGGGCAGTACCGCGCCCGACGGTGGGGCGCAGGGGCGCGAGTGCTCCGGGCTGCCGGTGTGCGCCGGTTGCGCGCACTGGTGCTCGCCTCCGGGCGGGGGCAGACTGCACCATGGGGACGGCACACGGGATCACCCAAGGAGCCGGAGCCCGCCCGCACGGGCCGGCCCGGACCTCAAGCGCATGAGGGGGCGGACAGCATGGCTGACCCGGAGTTCACGGCGATGGGCGTGCGGATAGAACAGCGGCTGCGGTCGCTCACCCGGGCCGGGCAGGTCCGGATCAACGACGGCAGGCTGGAGTTGCTCACCAGTTACGGCAGCGAGATCGACAGCGCGCCGGTGCAGGCCGTGCGGGCGTCGAAGCCCTGGTTCGCGCCGGACGACCGGGCGCTCGCGGACCTCAACGGCAAGCGGTACCTGCTGACCCTGGGCGATCACGACCCCGCCCCCGGTCAGCCCGGGCCGCCCGCCGCTCACCGGTTCATCGAGGCCATACGGAAGGCGTCGGGGCGCGGCGGCTGATCGGCGCGCACTCTGGTCGCGGTCGGGGCGGGTGAACGCGAGTTGCGCAAGCCCGCCCCCTGCGTCACGCTGGTCTCACGTAACTCTGGGTCTACCGGCGATCACGCTGCGAACCAGCCCGCCGGGCACGACAGCAGGCGGCCGTTGACGAAGGCTCCTGCTGGATTCGTACTCCGTGTACGTCCGGATCTCTGAAGTCGTTCTTCCGGACCGCATCAAGTCGGGGAGTCGCAGCCGTGAGTCACCCAAGCAAGCACTGCGCAGTGGAGCTTCAGGCCCTGCCGCCGCGGATCGGACAGGTCCGCAGAATCGTATCGGCACAGTTGCGTTACTGGCATCTCGATGCCCTCATCGACCATGCCGCGCTCGGCGTCACCGAGTTGCTGACCAACGTCCACCGGCACGCGGCGCCCGACAAGACGTGCACCGTGGAGATCGAGCTGCTGCTCGACCGGCTCACCGTCTCGGTGCACGACCACGATCCGCGGCTGCCCGAGGTGCGGGACGTGGACCCGTTCGCGACCTGTGGGCGCGGGCTCGCCCTGGTGGCCGCGGTGAGCGAGAGCTGGGGCGTGCGCGCGAAGGGCGAGGCGGGCAAGTCCGTCTGGTTCACGCTGCCGACCGCTCCCCCGCCGGTACTGGCACCCGCGCGACCGCTGCGACGGCTCTCCGAGAAGCCGGTCCACCGGTTCCCGGAGATCGAGCACGCGCTCGACGGCCGCAGGGCGCCGACCGCCCCCGCCCGTTCGACCGTCCCCGGCTGACCAGCCGTTCCCGATCGACGCGACGGGCGTGCGGCCGAGCCGCGCGCCCGTGGACCGGACCCTGTGACGTGCTCCGCGACGGACTCGCCCATGACGTTTCGACGTCTGTACCTACCAGTAGGTACAGTGGCTCCATGAGCACCTCGGAGCGACTGATCGAGTCCACCCGCGAGCTGTTGTGGGAGCGCGGATACGTGGGGACCAGCCCGAAGGCGATCCTGGAGCGATCGGGCGCCGGGCAGGGCAGTATGTACCACCATTTCAAGGGAAAGCAGGACCTCGCCCTGGCGGCGATCGGGCGGACCGCGGACGCGTTCATGGCCGGCGCCGAGGCGGTGCTCGACGGGCCGGGGACACCGTTCGAGCGCATCGAGGCGTATCTGCGGCGCCAGCGGGACGTGCTGCGCGGCTGCCCGGTCGGGCGGCTGACGATGGACCCGGACATCGTGGCGGACGACGCGTTGCGCGCGCCGGTGGACGCGTCGCTCGACCGGGTCCGGGAGCGGATCGCCGGGATCGTCGAGGAGGGCAAGGAGCAGGGGCAGTTCGCGGCCTCGCTGGACGGCGAGGAGATCGCCTCGGTGGTCCTCGCGACCGTGCAGGGCGGCTATGTCCTGGCCCGCGCCGCCGGCTCCCCCGCCGCGTTCGACACGGCCGTGCGGGGGCTGCTCGCGCTGCTGGCGCCCCGCTGACCGGCACGCGGCCGCTCGGGTGGCGCCGTCGCAACGACCCTTTCCTCGACGGGAGTTCGCATGCCCTTTGTCCGGATCGACGCCCTGGGGGCTGATGCCGACCGGCTCGACGCGCTCGGGCGTGCCGTGCATGACTCGCTGGTCGAGACGCTGGGGATTCCGGCCGACGACCGCTTCCAGGTGCTGGTCGGCCACGACGGGGTGACCAGCACCCTGCGCCACGGTGACTATCTCGGGGTACGCCGGGACGACGGGATCGTCTACGTGGCGATCACCATGCGCTCCGGGCGCGGCACCGGGCGGAAACAGGCGCTGTACCGCCGTATCGCCGAACTCGCCGAGGCCTACGCGGGCACCGAGCCGCGCAATGTCTTCGTCACCGTGACCGAGAACGAGTCCGCGGACTGGTCGCTCGGTCACGGGTCGGCGCAGTACGTCGAGGGGTCGCCCTAGAACACCGGGGCGGCCGCGCGGTCAGTGGGCGGACCTCGCCTCGTCCTGCCGCCGCACCTTCTCGACGTTCGCCCTGCTGTCCGGCTCCTGGCTCGGTTCGCCCGCGAACCAGGCGTCGAGGATCTCGGTGAGGAGGGGCTCCGAGGTGAGGCGCAGGCTGAGGGCGAGGACGTTCGCGTCGTTCCAGCGGCGGGCGCCGGTCGCGGTGTACGCGTCGGTGCACAGGGCGGCGCGGACGCCGGGCACCTTGTTGGCGGCGATGGAGGCGCCGGTGCCGGTCCAGCAGCAGACGATCGCCTGATCGGCGTCGCCGTCGGCGACCTCGCGGGCCGCGGCGGCCGAGCAGACGGCCCATTCCGGGTCGTCCCCGGGGCTCAGTGCTCCGTGGGCCGTGACCTCGTGGCCGCGTTCCCGCAGGGCGGCGACGAGGGCGCGGGCGACCGGCTTGTCCATGTCCGAGGAGACCGAGATACGCATGCCGGAAGCCTACCGGGCGGCGCTCAGGACAGGGCCTCCAACGGGTCGTCGAGCACCGGCTGCCACGCCAACTCGGCTGCTCCGACCAGGCTGTTGTGGTCGAGGCTGCACGCGAGGACGGGGACGCCGCCGCTCTGGCCCCACAGGCTGCGGTCGGCGAGGACCGCGCGCAGCCGCTCGGGGTCGGCCTCCAGGAGGGTGCGGTGCAGCCCGCCGAGGATGATGCGGTCGGGATTGAGGATGTTGACGAGGGCGACGAGGCCCAGGCCCAGACGGTCGATGAGGGTCTCGACGGCGCTGCGGACGGTGGCGTCGTCGTAGTGGTCCCGGATCAGTTCGTTGGCCTGCTGGAGGAGGGAGAGTTCGGGTCCCGGTGCCCGGCCCGCCGCTCTGAGGAGGGCCGAGGTGTCCGCCTCGACGTCGAGACAGCCCCGGCTGCCGCAGTAGCAGGGGCGGCCCGCCGGGTTGACGGTGAGGTGGCCGACCTCCAGGGCGAGGCCCGAACTCCCGGTGTGCAGACGGCCGTCCAGCACCAGCGCGCCGCCGACGCCCCGGTGCCCGGTGGCCACGCACAGCAGGTCACGGGCGCCCCGGCCCGCGCCGTGCCGGTGCTCGGCGAGCGCCATCAGATTGACGTCGTTCCCGGCGAAGGCCGGTCCGGTGATCCCGGCCGCGCGCACGCAGTCGGCGAAGATCCGCCGCACCGGCTCGCCCGCCGGCCAGGCCAGGTGCAGCGGGTTGAGGGCGAGCCCCTCCGGTTCGGCGACGGCGGACGGGACGGCGAGCCCGGCGCCGACGCAGCGCCGTCCCGTCGAGCGCAGCAGCTCGGCGCCCGCCTCGACGACGGCGCCGAGGACCTTCGCCGGGTCGGCGTCGACGGCCTCGCAGCCCGGGGCGGTGGCGACGATCCGGCCGCCGAGGCCGACCAGGGCGGCCCGGAACCCGTCGGCGTGCACCTGCGCGGCCAGCACGACGGGGCCGTCGTCGGCGACGGAGAGCCGGTGCGAGGGCCTGCCCTGGGAACCGGCGGCCGCGCCGGGGCGGGCGTCGACCCGGATCAGCCCGAGCGCCTCCAGTTCGGCGGCGACCGCGCCGGCCGTCGCCCGGGTCACCCCCAGTTCGGCGGTGAGGACGGCCCGGGTGGGCGCGCGGCCGGTGTGCACCAGCTCCAGCGCGGGCCCGAGCGCACCGCGCCCCCGGTCCAAGCGCGTCCTGGAAGTGGTCCCGTCCCCCGGCGTCCGGGGATGCGCGTTGCCGGTCATGCAGGCGAGTCTCCCATGATCCGCTCGTGCCGTGTCCGCCGCGCCGGGTGAGAAACCGCCGACGCGCAGGGTGATGTTGAGGCGTCCGGTCAGGCCCAGTTGTGGGGGTGCGGTGCCCGCGTGCACCCGGGGTACGCCGTGGAAGGCGAGGCGGGCGGGGCCGCCGAACACGAACAGGTCGCCGCTGCGCAGTTCGACGTCGGTCCAGGGCCGGGCGCGGGTCTCGGTGTTGCCGAACCGGAAGACGCAGGTGTCGCCGAGGCTCAGCGACACCACCGGCGCGGGCGAGTGCTCGTCGGCGTCGCGGTGCATGCCCATGCGGGCGTCGCCGTCGTAGAAGTTGATCAGCGCGATGTCGTAGCGGGGGTAGGGGCCGGCCGCCGGGCCCAGGGCGTCGGCGGCGGCCTGCCGGGCGAGGTCGTCGAGCCAGGCCGGGAACGGTGTGACGGGGGCGCCGTCGCCGTCGACGGCGGTGTCGGCGTAGCCGTACGGGTACCAGTGGCGGCCCAGGCAGACCTGGCGGGCGGTCATCGCGGCGCCGCCGGGGGTGCGGACGGTGCGCAGCCCGGCCGGTGGGCGGGCCCAGTCACGGCAGGCCGCCACCAACTCCCGTTGCCGCCCGGCGTCCAGCCAGTCCGGCACATGGACCGCGCCGGGCGCGACCCGCGTACGGTCCCGGGGGAACAGCTCGGCATCCATCACTCCATCCTGCCCGAACGACGGTGAGCCCCGGCCCCGTCCACCCGTCCCGCCGGACCGAGGCCGTGCCGGGTGCTCTTCCTCTGCCCGTCCGCCCGGCCGCCCGGCCGCCCGACCGACCGGCCCTGAACTGCGGCTCCGATAGCCTGGAGGCACGATGAACGACCGTATGACGACGCCGTGGGGCGAAGTGGACCTGGCCCGCTTCCCCGAGGACCCGCGTGACCTGCTGCGTGCCTGGGACGCCGCCGACGCGTATCTGCTCGGGCATCTCGCGGACGAGAAGGTGCCGCTGTCCGGGACGGTCGTGGTGGTCGGTGACCGCTGGGGCGCCCTGGTCACCGCGCTGGCCGCACACGAACCCGCGCAGATCACCGACTCCTTCCTGACCCAGGAGGCCACCCGGGCCAACCTCGCGCGGGCCGGTGTTCCGACCGGCACGGTCCGGCTGCTGACCACGCAGGACGCGCCGCCCGCCCGCATCGACGTGCTCCTGGTGCGGGTGCCGAAGAGCCTGGCGCTGCTGGAGGACCAGTTGCGCAGGCTGGCGCCCGCGGTGCACGCGGGCACGGTGGTGGTCGGCGCCGGGATGGTGAAGGAGATCCACACCTCGACGCTCCAGCTGTTCGAGCGGATCATCGGCCCGACCCGCACCTCCCTCGCGGTGAAGAAGGCGCGGCTGATCCACTGCACGCCGGACCCGTCCCTGGTACGCGCCGTCAACCCGTGGCCGTACCGCTACGCGCTGCCCGACGGGATCGGGCCGGTCTCCGGGCACACCGTCGTCAACCACGCCGGGGTCTTCTGCGCCGACCGCCTCGACATCGGCACCCGCTTCTTCCTGCCCCGTCTGCCGACCGGGCCTGCCGGGCGCCGGATCGTGGACCTGGGCTGCGGCAACGGCGTGGTCGGCACGGCGGTGGCGCTGGCCGATCCGACCGCCGAGGTGCTGTTCGTCGACGAGTCGTTCCAGGCCATGGCCTCGGCGGAGGCGACCTACCGGGCCAACGGGGTACCCGGGCATGCGGAGTTCCGGGTCGGGGACGGGGTGACGGGGGTGCCGGACGGCAGTGTCGACGTCGTGCTGAACAACCCGCCGTTCCACGCGCACCAGGCGACGACCGACGCGACGGCGTGGCGGATGTTCACCGGGTCCAAGCGGGTGCTGCGCACGGGCGGCGAGCTGTGGGTGGTCGGCAACCGGCACCTGGGCTACCACCTGAAGCTGCGCCGCCTCTTCGGGAACTGTGAACTCGTCGCCGGGGACCGGAAGTTCGTGGTCCTGAAGGCCGTCAAGCGCTGACCCGGGGCGCGGTCACGGTCCGGTGCCGAGCAGTTCCACGATCCGGCGGGCCGCCTCGGCCATCGCCTCCCGGCCGTCGGTGAGGTAGGTGCGCGGGTCGACGGCGCCGGGGCGGGCGGCGAGGTGGTCGCGGACGGCGCCGGTCAGGGCGAGGTTGAGGGCGGTGCCGACGTTGACCTTGGTGATGCCGCCGGTGACCGCCGTGGTCAGTTCGTCGTCGGGGACGCCCGAGGAGCCGTGCAGGACGAGGGGGACGTCCAGGGTGGCGGCGAGGTGCTTGATGAGGTCGTGGTCGAGGGTGGCGGTGCGGGTCGTCATGGCGTGGCTGCTGCCGACGGCGACGGCGAGGGCGTCGACCCCGGAGTCGGCGACGAAGGCGTGCGCCTCGGCCGGGTCGGTGCAGGCGCCGGGTGCGTGGGCGGCCAGCGCGCGCTGGCCGTTCTTGCCGCCGATCTGTCCCAACTCGGCCTCGATCCAGAGGCCTTGGGCGTGCGCCCAGTCGGCTGCCGCGCGGGTCGCGGCGAGGTTGTCGGCGTAGGGGAGGCGGGCCGCGTCGTACATGACGGAGCTGAATCCGGCGTCCGGCGCCTGCCGCAGCAGGTCGTCGCTCTGGACGTGGTCCAGGTGCAACGCGACGGGAACGGCGGCCTGTTCGGCGGCGGCGACGGCCGCGCGGGCCAGCGGCAGGAGCCGTCCGAGGCGGAACGTGACGGCGTTCTCGCTGACTTGGAGGACGACGGGGCCCCGTGCCGCCTCGGCACCGGCGATGACGGCCTCCACGTGTTCCAGCGTGATGATGTTGAAGGCGGGGACCGCGCGGCGTGCGGCGGCAGCGCGGGTGATCAGCTCGCCGGTGGTGACGAGGGGCACGGCCGGCTCCTTTCCGGGGGCGTGGCTCAGGGGGCGAGGATCACCGAGCGGGTGAGGTGGCGGGGCTGGTCCGGGTCGAGGCCCTTGACCGCGGCGACGGCGACGGCGAGGCGGTGGACGCGGACCAGTTCGGCGAGCGGGTCCAGAGCGGACGGCACCCACAACGCGCCGGTGGCGCCGACCTGTTCGGCGAGTCCCTCGGGCGCCTCGCCGAGCATCCAGGTCGCCGTGCCGCCGGTGGAGATGCTGATGGGGCCGTGCCGGTACTCCATCGCCGGGTAGGTCTCGGTCCAGGCGAGGGCGGCCTCCCGCATCTTGAGGCCCGCCTCGTTGGCCAGGCCGACGGTCCAGCCCCGGCCGAGGAAGGCGAACTGCGTGGAGTCGACGAGCCCTTCGGGCAACGGGGTGGCCAGCGCGGTGCGGGCGTCGGCCACGACGGCGTCGGTGTGCAGGCCGAGGTGGGCGCGGAGCAGGGTGAGCGCGGTGGTCGCGAACCGGGTCTGCACGACGGAGCGTTCGTCGGCGTAGTCGAGGACCACGAGGTCGTCGGCGGCGGCCCTGACCGGGGTGTGCGGGTCGGCGGTGATCGCGGTGGTGCGGGTGCGGCCCCTCAACTCGGCCAGCAGGTCCAGGACTTCGGTGGTGGTGCCGGACCGGGTGAGCGCGACGACCCGGTCGTAGGCGCGTCCGTGCGGGAACTCGGAGGCCGCGAAGGCGTCGGTCTCGCCCTGGCCCGCGCTCTCGCGCAGGGCGGCGGCCGACTGCGCCATGAAGAAGCTGGTGCCGCAGCCGACGAGCGCCACCCGCTCCCCCGGTGCCGGAAGCGCCGCGCGGTGTCCCGGCGCCTCGGCGGCGACGCGGGTCCAGCAGGCGGGCTGGCTGATCAGTTCGTCCTCGACATGGGTCATCCGGGTGCCCCTCCCGACGGTCTGCTCATTCGTGCTGCTCGTTCGTGCAAGATATAGCCAACTTTCGAGCAGGAGTAAACATTCTCGGGAGGGGTGGGTGCGCTAGGGTCGCCGAAGATCGAGGATCGGAGTGCGCTGATGTCACGGGACGCCCGCTGGAAGGCGCTGCTGGAGCTGCTCGTCGAGCGCGGCCGGCTCGACGTCGAGGAGGCGGCGGCCGACCTGGAGGTGTCCGCGGCGACGATCCGGCGCGACCTCGACCAGCTCGCCGAGCAGCAGATGCTGGTGCGCACCCGGGGCGGCGCGGTCGTGCACGGGGTCTCGTACGAGCTGCCGTTGCGCTACAAGACCGCCCGGCGCGCCTCCGAGAAGCAGCGGATCGCCCAGGCGGTGGCGGAGCTGGTGGCGCCCGGCGAGGCGGTCGGGCTGACGGGCGGCACGACGACCACGGAGGTGGCGCGGGCGCTGGCGGTGCGCGGTGATCTCGGCTCCGGCACACCGGCGCTCACCATCGTCACCAACGCCCTGAACATCGCCAATGAGCTGGCCGTCCGTCCCCAGTTCAAGATCGTGGTGACCGGCGGGGTGGCGCGGGCGCAGTCGTACGAGCTGATCGGGCCGCTCGCCGACGGGGTGCTCGGGCAGATCACCCTCGATGTGGCCGTGCTCGGGGTGGTCGCCTTCGACGTCACCCACGGGGCCGCCGCGCACGACGAGGCGGAGGCCGCGATCAACCGGCTGCTGTGCGAGCGGGCCGAGCGGGTGGTCGTCGCGGCGGACTCCAGCAAGCTGGGGCAGCGGGCGTTCGCCCGGATCTGCGCGACGCGGGCCGTCGACACCCTGGTCACGGACACGTCGGTGAGCCCGGAGACGAGGCGCGGCTTCGAGGAGGCGGGGGTCACGGTCCTCACCGCGTGAGCCACCGGGCCGTCCCGGTGACGGTCGTGCCGTCGAGGGGGTTTCCGCCTACCCTTGAGGGGCGGACGCGGGTCCGGGCTGGGAGGCTGCCATGGGTGCGGAGGCCGGGGACCGGGACGCGGGCCCGCATTATCTGCCGATCGCCGAGCACGGGCTGATCGGCGATCTGCGCAGCGTCGCCCTGGTGGGCTCGGACGGCACCATCGACTGGTACTGCTGCCCCGACTTCGACGCGCCGAGCGTGTTCGCGGCGGTCCTGGACGCGGAGCGCGGCGGCGCCTTCGAACTGGCGGCGGCCCTGCCGGCCCGCACCAAGCAGTTCTACTTCCCCGACACCAACGTCCTGATCACCCGTTTCTCCACCGAGGACGGCGTCGGTGAGGTGCAGGACTTCATGCCGGTCGGCGCCGAAGGCACGGAGAGCGAACGGCACCGGCTGATCCGGCGCGTGGTGTGCGTGCGCGGGACGCTGCCGTTCCGGGCCCGGATCGCCCCGCGGTTCGACTACGGCGCCCGGCCGCACACCGTGCGTGTGGACGGCGAGGCGGTGGTCTTCGCGTCGGACGGGCTGTCGCTCGCGCTCACCTCGACCGTGCCGCTTGAGGTCCAGGGCCCGGATGCGCGGGCCGAGTTCAAGCTGACCGAGGGCGAGTCGGCGGTGTTCGCCCTGGACCAGGTCGGCGCGGACATCGCCCCGCGCCGGTGCGCGCGGGTGGAGGCGGAGCAGCAGTTCGCCACCACGGTCGCGTACTGGCGGCGTTGGCTGTCGGCGTCCAAGTACCGGGGCCGCTGGCGGGAGATGGTGCACCGTTCCGCGCTGACGCTGAAGCTGCTCACCTACGCGCCGACGGGAGCGATCGTCGCCGCCCCGACCACCAGCCTGCCCGAGCAGCTCGGCGGCGAGCGCAACTGGGACTACCGGTATGTGTGGGTGCGCGACGCGGCGTTCTGCGTGTACGCCCTGCTGCGGCTCGGGTTCAGCGGCGAGGCCGAGCAGTTCATGACGTTCGTGACCCGGCACATCAGCCCGGGCGACGGCAAGCAGCTGGGGCCGTTGCAGGTGATGTACGGCATCGACGGCCGCACCGATCTCACGGAGACCGAACTCCCGCACCTGGAAGGGCATCAGGGCTCGGCGCCGGTGCGGGTCGGCAACGCCGCCGCCGATCAGCTCCAGCTCGACATCTACGGCGCCCTGATCGACTCGATCTACCTCTACGACAAGTGGGCCCAGCCGATCTCCAGCGACCAGTGGGACGATGTGTGCGCCCTGGTGGACTGGGTGTGCGAGCACTGGGACCAGCCCGACGAGGGCATCTGGGAGACGCGGGGCGGGCGCAAGAACTTCCTGTACTCGCGGCTGATGTGCTGGGTGGCGATCGAGCGGGCGATCCGGATGGCCAGGCGGCGCGGGCTGCCCGCCGATCTGCCCCGCTGGGGCGGCAACCGGGACGCGATCTACCGGCGGATCATGACCCGGGGCTGGTCGGAGTCGCGCCAGGCGTTCGTGCAGTACGAGGGCGGCGATGTGCTCGACGCGGCGGTGCTGATGATGCCGTTGACGAAGTTCATCGCGCCCACCGATCCCAAGTGGCTGTCCACGCTGGACGCGCTGAAGAAGGATCTGGTCTCGGACTCGCTGGTCTACCGCTACGACCCGGTGGCGAGCCCCGACGGGCTGCGCGGCGACGAAGGGACGTTCTCCATCTGCTCGTTCTGGTACGTCGAGGCGATGGTGCACGCGGGCCGCGTCGAGGAAGCCCGGCTGGCCTTCGAGAAGATGCTCACGTACGGCAACCATCTCGGCCTGTACGCCGAGGAGATCAGCCACACCGGTGAGCAACAGGGCAATTTCCCCCAGGCGTTGACGCATCTCGGGCTGATCAGCGCGGCCTTCAACCTGGACCGTGCCCTGGGCTGAACCGGCCCTGCGGCATAGCCTCGTCGGTGGATCAGGACCCCACGACTGGAGCCGCCATGACGCGCCCCGCCGCCCCTCTCACGCTGACCCGGGTGCGGCTCGGTCCCGGTGGTCCGCTGGTCGCGCTGCGGATCGCGGACGGCCGAGTGGTCGCCGTCACCGGGCCGGACGACCTCGACGGTCCGGCGCTCGATCTGGACGGGCGGACCGTGCTGCCGGGGCTGTGGGACGCGCATGTGCACGCGGCGCAGTGGGCCGGGAACCGGCGGCGGGTGGATCTGGCCGGGCTCGCCTCGGCCCGGGAGGTCGCCGAGGCGCTGCGCCCGCACGCCGGCATCGAACCGGCCGTGCACGCGATCGGCGACCGGGCCAACTCCCTTGCCCTGGACGCCTTTTCGGCGGTGCGCTGCCGGGGCCGCGTCGAGCACGCCCAGCTGCTGACGGCCGAGGACGTGCCGAGGTTCGCGGAGCTGGGGGTGACGGCCGGGGTGCAGCCGACGCACGCCGTGGACGACCGTGATGTGGCGGACCGGCACTGGGCGGGGCGGACCGGGCGGGCCTTCGCCTACGCCGATCTGCTGGCGGCCGGGGCCGCCCTGGAGTTCGGCTCGGACGCTCCCGTCGCGCCGCTCGACCCGTGGGTGACCCTGGCGGCGGCCGTGCACCGCACCGGCGACGACCGGCCCGCCTGGCATCCGGAGCAACGGGTCACGGTGCGGGCGGCGTTGGCCGCGTCGGCGCGCGGCCGGGCCCTGGTCCGGGTCGGCGATCCGGCGGACCTGGTGATCGTCGACGTCGATCCGCTGGACGCCGACCCGGGCACGCTGCGCGCGATGCCGGTGCACGGGACGCTGCTGGGCGGGCGCTGGACGCACGGCCCGCTGTGACGGGGCGGGTGGCCCGAGCTGCCCGGTGAGCGGCCCCGGCTGACGGGGCGTCCGATGGCCGGGTGAGGAGTCCTGGCTCACGTTTCCCGACCGGATCTCTTACTTTCCGAGGCGACAAGCGAGCTTAGGTGAGGCTAACCTAATCAGCACGCCCGACCGGGAGGCCGTGCCGTGGGCGAGTCGTGCCACTCGCCACCCCGCGCCAACGGTCCCCGTGCTCCCCGGGCCATGACCGCGAGGGGACCGAACTGTGAGCACCGACGCATCCCGGCACACCACGCTCGACGGCCTGTTCCGTGCGCGCGCCGAACACCATCCCGAACGGGTGGCGCTCGTCGACGTCGCCGGGGACCGCCGGACGTGGACCTACCGCGCCTGGAACGACCGTGTCGCGCGCCGCGCGGCGGAACTGACCCGGCTGCGGCTCGGCGAGGGCGACCGGGTGGTCGTCCGACTCCCCGGCTCCCCCGGCCTGTTCGAGGAGGTCCTCGCCCTGGCCAGAATCGGCGCGGTCCCGGTCGTGGTACCGCCCGGGGTGCCCGAACCGGTGACACGTGCCGTGAGCCGCTTCACCGAGGGCGCCGACCCGGCCGACGGGGACGGCCTCGCGCTGCTCCAGTGCGCGGGCGACGAGGTCGGGGTGCCCCGTCTGGTGCCGCTCGACCACGCCGGGCTCGTCCGCACCGTGCGGGAGCGGGCCACCGTGCTGGGTCTCGACGACGAGGCCGACGCGGCCGACGAGTCCGACAAGTCCGACGCGGGCTTCAACGCGGGCGAGGGCGTCGTCCATCTGGTCGCGCGGCCCGAACTGACCGTCGGGGTACCGGGGTTGCTGGACTGGCTGGCCGTGCTGTGCGCCGGGGGCCGACTGGTGCTCGGCGCCGGGGGCGACCCGGACAGCGCGTTCCGGGTCGTCGCGGGCGAGGGGGTGACGCACACCGTGCTGCCCGCGCCGCTCGCTGTCCGGTGGACCAGTGCGGCCGCCCTCACCGCCTATGACCTGGGCAGTCTGCGGACCCTTGTGGTGAGCGGCGGCGGCTTCGAGGAGCGGGTGGCGCGTCGGGTGGCCCCGGCGTTCGGCTGTGCGCTGCGGCAGGTCTTCGGCGGCGCCGAGGGGATCGTCTGCGGGAGCCGGCCGCAGGACGGGACGGAGGCGGCCGTGACGGGCGGGATGCGTGCCGTCTCCGCCGGGCACCAGCTGCGGGTCGTCGACCAGCAGGGCCGGGACGTCCCGCCGGGCGCCGAGGGGCAGTTGCTCGGCCGGGGGCCCGGTCCGGAACGCCGGTACTGGCGCTCCCCCGAGCACGACGCCCGGCACTTCACGGCCGACGGTTTCCATCGCACGGGGGCGCTCGCCCGTACGACGGACGCGGGGCTGGTGGTCGTCGTCCGGGGACCGCAGCCGTCGACGGCCGTCCGCAGCACGGCCGTTCGGGTGGTGCGCGGGGTTCCCGCCGCAGCGGACCGGGCAACCCGGTCGCACCCGTCAGAGTCGCACCCGTCAGAAGGAAAGGCCGAGTTGACGCCTCCGATGTTCCCGTACGTCATGCCGACCCCCGCGATGCTGCCCGCCGATCAGACGGGCTGGGCCCTCGACGCCGCCCGGGCCGCGCTGGTGGTCCTCAATCTCCAGAACCGGTTCGTGCGGACGCTGGAGAAGGAGGCCGCACCGGTCACCGAACTCCTCGCCCACACACGCCGGTTGATCGAGACGGCCCGGGCGGCCGGGGTGCCGGTCATCCACTCGGTGCCGGCCGGGGTGCGCCGGGCGGGCGGCCGGGGTCCGGTGCCGTACGCGCGGCTGGTCGACCCCGCGACGGGGACGGACGCCGAGGGGTTCGCGGCGCAGGCCGAGCCGCGGACCGGGGACACCGTGCTGACCTCCCGCAAGTACAGCGCGTTCGCACGGACCCGACTGGACGGCCGGCTGCGGGAGTTGGAGCGCGACCAGGTGGTGATCCTGGGGGTGCACGCCCGGGCCGGTGTCCTGATGACCGCCGCCGACGCCTGGGCGCAGGACCTGGAGGCGTTCGTGGTCGCGGACGCGGTGGCCGATGTGTCGGCCGGTCACCACGAGTTCGCGTTGGAGTGGGTGGCGGACACCTGCGGGACGGTGATCGCGACGGACCGGGTGGCGGCGGCGTTCGGCGTGGGCCACACGGCGGCCGAGGCGGTCTGAGCGGACGGCCGCCCGCTTCTCGGGACGGGGCATGGGGCGGCCACGGGCCGAGGCTCCGGCCACGGTGACGTCGGGGCGGCCTCGGTGCGGTGGTCACCGTCGTCGCGCGGCCCGGCGTCCTGCCCGCCTCGCCGGGCAGGGTGCCGGGGCGCGCGGCTCGTGTCCCGTGGCCCGGGTCAACACGGCGGCGTCCAGGGGCTGTTGCTCGCCGGGCGCGTGGACAGGGCTCAGTGGTGGCGGCTCAGGTGTCGAGGGACGTGAGCCAGTCGATGAGGAGGCGGTTGGTCTCCTCGGGGCGTTCCTGCTGAATCCAGTGGCCGCAGTCGAGCAGCTGCGAGGCGGTGAGGCCGGGCAGGGTGGTGGGGTAGGCCTCGATGGCGTCGGCCAGCCAGGTGGTGGACGCGTCCAGCGAACCGCCCAGGAACAGCGAGGGCTGGCGGATCGGGGCGCCGTGCAGGTCGGCCAGGTCCTCCCAGTCGCGGTCCATGTTCCGGTACCGGTTCAGGGCGCCGGTCAGGCCGCTGCGCTCGAACTCCCCCGCGTAGACGTCGAGTTCATGTTCACCGAGCCAGTGCGGCAGGCGGCCTCGGGGAAACCGTTCGCGCAGGGTGGCGCCCCGGGTCACGAAGTGCGGGTCGGGGGCTTCCGGCGGGGGCATGGTGTCGGCGGACAGGGCCGCGTAGACACCGGCGAGCCAGCCGCGCACGTCGGGTTCGATCTCCGCCTCGGCGCGGCCCGGCTCCTGGAAGTAGGAGACGTACAGTTCCTCCTCGCCGCCGCCCATCGCCGCGAACACCTCGCTGGGCTTCGGGCCGCCGGGCGGCGTGTAGGGGACGCTCAGCAGGCCGACCGCGCGGAACACGTCCGGGCGCAGCAGCGCGCAGGCACCGGCGATGCCCGCGCCCCAGTCGTGGCCGACGATCACCGCGTCGCGTTCCCCGAGGGCCTCCACGACGGCGACCTGGTCGGCGACCAGGTCGGGCAGGCGGTACGCGTCCACCGCCGCCGGTTTGGAGGAACGGCCGTATCCGCGCACGTCGGGCGCGACCGCGCGGTATCCGGCGGCGGCCAGCGCGGGCAGCTGGTGGCGCCACGAGTACCAGGACTCGGGGAACCCGTGCACGAGCAGCACGAGCGGCCCCTCGCCCTGCTCGACGAGGTGGGTGCGGCCGGCCGGTGAGGGCACCAGCCGGTGGGTGCGGTCGGCGTCGGACGTCGGTGACATGGGGTTCCTCCGGGGCGGGGGCGCGCGGGCGCCGGGCGGCCAGGACCTGAACGCCGATCATCCTGCGCCGCCCGCTCTCCCCGCGAGGCGCCTTGCCGCTTCGGCAAAAGTGTCAGCGGGCCGGGGTGTCCGTGCCGCCGGGGCGCAGGGGGCGGGAGGTGCGCAGGGTGCCGACGGCCTTGAGGAGGCGGTCGGCGGGAGCGCGCAGGCCCGGGTGGGCGTTGACCGTGTTGCGCAGGCCGCGGACCGGGCCGCGCCACAGCCGGTGCGCGGTGGACACCGGGTGCGGGCGGGTCGCGAAGCCCTCGCCGACCCGCAGTTCCCGGGTCTTGAGCCAGTCCTTGTACTCCTTGTCGCCGCGCCCCAGGTCGAGCACGGTCACGCCATGCCGGGCGGCGGCCTCGGCGGTGCGCAGATGCATCATCAGGCCGGGCGAGTAGTAATGCAGTTCGGGGTCGTACGCGGTGAACCAGGCGGCGAGCACCGTGCGCGAACGGGGCCCGAAGTGGGCGGCGACCGGGCGGTCACCGGCGTACAGCACGGACAGGACGCCGGTGAAGTGGTCCTCGCGGACCTGGAAGAGGTGGTCGACCAGGTCGACGATCCAGGGCCGGGCGAACCGGTCCATGCGGCCGGTCCTGCGGTACTGGGCGGACTTCCAGCGCATCAGGGTGCGCAGCAGCGCCGGGTCCCGTTCGTCGAACTCGAACCTGAACTCCCCTATGTCCCGCCCGAGTCGGCGCTCCTTCTTCAACGTCGTCTTCGCGAGGCCCGGGTAGGCGCCGCGCAGCCACGGGGCGTATCCGCTCTCGTCCGGCTTGAGGTCGATCACCGGCGAGGCGAAGGTGCCGGTGACATGGCGGCTGAACGGCCCTTGTTCCGCCACGAGATGGTCGAACTCGAAGAGCGAGAGCCCGCAGGCGCGCAGCAGTTCATGGGCGTCCCAGGTCACCCCGGGCCGGTGGACGAGGGCCTGACAGTCCGACAGACCGAGCCCGATGGCCCGGCCGACGCCCCACACCGTGCGCTCGTAGGGGAGGAAGCCGACCGGTTCGCCGTTCTCGCGCAGCACCGCGCACCGTGCCCCGCCCCGGTGCCGGGCGACTCCGCTCGCGAACTCCGGTGCCAGGAACGGGTTTCCGTACGCGGGCGACTCGTCCATCGCCCGGTGCCATGCCGCCCGCAGTGCGGTGCTCAGCTCGTCGAACCGGTGGATCGTCACGTCCACGTCAGATCATCCGCCCTCTCGCAGGCTCCGCGCGGCACGCTCCGGCCGCGGTCGGCCGTCGCGCCGCGAACTGCCCGGCAGTGACCAAACGTCGCGAAACAGTACGCATGTTGTCAAGGGTGTCGGCCGCCTCGGTCCGCCGTGGAGGAGACGGCGTGGTCCAGCGTCCTCCGGGACCCTCCCATTCGGTAGGAAACAGGTAGGAGGCTGGTATGAAGCCGTCGGCGTAGCGTGCCTGCTCGGTGCGGGTCCGAGCCGTGCCGGTGCGGGTCGCGCGCGTGACGGGGCCGCCGTCGGTCGTCGTGGAGGTACGTGGGTCATGGGGAGTCTGCCGGAACTCACCACGGGACGGCTCCTCTCCACCTGGCAGTGGGACGTCCCGGCGCTGCTGCTGGTGCTGCTGCTGGGCGGTCTGTACGGCTGGGGCGTACTGCGGCTGCGGCGCCGGGGCGAACGCTGGCCGGTGGCGCGGGTCGCCGCGTTCGCCGTCGCGGGGCTCGGCACGATCGTCGTGGCCACGATGTCGTCGCTCGCCGTCTACGACCGGGTGCTGTTCTGGCCCGCCGCCCTCCAGAACATCCTGCTCGACCTGATCGCCCCGCTCGGCCTGGCGCTGGGCGACCCGCTCCGGCTGGCGCTGACGGCGCTGCCCGCGCCCCGGTCCGGCCGACCGGGCCGGGCGCTGACCGGGCGCCTGGTGCGTCTGCTGACGTTCCCGCTGGTCAGTACGGTGCTGGTGCTGACGACCGAGCTGACCGTCTACTTCACGCCCTACTTCGCGACGGCGCTGCGCGTCGGCTGGCTGCACCAGCTGATGTACCTCCATCTGCTGCTGGCCGGCTGCCTGTTCGTCGTGCCGGTCCTCACCCGCGAACAGGCGCTGCCCACCTGGTGCACCCACCCGGTGCGGGCGGCGCTGGTCTTCCTGGACGGGATCATCGACGCCGTCCCCGGCATCGTCGTCCTCACCCACTCCACCCTGATCGCCGGCGCCTGGTACCTGCGCCACCACCCGGCCTGGTCCCCCGACGTCCGGCACGACCAGCAGGTCGGCGGCGGCGCCATGATCAGCGTCGCGGAGCTGGTGGCGCTGCCGTTCCTGCTGGCCGTCCTCGCCCAGTGGGCCCGCGCGGAACGCGCCGAGACGGCTGCCCTGGACCACCGCCTCGACAGCGAACTCGTCCCCGCGCCGCCCGCACCCGCACCCGCCCCGTCGTGCTCGCCCGTGTCCGCCACGGCCCCGGACCTGGTGCGCCCCTGGTGGGAGACGGAGAACAGCGAGGTCGCCCGGCGGTTCAGGCAGTGACGCCCGTCAGTCCGACGGCTTCCCGGCACGCGGGCTGCGGACCGGAACGGCGGTACGGCTGACGGCCGCCGCGAGCTTGCGCAGCCGCCGCCAGTCCAGGCGCGGCGGCAGCTCGGGCACGCCGGGACGGTCCCGGGGGACGCGCACGCGCAGGGCGCGGCGGGCGACGCGGCAGCGGACCGGCGCCGACAGGGTCAGCGCCTCGCCGTCGAGACCGACCTCCAGCGTCGGCTCGTCCGCCTCGATCACCACCTCGGTCGCGGTGAGCTTGCCGAACCCCTGCGGCTGCGGGTCGAGGAGCAGTTCGGCGGCCTCCACCGCGCTGTCGACCTTGAGCGCGAGGACGCCCAGCGTGCCGGAGTTCAGCCGCTCGCGGCGGCCGAAGCCGAGGGGGTCGTCGGTCCGGTAGGGGTTGTTGCTGACGAGCACGGCCTGCGGGTCGGCGAAGACGGAATCGCCGGCCCGGACGGTCAGCCGCGGCCCGCGCTGGCGGGACAGCAGGTCGGGCAGCACCTCCAGCGCGGTGCCCACCTTGGAGTCCCGGTACCCGGGGCTCTGCACGACCGTGCCGTACGCCCCGAAGGACGCGTTGTTGACGAACGGCCGGTCGTCGGCGAACCCGAGGTCCACCCGCAGTTCGACCCCGTCGGTGAGCGCGTCCAGACAGGCGGCGGGATCGTCCCGGTCCAGGCCGAGGTCCATCGCGAAGTGGTTGCGGGTACCGGCCGAGATGACGAGGAACGGCAGCCCGTGCTCGGCGGCCACGGCGGCGACCAGCGCCTGGGTGCCGTCGCCGCCCGCCACCCCGAGCAGATCGGCGCCGTCGGCCACGGCCTCCCGGGCGAGGGCGGCGACGTCCTGGTGCTGCTCCGCGTCGAGCAGCACGACCCGGGCGCCGAGCCGCTCGGCCTTCTCCCGCACCGAGAACTTCTCCACCTTCCCACCGCCCGAACGCGGGTTGAGGAGCAGGAACGGCCGCTGCGGCGCGGGCGTCCGGTACTCCTTGACCCTGACCCGGCGCAGTCCCGTGCTGCGCAGCGCGTACCGCCCGCTGGCGACCGCCCCGCACCACAGCAGCGCGGACAGCACCAGCACCCACAGCAGGTGGGCCCGCGTGAAGAGCACCATGACCCCGAGCGGCGCGGCGACGGCGAGCCCGGCGGCGGCGACCCGGGCCGCACCCCGGCGCGACAGCACCCACCACAGGCCGACGGCGGTGAGGGCGAGGCCCACGACACCGGCCGCGAGCAGCAGCAGGCCCACCAGGCCGCCGTACAGGAGCGGCAGCAGGGCGGCGAGGCCCGCGGCGGCCAGCGCGCCGCGTGCGGCCCAGGCCTGTCGGTGATGCGACCGCTCGGCAGCCGTCACGGAATACACGGGCCCTCCACCTCGGGAAAGAACGAGCACGCGGGCCCACGGCGGGCCCCTGTGGTGCGACTGAAGAGCCTCAAGGTCTCACGCGCCGCCGTCCGATCACCAGTTACCCCGGCCGCCGTCGGCTAGTCGTGAGCCCTTCCCGGGGTATCTGCTATGTGACATAGTACTGGCGTGACCTCTCGACCGACCTGCGATGTCGTGGTGGTCGGGGCGGGTATGACGGGCGCGGCCTGCGCCCTGTACGCCGCCCGGGCCGGTCTGGACGTGATGGTGGTGGACCGGGGTCCGGTGGCCGGCGGCACGACCGGCGCGGGCGAGGGCAACCTCCTGGTCTCCGACAAGGAACCCGGCCCTGAGCTGGAACTCGCCCTGCTCTCCAGCCGGTTGTGGTCCGACCTGGCCGCCGAACCGGCGCTCGGCCCGGCCTTCGAGTACGAGCCCAAGGGCGGTGTCGTGGTCGCCTCGGAGCCCTCGTCGCTGGCCGCGCTGGACCACTTCGCCGCCGGTCAGCGCGCGGCCGGCGTCGACGCGGTGTCCGTCGGTCCCGACCGGCTGCGCGAGCTGGAACCCCACCTCTCCCCCGCCGTCGCCGGGGGTGTGCTGTATCCGCAGGACGCCCAGGTCATGCCGACTCTGGCCGCCGCCCACGTGGTCCGCGCCTCGGGCGCCCGCCTGGAGACCGGCCGGACGGTGACCGGCGTTCTGCGGGGTGCCGACGGCGCCGTCCGGGGCGTCGCCACCGACCGGGGGGAGATCCACGCGCCGGCGGTGGTGAACGCGGCCGGCACCTGGGGCGGCGCGGTGGCCTCCCTCGCCGGTGTCCATCTGCCGGTGCTCCCCCGCCGGGGTTTCGTCCTGGTCACCGAGCCTCTCCCGCGCCTGATCCATCACAAGGTGTACGCCGCCGACTATGTCGCCGACGTCGCCAGCGACTCGGCCGCTCTCCAGACCTCACCGGTCGTCGAGGGAACGGCGGCCGGGCCTGTGCTCATCGGCTCCAGCCGCGAACGGGTCGGGTTCGACCGGTCGTTCTCGCTCCCCGTCGTCCGCGCGCTGGCGTCCGGCGCGACCCGGCTGTTCCCCTTCCTCGCCCGGGTCCACGCCGTGCGCTCCTACCTCGGTTTCCGTCCCTACCTCCCCGACCATCTGCCCGCCATCGGCCCCGATCCGCGCGTCCCCGGTCTGTTCCACGCGTGCGGTCACGAGGGCGCCGGTATCGGCCTCGCGACCGGCACCGGGCACCTGATCGCCCAGGCGCTCACCGGCCGGCCTCCCGACCTCGATCTGACGCCGTTCCGCCCGGACCGCTTCCCCGCCCCCGCCGAGCAGGAGTGCGCATGAAATCGCCCCGGCGCCTGGCCGACGCCCGGCCCGGCCCTTCCTTCACCGTCACCTTCGACGGCCGCGAGATCCCGGCGCTGCCCGGTCAGACGGTCGCCGCCGCGCTGTGGTCGGCGGGGGTGGTCGCCTGGCGCACCACTCGTGAACAGGGCCGTCCGCGCGGGGTGTTCTGCGGGATCGGCGTGTGCTTCGACTGTCTGGTGACGGTCAACGACCGTACCGATCAACGCGCTTGTCTGCTGCCCGTGGCACCGGGCGACGCCATCCGCACCCAGGCGGGGACCGGCCGCGATGACTGACCGCCCGCACCTCGCGGTGATCGGCGCCGGTCCCGCGGGCGTCGCCGCAGCTCTGGCCGCCGTCACCCACGGCGTCCGCGTCACGCTGGTCGACGCGGCGCCGGAGGCGGGCGGCCAGTTCTACCGCAGCCCCGCCCTCGCACTGGGGGCCCGCCGCCCCCAGGCCCTGCACCACCGGTGGCGCACCTGGCAACGCCTCCGAGCCGCCCTGGACAGCCACCTCGCGGCGGGACACATCACCCACCTCAAGGACCACCATGTGTGGTGCGTGGAGCGGGATACGGGCGGGCGGGGACGGCTCGACGGGTCGGACGGCCGGTACGGCACGGAGGCCGAACAGCCCCGCCCCAACGGCCAACAGGGCGACCCGGACGACGAGTTCACCGGCGCCTTCACCGTGCACGCGCTGCTCGGTCCCCGCCAGGAACAGGGCGTCGCGGTGCGGGCGGACGCCGTGCTGCTCGCCACCGGCGGCTACGAGAAGGTGCTGCCGTTCCCGGGCTGGACGCTTCCCGGGGTGCTCAGCGCGGGCGGGGCGCAGGCCATGCTCAAGGGCGGGCTGGTGCTGCCGGGCCGTACGGTCGTCGTCGCCGGGACCGGTCCGCTGCTGTTGCCGGTCGCGACCGGGCTCGCGGCGGCCGGAGCGCGGGTCGCGGCGCTGGTGGAGTCCGCCGATCCCCGCGCCCTCGCCCGCAGCCCCGGCGCCCTGGCAGCGCGGCCCGGCACACTCGCCGAGGGCGCCGGTTACGCGGCCCGGCTGCTGCGGCACCGGGTCCCCGTCCTGGTCCGGCACACGGTGATCGAGGCCCACGGCGCCGACCGTCTCGACGGCGTGACCGTCGCCGCCCTCACCCCCGACGGCCGCGTCCGCCCGGGCAGTGAACGCCGGATCGACTGCGACGCCCTCGCCGTCGGCCACGGCATGCTGCCGCACACCGATCTCGCCGAGACCCTGGGCTGCGGCCTCGACGGGGTCGCCGTCCGCGTCGACGACGAACAGCGCACCGACGTCCCCGGCGTCTGGGCCGCGGGCGAGGCCACCGGGATCGGCGGCGCGCCCCTCGCCCTCGCCGAGGGCCACATCGCCGGGCGCTGCGCGGCGGCCCGGTTGACCGGGGGCACCCCTGATCCACGGACGTGGGCGGCCGCGTCGCGACGCCGGGCGGCCCTGCGGACGTTCTCCGCCGCGCTCGGCCCGGTCTACGCGCCGCCCGCCGGATGGGCGGAGCGGATCACCGACGACACCGTGGTCTGCCGGTGCGAGGAGGTCACCGCGGGCACCGTGCGGGCGGCCGTCGCCGACCTCGGGGCCGGTGACCTGCGCACCGTCAAGCTGCTGACCCGGGCGGGGATGGGCTGGTGCCAGGGACGGATGTGCGGACCCGCCGTCGCCGGGTTGTCCGGGTGCGCCGAAACGGCGATGAGACGTCCGTTCGCCCGACCGGTCCCGCTCGGCGTACTCGCCGGACAGACCGGCGACGACACCTCCCGCCCCGAGCTGGACTGTCGACAAGCCGACAACGGCACCCCCTGACCTGTCACGCCCTCCCCGGAAAGAGGCCACCATGACCGACCCCCGGCAACGCCCCTGGCGCGGCGTTCTCGTCGCCACCGCGCTCCCCCTGCGCGACGACCTCTCCGTCGACCACGACCGGTACGCCGAGCACTGCGCCTGGCTGGTCGAGAACGGCTGCGACGGCGTCGTTCCGAACGGCTCGCTCGGCGAGTACCAGGTCCTCACCCCCGATGAACGGGCCAAGGTCGTCGAGACCGCCGTCGCGGCGATCGGCGGCTCCCGGGTGATGCCGGGGGTCGCCGCCTACGGCTCGGCGGAGTCCCGGCGCTGGGCCGAGCAGGCACGCGAGGCGGGCTGCGCCGCCGTGATGCTGCTGCCGCCCAACGCCTACCGTGCCGACGAGCGTTCCGTCGTCGCCCACTACGCGGAGGTCGCCGAGGCGGGCGTGCCGGTCGTGGCGTACAACAACCCGATCGACACCAAGGTCGACCTCGTGCCGGAGCTGCTGGCGACCCTGCACGGCGAGGGGTACATCCACGCGGTCAAGGAGTTCTCGGGTGACGTCCGCCGTGCCTACCGGCTCGCCGAACTCGCCCCCGAACTGGACCTGTTGATCGGCGCGGACGACGTCCTGCTGGAACTCGCCGTCGCCGGCGCCAAGGGCTGGGTCGCCGGTTACCCCAACGCTCTTCCCCGCGCCTCGGTCGCGTTGTACCGTGCCGCTCTCGCGGGCGACCTGGAGACCGCGACTCCCCTTTACCGGCAGCTGCATCCGCTGCTGCGCTGGGACTCCCGCGTCGAGTTCGTCCAGGCGATCAAGTTGTCCATGGACATCGTGGGCCGCCACGGCGGACCCTGCCGTCCGCCCCGGGTCCCGCTCCTGGCCGATCAGGAGGCGACCGTCCGCGCGGCCACCGAGAAGGCCCTCGCGGCAGGCCTGGCGTAACCCGGCCGACGCGACCAGAGGGAAAGAGGAGCCATGCGCAGCACACTCGTCCTGCACGCCGTCGACTCCCACACCGAGGGCATGCCCACCCGCGTGATCACCGGCGGCATCGGCACGATCCCCGGCGCGACGATGAACGAGCGGCGGCTGTACTTCCGTGAACACCGGGACGACATCAAGCAGTTGCTGATGAACGAGCCGCGCGGGCACTCCGCCATGAGCGGGGCGGTCCTCCAGCCGCCGACCCGGCCCGACTGCGACTGGGGCGTCCTCTACATCGAGGTCTCCGGCTACCTCCCGATGTGCGGTCACGGCACGATCGGCGTCGCGACCGTCCTCGTCGAGACCGGCATGGTCGAGGTCGTCGAGCCGGTGACCACGATCCGCCTTGACACCCCCGCCGGGCTCGTCGTCGCCGAGGTCGCGGTGGAGGACGGTGCCGCGAGGAACGTGACCCTGCACAACGTCCCGTCCTTCTCCGTCGGCCTGGACCGCAGGGCCACGCTGCCGGACGGGCGGACGGTGACCTACGACCTCGCGTACGGCGGCAACTTCTACGCCATCCTGCCGTTGGAGGAGTTCGGCCTGCCCTTCGACCGCGCCCGCAAGGACGACATCCTCACCGCGGGCCTCTCGCTGATGGACGCGATCAACTCCGAGGCGGAGCCCGTCCATCCCGAGGACCCGAGCATCCGCGGCTGCCATCACGTGCACCTGATCGCGCCCGGCGCCACCGCCCGGCACTCCCGGCACGCGATGGCCATCCACCCCGGCTGGTTCGACCGTTCCCCGTGCGGCACCGGGACCAGCGCCCGCATGGCCCAGCTCCACGCCCGCGGCGAACTCCCGCTGCACACCGAGTTCGTCAACGAGTCCTTCATCGGCACCCGTTTCACCGGCCGTCTCCTCGGCACCACCGAGGTCGCCGGCCGGCCCGCCGTGCTGCCCAGCTTCACCGGCCGCGCCTGGATCACCGGCACCGCCCAGTACCTCCTCGACCCCACCGACCCCTTCCCCGCGGGCTTCGTCCTCTGACCCCCGCACACCCGCCGAACCCCGTACACCCGCCGAACCCCGCACGCCCGTACACCCGCACCGCCTGCCCAGGAGACCCCCATGCCCGCCCAGCCCACCGGCTCACCGGCCGCCGACGCTCCCGCCCTGCCCGTGCTCGGCGGCAGGCGGAGCAGCTACCGCGAGCGGGTCGCCGACGCGCTGCGGGCCGCGCTGATCGCCGGTGAACTGCGGGCGGGCGAGGTGTACTCCGCGCCGACCCTCGCCGCCCGGTTCGGCGTCTCCGCGACGCCGGTCCGCGAGGCCCTGCTCGATCTGGCCAAGGAAGGCCTGGTCGACACCGTGCCCAACAAGGGCTTCCGTGTCACCGAGGTCTCCGGGAAGCAGCTCGACGAGTACACCCACGTCCGTGCGCTCATCGAGATCCCCACCACCGTCGCCCTGGCCAGGACCGCGCCGCCCGCCTCGCTGGAGGCGTTGCGCCCGGCCGCCCAGGAGATCGTCACCGCCGCCGTGGCCGGTGACCTCATCGCCTATGTCGAGGCCGACACCCGCTTCCATCTCGCCCTGCTCGCGCTGGCCGGCAACGCCCACCTGGTCGCGGTCGTCGCCGACCTGCGCGGGCGCTCCCGCCTCTACGGCCTGACCGCGCTGGTCGAGGCGGGCCGCCTGCGCTCCTCGGCGACGGAGCACCTCGACCTGCTCGACGCCCTCGTCGGCCGCGACGAGGAGGCCGTGCACGCGATCATGACCCGGCACCTCGGACACGTCAGGGGGAAGTGGGCGGCCCAGGACTGACGCGCCGGTCTCACACCGAGAACTCGCGTATCACCGTGTTGCGGAACACCGCGCTGCCGCCGATCGTGAACAGCGCCAGCCGCGTGTCCAGCAGGTACGGGAACACCTGACTGGTGTGCACGTACCGGCCGTCGTCGACGAACATCTCCACCGACGTGCGGTCCACCAGGATGCGCAGCTTCACCGTGCCGGTGGACGGGTCGAACGGGGTGTGGCTCTCCTGGTAGCTGCCGGACGTGTCGGCGTTCACCGTGTTCCGTCGGTTGAGGAAGACGTAGTCGTCGTAGACCCCGGCGTCGATGTGCCGACCACCGCTGGGCGAGCGCCTCAACTGGAGCCCGGCGCCGGTGAGTTCGGACCAGGTGATCTCGGTCGTCACCTCGTAGGAGACCCCGGTGTAGTCGAGCACCTTCGTGCCGTCCACGGTCACGTCGCCCAGGTCCACGGTGCGCGAGACATGCGCGTCGAGGCCTGCGACGGGCCGGGAGGCGAGGTAGTAGGTGCCGTCGGACGCCTTCGTCAGGGCGAGTTCGCGCACGACGGAGTCGGTGCCGTTGAAGCCGTCGCAGTCGATGGTGGGGGTGGTGTCGGCGTAGTCCCAGTTGTTCACCCAGCCGAGCGCGTACCGGGCGGCGGCGTCCACCGCGCCGCTCGCGTCCCGCTTCTCGAAGGTGACGGCGGCGTACCAGTCCCAGCCGTGGTCGAGCCACTGCGGGTCGCTGGCGTCGGCGGTGAACGTGCTGCCGTCGAAGGAACCCGTCCAGTAGGCGTACGTGTTGGGCAGCCCCGAGCTTTTCCCGTTGGCGCTCACGCCGAGCACCCATTTCACGGTGCCGTCGCCGGCGGTGATGCGGAACAGGTCGGGGCACTCCAGGACGCCGATGCCGTCATGGACAAAACCGCTCACGTACGTCCAGGACTTCAGGTCGTCGGAGTGGTAGAAGCCGACCTTGTCGTTCTCGGCGAGGGCCATCACCCAGCGGCCCCGGTCCTCGTCCCGGATCACCTTGGGGTCGCGGAAGTCGGCGACGCCGGGGTTGGCCAGGACGGGGTCGGTGCCGTGGGGGGCGAAGGTGAGACCGCCGTCGGTCGAGTAGTACAGGAACTGCGCCTGCGCGTCGGTGCCGTCGCCGGGGGACATGGTGACGATGATGACGACCGCGCCCGCGCCGAACCCGGCGGTGTTGCCGGTGTCGACCACCGCCGAACCCGACCAGAGATCGCCGTTGGACGTGGTGTCCTTGGCCGCGGCGACCCCGCGGTCGGTGAAGGAGACCAGGTCCGTGGTGGTGGCCAGGCGCCACGCGGTGCCGACGACGCCGGTGAAGTAGTCGGCGTTGTAGAGGTAGTAGTAGCGGTACTCGCCGTCGATCCAGACGGGCCGCTGCGGGTCGTTCTTCCACTGGTCGGGGACCGTGAAGTGGTACCCGGCGCGGTAACTCGCCCCGCTCGCCGCGGACGTGACGTCCTTCTTGCCCGTGCCCCCGGGCTTCGGGGCGGCCGTGGCCACCCCGGTGGACAGCAGCGCGGCGGCGGTGCCCGCGGCCGATCCCGCGAACAGCGATCTCCTGGAAAATCCCGACGTTCCGGGCATGGCACATCGTTCCTCTCGTGGCGGCCCATGCAGGCCCATGGCGGCTCATCACACACGCGAGTGCGGCTCACTACGCGAAGGGCGGGAAAATCAGCCCATGTGAACGAGGACTGTAGACCTAACTCGTTAAAGGTCAAGCGTTCCCGACCCTTGACAGGTCCGCTGTCCGGTTCACATCATCTGGGTCATCGACCCTGATCTAACACGAGTTAGGCCCGTTTGATGACTGACTCGCACCTCCCCCGCCGCGCACTGCTGCGGTACGGCGCGTACGGGACCGGAGCAGCCGCCCTGGCCGGGACCGCCGCGAGCTGGGACCGGCTCACGGGAGCCGACATCCCCGGCCGCGACGACGGCTCCCTCGTCGTCGCCACCCTCGGCTCCGCCCTCGACCCGGCCACCGTCGAGGACCTCACCCGGGGTTTCCACCGGCTCCACCCCGACATCCCGTTGCGGGTGAACGCGGTGCAGGCCCTCGACTGGTCGGACTTCTTCTCGAAGATCCTCACCCAGATCGCCGCGGGCACCGCCCCCGACCTGGTGTATGTGGCCACCGAGGGCGTGCAGTTGTTCGCCCAGCGGCTGGGCATGCCCCTGGACCACTGGGTGCGCCGGGACGCGGCGGAACTGCGTGAGTACTTCGCCGACGTCCACCCCTCGCTGGTGGAGTCGATGATGTACGAGGGCAGCCTCTACCAGTTGCCGCTGGAGTTCAACGCCGCCGACATGTACCTCAACAAGCAGGTGCTCAAGCGGGCGGGCGCGGAGTTCCCGGCGGCCGACTGGAGCCGCGACGACTTCACCGCGCTGCTGCGGACGCTGAAACGCCACGGCGGCTCGCACTTCACGCCGTACTTCTGGACCAACCGGCTGTGGGGCGGCGTGGTGCCCTGGCTCTTCGCGAACGGCACCAACCTGCTCAAGGAGTCGAAGGCGCCCGGCGGTTCGTGGCTGTGGGACGCCTTCTACCCGGCCGCCGACCGGAAGGGGCGCGGCGGCGGTTTCCGCTGGACGACCCCGCAGGCCACCGCCGACCGGGTCGAGGAGGCGTACGACTATCTCGCGTCCCTCGTCCAGGAGAACCTGTGCACCCGCCCCGAGGGCGGCAACGGCACCAATCTGGTCGGCGTGTTCTCCACCGGCCGCGTCGGTGTCACACCGGCGGGCGGTTTCTGGGCGGGCGGTCTGCAACTGGCCGGCATGCGGGACACCGACTTCGACGTGCAGTACTTCCCGCGCTGGCGTACCCAGCGCCACCAGTTCGGGGCGGCGGGCTACGCGCTGCTGCGCACCTCGAAGAAGCAGGAAGCGGCCTGGGAGTTCATCAAGTACGTGGCCCGCAAGGAGACCATGACCCGGCTGTTCCGGACCAACCAGACCACCCCGGCCCGGCGTTCGATGCTGACTGCCTCGCGTTACGCCGCGAGCGGCCCGGCGCACTGGAAGGTCTTCTACGACACCCTCGACCGGTTCCCCGACACCGGCCCGATCCCGGCGCCGCCGCAGGTCGCCGAGGTGACCGACGTCCTGCTCAAGTACACCGGCACCGCGCTGGCCGCGCCGCGCGCGGTGGGACCCGCGCTGCGCCGGATGCAGGGCGACCTGGAGCAGGCCATGGAGCGTGAGGTATGACGAACACCCAGATCCCGGCCGCACGTCCACGGCCCGCCGCACCGTCCGCGCCCGCCGTGCGGCCGTCCGTCCGCGACCGCGGCACCCGGCTGCTGGCCACGCTGTTCCTGGCGCCCACGGTCGTCGGCATCGTCGTCTTCACGGTGGTGCCGATCATCGGGTCCGTCGTGCTGAGCCTGTTCCACTGGAACGTGATCGACCCGCCCCGTTTCGTCGGCGGCGCCAACTACCGCACGACGTTCACGGATTCGACCGTCCTGATCTCCTTCCGCAACACGCTCCTGTTCATGGTCCTCGCGGTCACGCTGCAACTGCTGATCGCGCTGACGCTGGCGCTCGCGCTGAACGGGCGGATGCCGGTGTGGCTGCGGTCGATGTTCCGTTCGGCGTTCTTCTTCCCGCTCGTCCTGTCCGCCGCGTCGATCTCGGTGGTGATGAAGTACCTGTTCAACCAGGACTTCGGGGTGGTGAACTGGCTGATCGGCCTGGTCGGTGTCGCGCCCGTGCCCTGGCTGACCTCGGAGCACGCGGCGATGGTCACGGTGATCCTGGTCTACGTCTGGCAGCAGTTCGGCTTCTCGTTCCTGCTGTTCGTCGGCGGTCTGAACAACATCCCCAAGGAGATCCACGAGGCCTCCGCCCTCGACGGCGCGACCGGTCTGCGCAAGCACCTCGCCATCACGCTGCCGCTGCTGTCGCCGACGCTGCTCGTCGCGTCGGTGGTCGGCATCATCAACGCCCTGCAAGTCTTCGAACAGCCCTATGTCCTCACCGACGGCGGCCCCGGTGACTCCACCCGGACCGTGGTGATGGTGATCTACCAGAAGGCCTTCGAGCAGCTCGACTTCGGCGAGGCGTCCGCGGTGGGCGTGCTGCTCTTCGCGCTGATCATGGCGGTCACCGCCCTCCAGTTCCGGCTCAGCCGGCGTTTCGTCCACTACCAGTGATCCGGTGAGCCGCATGAGCCAAGCAATCCCGACCCTGAGCCGCGCACGTCACTCACTGGCCCCCTGGGCCCGGATCGCCGTGCTGGCCGGGTGCGCCCTGCTGACGCTGGGCCCGGTCATCTGGACCGTCGCCACCTCGCTGCGCACTCCGGCCGAGTCCTTCGACCTGCCCCCGCAGATCATCCCGGCGCACCCGACGGTCGCGGCCTACCGCGGGGTCTTCGGGCAGATCGACGTGTGGCTGCTGGCCCTGAACTCCGCGCTGGTGACGGCGCTGATCGCGGTCGGCCAGATGATCACGGCGGGGCTGGCCGGATACGCCTTCGCGCGCCTGGAGTTCCGTTTCAAGAAGCCGCTGTTCGGCCTGGTCCTGGCGACCATGATGGTGCCGTTGCAGGTCACCATCGTGCCGGTGTTCCTTGAGCTGAAGTCGATGGGTCTCGCCGACACGCTCCTCGGCCTGATCATCCCGGCCTTCCCGACCGCCTTCGGCACGTTCCTGATGCGCCAGTACTTCCTCGGCATGCCGAAGGACCTGGGCGAGGCGGCCATGCTGGACGGCGCGGGGCCCTGGCGGATCTTCCGCTCGGTGTACGCGCCGCTGGCCACACCCGGCCTGGCGATCATCGGCGTGCTGGCCTTCAACTACCACTGGAACGAGTTCTTCCGTCCGCTGATCCTGGAGACCTCCAGCCAGAACTACACGCTTCCGCTGGGTCTGGTCTCCCTTCAGGGCAACCTCGGCACCGGGTCCATCTCGGTGGTCCTGGCCGGGGTCGTGCTCTCGATGCTTCCCGCCGTCGCCGTGTTCGTCGTCGGCCAACGCCCTCTGCGTGAGGGCATCACCTCGGCAGGAGTCAACCGGTGAGCAACGACCCCCACGCGCCTCGTTTCCGGGTCCGTCCGGCGGCGAACTGGATCAACGACCCCAACGGCCCGTTCCGTTGGCGTGGCCGTCAGCACCTCTTCTACCAGCACAACCCGGCTGCCCCGGTGCACGCGAACGTCCACTGGGGGCACGCCTCCAGCCGCGATCTCGTCGACTGGGAGCACCATCCGATCGCGCTCACGCCGACGCCGGGCGGCCCGGACGAGTCCGGCTGCTGGTCGGGGTGCGTGATCGACGACGCCGGTACACCGACCGCCGTGTACACGGGAGTCGACCGTACCCACGTCGGGCTCGGCACCATCTGCCTGGCGCGGGCGGCGGACCCCGACGACGAGCTGCTGACCGAGTGGAAGCCGCTGCCGACGCCGGTCGTGACGGGGCCGCCGCCGGGGCTGGACGTGGTGATGTTCCGCGACCCGTTCGTCTTCCACTGCGCGGACCGGCGCTGGGCCCTCGTCGGGGCCGGGCACGCCGACGGGACGCCGTCGGTGCTGCTCTACGACTGCGACGACCTCACCGACTGGCGTTTCGCCGGTGTGCTGCTGGACGGCGGGGACCCGGTGGCCTCGGACGTGTTCGGCGACAAGTCGGTGGGCTGGGAGTGCCCGCACCTGTACCGGACGGCGGGCGGCGACCATGTGCTCCTGGTGTCCCTGTGGGACGGAGATCCCTGCTCCACCGCGTATCTGACGGGTCGTCTGGAGGCCGATGGGCAGGGCGGGTTGAGGTTCGCGCCGCGCACCGGTGGCCGGCTCGACCACGGGCGGGACTTCTACGCGCCGGCCGTGTTCCAGGAGCCGGACCGGGCCCTGCTGTGGGGCTGGTCGTGGGAGTCCCGCCCGGAGGAGGAGACGCTCCGGGCCGGTTGGGCGGGCGTCCTCACCATGCCCCGGGTCGTCGACGTCCACCCGGACGGCCGTCTGCGGGTGAGTCCGGCGCCGGAGGTGGACCTGCTGCGTCCGGCCGAGCCGTTCGTCACCGCGCCGGGCCGGGTTCCGCTTCCCGACGCGTACGACCTGACGGTCACCGCGTGCGCGCCGACGACGGTGAGTCTGCTCCGGGACCCGGCGGGGCGGGAGGTGACCGTCCGGGTGGACCCGGCCGCGGGGACCGTCGTCCTCGACCGCGAGGCCTGGCCCCGGACCGGCAGGGAAGGCTCCGACCCGATCACCGTGCAGGTGCCGAGGGCGCCGGAACTCGCACTGCGGCTGCTCGTCGACGGCTCGCTCCTCGAACTGTTCGTCGCGGACCGGGCCATGGTCACCGAGCGTGTCTACCGGCGCCCCGGCGACGTCGCCGAGCTGGTCGTCGACGGTCCGGGTGCCCAGGTCACCGGGTGGGCGCCGGACCCACGGAGGCGCGGCTGACCACGGGGCAGGCCAGCCGCCTGACGGTCGCGGGCGGTGTACGGCCGGACTCGATGGCGTCCAGGAGCAGCCGGGCCGCCGCCTCGCCCATCGCCCGGTGCGGCAGCGCGACGGAGGTGAGCGGCGGGGTGAGGAACGCGGCCATGTGCTCCTGGTCGTCGTAACCGACCACCGACAGATCGGCGGGTACGTCGATCCCGAGCCGGGTCGCGGCGTGCAGGACGCCCGCCGCGACCCGGTCGTTGTAGCAGAGGACGCCTGTGGGGCGACGGCCCGGCTCGACCCCGTCGAGCAGGCGCAGCGCCCCCGCGTGGCCCGCGGAGATCTCCCCGCCGCCGCGCACGATCCACTCCCCGGGCACGGTGACGCCCTCGGCGCGCAGCGCGTCCCGGAAGCCGCGGGTGCGTTCCGCCGAGGCGATGTCGCCGCCCCCGCCGATCACGGCGAGCCGGCGGTGGCCGGCGCCGAGCAGCAGCCGGGCGGCGGTGCGGCCACCGGCGCGTTCGGCGGGGACCACGGCGGGCAGGGAGTCGTCCTCGGGCAGGCAGTTGGCCAGCACGGAGTGGACGCGGTGCAGGCCCTCGGGGACGCGGACCCGGCGCAGTGACATGGCCGCGTAGATGATGCCGTCCACCCGCCGGTCGAGCAGTTCCGCGACGGCCGCGTCCTCCTTGGCCGGGTCGCCGCCGGAGTCGACGGTGAGCACGAGGTGGTCGCTGTCCCAGGCGGTCTCCATGGCGCCGCGCAGCAGCCGACCGGCGAACGGCGAGGACGCGATCTCGTCGGTGACCAGCCCGATCACGGCCGTACGGCGTCGGCGCAGACCGCGGGCCACCGGGTCGGGGCGGTAGCCGAGCCGGGCCGCGGCCTGCCGGATGCGTTCCTGGGTGGCGGGCGAGAGGTTGCCCTCGGCGCGGCCGTTGAACACGAAGGACACCGCGGTGTGCGACACGCCTGCGATCCGGGCGACGTCCCGTGACGTCGGGCGCCCGGTGCCCGTGTTCCTGCTCTCCTCGGCACCGCCCACGCCGTCCGCCGTTCTCACCCCGCTCGTCCTTGTCGATCACCGTCCACCCTATCCGCGCGAAGCGCCACGGCACACAGCAGACCCTCAGCCCGCACGGCATGGTCGTCCGCTCCGCCCACCGGATTCCGCGCGACTCGCGACCTGCTCGGACTCCGGGCCCTTGTCCATGACGTGGCCGGGAATCTGTGCAGGAGCGACACACAGGCTGCACACAGCCGTACGAAGGCGCCGTTAGCGTTACTGGCCGATCGCTCCCCTGTACGAACGTGTCAGAGAGACCGAGATGGATTACTGCTCCACATGCCGTCGGCACCTCAACGGGGCTTTGGTGTGCCCCGGTTGCGGGGCCTACGCCCCGGACATGGCTCCCCGGACGGCGGCCGCGTCGTACGACGGCGATCACCCCGCCCCGTCCACCGGGCACGACAGCGCGGCCTACGAGGTGACACCTCACGCCGCCCCGGAGACGGCGGTCTTCAGTCCCTCGGGTGACGTCTTCTCCGACGATGTCGTGGACGCGCCCGTCGCGTCCCAGGGCCGGGCCGCGCGGCGGCGGCAGTTGGCGCGGTGGAAGAAGAACAAGCGCCGGGCGGCCGTCGCGACCGCCGTCGCCCTGGTCGGCGGCGGGTTGAGTGTCGCCGCGATGAACCGGGGTGCGGCGGACCGGGCGCAGGCCACCGCCGCGCCCGACCCGCGGGGCATGGGCGGCGTGCAGGAGCAGGCCGCCGACATCACCGACCCCACGTCGACCCCGTCGGCCGCCCGCAAGAGCAGCCGCGTCGTCACCACGCCGAAGCGGACGCCCTCGGCCAACGCGCCGCACGAGCAGTCGGCGGACTCACCCCGCACGACCCTGAAGCTCGTCCCGAGCGACACCCCGACCACTCCGACGCCGGCCTCGACGCCGGGCGGCGCGCAGCAGCAGTCCGCCGTCTCGCCGGCGACCGAGAAGACCAAGGACACCGAGAACACCGAGGACACAGCCGCTGTGTCGCCCACGCCGACGGCGCCCGACGACGCGAACTCCGGGTCCTCCGAGCCGAGTTCGACGCCGACGCCGTCCGAGACCGCCGACGACCCGTCCTCGTCGTCCGCGAAGCTCTGCCTGCTGGTGATCTGCCTGGGCTGACGGCCCGAGCGGCGGGGGCGGTCGCCGGTCGACCCACCGCCCCCGCACGCCGCCCGCGCCGTCGGGTCAGGGCGTGACCGGCTTGCCGCGCCCCCATGCCCAGGCCAGCCGGTCGGCGCCGGACTGGTTGGTGGTCGCGAGCCACGGCCGGGTGGCGTCGCCGATCAGCTTCTGGAGGGAGTACGTGTCGTCGGTGCGCAGACCGGGCCAGTACACCGATCCCATCCTGAGCTCGCGGAAGGTGTCGGTGTCGGCCTGGATGAAGTGGACCGAATTGTCGTCCGGCGTTCGGGTGTTGTAGTCGAGGCCGGTCGTCATCGGCGCCCCGAACTCGTCCGCGACGGTCCGCCCGGCGCAGTCCCCGATACGTTCCTTGAGGTCGGCGGCCCACTGGTCGTAGGTGGCGTAGGACTTCCAGAACCCGTAGTGGTGCAGGGACAGATAGGTGCCCTTCAGGCGCGGGTCGGCGCAGACCGAGGTGACGTGGTCGTTGTAGCCGGCGCCGCTGACGAAGACCCGGTCGCGCGGGACCGTGGGGTAGGTGTCGAGCCATGTGGCCGCGATGTCGGCCCACGCGGTGTCGGTGTAGCCGTGGGGTTCGTTCATCGGCTCGAAGAAGACACGGGAGTTGTGCCGGTAGGCCGTGACGACGGTGTCCCACATGGGCCAGAAGGTGGCGGGGTCGTCGATGAAGCCGTCCTTGCGGTCGCCGGTGCCCTCCCAGTAGGACACGATGACCTTGAAGCCCTGGTCGGTCGCCGCGTCGAGGACGCCCCGATACGCCTTCCAGTAGGGGCCGTTGACGGTGTACGGGTTGATGGGAAGCCGCACGGTGTTGGCGCCGAGGTTGGCCCGGAAGGCCGCGATCACCCGGCTCGCCCTCGCGTAGGTCAGGGCGTAGCTGTCGGAGGTGGACAGGCCGGACAGGACGATGGGGTCGTCGGCGAAGTTGTCCCTGGGGTCGGCCCAGTTGACGCCCTTGAACTGGGCGGTGCCGGTGTGCGGCGCGGCGGACGCGGGACCGGCCGTGAGGGTCGGGCCGACGAGCGCGGCGAGGGCGACGGCGGCCAGCGCGGCGCGGGTCCGGGGGGTGCGGCGGGTTCCGGCGCGGGACTTCTGCATCGACGTGCCCTTTCAGGAGACGTGGGCCCGGCGGGTGCGGGGCGCTCACGCCGTCGCCACTGAACGCTGCCCCGCGGCCCTGGCCGACCGCCCGCCAGGGACCGGGTGTTGACGCCAACGTCGCTTGCAGGGAAGGCCTGTTGAGACAGTTTCAGGCAGGGTCCTGCGGGCGATGTTCACGTCGACGTCCGGGGCGTCGGAATCGTGGCATCCGCCCCGACGGCCGTCAAGGTGTCCACCCCGTACCCTCCCGTCGGGGGACGAGGGCGGGAGGGGCGCAGCTATGGGGCTCGACGACGAGGAGCGGCCTCCCCGGTCGCGCGCGGCGCGGGCGCTGCGCTGTCACGGCCGGTTCCGCATCATCGGCGTGATCACCTTCAGCCTGTCGTCGACGGGCAACAGCAGGACCGTGGAGGCGATCACCACGCATGCGGCGGCCGAGGGGTACGCGATCACGTTGATCCCGGTCGACGTCCCGGCCCAGGACAGCCACGGCGACTGGTCGGCGGAGTCCGGTTGCACGGCCGGGCTCGCGCTCGCCGGTGAGGACGACTGCACGGCCGTGTTCGCCGCCAACGACCAGATGGCGCCGGGGTTGTTGCGGACCTTCCCCGAACGCGGGCTGTCGGTGCCGGCGGACATCAGTGTCGTGGGCGTCGACGACATCCCCGAAGCGGCGTTCTTCGTACCGCCGTTGACCACCGTGCACCAGGACTTCGCGGAGGTGGGCCGCCGTTGCGTACGAGGTGTGCTGCGGCAGATCCCTCCCGGCGACGCTCCCGCCCCGGCACCGGGCTGGTCGTCCGGCACAGCACGGCGGCGCCGGGCCGCTGAACGGCGGATGCCTGCCGTCCAGCGGCGTCCGGCATCTCAACTCACCGCGCAGGAGCTGCCGTTGAGGGTGAAGGACGTGGGCGCGGTGTTGGTGGCGCCCCTGCTGCCGAGGAAGCCGACCGTGACCGATCCGCCGGCCGGGACGGCGGAGGTGTAGGACGCGGCGGCGACGCTCACCGCGCTGCCGTTCTGGGTCGCGGTGCCGCCCCACATGGTGCTGACGGTCTGGCCGTCGGCGAAGGAGAAGGCGAGTGTCCAGCCGTCGAGGTCGGTGGTCCCGGTGTTGCGGAGGGTCAACTCGCCCTGGAATCCGCCCTGCCAGTCGCCGACGATCCGGTACCCGACCGAGCAGGAGAGCGCCGGGGCGTGGCCGGTGGTGAGGCTCACCGTGGCGGACCGGGTGGACTTGTTGCCGGCGGCGTCACGGGCGTAGACGGCGAAGGTGTAGGCGGTGTCGGGGGTGAGGCCGGTCAGACTCACGCTGTTGGTGGTGGAGTTGGCGAAGGCGCTCTCGGTGGTGCCGCTGACGCGGACGATGTCGTAGCGGCTGACGCCGACATCGTCCGTGGCGGCCGTCCAGTCGAGGGTGGCCGAAGTCGCCGTCACGGCCGAGGCGTTGGGGGTGCCGGGGGCGGTCGGGGCCTGTGTGTCGGTGGGGGTGCCGCCGCCGAAGACCGTGGCCTCGTGGGCGGTGCGGGCGATGCCGTCGGCGCCGTTGAAGGCGCGCTGGCCCCAGGAGCTGAGGCGGGTCGGGTCGAAGTCGAGGGAGAGGTCGAGGACCGGGTCGGTGTTGCCGCTCCAGGACCAGGCCAGATAACCGAGGTCGAGCCGCGCGGCGGTGGCCATCATGGTGTCCTCGTCCGGATCGCCCCACTGGTCGGCCGGTCCGCCGAACTCACCGATCAGGATGGGGAGATGGGCGGCGACGAAGGCGCCCAGATAGTCGGTGATCTCGGCGGCGGTGTCGAAGACGCTGTACATGTGGATCGAGAAGATCAGGTTGCCCGTGGTGTCGGCGGCGTACACGGCCTGGGCGTTGGCGCGCATGACCCCCTGCAAGTCCTGCCCCCAGTTGGGCGCGTCCACCATGAGGGTGTGGGCGAACCCGGCGGCCCGGAGCTTGTGGACGGCGGCGATGGTGGGGGCGGTCCAGCCGGCCGGATCGGTATTGCCCCAGGGCTCGTTGCCGATGTTGATGATGACGTAGTCCTCCTGGCCGGCGAGGACGTCCTTGAGGCCGATCCAGTAGTCGGCGGCCTGGTCCAGCGTGCCGGCCGCCGCGTCCTCGCCGTAGCCGGTGGTGTCGTGCACCTCCAGGACGCAGATCAGCCGGTTGGCCTTGCACTGGCCGACAACGTCGGCGACGTCCGAGGCGCTGTTCGCACTCCAGCGGTGCCCGTCCGCCAGCACGATGCGGACGGAGTTGGCGCCGAGGGCCTTGATGTCGGCCAGCGACTGCCGGGTGCGGTTCTGGTACCAGGTGTGCGCGTGGTTGACGCCGCGCAGGACGAAGTCGTTGCCGTTCCCCTCGACGAGGCGGCCGTCGGCGATGTGCAGTCCGGTGGCGAGCGCGGCGGGCGGCTGCGCCGCGTAGGCGGCGGCCGAGGAGAGGCCACCGCCGACAAGGACCAGCCCGAGAAGGCCGGCCAGGGCTGTGAACAGGCGAGAAAGGGGGCTCCTGGTGGTTCTCACTGCGGCTCCAGGGAGTGAGGGCCCGGGATTTCAGGCAGGGGTGTGGGGTGAGGTGCGCGGGGGCGCGGTGGAGCATGGGAGCGCTCCCATACAACTCACGCGTCAGAGACACGTCAAGGCATCGGACGGACCCCGCCCGCCCGGCTCCCGCCTCCCCCGCCCGCCCCGGACGTGCGGAAGCCTTCTTGCCCCGCCCGCCTCCCTCGCCTAGCCTGAGTTTGTGCCGCTAATAAACAAACCCCGCTCGCACAGCGTGGTGCCGGGGACCACGGACCATCTCACCCGGCTCCGCATAGCCCTCACCACCTTCTTCGCCCTCGACGGCTTCGTCTTCGCCGGGTGGGTCGTGCGCATCCCCGCGATCAAGCAGCAGACCGGCGCCTCCGCCAGCGCCCTCGGTCTCGCCCTCCTCGGCGTCTCGGCCGGTGGCGTCGTCACGATGACCCTCACCGGACGCCTGTGCCGCCGTTACGGGAGCCATCGGGTCACCGTCGTGTGCGCGGTGCTCCTCTCTCTCAGCGTCGCCCTCCCTCCCCTCACCCACTCCGCGCTCGCCCTCGGCCTCGTGCTGCTGGCCTTCGGGGCCGCGTACGGCGGGATCAACGTCGCCTTCAACAGCGCCGCCGTCGATCTGGTCGCCGCCCTGCGCCGGCCGATCATGCCGAGTTTCCACGCCGCCTTCAGCCTCGGCGCGATGCTCGGGGCCGGGCTCGGCGGGCTGGTCGCCGGTTTCCTCACCCCGACCGCGCATCTGTTCGGGCTGTCCGTGATCGGCCTCCTGGTCACGGCACTGGCGGGCCCCGCGCTGCTCCGCCTCCACGCCCCGAAGCCGACCGAACCCTCAAAACCGTCGAACGGCGCACCCCGCCAGGCCGCCACCACGTCCCGCCGGATCGTCATCACCTTCGGTGTCATCGCCCTCTGCACGGCCTACGGCGAGGGCGCGATGGCCGACTGGGGCGCGCTCCACCTCGAACAGGATCTGCGCACGTCACCCGGGGTCGCGGCGGCCGGTTACTCGTTGTTCGCGCTGGCCATGACGGCCGGGCGGCTGTCCGGGACCGTCCAGTTGATGCGGCTCGGGCAGACCCGGGTGATCGTGTGCGGGGGCGCCGTCTCGGCGGCCGGGATGCTGCTCGGGGCACTCGCGCCCACCACCTGGGCGGCCCTGCTCGGCTTCGGGATCGCCGGTTTCGGCATCGCCAACCTCTTCCCGGTCGCCATCGAACGCGCCGGAGCCCACGCCGGACCCGACGGCGTCGCGATCGCCTCCACGCTCGGCTACAGCGGCATGCTGCTGGGCCCGCCGACCATCGGGTTCATGGCGGACTGGTTCTCGCTGCCCACCGCCCTCGTCAGTGTGGCGGTCCTCTCCGCGACGGCGGCGGCCATAGGCTTCACCACCCGCCGCGCGACCGGTCACGCACCACTCCGCCACGCGGCCTGACGCTCCGTCAGATCTCCTCCAGGGCAAGGGAGTTCACCTGTCGGGACCCGGCGTCACCCGGCCCCGACAGGTCGTCCGGCTCACGGAGCGATCGGCAGCTGCCGCTTGTGCTCGGTCGCGTGATAGCGGCGCACGATGGCCGAGGCGGCCTCCTCGTCGACGGGCCGCCCCTCCAGGAAGTCGTCGATGTGGTCGTACGCCACCCCGAGCGCGTCCTCGTCGGGCAGCCCGGGGTTCAACGTCTCCAGGTCGGCCGTCGGCACCTTCCCGACCAGCGTCGACGGCGCGCCCAACGCCTGCGCGACCGCACGCACCCGCCGCTTGGTGAGCCCGGTCAGCGGAACGACGTCGGCGGCGCCGTCCCCGAACTTGGTGAAGAACCCGGAGACCGCCTCGGCCGCGTGATCCGTACCGACGACCAGTCCCCGGTGCGCGCCCGCCACCGCGTACTGGGCGATCATCCGCTGGCGTGCCTTGATGTTGCCGTGCAGGAAGTCCTGGTGACGGGCGTCCCGGAACACCGTGCCGCCGGCCAGCACCGCGTCCAGCGCGGCGTCGCTCGCGGGCTTCACGTCCACGGTCAGCACCTGGTCGGCGCGGATGAACTCCAGCGCCAGCTGGGCGTCCTTCTCGTCGGCCTGAACGCCGTACGGCAGCCGCATCGCGTAGAAGGTGGCCTCCTGCCCGGCGGCCCGCACCCGCTCCACCGCGAGCTGGCAGAGCCGCCCCGTGGTCGTCGAGTCGACGCCGCCGCTGATGCCGAGCACCAGCGCGTGCAGTCCGGCGGAGGTCAACTGGCCGGCGAGGAAGGCCACCCGGCGCTCTATCTCGTGCTCCGCGTCGAAGGCGGGGCTGACCAGCAGATCCTGGGCGATCGTCTCCTGCACGGACGTGGACGGCTGGTCGCTCACGGTTGCTCCTCGCTGTTGCCGGGTGTGGGGCGGAAACTCTCCGCCGACATTGTCTTCCGTCCCCGCGCGGCCCCGCACAAGGGGTACCGACCCGGCCCGGGACTCCCGCCGCCGTCCGCGCCTCAGCCCCTCAACATCCGGGTGAGCACGGCCCGTTGCACCGGCAGCACCTCGGCGTGCAACGCGCGCCCCTTGCCGGTCAGGGCGACCCGCACGCCCCGCCGGTCCTCCACACACGTCCCGCGTTCGACGAGGTCGCCCTTCTCCAGCCGCACGATCAGCCGCGACAGGGCGCTCTGGCTCAGATGGACCCGGTCCGAGATCTCCTGGACGCGGTAGCCGCAGGCGCCCTCCGCCAGCACGTCCAGAACCTCGAAGTCGCTTGCGCACAGGCCGTGTTGGTGCAGAGCGCGGTCCAGTTCGCACTGGGTGCGGGCATGCAGCGCGAGGATGCCCCGCCACTCGTCCACGAGCGCCCGCTCGGCCTTCTTCGCCGCCATGCGCGCACCGTAGCAGAGAACCAGGTTTGTTGCACTGGAATTAAATGAGCTTGCATTCAATGCATACGCATGTAGCCTCTCGGGCATGACCTCTCCGCTCACCGCTCCCGCCTCCGACGGGCGCTGGACGCCCCGCCTCTGGGGCACCCTGCTGGTGCTCTGCGCCGCGATGTTCCTGGACGCCCTGGACGTCTCGATGGTCGGCGTCGCCCTCCCCTCCATAGGCTCCGACCTGGGCCTCTCCACCTCGACCCTGCAATGGGTGGTCAGCGGCTACATCCTCGGCTACGGCGGCCTGCTGCTCCTCGGTGGACGCGCCGCCGACCTGCTCGGCCGGCGTCAGGTGTTCCTCGTCGCGCTCGGCGTCTTCGCCCTGGCCTCGCTGCTCGGCGGGCTCGTCGACTCGGGTCCGCTGCTGATCGCCAGCCGTTTCGTCAAGGGCCTCAGCGCGGCGTTCACGGCACCGGCCGGACTGTCGATCATCACGACGACGTTCCCGGAAGGCCCGCTGCGCAACCGCGCCCTGTCCCTCTACACCACCTGCGCGGCCACCGGCTTCTCGATGGGCCTGGTCCTCTCCGGCCTGCTCACGGAGGTGAGTTGGCGGCTCACCATGCTGCTGCCCGCGCCGATCGCCGTCGTCGCCCTGCTGGCGGGGCTGAAGCTGCTGCCGCGCGGCGCCCGCGAGAAGGACCACAACGGCTACGACGTCCCCGGCGCCGTGCTGGGCACCGCGTCGATGCTGCTGCTCGTCCTCACCGTCGTCCAGGCCCCGGAGGCCGGTTGGGCATCGGCCCGTACGCTGCTCTCCTTCCTGGCCGTCGCCGCCTTGCTGACCGCGTTCGTGCTGGTCGAACGGCGCTCCCCCGGCCCGCTGGTCCGGCTCGGCGTGCTGCGCTCCGGGAGCCAGATCCGCGCGCAGCTCGGCGCGATGGCGTTCTTCGGCTCGTACGTCGGCTTCCAGTTCCTGGTCACGCTGTACATGCAGGCGCTGCTCGGCTGGTCGGCGCTGCACACCGCGCTCGCCTTCCTGCCCGCGGGCGCGCTGGTGGCGGTCTCCTCGACGAAGGTGGGTGCCGTCGTCGACCGGTTCGGCACCCAGCGGCTGATCGTGGTGGGCTTCGCGCTGATGGCCGTCGGGTACGCGCTGTTCCTGCGGGTGAGCCTCGACCCGGTGTACGCGGTCGTCATCCTGCCGTCGATGCTGCTGATCGGCGCGGCCTGCGCGCTGGTCTTCCCGTCCCTGAACATCCAGGCCACCAGCGGCGTCGAGGACCACGAACAGGGCATGGTCTCCGGCCTGTTGAACACCTCGGTGCAGGTGGGCGGCGCGCTCTTCCTCGCCGTCGTGACGGCCGTCGTCACGGCGGGCGCCCCGGCGCACGCCACCGCGCAGGCCGTCCTGGACAGTTACCGTCCGGGGCTGATCGTGGTCACCGGCATCGCCGCCGTCGGCCTGCTGATCACGCTGCCCGGTCTGCGCGCCCGTCAGGAGTCCGTCGTCGTCGCCAGGTCCACCGCCCGGGAGGCGCACCGGGTGCCGGTCCACGACTGAGCCGACCGCACCCGCGGGGGTCCGCCCCCACCATGTGCCCGGCGGGGTTCGCCTCGCCGGGCACCCGGCTGCGACGGTAGGCGCGTGAACGCATACGGGGGACGGCGTGGTCAGGCCCGGCGGGACGCCATGACCGTCGAGATCGGGTACGCCGTGCTCAGCGCGGCCTTCGCGGCGGCCGTCGTCTACGGGGCGGTGGCCGGACCGGCCCTGCTCTTCGCCCTGCCCGCGCCGATGGAACACGCCCTGTCCTGGACGGCGTCGGCCCTGGCGTCCGTCCTGTTCCTGGCCCGGGTGGTGAGTGTGCTGGTCCGCTTCCAGCAGGGCCCGCAGCCGAGCCGACCGAGGCGCACCCGCCCCGACTCCCGGTCAAGGAAGGGCAGTTGAACGCCCTTCGAACGACGCCGTGACCCGGGGGGCTGGTAACTCACCGTCGAGCGTGGGCCGTTGCACCAGGTAGGGCACGTGTCTCAGCGGTGCTTTTCATAGGGGTGCCGCGCCTTTTCACGGTTGCCGCAGACGGCCATCGGGCACCGGCGGGCGCGGTTGGCGCGGCTGCCGGTCGAGCAGGACAGGAACAGTCGGCACGCGTCGTTGGCACAGGGGCAGAGCCGGTCGGGTCGCCCCGAGCGCGTCCCGCTCCTCGGCGTCGACCAGCGGCCTGCTGAAGAGCCACCTCGGCGTCGTCGCGGGTCACCTGCGCGGCTCCCTCGGGCGGGTGCTGGCATCAGCGGGGGCAGGAACGGAGGCCGAGCCCGCGCCGACCCGGCCGGCCGCCCCGCCTCAACAGGTCGGCGAGCCCGACGACTTCACTGTTCCCCGTTCCTCGCCCTCCCGGGTCGGCGTCAGGCGTCGGGCTCGTCGTCCGCTTCGGTCACCCCGGTCGTCTGCGGGCGTCGGTCGAACGCGGTCAGGGCGCGCTGGGCCATCGGGTGGGTGCGCACCAGGTCACCGAGGGTGGTGCGGCCCTGCGTGATCTCCCGGAACGCGTTCCACGCGGGCCGGAATCCGGTCAGGGCCGCGTGGAAGAGGCCCGGGCGGCGCTCGAAGACCGCCAGCAGGGTCCTGCCGACGCTCATCTCGACACCGAGGCCCGCCTTGATGGCGAACGCGTAGTTCAGCGCCTGGCGGCGAGCGTCCACCGCGTCGTGCGACTCGGCGATCCGGACCGCCCACTCCCCCGCGAGCCGCCCCGAACGCAGCGCGAAGGAGATGCCCTCACGGGTCCACGGCTCCAGCAGCCCCGCCGCGTCCCCGCACACCAGCACCCGGCCGCGCGACAACGGCGAGTCGTCGGAACGGCAGCGGGTCAAGTGCCCCGAGGAGATGCTCGGTTCAAAACCGGCCAGCCCGAGCCGGCCGATGAACTCCTCCAAGTACCGCTTGGTGGCCGCGCCTTCACCGCGCGCGGAGATCACCCCGACCGTCAGGGTGTCGCCCTTGGGGAACACCCAGCCGTAACTGCCGGGCATCGGGCCCCAGTCGATGAGCACCCGCCCCTGCCAGTCCTCGGCGACCGTCCCGGGCACCGGGATCTCCGCCTCCAGGCCCAGGTCCACCTGGTCAAGCTTGACGCCGACGTGCGCGCCTATCCGGCTGGCGCTGCCGTCCGCGCCGACCACCGCACGCGCCAACAGCGTCTCCCCACCCTGGAGGACCACCGCGACCGTGCGCCGGTCCGGCACCGCCGAGCCGTGCTGCTCGACGCGCTGGACGGTGACGCCCGTGCGCAGCTCGGCGCCCGCCTTCTGCGCGTACTCGACCAACTGGTGGTCGAACTCAGGGCGGTTGATGAGCCCGAACAGCATCTGCTGGGAGCGGCGGGTGCGGGTGAACCGGCCGTTGTTGGAGAAGGTCACCGCGTGCACCCGGTCCCGGAAGGGCAGGTCGAAGCCGGGTGGGAGGGAGTCGCGGGAGGGGCCGATGATGCCTCCCCCGCACGTCTTGTACCGGGGCAGCTCCGCCTTCTCCAGCAGCAGCACCCGCCGTCCCGCGACGGCAGCCGCATAGGCCGCCGAGGCCCCTGCGGGTCCCGCGCCCACCACGACGACGTCCCACACCTGCTGCACGTCGTCCGCCGAAGAGTTCTCGCCGCTCACGATGGTCCGCTGCTCCGTCTCTGCCGTCTGCCGCTGTCCCCCGCATCCTACGGCGGACGTCGCCGCAGGCCACTGTGGGAGGATCTTCACACCCACACGTACATCACAACGTCGCACCCACCAGGAGCGTGCCCATGTCGTCGAATCCGGTCGCCGAGACCGTCGCCTCGCTGATGCCGAGGGCGCGAACGGAGCTGGCCGAACTGGTCGCCTTCAAGTCGGTGGCCGACTTCGACCAGTTCCCCAGGAGCGAGAGCGAGGGCGCCGCCACCTGGGTCGCCGACGCGCTGCGCACCGAGGGGTTCCAGGACGTGGCGCTGCTCGACACCCCCGACGGCACCCAGTCGGTGTACGGGTACCTGCCCGGTCCCGAGGGCGCGAAGACGGTTCTCCTGTACGCCCACTACGACGTGCAGCCGCCGCTCGACGAGAGCGCCTGGACCACCCCGCCGTTCGAACTGACCGAGCGTGAGGGCCGTTGGTACGGGCGCGGTGCCGCCGACTGCAAGGGCGGCGTCCTCATGCACCTGCTCGCGCTGCGCGCCCTGAAGGCGAACGGCGGCGTCCCGGTGCACGTCAAGGTGATCGCCGAGGGCTCCGAGGAGATGGGCACGGGCGGCCTCGAACGCTACGCCGAGCAGCACCCGGACCTCCTCACCGCCGACACCATCGTCATCGGCGACGCCGGGAACTTCCGCGTCGGCCTGCCGACGGTCACCACCATCCTGCGGGGCATGACGCAGGTGCGGGTGCGGATCGACACCCTCCAAGGCAACCTGCACTCGGGCCAGTTCGGCGGCGCGGCCCCGGACGCGCTCAGCGCCCTGATCCGCGTCCTGGACTCGCTGCGCGCCGAGGACGGCTCGACGACGGTCGACGGCCTCCCGGCCACGTCGGTGTGGGACGGCCTCCAGTACGACGAGGCGCAGTTCCGCAAGGACGCCAGGGTGGTGGACGGCGTCGAGCTGATCGGCGCGGGCACGGTCGCCGACCGCATCTGGGCGCGGCCCGCCGTCACGGTCCTCGGCATCGACTGCCCGCCGGTGGTCGGCGCCACCCCGTCGGTGCAGGCGAGCGCGCGGGCGCTGGTCAGCCTGCGGGTGCCGCCGGGCGTGGACGCCGTCGAGGCGACCAAGCTGCTCCAGGCCCACCTGGAGGCGCACACGCCGTGGGGTGCGCGGGTGCACACCGAACACGTCGCGCAGGGCCAGGCGTTCAGGGCGGACACCACGAGCCCGGCGTACGCGGCGATGGCCGAGGCGATGGCGGTGGCCTACCCGGGCCAGGAGATGCAGTACGCCGGTCAGGGCGGCTCCATCCCGCTGTGCAACACCCTCGCCACGCTCTACCCCGAGGCGGAGATCCTGCTGATCGGGCTGAGCGAGCCGGAGGCCCAGATCCACGCGGTCAACGAAAGCGTGTCCCCGCAGGAGCTGGAGCGCCTGTCGGTGGCGGAGGCCCTGTTCCTGCGCAACTACGCGGCCGGCTGACCCGGCAGCACGACGGGTACGCGCGCGGGGTGACGCCGGAGCAGTCCACCGCCCCGCGCGCGGAGGGACGTTTCACGAGACGCCTGGTGGACGGTCTTCCTCGTCGACGCCGCCCCGCGCGCGGAGGGACGTTTCACACCGTCGTCGTCACGTACGCGCGCGTGCCGCCGCCCCACCAGGGACTCACGGCACCGGAACTCCCCGTTCCAGGTACATCGCCGCGCCCCGCTCCCGCGCGCGCAACGCCCAGTGGAGGCGTTCGTAGCGGACCGGCGGCAGGAGGTCGGCGGCCTCGTCCTCGGTGACGAAGCGGCAGTCGCGCAGTTCGGGGCCGGGCAGCAGCAGGCGGGCCGCCTCGTCGGAGTCGAGCAGCCCGCCGTCGTAGAGGAAGCGCAGGCCGCCGAAGCCGGGCGGTGCCGGTGCCTCCCAGTCGACGACCAGGAGGCGGGGCGGCACGTCGAGGTGGATGCCGGTCTCCTCGGCGACCTCGCGCATCCCGGCGCGGGCGGGGGGCTCGCCGGGTTCGACGACGCCACCGGGGAACTCCCAGCCCGCCTTGTACGTCGGGTCGACCAGCAGGACGCGGTCCCGTTCGTCGAAGAGGAGGACTCCGGCGGCGAGGGTCTCGGCGGTGGGCTCGGGCGTCTGGACGATGTCGCAGGCCGGCACCTGCCCGTTGCCGACGGCCTCGGCGATCCGGGCGGCGGCCTCACGCGCGGTCAGGGTGCTGGTGTCGACGAGGTGGGCGTCGGCGGTGAGCCAGGAGGCGAGGGCGGCGCGGTACGGCTCGATGTGGTCGGACGACCACTGCCGGGTACGTATCTCCCCGTCGCCGAGGCCGGGTGGGACCTCCCGGTCGGCGATGCGTTTTCGCAGGACCGTGTCGGTCGGGGCGAGGACGATGTGGTGGACGCCGATCCGACGCGCGGCGAGCCCTCCGAAGATCTCGTCGCGGTACTCCTGGCGCAGCAGGGTCATCGGGACGACGAGGGTCCCGCCCAGCTCGGCCAGCATCGCGGCGGCCGATTCGACGACGAGACGGCGCCACACCGGCAGGTCCTGACAGTCGCCGACCTCGGCGAGGTGCTTGGGCGGGAGCAGTTGCGTGAGCGCTCCGCCGATGACCTCGGGGTCGAAGAACGTGCTGTTCGGGATCAGGTCGATCAGTTCCCGTGCGGTCGTGGTCTTGCCCGCACCGAACGCGCCGTTGATCCAGACGATCACGGTTCCCCCTCTTCTCTTGGACCACTGAGGCTTGCCCGCTTCACCCCGTCTCGGAAACCAGTGCGAGTTAAGGACACATACAGGACAGCGCCGGTGCGCTCCCTGAAGGAGCGCACCGGCGCCGTGTTCTGGCCGGGGGGACGCGGTCAGTTGTTCCGACCGAGGGCGTTCTCGCTCTCGGCGAAGCTGTCCTGGCTGACCGTCTGATCGAGCGTGCTGACGGTGTCCCTGACGTTCAGATCGTCGAGAACGGTGTGATCCTCGGCGTGCGACGGACTGACCGCGGCGACGACAAACCCGGTGGCCAGCGAGGCAAGAGCAAGCATGCTGCGCTTCTTCATACCCACCCCAACGCCCAGACCCACCCCAGAGTCACGCCCCAAAGGCGCGCAAGGCTGTGTTCACCATGCGGCTCCGCCGCGCGGGCGCGCCGGGCCCCCACCGGCCGCCAGCCGACATCCACCCAGAACCCGGCCGGAGGCCAGAAGCTCAGGCCGCCGCAACCCCCGCACGAGCCAGCACCGCAGCCGCCGCCCCCACCAGCCCCGCATCCGTCCCCATCTGCGCAGGCGCAACAACCAACCGCCGCACGAACGACAACGTCGCATACCCCCCGAGCGCCGCACGCAACGGCGTGAACAGCACATCCCCCGCCTTGCCCACACCCCCACCGATCACCGCTATGTCGATCTCGACCAGCGTCGCCGTGGCGGCGATGCCCGCGGCCAGCGCCTGCGCGGCCCGCTCGAACGACGCGACCGCGACCGCGTCCCCCCGCCGCGCCGCCTCCGCCACCGCCGCGGCGGACCGGTCCCCGTCGGCCCCGGGCAGCCACCCGTTCTCCAGCGCCCGCCGAGCGATGTTCGGCCCGCTCGCGATCCGCTCCACGCACCCGCGCGACCCGCACGGACACAGGTCGCCGTCGAGATCGACGCTGATGTGACCGATGTGCCCCGCGTTGCCGGTGGGCCCCGGATGCAGCCGGCCGCCCAGCACCAGCCCGCCCCCGACCCCCGTGGAGACGACCATGCAGAGCGCGTTGTCGTGCCCCCGGGCAGCCCCCTGCCAGTGCTCGGCGGCCGTGATGGCCACGCCATCTCCGATCAGCTCGACCGGCAGCCCGCCCACCGCGTCCCGCACCCTCGGGACCAGTGGAAAGTCCCGCCAGCCGGGCACGTTCACCGGACTCACCGTGCCCGCGGACGCGTCCACGGGTCCGGCGCTGCCGATGCCGAGCGCCGTGACGCGGGACCACAGCGGCGAGGCCGTCAGGTCGCTGAGGACCTCCTCCACGGCCCCCATCACGGTCTCGCCGTCCCGCTGTGCGGGCGTCGCGCGCTGGGCGCGCACCTGGATCTGGCCGAGGCCGTCCACCAGCGCCCCGGCGATCTTGGTGCCGCCGATGTCGAGCGCTGCCACGAGGTCGGTGTGCATCAGTGTCGGATCTCCCCGTCAACCATCGGATGTCCCCCATCGCGCCGGGGGCCTCTCCCGTCGGTGACGGGAGGGAAGCGGCCGGTCTGACGGTGGGGTCGCAGGCCGGAGTTCGCGATGGACAGTCTCTCGTGTATATGACAACGTTGTCCAGGCTCTATGCTCGACGCCACATCCTCATACAACCCTATGGTCCGGCGCACCCCTGTGGACGAGACAGGACCGTGGCGGAACCGAGAGAGGCAAGGACAGCGCATCGTGCCCGAGACCGGCCGCCGCCCCGCAGGCCCTCCCACCCACCGCTACGGCAACCGGCCGACCATGAAGGACGTCGCCGCGCGCGCCGGAGTGGGCCTCAAGACCGTCTCCCGGGTGGTGAACAGCGAGCCGGGCGTCACCCCGGACACCGAGCGCCGGGTGCAGGAGGCGATCGACGCGCTGGGCTTTCGCCGCAACGACAGCGCGCGCGTCCTGCGCAAGGGCCGAACCGCCAGTATCGGCCTGGTGCTTGAGGACCTCGGCGACCCGTTCTACGGCCAGCTCAGCCGCGCGATCGAGGAGGTGGCGCGGGCCCACGGGGCGCTGCTGATCAACGGGTCGAGCGCCGAAGACCCGGACCGTGAGCAGGAGTTGGCGTTGGCGCTGTGCGCGCGCCGGGTGGACGGTCTGGTGATCATCCCCGCCGGTGACGATCACCGGTATCTGGAACCGGAATTGAGGGCGGGCGTCGCGACGGTGTTCGTCGACCGTCCGGCCGGGAAGATCGACGCGGACGTGGTGCTGTCCGACAACTACGGCGGTGCCCGGGACGGCGTCGCCCACCTCATCGCGCACGGTCACCGCCGGATCGGTTTCATCGGCGACATGCCCCGCATCCACACCGCCGCCGAACGGCTGCGGGGTTACCGTGCGGCCATGGACGACGCCGGGATCACGGTCGAGGACGCCTGGATGTCGCTGGGCGTCACGGACCCGCAGCGGGTGCGCCGGGCGGCCGTGGAGATGCTGTCGGGACCCGACCCGGTGACCGCCGTCTTCGCCGGGAACAACCGGGTCACCGTCACCGCCATCCGGGTCATCGCCGAGCGGGCCCGTCCGGTCGCCCTGGTCGGTTTCGACGACATCGAGCTGGCCGATCTGCTCCAGCCGGGCGTCACCGTCGTCGCCCAGGACTCGGCGACCATCGGCCGTACCGCCGCCGAACGCCTCTTCCGCCAGCTGGACGGCACCCTCCTCGCCCCGGAGCGTATCGAGATCCCGACCCGGCTGATCACCCGCGGCTCGGGCGAACTGCCCCCGGCGAACTGAGGAGTTCATGACGGACCGCACCCTGGAGGCGCTGGGCCTGGCCGAGGCGCCTCGCGAACACCCCCTGAGCTACCCGGGGGTGTGGCCCGCCGACTCCGGACTCCTCGACGGCGACCGGCTGTTGCCCCTGGACCGGCTCACGTTCGCGGACCGCGTCCCGGTGCTCGCGGTCGGCTCCAACGCGTGTCCCGCCCAACTCCGGCACAAGATGGCGGAGTTCTCGATCACCTCGCCCGTTCCGCTGGTCCGGGTCCGGGTGCGGGGTATCGAGGTGGGCGTCTCCGCGCACGTCAGCCATCTCGGGTACATGTCCGCGGCGCCCGTCGTGTCGCCGGGCACGGTACGGGAGTTGTTCGTGACGTGGCTGGACGCCGAGCAGCTCGCGGTGGTCGATGCCAGCGAGGGCGTGCCCGCGCCGGACGGCAACTACCGGCGCCTGTGGCTGCCCGCGTCCGAGGTACCGGTCGAGCTGGCGGACGGCACGGTGCTGCCGGGGGTGTTCGGGTACGTCAACCGGCGTGGGGTGCTGCACGACGGTACGGGCACGCCCCGGCCGCACCCGCGCGACCAGCGCGCCCTGCTGACCCAACTGCTGCGGGAGTCAACGGCGTTGAGGCTGCTGTTCGGGTCCACGCCCGAGGAGTTCTCCGCGCGGGCGCGGGCGGAGAACGCGCGGTGCGACGCGGGGACGCGTCTGTTCGCGGCGGAGGGGCTCGTCACCGCGTCCGGTCTGGAGACGTTCACCGAGGCCCAGGAGTACGGGAGTTCGCTCCCGCACTCCTGACATCGCCGAGGTCGGTTCAGGGCGCGGACACCGTCAGGTCGGCGCGCCTCGGGGTTCCGAGGGCCTCCAGGTCGGCCCGGGTGAGGCCGGTCGCGCGGGCCACCTCGGCGATGTCGAGGGCGCCGCAGTCCAGGCCGCGCAGCAGATAGCCGCTGAGGGCCTTGGCGGTGGCGGGTTCGTCCATGACGTCGCCGCCGGCCCGGTTCACGTACCGGGTGAGGCGGCCCGCCGCCTGTTCGAAGCCCTCGCGGTAGAAGGCGAAGACGGCCGCGTACCGGGTCGGGATGTGACCGGGGTGCATGTCCCAGCCCTGGTAGTAGGCGCGGGCGAGGGCGCGGCGGGTGAGGCCGTAGTGCAGCCGCCAGGCGTCGTGGACCTTCGCGGTGGGGCCGACGGGCAGGACGTTGGTGGAGCCGTCGCTGATCCGGACGCCGGTGCCGGCGGCGGCGACCTGCATGACCGCCTTGGCGTGGTCGGCGGCGGGGTGGTCGCTGGCCTGGTGGGCGGCGGAGACGCCGAGGCAGGCGCTGTAGTCGAAGGTGCCGTAGTGCAGGCCGGTGGCGCGGCCGTCGGCGGCCTGGATCATCCGGGCGACGGTGGCGGTGCCGTCGGTGGCGAGGATGGACTGGCTGGTCTCGATCTGGATCTCGAAGCCGATCCGGCCGGGCTGAAGGCCGCGCGTCTCCTCGAAGGCCGACAGCAGCCGGACCATGGCGGTGACCTGCTCCGGGTAGGTCACCTTGGGCAGGGTCAGCACGAGTCCGTCGGGCAGGCCGCCGGCTTCCAGGAGGCCGGTGAGGAAGATGTCGAGGGTGCGGATGCCCCGGTCCCGCACCGGCGCCTCCAGGCACTTCATGCGGATGCCCAGGTAGGGGGCGGCGGTGCCGTTCGCACAGGCCTCGGCGATGATCCGGGCGGCGCGGGCGGCGGCCTCGTCCTCCTCGGCGTCCGGGCGCGCTCCGTAGCCGTCCTCGAAGTCGACGCGCAGGTCCTCGATCGGCTCGCGCTCCAGCTTGGCGCGGACCCGGTCGTGCACGGGAGCGGCGAGTTCGTCGGAGAGTCCGAGGACGGCGGCGAACGAGGCGGCGTCCGGGGCGTGTTGGTCGAGGGCCGCGAGGGCCCGGTCGCCCCAGGAGCGGACGGTGTCGGCGGCGAAGACGTCGCCGGGTACGTACACCGTGTGGACGGGCTGGCGGGTGCCGGGGTCGCCGGGGTAGCGGCGCTTCAGTTCGGCGTCGACCGGCGCGAGGGAGGCGCTGATCTCCTCGCTGACCGCGCCCGCGAGGCTGGTCGCCACCTTCTCCTGCTGCCCCATCCCACACCCTCCATATTCTTCCGCAGTACGGAATCAACAATCCGTTGAGCGAAGCTATCCGGGCCGCTTCCCGAAGGTCAACACCCGTCCGCACCCGGACACTCCATCACGCCGGTGAGCGGGGACAGGCCGAGGCCCCCGTGACCACGCGGGTCGCGGGGGCCTCGGCCGTCCGGCGGACGATCAGCCCTTGCGGGCGTTGATCTCCTCGGTGAGCTGCGGGACGACGTCGAAGAGGTCGCCGACGACGCCGTAGTCGACCAGGTCGAAGATCGGGGCCTCGGCGTCCTTGTTGACGGCGACGATCGTCTTCGAGGTCTGCATGCCGGCCCGGTGCTGGATGGCGCCGGAGATGCCGTTGGCGATGTAGAGCTGCGGCGAGACCGACTTGCCGGTCTGGCCGACCTGGTTGGTGTGCGGGTACCAGCCCGCGTCGACGGCGGCACGCGAGGCGCCGACGGCCGCGCCGAGGGAGTCGGCGAGCGCCTCGATGATCGCGAAGTTCTCGGCGCCGTTGACACCACGGCCGCCGGAGACCACGATCGCGGCCTCGGTCAGCTCCGGGCGGCCCGTCGACTCGCGCGGGGTGCGGCCGGTGACCTTGGTGCCGGTGGCCTGCTCCGAGAAGGAGACGGTCAGGGCCTCGACGGCACCGGCGGCCGGAGCGGCCTCCACGGCGGCGCTGTTCGGCTTGACCGTGATGACCGGAGTGCCCTTGGAGACACGGGACGTGGTGGTGAACGACGCGGCGAACACCGACTGGGTGACGACGGGCCCTTCGGCGCCGGCCTCCAGGTCGACGGCGTCGGTGATGATGCCGGAGCCGATGCGCAGCGCCAGGCGGGCGGCGATCTCCTTGCCCTCGGCGGAGGACGACACCAGGACGGCGGCCGGGGAGACCGACGCGACGGCGGCCTGGAGGGCGTCGACCTTCGGGACGACCAGGTAGTCGGCGTACTCGGAGGCGTCGTCGGTCAGCACCTTGACGGCGCCGTGCTCGGCGAGGACGGCGGCGGTGTCGGCGGCGCCCGCGCCCAGCGCGACGGCGACGGGCTCGCCGAGGCGGCGGGCCAGCGTCAGCAGCTCCAGGGTGGGCTTGCGGACGGCACCGTCCACGTGGTCGACGTAGACGAGAACTTCAGCCATGGGATTGCTCTCCTGCGAAACGAGGGTGAGGGGCGGTCGGCGGGTGCGGGCCTCAGACGAACTTCTGGCTCGCGAGGAACTCGGCGAGCTGCTTGCCGCCCTCGCCCTCGTCCTTGACGATCGTGCCCGCGGTCCGGGCCGGACGCGCGTCCGCGGTGTCGACCGTGGTCCAGGCGCCGTCGAGGCCGACCTCGTCGGCGTCGATGTCCAGGTCCGACAGATCCCAGGCCTCGACCGGCTTCTTCTTGGCGGCCATGATGCCCTTGAAGGACGGGTAACGCGCCTCGCCCGACTGGTCGGTGACGGACACGACCGCCGGCAGGGAGGCCTCCAGCTGCTCGGAGGCGGCGTCGCCGTCCCGGCGGCCCTTGACGGTGCCGTCCTCGACCGAGACCTCGGACAGCAGCGTGACCTGCGGGACGCCCAGACGCTCCGCGAGCAGCGCCGGAACGACACCGGCGGTGCCGTCGGTGGAGGCCATGCCGGAGATCACCAGGTCGTAGCCGGCCTTCTCGATGGCCTTCGCCAGCACCAGCGAGGTGCCGATGACGTCGGTGCCGTGCAGATCGTCGTCCTCGACGTGGATCGCCTTGTCGGCGCCCATCGACAGCGCCTTGCGCAGCGCGTCCTTGGCGTCCTCGGGGCCCACGGTGAGAACGGTGACCTCGACGTCGTCGTCCGAATTCTCCGAGATCAGCAGCGCCTGCTCGACCGCGTACTCGTCCAGTTCGGAGAGCAGACCGTCCACGTCGTCCCGGTCCACGGTCAGGTCATCGGCGAAGTGCCGGTCGCCAGTGGCGTCGGGCACGTACTTCACAGTGACAACGATCCTCAAGCTCACGCCGGCTCTCCTACTGCATCGTCATTTACGGCTGCCTCTTGCAGCAGCATAGGCGCCCCAAGCGGCCCATCCCGGCCGGGGCGACCTGCGCTCCGACCGAAATATTACTCACCAGTACAACCAGTTCCTGCCCGCTAAGCAAGCGCTTTGAACTGTGACCTTTGCAACGCAGCGTAATCGGAACTCGACCGATGTGCCGAACCGGGGAGGGGGCCTCGGGTAAGGGTCGCCTTCCCAGGCCGGAAACCGCTCACACCGTCAGTCGCGGAGGCCGTTGAAACGGCCCTGGTGGTACAGGAGCGGGCGGCCGGGGCCGTCGGCGACGCCGGACAGCACCTGGGCCAGCACGATGCGGTGGTCCCCCGCCGGGACCCGGCCGACGATCCGGCAGACCAGCCACGCCTGGACGCCGTCCAGGACCGGGACGCCCTCGGGGCCCTCGCGCCAGACGGTGGGCGACCCGAACCGGTCGGCGCCGCTGCGGGCGAAGGTGGCCGCCAGTTCGTGCTGGTGCTCGCCGAGCAGATGGACGCCTATGTGGTCGGTCGCGGCTATCGCGGGCCAGCTGGAGGCGCCGGTGGCGACGCCGAAGGAGAGCATCGGGGGCTCGGCGGAGACGGAGCTGAGGGAGGTGGCGGTGAAGCCGACCGGGCCCGACTCGGCGCGGGCGGTGATCACGGCGACCCCCGCCGCGTGCCGGCGGAAGACGGAGCGCAGCAGGTCGGGCGAGGCGAGCGACGCGGCGGTGAGATCGGGCGAGGCCGTCATGGAGTGGTCCTTCTGCGAGTCGATGCGTACGGGGCCGTCGTTGCTCAACGGCCCGGACAGCGCGCGCTCGCGGTGCGCGCCAGATCGACGTGGACTCGCCTGTGGAGAAGGAGTTCCGGTGGCATACGGTCAGGTTGACGATAGGTGGTCGGTGCAGTCAAGTGCGTTCCGACATCTGGGAGATGCCTCACCTCGGCGGACACACGCCTCAAACCGCCTCCCCCAGCGCGGCGATGACGTCGGCCCGGCGCGGCTGGCCGGTGGCGCGGCGCACGACCCGGCCGTCGGCGTCCAGGACCAGCACGGTCGGTGTCTTGAGGATGTCGAGGCGGCGCACGAGGTCGAGATGGTCCTCCGCGTCGATCTCGACGTGGGTGACGCCGGGGACCATGCCGGCGACCTCGCCAAGGACCCGTCGGGTCGCCCGGCAGGGGGCGCAGAAGGCGCTGGAGAACTGCACCAGCGTGGCCCGTTCACCGAGGGCGCCGCCCAACTCGGCCGCGTCCAGCCGCTTTCCGTCGTCCCGCCCGCGCACCCGCACTCTCCCGCTCCGTCGTTGTCGCACGATGCCGTAGGCGCCCGCCGCCACGAGCACCGCCAGGCACACCACCAGTCCGGTCACACCGACCTGAAGCGTTCACGAGACCGAAAAGATTCCCGGTCTCCGTGATCCCGTCCGGTGCGGAATGCTTGATTCATGGACATCGATGAACGAGGCCCCCGGTTCGGCGCGGCCGTGACCACCGTCGTGCTGGCGGCCGTGCTGATCACCGGCAGCGCGTGGCTGCTGGCCTGGCAGACGCTGGCGTTCGCGCTGGGCGCGGCGGGCGGGGTGGCCCGCTCGCCGTACGGCTGGCTGTTCCGCCGGGCGATACGGCCGCGGCTCGGGCCGCCGCGTGCGTTCGAGGCGCCCGAGCCGCCGCGGTTCGCGCAGGGGGTGGGGCTGGTGTTCGCCGCGGTGGGCCTGCTCGGGTACGGGCTCGGCCCGCAGTGGCTGGGGATGGCGGCGACGGGGCTCGCGCTCGCGGCGGCCTTCCTGAACTCGGCGTTCGGGTACTGCCTGGGGTGCGAGACCTATCTGCTGGTGAGGCGGGTGAGCGCGGGCGCCCGCTGAGGCGCCCTCGTGCGCGGGAGGTGCTCGGGTAAAAGACGATCAAAACCGCGAGGTGGATCACCTGCGGGGACGTGACAAGGATCTCGCGCTTCCCCGGAACTTGGACTGGCTACCGGGACGTTCTTGGGGCACGATCTGCGACAAGCCGTAATACCTACGGCTCCGTAACTTCACGCCGGGAGATCCCTTCCCAGGCTGAGCACGAAGGGCCCACCCCGTCCATGGCAGAGCTTGTCTACCGTCCCGTCATCGGTCTCGCGCGCACGCTGTTCAAGGCGTGGGACCTGAAGATCGACTGCCAGGGGTCGGAGAACATTCCGCGCGAGGGCGGCGCCGTGCTGGTGAGCAATCACATCAGCTACCTGGACTTCATCTTCGACGGCATGGCGGCGCTTCCGCAGAAACGTCTCGTTCGTTTCATGGCGAAGGAGTCCGTTTTCCGCCACAAGGTCTCCGGGCCCCTGATGCGCGGCATGAAGCACATCCCGGTGGACCGCAAGCAGGGCGAGACGGCGTACGCGCACGCCCTGGAGTCGCTGCGTTCCGGTGAGATCGTCGGGGTGTTCCCGGAGGCGACGATCTCACCGTCGTTCACCTTGAAGAGCTTCAAGTCGGGTGCGGCCCGGATGGCGCAGGAGGCGGGGGTTCCGCTGATCCCGATGGCCCTGTGGGGCACGCAGCGGCTGTGGACCAAGGGTCACCCGCGCAACTTCAAGCGCAGCCACACCCCGATCACGATCCGGGTGGGCGAGGCGATCGAGGCGTCCCGCGACAAGTACGCGGGGGCCATCACCCGGCAGATGCGCGACCGGGTGCAGGAACTGCTTGAGGCCGCCCAGCGCGCCTACCCGGTGCGCCCGAAGGACGCGAGCGACACGTGGTGGATGCCGGCCCACCTCGGCGGCACGGCGCCGACCCCGGAAGAGGTCCGGGCGTCCGAGTCCCGCTGACCCCGGCCGGGCGGATCAGCGCACGGGCTGCGCGGCACGCATCTCCAGCAGCATGGCCAGTTCACCGCCGGCCGCCTCCCTGTCACCGTACGACCTCCCCTGCGGCGGCGGGCTCGGCCCGTTCCTCGCCGCCCGCCGACGTCACGAACTCCTCGCCCCCGGCGGCCCGTTCGAGGCGCATGCCGCCCTGGAGCCGGTCCAGGTCCTCAGATGGGCGACGTTGACGGCGTTATAGAGGTCGACCAGCAGATTGACGCGGGGCAGTCCGGCCTCCGCCAGCACCCGCTTCGTCGAGCAGCCGAACTCCCCCCGGTGCTGGAGCCGTTGCGGAGTCCGCTCAGAGTGCGGTGGGGAGTGACGTCCAGAGGCGCAGCCGGTCGGGAGCCGCTCGGAGGGCGGCGAGAACGGCCGGGTGTGGACCGTCGTAGAGATCTGGATATTCCCCTCCTTCACCTGACGCCCCATCAGGGACAAAGGCCAACTGTTCGCCATGGAGGGAGAATTGGGCGTTCACGCCCGGTTTGTTGCCCCGGGGGTCCTGGCGGTGCCAGGCGCCGTGGAAGCGGACGGCGATCAGGCCGTGGACGACGTGACCCGAGCCGTCGTCGTGGCGCAGCCGTTGGTAGCAGAACCCGGTGGGGATGTCCTCGGCGCGCAGCAGGGCGGCGAGGGCGTGCGCCTTGGCGTGGCAGATCCCGGTCCCCCGGGTGAGTACGTCGGAGGCGCGCCAGGTGACGCGCAGGTCCCCGGAGTCATGGGAGTGCGGGATGGTGTCGCGGACGAACTCGTAGGCGGCCTGTGCATAGGCATACGAGTCGGCCACCTCGGCGGCCAGTCGCGCCGCCGTCCGCCGCACCACCGGGTGGTGATGGTCGATGACCTCGTCAGCGCCCAGGTAGGCGGACAGGTCGGGGCTCTTCTGGATCAGCTGCATGAGCGCAGAGCATAGAAATGCACCCACCCAAGAGTCAATGACTTTTCAGGTGGGCGCATATCTATGCAGGGCTGTCGGCTACCGTGCCATCTCCTCCTTGACGGCGGTCACGAACGCGTCCACGTCGTCCTCGGTGGTGTCGAATGCGCACATCCAGCGCACCACTCCGTCGGCCTCGTCCCAGAAGTAGAACCGGAACCGCTGTTGCAGGCGCTCGCTCACGTCGTGCGGGAGCCGCGCGAACACGCCGTTGGCCTGGACCGGGTAGAGGATCTCGACGCCGTGCACGGCACGGACGCCCTCGGCGAGCCGCTGGGCCATCTCGTTGGCGTGGCGGGCGTTGCGCAGCCACAGGTCCTTGGCGAGCAGCGCCTCCAACTGCACCGAGACGAAGCGCATCTTGGAGGCGAGCTGCATGGAGAGCTTGCGCAGATGCTTCATGTGGCGCACGGCGTCCTGCTCGATGACGACGACCGCCTCGCCGAACACCGCGCCGTTCTTCGTGCCGCCCAGCGACAGGATGTCGACGCCGACCGCGTTGGTGAACGTCCGCAGGGGGACGTCCAGGGAGGCGGCGGCGTTGGCTATGCGGGAGCCGTCGAGGTGGACGCGCATGCCGTGGGCGTGGGCGTGGTCGCAGATCGCGCGGATCTCGTCCGGCGTGTAGAGGGTGCCGAGTTCGGTGCTCTGGGTGATCGAGACGACCTGGGGCATCGCCCGGTGCTCGTCGTCCCAGCCCCAGGCCTGCCGGTCGATCAGCTCGGGGGTGAGCTTGCCGTCGGGCGTGGGCACGGTGAGCAGCTTGAGGCCGCCCATCCGCTCGGGGGCGCCGCCCTCGTCGACGTGGATGTGGGCGCTCTCCGCGCAGATCACCGCGCCCCAGCGGTCGGTGACCGCCTGGAGGGCGACGACGTTGGCGCCGGTGCCGTTGAAGACCGGGAAGGCCTCGGCGGTGGCGCCGAAGTGGCTGCGGATCACGCTCTGGAGGTGCCCGGTGTAGTCGTCCTCGCCGTAGGCGACCTGGTGGCCGCCGTTGGCGAGGGCGAGGGCGGCGAGCACCTCGGGGTGGGCACCGGCGTAGTTGTCGCTGGCGAAGCCCCGGACCTCGGGGTCGTGGTGACGACGGGCGTCGGTCCGGGGAGGGTTCACGGCTGCTCGGTCAGCCACAGACGGTTTCCGTTCACTTCGGCGGCGGACTTGTTCCAGACGTCGGTGATGGCCTCGGCGAGGTCCGTGACGTCCGTGAAGCCGGCGAACTTCGCGTGCGGCCGCTCGGCCCGCATCGCCTCGTGGACCAGCGCCTTCACCACGAGGATGGTGGCCGCCGAGGTCGGTCCCCCGGCGCCGCCCGCCTTGCGGAAGTAGTCGCCCATGGCCAGCGTCCACGCCTCGGCGGCGGCCTTGGCGGCGGAGTAGGCGGCGTTGCCCGCGGTGGGCTTGGTGGCGCCGGACGCGCTGATCAGGACGTACCGGCCGCGCTCGCTCTCCTGGAGCGCCTCGTGGAAGGCGAGGGAGGTGTGCTGCACGGTGCGGATGAGCAGCAGTTCGAGGAAGTCCCAGTCGTCGAGGCTGGTCTTGGTGAAGGTCTCGCTGCCGCGCCAGCCGCCGACGAGGTGGACCAGGCCGTCGACGCGGCCGAACTCCTCGACGATGTGGGCGGCCCACGCGTGCGTGGAGTCGAGGTCGAGCAGGTCGACGGGTTCGCCGGTGACGGTGGCGCCGCCCGCCGCGTACCGGGCCGCGTCCACCGCCTCGGCGAGCCGTTCCGGGTCGTTGTCGGCGGCGACGACGGTCGCGCCGGCCTCCGCGAGCCGGATCAGGGTCGCGCGGCCCGCGGGTCCACCGGCGCCGGCGACCGCGATCACCGCGCCGCTGAGAGGGCTGTTCACCATGTGCTTCGCCTCCTGAGCACTGTGGCCGGTGCGGTCGCTCACGCGGCGACCTGCTCGGCGTTCTCCGACCGGATGCCCCGGGTCGAGGCGATCACGTTCTTGAGTTTCTTGGAGAGTGCCTCATAGAACATGCTCAGGGGAAACTCGTCCGGAAGCACGTCGTCCACCAGCTTGCGCGGCGGCAGGTCCAGGTCCAGGGCGTCCGGCCCCTTGGCCCAGCGGGAGCCCGGGTGCGGCGGGAGGTAGCCGGCGACCAGCTCGTACCCGGCGAACCAGTGGACCAGCTTCGGGCGGTCGATGCCGTCGCGGTAGAGGGTCTCGATCTCGGCGCAGAGCTGGTTGGTGACCTGCGGGGCGCGCTCCCAGTCGAGGTGCAGCTTGTTGTCCGTCCAGCGGATGACGTCGTGCCGGTGCAGGTAGGCGAAGAGCAGCTGGCCGCCGAGCCCGTCGTAGTTGCGCACCCGCTCGCCGGTGACGGGGAAGCGGAACATCCGGTCGAACAGGACGGCGTACTGCACGTCACGAGCCTGCGGAACGCCCTCGTCCGCCAGCTTCACGGCCTCCCGGAAGGCGGTGAGGTCGCAGCGCAGCTCCTCCAGGCCGTACATCCAGAACGGCTGCCGCTGCTTGATCATGAACGGGTCGAACGGCAGGTCGCCGTGGCTGTGGGTGCGGTCGTGGACCATGTCCCAGAGCACGAACGCCTCCTCGCAGCGCTTCTGGTCGTGGACCAGCGCGGCGACGTCCTCGGGCAGTTCGACGCCGAGAATCCCGACGGCGGCCTCGGTGACGCGGCGGAAACGCGCGGCCTCGCGGTCACAGAAGATGCCGCCCCAGGAGAATCGTTCCGGCGCTTCCCGCACGGCGATGGTCTCCGGGAACAGGACGGCGGAGTTGGTGTCGTACCCGGCCGTGAAGTCCTCGAAGGTGATCCCGCAGAACAGGGGGTTGTCGTAGCGGGTGCGCTCCAGCTCGGCCAGCCAGTCGGGCCAGACCATGCGCAGCACGACCGCCTCCAGATTGCGGTCCGGGTTGCCGTTCTGCGTGTACATGGGGAAGACGACCAGGTGCTGGAGGCCGTCCTCGCGGTGCGCGGCGGGCTGGAAGGCCAGCAGCGAGTCGAGGAAGTCCGGCACCGCGAACCCGCCGTCGGCCCAGGCCCGCAGGTCCGCGACGAGCGCCCGGTGGTAGGCGGCGTCGTGCCCCAGCAGCGGGGACAGCTCCTCGACGGCGGTGACGACCGCGTCGACGGCCCGCTCGGCCGCGTCACGCCCGGGGGCGCCCTCGGCGGCGAAGTCGATCGATCCGTCCTTGGACTGCCATGGCCGAATCCGCTCCACGGCGTTCTTGAGCCCCGGCCACGCCGGGTGCTCGACGACCCTGGTCACGGGAGGAACAGACCCCTCCACGCCCACCCGCACAAGAATTTCCGTCATGTCCCACCCTCCACAGGAGAACGTCGCGTAAGAAGACCGTATAGGTACGTGGTTTCACGCAGCAAGAGGAGCCCCAGGAAATTATCCTGCCAGCCCCCGCTTCTCACCGAATTTTTTCCTGCCGGAAACCCGTTTGCCCGATACATGGACGGCGCCCGCCTACCCCGGGTCCCGGTGCGCGAAACAGGCCACTGATCGCCACGCGTGGCTCCGGGGAACCGGGGCAGGGGCGGACACGGCACGTGCGGGTTCATCGCGGGGCGCGGCCATTAGGCTGCGGCTCTGCCCGCGCGGCCGTCCGCCCCGGTGCGCGCGAGCCCCTCAGCCGCCGTCGACGGAAGTGAGTCGAGCCTTGAACTTCTTCACCATCGGTCACCGCGGAGTCATGGGTGTCGAGCCCGAGAACACCCTGCGTTCCTTCGTCGCCGCCCAGCACGCCGGTCTCGACGCCATCGAACTGGATCTGCATCTGAGCAAGGACGGCGCCCTCGTCGTCATGCACGACACGGACGTGGACCGCACGACCGACGGGACCGGCGCGATCGCCGAGAAGACCCTCGCCGAGCTGCGGGCCCTGGACGCGGGGCGGGGCGAGCGCGTCCCGGTCTTCGAGGAGGTCCTCGACGCCGTGCCGACCCCGGTGCAGGCCGAGATCAAGGACCTGGCGGCGGCGCGGGCGCTGGCCGAGGTGATCCGCGCGCGCAGGCTGGTCCCCCGCGTGGAGGTGTCGTCGTTCCATGACGAGGCGGTCGCCGAGATCGCCCGTCTGGTGCCGGGCGTGCGCACGGCGCTGATCGCCAGCCGGTTCGGCCCCGACATCGTGGACCGGGCCGTGGAGGCAGGGGCGGCGACGGTCTGTCTGAACATCCGGCGGCTGACGCTGGAGATCGTGGAACGGGCGCGGGCGGCGGATCTGCGGATCATCGGCTGGGTGGTGAACACGCAGGACCAGCTGCGTCTGGTGCGGGCCCTGGGCCTGGACGGCGCGACCACCGACTACCCGGAGATCAAGCGCACCGGCCGGTTCACCGCGTGACGCTCAGCCCCACTCCTTGACCAGCAGCTCGAACCGCAGGTCGGGGCGGAGCGGAATGCCGAAGCGCTCGTCGCCGTACGGGAAGGGGCTGGTGCGTCCTGTGCGGCGGTAGCCGCGCCGTTCGTACCAGGCGATGAGGTCGGCGCGGACCGAGATCACGGTCATGTGCAGCGCGCGGGCGTCCCAGTCGACGCGGGCGACGCGTTCCGCCTCGGCGAGGACGGCTCTGCCGAGACCGGCGCCCTGGAGCGCGGGGCTGACGGCGAACATCCCGAAGTAGGCGTGGTCGCCGCGGTGTTCGAGCTGGCAGCAGGCGACGACGTGGCCCGCGCGCTCGACCATGAGCAGCCGGCTGTCCGATGCCGTGATGACCTCGCGGACGCCGTCGGGGTCGGTGCGCTGCCCGTCCAGGATGTCCGCCTCGGTCGTCCATCCGACCCGGCTGGCGTCGCCCCGGTACGCGGACTCGATCAGCGCGACCAGCGCGGGCACGTCGGTGTCCCCGGCATCGCGGAAGGTGAGGGCGTGGGGGGCGGCCGTGTCCATGGGCGGGTCTCCGATCTGCGCTGCGGCGCGAACACGGCCGAGGGTAGCGCGGGTTGGGCTCTGGGGTCCGGCCCGGTCGGGTCCGGGCCGGAAGGTCAGACGCGCAGCGCGCCCAGGCGGCCTTCGAGACGTCCGAGCAACTCCCCGAGCAGTCCCGCCAGTTCCTCCTGGCCCTCGGGGGCGAGTACCGACAACACCGCTGTCTCGTAGGCGAGTTGGTCGGGGAGGATGGCGTCGACCAGGTCCCGGCCCGCGTCGGTGAGGCGGAGGTGGGCCACCCGGCGGTCGCGGGTGTCACCCCGGCGCTCGACGAGACCGCGCGCGGTGAGCTGCTTGAGGCGTTTGGTGACGGCGGCGCCGGAGGAGAAGGTCTCGCGGGCCAGCTCGCCGGGGGTCAGTTCGTGCCCGGTGCGGCGCAGGGCGCCCAGCAGGTCGAACTCCGCCCGGCTGAGCCCCGCCCGGCGCAGCGGCGCGTCCTCGGCCTGCTGGAGGAGGGCGGCGCAGCGGTTGACGCGGCCGATGATCTCCATCGGGGCGGTGTCGAGGCCGGGGTGGACGGCCTGCCACTGCCGCACCACCGCGGAGACGGTGTCGCCCACGGGCGCCGAGGTAGCCCTCTCCCGGCGGGGTGCCGTCATCGTCGTACGCCTTCCGTCCGTGTGCGGTGGTCCGGGTGCCGTGCCCGGCGTCGGGTGGTCGCGGCGAGCGTACGGTGTCCGGCGCGCTCGGCCCACATCACCCGCTCGTGCGGCAGGGCCCGCCCCCACCATTCACCGGACGCGGCCTCGACGGTGGCCCGCAGGTCGACCAGGCAGGCGGCGAGGGCCCGGCGGGCGGACTCCAGCGCGGCGGGCTGCGGCGCGGATGCGGCGAGCAGCCGGGCAGCGCGTTCCCGGGCGCGTTCGACGGCGGCGAGGGCGTCCTCGACCCGGTCGCGGGAGCGCCGGTTGGTGACGGCGACGGCGGCGACGAAGCCGACCAGGGCGCCGACGACGGTGTCCACCACGCGCTCGGTGATGAGCGCGGCGGACTCCTGGGCGCCCACGAACTCGGTGATGAGCAGCGCCATCGGGGTCACACAGACGCTGCCGAGCCAGTAGTTGCGGGTCATCAGCGCCTCGGCGCCGAAGTTGAGGGCGAGGCAGCACAGCACGACGGCGGCGGGGCCGAGGTGGGCGAGCGGGGCGAGGGCGGCGAAGAGGAGGACGCCGACGAGGTTGCCGACGACGCGCTGGACGCCCCGGCTCCAGGTGAGGGCGACGTTGGCCTGGTAGAGGGAGGCGGCGGTGACCAGCGCCCAGTAGGGGCGGCCGATCCCGAGGGCGAGCGAGGCGTATCCGGCCAGCGCGCAGCCGAGCGCGGTGCGTACGGCGAGGGGGGCGAGCGGGCCGAGACGCTGCCACAACGGCGGTGGCGGGGAGGCGAGTTCGACCTCGACGCCGAGCAGCTCGTCGTCGTCCTCGGGGGTGTCGGTGCGCGGGACGGGTCCGGCGCCGACCAGGTCGCGGGCGAAGGCACGCAGCCGTTGCGGGTCGGTGTCGGCGGGGGCGGCGAGGGCGACCTCGGCGCGTACGACGAGGCGTTCCAGGGCGCGCCGGGTGCGGGCGGAGGGGGCGCCGGTGGTGAGCAGCGACTGCCAGGCGGCCTGCACGGCGGCGGCCGCGGCGGCCCGGGCGCGGGCCGCGCCGTCGCCGGTGGGGCCGGTCTCGGCGTACCCGGCGGCGGCGTTCAGGGCCTGGGCGGTGGCCCGGCGCTCGGGGCCGTGCGGGCGCAGCAGCCAGGGCGCCATGCCGACCAGCCAGGCCCAGCCGCCGGCCGCGACGGCGAGGGCGAGGTGGGCCGGGACCTGGTCGAGGCGCTGCGGGGCGAACAGGGAGGCGGAGCTGATGAAGGTGAGGACGATGGGGCCGGGCGGGCCGACCCGGGTGGCGTCGCACAGCGTCTTCTGGGCCGCCGCCAGCAGGGCGCCGACGGTGACCAGGACGATCGCGCTGCCGGTGAGCGAGGCGGTGACCAGGGAGACGGCGAGCCCGGCGACCATGCCGAGGACGACCAGGGCCAGCACGCGGGCGCGGGCGGCGTAGGGGCGGCTGTGGGCGTACACGGCGCACAGCGAACCGGCCATCGTGTAGAGGGCGAGGTCGAGGCGGCCCAGGGCGAGGAGGGTGAGGTTGGGCGGCGCGACCGAGACCACCACGCTGAAGGCGGACTTGTACCAGATGTCCGAGGGTCTGCCGAGCCGCAGCACTCCGGCCAGCGGGAGGCGCCGGACGCGCGGGGCGGGGGTGGGGGTCGCACTGCTCATCCCGTCACCTTAACAAGTGTTTTACCTGTAAACAATATCGGCGGGAGCGCGTGGACCGGCGCGTTCACCCGCCGCGCTCCGCCGGATGCTCCCCGTGTACCTCCTTGCGCTGGCGTGCGCGCCGCGTGGTGTGGGCATCGACCGACTGTCGACACCGTCGAGCGGGGAGGTGCGTGTGCACGGACCGGCTTCGCCCGGGTGGCTGCTGGTCGCGCTGTGCGCGGTCACGGGGGCCTACTGTCTGCTGCGGATGCGCAGCGAGGTCGAGGAACAGCGCCGGAGTGCGGGGGCCGAGGCGCTGATGGGGTTCGGGATGGCCGCGATGGCCGTGCCGAGCGCGGTGTTCAGTCCGCCGCCGTGGACCTGGCCGCTCTACGCGGCGGTGTTCGGGGCCGCCGCGCTGCGCGCCCTGTGGGCGATGCGGCGGGGCACGCGGCATCTGCACCATCTGGTCGGCGAGGCGGCCATGGTCTACATGGCGGTCGTGATGACCGTCTCCCCCGGCGACCACGCGGGACACGGCGCCGGGTCCGGACTCCCGCCGGTGACCGGGGTGTTGGTCCTCTACTTCGTGGGATACGTGCTGCTGTCCGGCGCCCGGCTGGTGCCGGTGACGGCGGGCGCGGGGAGCCTCGGGTGGGGTGACCGGCCGGAGTTGGCGCGGGCCTGCCGGCTGTCGATGGGGATCGCGATGGTGGCGATGCTGCTGACGGTGTGACCCGGCGCCGGGGCGGCGCACGCGGGGCCGTTGCCTGCGTCACTTTGCCGCGACGGGCCGTGTGCCGGGCGGCGGCACCCCCATAGGCTGGGCCCATGATGGTCCCCGCAGCACTGTTGCTGCTCGGCGCCCTGACCGCCGTCGTCGCGCCACGGCTGCTCGCGCTCGCCCGCTGGCCCGACCGTGAACCGGTGGTCGCCCTGTGGGTGTGGCAGTGCGCGGTGGCGGCGGTCCTGCTGTGCTGCACGCTGTCGATGACGCTGAGTGCGGCGGCGGCCTGGCAGGCGGTGCGCGGCCATGTGTTCGCGACGGCCCCGCACGGCGTGCTGGAGGCCTACCCGCTCGGAACGACGGGACCGTGGGCGGCGGCGACGGCGCTGACGCTCGCCGGTGCCGGCGTCTGGAGCGTGGCCATGCTGCTGCGCGAGGTGCTGCGGGCCCGCACCGGCCGGCTGCGTCGCCGGGCCGAACTCCAGCTGCGCGCCCCGCTGTTGCCCGGCGAGGAACCGGCGCACGGCCGGCTGGTGGTGCTGGAGGGCGAGCGTCCCGACGCGTGGTGGCTGTCGGGCGCGGCGCCCGGGCTGGTCGTCACCACCGCCGCGTTGCGCCGCCTCAAGGGGCGGCAGCTGGACGCCGTTCTGGCGCACGAGCGGGGGCACGCGCAGGCCCGGCACGACTGGCTGCTGCACTGTTCGTCGGCGCTGGCGGGCGGGTTCCCGCAGGTGCCGGTGTTCGCGGCGTTCCGGGACGAGATGCACCGGCTGGTCGAACTCGCCGCCGACGACATGGCCTCGCGCCGCCACGGCCGCCTCACCACCGCCCTCGCGCTGGTCGAACTCAACGAGGACCGTGGGGTGTTCGGCCCCTCCCCCGCCGCCCAGGCGTACGTCCCGCAGCGCGTCCACCGGCTGCTCACCCCGGCCGACCGCCTCCCCCCGACCCGCCGCCTGGGCCTGACGGCGACGGCGACGCTGGTCCCGGTGGTGCCGGTCCTGGTGGCGTTCGTGCCGGGCCTGCGGGCGCTGGGCTGACCGGCCTGTTCGCCTCCCGGCCACCTGGTCGGCGAGGATCGAGGTATGCACCCCCACCTCGTCGACTCCCCGCCCCGCCCGCCGGCCCACCTGCCCGCCACGCGGGCGGCGATCGCGCTGGCCGCCGTCTCCGCGCTGCTGCTCGCGCTGGTCGCCGTCCGGTGGCGGCCGTTGATGGACCTCGACGCGGACCTCGCCGGCACCACCCACCGCTGGGCCGTGGCCGACCCGGGCCTCACCGGCGTCGCGCGGATTCTCACCGACTGGGTGTGGGACCCGTGGACGATGCGGCTGCTGTGCGCGGTGGTCGTGGTGTGGCTGGTGGTGCGGCGGTCGGACCGCTGGACGGCGGTGTGGCTGGCCGTCACGTGCGCGCTGGGCACCGGACTGCAACAGGGTCTCAAGGCCGCCGTGGGCCGCCCTCGTCCGGTCTGGCCCGACCCGGTCGACACGGCGCGGTTCGCGGCCTATCCGTCGGGGCACGCGATGACGGCGACGGTCGTCTGCGGTCTCCTCCTGTGGCTCCTGCACCGGCACGGCACCACCCCGGCCAGGTGGCGCGCGGCGCTGGCGGTCGCGGTGGTCTCGGTGGCGGGCGTCGGCCTGACCCGGGTGTGGCTGGGCGTGCACTGGCCCTCCGACGTGGTCGGCGGCTGGCTCCTCGGCGCGCTGACGGTGGCCTGCGCGGTGGCGGTGCACCGACGTCTGCACCCGGCCGCCTGACCTGACCGACCGTCAGCTCCACAACGACGGTGCGCCGCACGCCCGTTCACGACGCGCCCTCGGAGCGGCTCGCGTACGCCGCCGGGCAGAACGGCACCGCCCGCCTGAGACGATCCCCCGTGTCGCCCCAGACGGACGGCTCCTGACCAGGCCGCAGGGGGCCCGGTCCGGATGCGCTGAGTATAGTTGGCTGGCAACCAGTCAACGCAGGAGTTCCAGCATGTCCCCGCGCAGCGCCTCGGTCAATGAAGAGTTACGGAGACGTTCCCGGGAACGGCTTCTGATGGCGGCCGTCGAGGTGGTCGCGGAGCGCGGGTACGACGCGACGACCCTCGCCGACATCGCCGACCGGGCCGGTTCCGCACGCGGTCTGGTCTCCTACTACTTCCCGGGCAAACGGCAGTTGGTGCAGTCGGCGGTGCACCGGCTGATGCACCGCACGCTGGAGGAGGCCGTCGAGCGCGCACCGCGCACCTCGGACGGGCGGGAGCGGATGGCGCGGGCCATCGACGCCATTCTGGGCCTGGCCCGCGACCGGCCGGTCCTGATGCGCCAGCACATGGCGGGGCTGCTCCAGGCGGAGGGGTTCGTGCAGTGCCCCGAACAGCAGCGCCTGGCCGAGCTGTTGCGGGACGCGGTGACCCGGCACGGCTCCGCGCACGCCGACACCGACTACCCGATGCTGCGCTCCCTGCTGATGGGCTCGGTCTACGCCATGGTGCTGCCGAACGTCCCGATGCCGATCACCACCCTGCGCGCCGAACTGTTCGCGCGCTACGGCCTGGAGTGGGACATGGGAATCCCGCCGGACGCGGATGAGGCGTCCGACGGGAGTCAAGGGGCGGATCTGTCACGGTACTTCGCGACCGGCGACCCGGTGACCGCTCGGCCCGGGGGGACCGAACGGCCCGATGGCGCGGGTCAGTCGAAGTAGTCCGGCTGCGTCTGCACGTTCAGCTCGCCCAGGCGCACGCGCGCGGCCGGGTCCGTGCGGCGGTCGCTGAGCTTGAGCACGTCGAAGCCCTTGGCCATGTCGTTCGAGTAGATGTAGCCGTTGTAGTAGTACGCCGACCAGGAACCGCCGCCCACCAGGGTCTCGGTGCTCAGCGGGCCGCGCTCGAAGTAGGCGATCTCCCGGGGCTTGGCCGAGTCGGTGAAGTCCCAGACGGAGACGCCGCCTTGGTACCAGGCCTGGACCATGAGGTCCTTGCCCTTGACCGGGATGAGCGAGCCGTTGTGGGCGACGCAGTTCTCGGTGTCGGCCTGGTAGCGGGGCATCTTGTAGTAGCTGCGGAAGACGAGCTTGCGCTGGTCGCCCTTGCCGACGATGTCGTAGATGCCGTCGGCGCCCCGGTTCGGGCCGGTGGCCGCGTTGCAGGTGGCCGCGCCACCGCCGCCCAGCTCATCGGTGAACACGACCTTCTTGGCGGTCTGGTTGAAGGTCGCCGAGTGCCAGAACGCGAAGTTCACGTTGTCCTGGACCTGGTCGATGACCTTCGGGTGCTCCGGGTCCTTGAGGGAGAACAGGATGCCGTCCCCCATGCAGGCGCCGGCCGCCAGGTCCTCGTCGGGCAGCACCGTGATGTCGTGGCAGCCCGTGGTCTTGGAGACGCCCGGGTTGGTGGGCGCGCCGGGGTTGCCGCCGCCGTCCTCGCCCTCACCGGGGAAGAGCACCGGGAAGCCGACGACCGCCGACTTCTCGGGGTGGGCGCGCGGCACCTTGATGACGGAGATGCCGTCGTGCGGCGGCTGGCAGTCCGGGTAGGACGCGCTGGGCGAGTACGAGGAGACGTAGATGTAGACGTTCTTGCGCTCCGGCACCAGCGAGTGGGTGTGGGAGCCGCAGGCGGTCTCGACGGCGGCGACATAGCGCGGGTTGCTCTTGTCGCTGATGTCGAAGACCTTCATCCCCTCCCACGACGACTTCTCGGTCGCGGGCTGGGTGGTGCTGTTGCAACTGCTGTCGCTGCGCGAGGAGTCGGTCGACAGGAACAGCAGGTCGCCGGAGACCGAGATGTCGTTCTGCGAGCCAGGACAGAGCACCTGGGCGACGGTCCTGGGGGCCTTCGGGTTGCTGATGTCGAAGACGCGGAAGCCGTCGTAGTTGCCGGCGAAGGCGTACCTGCCCTGGAAGGCGAGGTCCGAATTGGTGCCGGGCAGGGCGTCCTTGGGGATGTTCGCGAGGTGCTCGATGTTGGCCGAGTGGACGATCTCGTCCTTGCCGGGTATCTCACCGGCGGCGATGGCCTCGGCGGCCTGGGCACGGACGCTCTTCGACACCTCCTTCTCGGTCGCCGGGGCGTCCCCGGGGTCGGGGGTGGCGGCTGCCGGGACGGCGGTCAGCAGCGCGGCCATGAGACCGGCGGCCACCGCGGCAACTCCCGCGCGTCTGCGCCGCGTTCGGGAATCTTTGAACAGGATCACTGCTTCCTCCCTGGTTCCGTTCACGTCGGAACGGTTCGCGCACCCCCGAAGTATCGTCTTCATCATGCTCAGATCAACAGTGCGCAATGAAGCCGTAATGAAGCTTTTCGATCACCCATGAACAAGGGCGTGCTAGGAAAGTCATCCACAGCCACGCGGTGACCTCAATCCGCCTGCCACCGGAGGTAGTTGTGCCGTTGCGCCGAGCCCCCCGCGCATTTCTCGCCACCCTCGCGCTGACCGCGCCGGTCCTGCTCGGGCTCACCGGTTGCGAGGCCGACACCGACGCCACGCCGCCCGCGTCGAGCGGGCCTTCGGTGATCGTGCCGGGGGCTCCGGGCGAGGCGAACCGGACCCTCTCCGCGGCGGACGCGGCGGCCCAGCGCTCCGAGGACGACTCCCCCAACGCGGCGGACGTCGCCTACGCCCGCATGATGATCCAGCACCACTCCCAGGCCCTGGACATGACCGGACTCGTCGCGGACCGGGCCGAGTCGACGAAGGTCATCGGGCTCGCCGAGCGGATCGCCGCGTCCCAGGGGCCGGAGATCACCGCCATGCGGGGCTGGCTGAAAACGAACGGCAAGAGCGAGCAGGGCACCGGGCACGACCACGCCTCGATGCCCGGGATGGCCACCGACGCCCAGCTGAAGACGTTGCGCGCGGCGCACGGCACGGCGTTCGATCAGCTCTTCCTGACCCTGATGATCACCCACCACGAGGGCGCGCTCACCATGGCGACGGACGTGAAGGGGCAGGGCAACAACATCCGGATCGAGGAGATGGCCGACGACACGATCGCCCAGCAGACCAGCGAGATCACCCGTATGCGGGAGATGCTCTGACGGTCGCCGCCACCCCGACTCCGGTGCTCAGCGCTTCACATGACGGGGCGTCAGGAATCCGGCGTCCCGCGCCCCCGAGATCAGCCGCAGGGACGTGCGGCGGCTGTGGCCCGTGGCGTCCATGACGGCGAGGACCGGGTCGGCGCCCTCCCGCTGGGCCGCCCGGTACTCCTGGGCGACCTGCCGGCGCCCCTCGGCACCGCCCGGCCAGGGCGGACGCGCTCGGCGGGACCCGGCGGCGCCGTCGCCGCCGGGGTCGGCACCGAGGCCGCACGCCTCGTGGAGCGGGGCCTCCAGCCAGTCGGCGAGCACCACGAGGTCGTCCAGACAGAGCGCCGGCTGGGCCCGCACGTCCTCGACGGACAGACCGGCGGCGCCCACCACGGCCAGGGCGTCGACGCGGGCGCCGTCGGCGAACGCCAGCCGGACGGTGAACCACGACGTGACGTTCTCGCCCTCCCGCACTTCCCACGCGGGCCACACGGACACCGTGCAGTCCGCCGGGCAACGATCAGAAAGATTAAGAAAGGATGCTTCTAGCACTTACGCAACGTAACTGCACGATCACACTCGATCCGAACCGGACACGCGCACCCCATGCCGCCTGCACCCCGCCGGCCGAGCGGGGCGGGCCGAACGGCGGCCTACCAGATTCAGCCACTCTCTGGCCGGTATGACACGCACTGGCAACATGACAGTAATCAACAAACTGTTTAACGGGCCTACCGTCTGGTGCTGTTCGGATGCCATCCCCCGCCGCCGCCCAGGAGTACCCATGACCACAGCCACCCCCGCGCATCCCGTCGACGAGGTGCCACCCGCGGGCCGGCTGGCCGCCTTCGGGCTGCAACACGTGCTCGCGATGTACGCGGGCGCCGTCGCCGTTCCGCTGATCGTGGGCGGGGCGATGAAGCTGTCGCCGGCCGATCTGGCGTACCTCATCACCGCCGACCTGCTGGTGTGCGGCATCGCGACGCTGATCCAGTGCGTCGGGTTCTGGCGGTTCGGGGTCCGGCTGCCGATCATGCAGGGCTGCACGTTCGCGGCGGTGTCCCCGATGGTGCTGATCGGCACGACGGGCGGCGGACTGCCCGCGATCTACGGGGCGGTGATCGTCGCCGGGCTCGCGATCATGCTGCTCGCGCCGGTCTTCGGCCGGCTGCTGCGGTTCTTCCCGCCGCTGGTCACGGGCACGGTCATCCTGATCATCGGCATCTCGCTGCTGCCGGTCGCGGGCAACTGGGCCGCGGGCGGCTCCGGCGCGAAGGACTTCGGGGAGCCCAAGAACCTCGCGCTGGCCGCGTTCGTGCTGGCCGTGGTCCTCGCCGTGCAGCGGTTCGCGCCGGCGTTCCTCAGCCGGATCGCCGTCCTGATCGGCATCGCGGTGGGCCTCGCGGTGGCGATCCCCCTCGGGTTCACCGACTTCAGCGGGGTCGGGGACGCGGGCTGGCTGGGCATCAGCACGCCGTTCCACTTCGGGGCGCCCACCTTCCAGGCGTCGGCGATCATCTCGATGCTGGTCGTGGCGCTGGTGACGATGACGGAGACGACCGGTGACCTGATCGCGGTGGGCGAGATGACCGGGCGCAAGGTGGACCCGCGCTCGCTGTCGGACGGGCTGCGGGCCGACGGCCTGTCGACCGTGCTGGGCGGCGTCTTCAACACCTTCCCGTACACGGCCTACGCGCAGAACGTCGGCCTCGTCGGGATGACCCGGGTGCGCAGCCGCTGGGTGGTGGCGGCGGCCGGCGCGATGCTGGTGGTGCTCGGTCTGCTGCCCAAGCTGGGCGCGGTGGTCGCGGCGATACCGGCGCCGGTGCTCGGCGGCGCGGGCCTGGTGATGTTCGGGTCGGTCACGGCCAGCGGCCTGCGCACGCTCGCGCGGGTCGACTTCAAGGGCAACGACAATCTGACCGTGGTCGCCGTGTCGGTGGCCGTCGGCATGCTGCCGGTCGGGGTGCCGACGGTGTACGAGAAGTTCCCCGACTGGTTCCAGACGGTGATGGACAGCGGCATCAGCGCGGGCTGCCTGACCGCGATCGCCCTGAATCTTCTCTTCAACCACCTTCCCGGCAAGGGGAGTTCAGCCGCCGAGACGGACGGCCTGCCGGTCGGCGGCGTCCAGAAGAGCGTCGAGGAGCCCCGGGAACAGGTCGTCTAGGGCGGCTCGGCGCAGGGCGGTCATCTTGGCCGTGCCCCGGTAGACCTGCCGGACCACCCCGGACTCGCGCAGCACCCGGAAGTGCTGCGTGCTCGTGGACCTGGTGACCGGCAGGTCGAAGTGCGAACAGGCCAACTCGCCACCGTCGAGGGCCGGATCTCCCCGCAGGACCTGGGCCTGCGGAACGACACCCAGGTCGAGGCGTTCCGGCGGATCAACCGTTTCCTGGTCGCGCAGGGGACCGTGCCCGGCGTCCAGCTCGGCCACGGCGGGCGCAAGGCCTCCACCGACCAGCCCTGGAAGGGCGGCGCGCCGCTGGCACCGGACGCCGGGGGCCGGCGGCCGGTGGCGCCGAGCCCGCTCCCGTTCGCCGAGGGGCTCGCGGTTCCGGATGAGTTGACGGTCGATCAGATCCGTTTGATCGTGCGGCAGTTCGCGGACGCGGCGCGGCGGGCGCTGGCGGCCGGGTTCGAGGTCGTGGAGGTGCACGGCGCCCACGGCTACCTCATCAACGAGTTCCTGTCGCCGTACTCCAACCACCGCACCGACGCCTACGGCGGCGATCACGACAACCGCACCCGGTTCGCCCTCGAAGTCGTCGACACCGTACGGGAGGTGCGGCCGCAGGACAAGCCGCTGTTCTTCCGGATACCGGCGACCGAGTGGCCGGCCGACGGCGGCTGGAGCGCGGACGACACCGTCCGGCTCGCCGCCGATCTGCACGCCCACGGCGTCGACCTGCTCGACATGTCGACCGGCGGCAACGTCCCCGCCGCCCGCATCCCCGTCGAGCCCGGCTTCCAGGCGCCGTTCGCGGCGCGGGTGCGGGCCGAGACGCCGATGCCGGTGGCCGCCGTCGGCCTGCTCACCGAGCCCGCGCAGGCGGCGAAGATCCTGCTGAACGGCGAGGCCGACGCCGTTCTGCTGGGCCGTGAGCTGCTGCGCGACCCGTACTGGGCGCAGCGTGCGGCGCGCGAGCCGGGCGGCGAGGTGCACCGCCCGGCCCCGTACCACCGTTCCGCCTGAGCCTCCCCGCCTCGACCGCGTCCGGCCGCCCCCCTGCACGGCGGACGGGCGCGGTCGTTCGGCGTCAACTCGTCGTGCAGGCGGTGCCGTTGAGGGTGAAGGCGCCGGGTGCGGCGCTGTTGCCGGTGTGGGTGGCCTGGTAGCCGAAGGAGACGCTCGCGTTCGGGGCGAGGGCGGCGTTATAGGAGACGTTCGTCGCGGTCACCGCGCCGGAGGCCGGGGCGAAGGTGGCGCTCCAGCCGTTGGTGACGGTCTGTCCGGAGGGCAGGGTGAAGGCGAGCTGCCAGCCGTCGAGGGCTGTCGTGCCGGTGTTGGTGAGGGTGACGGAGGCGGTCAGACCGGTGCTCCAGGCGCTGGTCGAGACGGTCACCCGGCAGGGGCCTGCCGGGGGCCTGGGCACCGTGCCGCCGGCGTCCAGGCCGAAGAAGGTGAGCGCGCGGGCGGCCATGCCCCAGGCGTAGAGGTCGTGGCCGACGCCCTGGAGGCTGATCGCCTCCACGGGGGCCCGGTCACCGGTGGCGCCGTAGCGGGTGCGCGTCCAGCCTGCGGCGGGCGAGTCGGTGGCGGCGGGGGTCTGGCCGGTGCCGAGGACGTTCGTCCACTGCTTCACCTCCTCGCCGAAGTTGGGGTAGCGCAGGGTCTCGTCGGCGGTGCCGTGCCACAGCTGCATGCGGGGGCGGGGTCCGCTGTAGCCGGGGTAGGCGCCGCGCGCCAGGTCGCCCCACTCCTGCGCGGTGCGGGTGACGGTGCCGCCCGCGCACGCGCTGTTCCACTCGGAGCCGTCGGTGGTGGCGAAGCAGCCGAACGGGACGCCGGAGAAGGCGGCGCCGGCCGCGAACACGTCGGGGTAGTCGCCGAGCAGCACGTTCGTCATCATCGCGCCCGAGGAGATGCCGGTCGCGAAGATCTTCGTCGGATCGGCCGCGTACCGGGCCACGGTCCAGTCGACCATGGACTTGATGCCGACCGGGTCGCTGCCGCCGCCGCGCCGCAGGGCCGCGGGTGAGGAGACGTCGAAGCACTTGCTGGCACGCGTGACCGACGGGTAGACGACCACGAATCCGTAGGCGTCGGCGAGGGTGGCGAACTCGGTGCCGGAGTACATCGCGGGGCCCGAACCGGTGCAGTAGTGCACGGCGACGACGACCGCCGGGTGAACGCTGACGGTGGCCGGCACGTACAGGTACATCTGAAGGTCACTGGGGTTGCTGCCGAAGTCGGTGACCTCGGTGAGGGTCGCGGCCGGTACGGCGGCGGCCTCGGTGCGGGCGGTGGCCTGCGGCGCGGCGAGCAGCCCGGCCGCGAGGAACGACAGCAGGGCGGCGAGGAGTGCCACGAGCGGCGAACGCGGTGGTCTCCTCGTGGTGGCGGGCGTGGTCACGTCCTTGCCCCTTTCTCGACGGGAGGTACGGGCACGGAGGGGTGCGACGACGGTGCTGAGACGGTTCCGGAACGGGTGCGGGACGGGTGCGGAACGGCTTCGGGAAGGCTTCGGAACGGCGCGCGCTCGTCGGCATGGTGGCATGGACACGACCGGCATGGAAGCGCTCCCACACGCGCTTCCGGCCACCCCGCGGCTCCGACCAGGACTGGCCGAATGTGTCCTGCGCGAGGCGTTGACCAGAAAGCGCTTGCCCCCTACGTTCCGTTCAGCAGGGTGACCGCGAGGACGCGAATCCGGCCCGAATCGTCACCATGCCTCCGTAATGGGTTCAACATGAAGCTCGTCGTTCACATACTCGACCAAAAGCTTCCGAAGGGACGCACCCCGCATGCGTACTCGCCTCCCCCAGGCCCCCACCCGCCGCGCCGCCCTGGTCGCCGCCGCGGCTGCGTTGGCCACCGTCGCCGTGGTCTCGCTCCCCCAGTCCGCGGGCGCGGCCGACTCCCCGCTCGTCGGCTACGCCGCCGGGACCACCGGCGGCGGCAGCGCGACGGCCGTCACCGTCTCGACGCTGGACGCCTTCAAGACCGCCGTCACCGGCAGCGCCACGAAGGTGGTGAAGGTCAACGGCCTGATCTCGCTGAGCGGTCAGGTCGACATCGGCTCCAACACCACGGTCCTGGGCGTCGGTCCGTCCTCCGGCTTCACCGGCGGCGGACTGCGGCTGAAGAACGTGACCAACGTCGTCGTCCGCAACCTGAACATCAGCAAGCCGGTCGCGCCGTCCGACGGGATCACCGTCCAGGCCTCGACGAAGGTGTGGATCGACCACAACTCCTTCTCGTCCGACCTGGATCACGGCAAGGACTACTACGACGGCCTGCTCGACATCACACACGCCTCGGACTACGTGACGGTGTCCTGGAACACCTTCAAGGACCACTACAAGGGTTCGCTCGTCGGCCACAGCGACGACAACTCGTCCGAGGACACCGGGCACTTGAGGGTGACCTACCACCACAACTGGTTCAACAACGTCAACTCCCGCATCCCCAGCCTGCGGTTCGGCACCGGGCACTTCTACGACAACTACGTCGTCGGCGCCGACACGGCCGTGCACTCGCGGATGGGCGCGCAGATGCTCGTCGAGAACAACGTGTTCCGCTCGACCAAGATCGCCGTCACCACCATCCGGGACAGCGACGTGGACGGTTACGTGAACCTCAGCGGCAACGACCTCGGCGGGGCCGCGACCGAGGTCTCGCAGGTCGGGACGTTCACCAAGGCTCCCTACAGCTACACCGCGGAACCCGCGTCGACGGTCGTCGCCTCGGTGACGTCCGACGCCGGCGCCGGAAAGCTCTGACCGACCCCCACTCGGAAGCAGGTACCCGCACATGACCTCCCCAGCACCCCGGCGGGCCAGGCGGCGCGCGCTCACCGGCGCACTCGCCGCCGCCGGACTCACTATTGGCATGATCATGACGAACGGGGCGCTGACCCCGGCGGCAGCCGCCACCTGGCCGTCCGCGAGCGGCAACCAGGCGGTCACCGCCTCGATCAACATCTCCGGCACCAAGGACTACGGGATGCTGCGCCTGTACGGCAGCGGCGACCTCGGCACCGGTGGCCAGAACGAGGACCAGGACCCGATCCTGAACCTCGCGGCCGGGGCCACCGTCAAGAACGTCATCATCGGCTCGCCCGGCGCCGACGGCATCCACTGCGCGGGCAGCTGCACCTTGCAGAACGTCTGGTGGGAGGACGTCGGCGAGGACGCGGCCACCTTCCGCGGCTCCTCCTCCTCGAACGTGTACACCGTCTCCGGCGGCGGCGCGAAGGAGGCCAGCGACAAGGTGTTCCAGTTCAACGGGGCGGGCACCCTGAACATCTCCAACTTCGCGGCGCAGACGTTCGGCACCTTCGTGCGCTCCTGCGGCAACTGCTCGACGCAGTACAAGCGCACGATCAACCTGACCGGCATCGAGGCGACCTACAAGGGCGGCCGGATCGCCGGCATCAACACCAACTACGGCGACAGCGCGACCCTGAAGAAGATCACCATCGTGGGCGACTCCGGCAAGAAGATCGTCCCGTGCCAGAAGTACATCGGGAACAACACGGGGGCGGAGCCGCCCACGAACGGCTCCGGCCCGGACTCGACATACTGCAAGTACGCGACGTCGGACATCACCTACAAGTAGCGCGTCCGGGGTGAACTCGGCCGTACGGGGCGCCGCGAGGGCGGTGTGCCGTACGGCCGCCGGCGTGTTCGGGGACAGGGGGTTTCGGCGTGTCCGGGGACAGGAGGTGTGAGGCGGGGCGCTGTCGCCCACGCACGCGTGGCGGCCGTTCCGCGTCTCACGCGTGGCGGCCGTTCCGCGTCTCACGCGTGGCGGCCGTTCCGCGTCCACGCACGCGTGGCAGCCCTTCCGCGACGGCTTCGCCGCGCGCGCGGGCGAGCGTTCCGGTCGGGCGCCCGGCCGTTCGCAGGGGGTGGCCTCAGAGGCCGATCGCGACCGCGATCCCGGTGCGGTAGTCGGCGTACGCGGTGCGCAGGGCGGGGGCGGGCCAGTCGGCGGGGAGGAGTTCGGGGGGCAGGACGGGGTCGGCGAGCAGGTGGCGTACGACCGCCGCGAAGACGGTGAGGCCGTCGGCCGGGCGCCGCACCTCGGCCACCCGGGCCAGCAGGGCGTGGGCGTGCGCCGACCAGGCGTCCAACGGCCAGAGGAGGGCGGCGAGTTCGGGGCCCGGGGTGTCGGGGCGGGCGGTGCAGCTCTGGGCGACCCGGGCCAGCTCGGCCGGGAGCGGGCGGCTCAGGTTGGCGGGGCGCAGCCACACGCCCTCCCGGAGTTCGGCCAGGCGCAGGGCGGCCAACCGGGCGCGCAGCTCGGCGCGTTCGGCGGCTCCGCGACCGGTGGCGGTGATCACCACCATCTCCCAGTCGCCGTTCCACGCGCGTGTACGGGGCCGCACGGACTCGTCCTGGCGGTGCTGGCGGGCGAGCAGCCGGTCGCTGAGCCGGTAGACGGCATCGGTGCGGACCAGGTCTCCGGCGGCCACCATCCGGCTGAGCGCGGCCCTGAGCGTGGAGGCGCCGACCCCGAACGCGGTCACCGCGCGGACCAGGTCCTTCACCGCCAGCTCCGGCGGATGCGCGCCGAGCAGCAGGCTCAGCACGACGGACCGCGCGGACAGCGGGCGCAGACCGGTCGCGCCGGGCTGCTCAGTGACGTTGATCCGCATGGACACGTACCTTACGGGCTTCGCGCTCACCCTCATGTTGCACTATTGCTGCAATCGTAGCGTGGGTGCAACATGAAGGTATGGCCTCGCACCCGACGTCTCCGCACTCCCCCGCCCCCGGCGCCACCCACGCGGTCACCAATCAGCCGCCGCCGCTGGCCCCCTACGACGCGTCCGAGGACGCGGCCCTGCTGGAGGGGCTGCGGCGGGAGGGCGCCGGGTGGGCCGAGGCGGAGGTGCGCGGGCTCGGGCGGCGGGCGGGCGGTGTCGAGGCGCAGGGGTGGGGCGAGCTGGCCAACGTCCACGCGCCCGTGCTGCGCACGCACGACCGGTACGGCAACCGTGTCGACGAGGTCGACTTCCACCCCAGCTGGCACCGGCTGATGGACGTCGCGGTCGGCGCGGGACTGGCCGGCTCGGCCTGGGCGGACGAACGGCCCGGCGCCCATGTCGCCCGTACGGCGGGCGGGTTGGTGTGGGGGCACACGGACGCGGGGCACGGGTGTCCGACGTCGATGACGTACGCCGCCGTGCCCGCGCTGCGCGCGCAGCCGGACCTCGCGAAGGTGTACGAACCGCTGCTGACCAGCCGGGTGTACGAGCCCGGCCTCACCGTGCCCACGGAGAAGCGGGGGCTGCTCGCGGGCATGGGGATGACCGAGAAGCAGGGCGGTTCCGACGTCCGGACGAACACCACGGTGGCGACGCCGACCGCCGAGCCGGGTGTGTACACGCTGCGCGGCCACAAGTGGTTCACGTCGGCCCCGATGTGCGATGTGTTCCTGGTGCTGGCGCAGGCCCCGGACGGGCTGTCCTGCTTCCTGGTCCCGCGCGTGCTGCCCGACGGCACCCGCAACACGTTCCGCATCCAGCGCCTCAAGGACAAGCTGGGCAACCGTTCCAACGCGTCCTCGGAACCGGAGTTCGACCGGACCGTGGCGTGGCGGGTGGGGCCCGAGGGGCGGGGCGTGAAGACCATCATCGAGATGGTCAACTGCACGCGTCTCGACTGTGTGATGGCGTCGGCGACGCTGATGCGCAGGTCGCTGGTCGAGGCGGGGCATCACGCCCGGTACCGCACCGCGTTCGGGGCACGGCTATTCGATCAGCCGTTGATGCGGAACGTGCTGGCCGATCTCGCGCTGGAGTCGGAGGCCGCCACGACGCTCACCCTGCGGCTGGCCGGTGCGGCCGACCGGGCGGTGCGCGGTGACGCGGGCGAGGCGGCGTTCCGGCGGATCGCGACCGCCGTCGGCAAGTACTGGGTCACCAAACGGGGACCGGCCTTCACGGCGGAGGCCCTCGAATGCCTGGGCGGCAACGGCTATGTCGAGGAGTCGGGCATGCCCCGCCACTACCGGGAGGCCCCGCTGCTGTCGATCTGGGAGGGCTCGGGGAACGTCAACGCCCTCGACGTGCTGCGGGCGTTGCGCCGCGACCCGGGTACGGCACAGGCCCTCTTCGACGAACTCGCCCTGTCCAGGGGCGCGGACAGCCGCCTCGACGCGGCCGTGACCCGCCTGGAGACCCTCCTCACCACCGCCTCGGAGACCGGTGCGCGGCGCCTGGTGGAACACATGGCCCTCACCCTTCAGGCCTCCCTCCTGGTCCGCCACGCCCCGCCCGCGATCGCCGACGCGTTCTGCGCGAGCCGCCTCGACGGCGACTGGGGCCACTCTTTCGGCACCCTGCCGGAGGGGGCGGCGCTGGGGTCGATCCTGGAACGGGGGTGGGGAGTCGAGCGGTGAGGGGCGCCCCGGGCGGCGGTGGGGCGACCGGGGCGCCGTTGAGCGGAAGGTGAGCGGGCGGGCGGCCCGGCGTGGATCGGGCCGTCGGTCACGCCCCGTGCGCTGCGGGAAGTTGGCGGGTTCTCGCCCCACCGGAACGGGTCGGCCTCCCCGCTCCCGGGTGCCGAGGCGGCGTTCGACGGTCGACGTGCGGCACGATCGCGCAAAGTCACATGCCGATTCCGCTTGGTTGTCAGTGGCGTGGTGCAGACTCACGTTCAGCTGGCATTTCCGTGCGGGGAGGGCAACGTGTTCACGGGCATCGACGAGGTCGACTGGGCCTCGATGCGGCATGCGTACGGCAGCGCGGAGGACGTACCCGCGCTGCTGAGGGGGCTCGCCTCCGCGGATTCCGCCGCGCGGGAGGTCGCGCTCGACGGGATGTACGGCGCGGTGCATCACCAAGGGGACGTGTACGACTCGACGTTGGCCTGTCTCCCGTTCCTGTTCAGGCTCGTGCAGTGCGAGGAGGTGGGCGACCGGGGCGAGGTCGTGGGGCTGCTGGTCAGCATCGGGGGCGAGGCCGTCGAGGGCGGTGCGGTCGGCGAGGGGCCCGTGGAGACGTACGCGAGGGCGCGCACGGCCGTCCGTGCCGGGGCGGCCGCCTTCGCCCGGCTGGCCGGTGACCCCGACCCGGCGGTGCGGCAGGCGGCGCCGGGGGCCGTCGTCCGGTTCCTCGACCAACCCGCGCGCGTGCTGGACCTGTTGGCGCAGCGCATCTCGGTGGAGCGGAACGACGGGGTGCTGATCGCCCTCGCCGAGAGCCTCGGTCTCTTCGCCCGCCGCCACCCGGGGCACGCCCCGCGCGCGGTGGACCTGCTGACGGCGTTGAGCGGGCCTCCGGCCGGGCCGGGACTGCGGCTGGCCGCGCTCGGCCAGCTCGCCGGGTGCGCTCCCGAACGGCTCCCCGTCGACCTGGTGTCCACGGCCGTCGCACTGCTCCGGGTCCGCTCGCGTGGACCCCGGCCGCAGCCCCGTGCGGCCACGGACACCCTGGTCGGACGGTTACGGCAGTTACGGCCTTCGGACGAGGAGGGCTCGCAGCTGCTGCGGACCCTGCACGGCGGGCTCGGGGACCGGGTGGCCGACCGGATCGCCCTGCTGGAAGGCCAGTTGAGCAGCCCCGACCCGACCGACCGGTGCAACGCGGTGTGGATGGCCTCAGCCCTGGTGCACGGCTGGCGCGGCGACTTCCACCGCCCCGTCGAGCTGATCGGCGCCCAACTGGCCGAGGGTGAGGGCCGGTTGCGGGACTCGGCGGTCTCGGTGCTGAGCGGTCTCTTCGGTCTGGCCGCCCCGGCCGCCGACCAGCTGAGCGCCCTGGTGGACGCCCACGGCGACCTGTGGGTACGGCACTGGGAGCGCGGGGCGCCGACCCTGGGCGATCCGCTCAAGGCGCTGGCCAGGGCGGGGGACGCGCGGGCGGTGCCGGTGCTCGCGCTGGTGCTGGCGGGGCCCGTGGTGCCGGACGACCTGGGCCATGTGATCGCCCCGCTCGGCCGTGCCGCCGCCCCGCTCGCGCCCGCGCTGCGGAGCCGGCTCGCCGGAGTGCCCCTGGATTCCCCGGAGTTGGGCACCCGCGCGCTGCCGCTCCTCGCGGCGCTCACGGCACTGGAGGACGTGCGGGCCGTCCCGGCGGTGCTGCGTGTGCTGCTCGGCGCGCCGGAGGAGGTCCGCTCGCGCGACGCCCTCATAGCGGCGGCGATACGGGCCCTGCGGGCGTTCGGCACGGCCGCAGCGGAGGCCGCGCCGGTGCTGCGTACCCTGCTGGACACCGAGTACGCGGTCGCGGCGGCGGACGCGCTGTGGTCGGTGCAGGGCGACGCGGACGCCGTACGGCCGGTGCTGGCGCGGGAGTTGGCCAACGGGCGGTCAGGGGTGCGCCGCCCGGCCGCCGAGGCGCTGGCGCGGATGGGCCCCGCCGCCCGACCGGCGTTGCCCGCGCTGCGGCACGCGGCCGACTCCCCCGAGCTGTGGGAGCGGATGTCGGCGGCGTGTGCGCTGTGGCGGGTCGGCGGCGAGGAGGGGCTCGCGGTGCCGGTCCTGCGGGCGGCCTGGGCGGAGAACCCGCACTGCCGGCTCCTCATCGCCGACTGCCTGGTCGCCCTCGGCCCGGCCGGCGCGCCCCTCCACGACCTGGTCGACGGCGAACTCGCCGCCCCGCGCCGCCACACCGCCTCGTTCCCGGGCGTCGCCGGGCCCGGCGGCCACTCCGAGCAGGGCGCCTTCGCGGACGAACAGCTGCTGCGGTTGCTCCGGATGTGCCGGGGTGCGCGGGAGTGACGGAGGGCGTCCCCTGCGGCGGACGGCGCCCCTCGTGAGGTCCGGTCTTGAGGTCCGGTCTTGAGGTCCGGGGAACCTCATCGTCGGGGCGGAGAGAAGCCTCACCCTGCCGGGGGAACCTCCCCGCGTTGCGGACCAGCCCTTTCTTCAGCCGTTCCCCAGCGCTTTCTTCAGCCCTTTCTCCAGCGCTTTCTTCAGCCCTTTCTGCGGTCGCCCCGGGGGTCGAAGCGGGCCCAGGCCGTGTCCCACTGGTCCAGACGGCGGCGTTCCAGCCGGCCGCACAGGAGGCGTCCGCCCACCAGAGGGACCGCCGCCGCGCTCAGGCCCACCAGGCAGCCGATCAGGGACGCCCTGAGCCGGGCCTCGGAGGCGGTGGCGGGCTCGGACACCAGACGGCCCCGGCGGTCCGTCCACACCTCGACCGGGGTGTCGGCCGGGCTGCCCTCGACGACCCGGACCTGACCGGTGCGCTCGGTGCCGTCCGGGGCCGACCAGCTGACCTTGCCCCACACCAGATCGCCGGACGCGCCGGTCCTCTGGTCGGGCGCGCCCCGCGCCTCCTCTATGAGATGCCCCTGCACACGCCCCCATTCGACGCGTTCGCGGGCCAGCCCGTGTTCGACGGTCCGGGCCGCCGTGAGACCGGCGACCACCCCCGCGAGGACGGTGAACAGCCAGGCGCCGAGCACCACCCACGCCTCCACCGCGTCGGAACGCCGCCTGAGCGGATTGCGCCGCCAGCGCCACAGCCGGACCTTCGGACCACGGAACGCCATCGAGGCATCCTCCTCACGCGCGCGACTTCCCCCGACCACCCTCCTCTACGGAACGAGGCTTCCGCATGCTCAGGCCCGGGCTGCGATCCGACGGTCGCACGCGCACCCCTGTCTCGTGGACGTCCCCGGAAATCAACCGCACCGATTACGCCACTGAGCTACCATCCGCGCCCTGACCTGGGGCGACGCCGCACCCACCCGGTCACTGTCGGTGGTGGGGGCGCGGACCGGTGAATGGCTGGATCGAGAACGTCGTCGAGGCCGCGCCCCGCGCGGGACGGACCGGTATCCGGTGGAGCGGGGCATGCTCCGGTGACGGGAGCGCGGACGGGTCGCCCCGCACCGCTCTCCCGTCACCGGAGCACCGCCGGCCCCTCAGCCGTCGCTCACACCTGGGGCCGGCGTCCCTTCTCCTGACTCGGGAAGGTCTGGTCCGCGCCGGGCAGGGTGGGGGCCGGCAACGTCGCCACCTCCTCCTTGGCCTTCTCCAGCTGCTCCGCCGTGTCGTGGGGCAGCCTCGGCGGCCGTGAACCGCTGGAGCGGAAACGGAACGCGGAGGTCAGGTCGCCGAAGGTCTCCCGGCGCCAGTCGCTGATGTTCGGCTCCTCCACCCCCGTCCAGCGCTCCAGGAACTGGAGGACCGAGGTGTGGTCGAAGGTCTCCGTGGCCACCCAACCACCCACCGTCCAGGGCGAGATGATGATCGACGGGACGCGGAAACCGCCGCCGATCGGCAGCCCGCCGATGTACTCGTTCGCCGTGCCCGCGGGCGCGGTCGGTGGCACGACATGGTCGAACAGGCCGTCGTTCTCGTCGTAGTTGAGGATGAAGGCGGTCTTCTTCCACAACTTCGGGTTCGAGGCGACGGCTTCGATCTTCGACGCGACGAAGTCCGCGCCCGCCGCCGGGAGATAGTCCGGGTGTTCGGACGTCAGACTCGTCGGGATGATCCAGGACACCGCCGGGAGACGGTCGTTGCGGGCGTCCTCCTCGAACGTGCCCTCGGGCTGGGGGCGGACGCCGCGCTCGTACAGCTCCGAGCCCGGCTGGGACTCCGCGAACGACTTGAACTGCACCAGCACGTTGCAGCCGAACGCGTCGTCCTCCTGGTGGTACGACTTCCAGCTGATGCCGGCCGCCTGGAGCCGCTCCGCGTAGGTGGTCCAGTTGAACGGCGTCGAGGGCACGACGTTGTTGATGACGGGGCCGCCGTGGGTGCCGGCCGGGTCGATGGTGCCCGTCATCCACATCATCCGGTTGGGCCAGGTCGGGCCGAGCACCGAGCAGTGGTACGCGTCGCAAATGGTGAAGGCGTCGGCCAGGGCGAACTGGAAGGGGATGTCCTGGCGGTTGTAATAGCCCATCACATAGGGGCCGTTGACGCCGTCGGCCAGGCGGTGGGCGGGCAGCCAGTTGTCCATCTTGCCGTTGTTCCAGGCGTCGTGCTGGACCGTCCAGGCATGGCTGGTGGACGGGATGGCCTGGGCGCTGGAGGTGTGGGTGTCGAGATGGAAGGGGAGCAGGTACCCCTTCGGGTTCACGGTGTCCGGCTGGTAGAAGACGGACCTGCCGGAGTCGAGCGTGAGCGCGTCCGGGTCGGCGAAGCCGCGCACACCGGACAGCGTGCCGAAGTAGTGGTCGAACGAGCGGTTCTCCTGCATCAGCAGGACGACGTGCTCGATGTCGTCGAGCGAACCCTTCACCGGTCCGGCCGCGACAGCTTTCTGGACGCTCGGCGGGAGGACGTTCAGCGCCGCGGCGCCGCCCAGCACGCCCGCAGCCGAACCCAGGAGTCTCCGGCGCGTTAACTCGGCCATGATTGCCCCTTCTCTGGTTTGCGTCAGTTCGCGGCGGGGAATTTTCTGCGCCCCCTCCGGGAGGCCACTGCCCAGCAATGAGCTGTGAGCGATCCCGGCGGCAGACCCTGTCCGCGTGATCATCCTTGCCCGACGCAGGGGTGAGTCGGCAGGGGCCCCGTGGTGAACAAGTGCCCAAAGATAAGGAAGGGGTTGGCCAAGTCATGACCGGTGTTGCACGTCCGTTGCCCGGCCGTTGTCCGGCCGTTGTCCGCCCTTGGAGCACAGGCCGTGACGGTGCGTCAGGCAGGCTCCGCACATCCGGAGGGCTAACTACCCGTTTGCGGACATAAACATGATCACGGCACCCGCACGCGACCCGGACGACCCACGGCGCCACCCTCCCCGCCAGCCCCCATCACGGAGAGTGAGAATTTATTACGCACGGCTAACTCTCTGAAATCTCAAAGCTCCCGCAAAGGGAAACTCACAGGAAGTACATTGGTGATCTTTTTGCATTGCATGAGCAATCCTCACACATCTTTAATAAATCAAGCATCACTGGAACGTCACTGATCAGTACGGTGTGTGAAGCGTTGCGAAACGTGTTGCGCTCCGAGGAGAGTTAATGACGTATCGTCGTGCAATCCTGCTCTGCGCCGGTCGAGGTACCCGAGCCCGGGACATAACCGACGGCCAGCCGAAGTGTCTGATCCGGATCGACGGGGAGACTCTGATCTCCCGAGTCCTGAATCAACTCCGCCTGAACGGTGTGACCGATGTCCATGTCATAGTTGGTCATGAAGCCGACCAAATAGCCCAGGAAGTCGGCGACCGTGCGATTCTGCATTATTACCCGGACTTCGAACGCACCAATAACCTCTGGACGCTCGCGACCCACGCCGATCTGTTGCGTGGCCACGACTGTGCCGTTCTCTTCGGTGACGTCGTCGTCTCCGATCAGGCCGTGGCCGATCTGTGGGACGGGATTTCCGGAATCAACCTGTTGGTCGACCTCTCATCGAGACTGACCGGCACCATGCGGGTGCGCCGCGAGGCCGACAAGAGCGTGGACATGGGCAACCACATCGCTCCGGACGACGCGGACGGCAACTATGTCGGGTTTCTCAGTGCGACGCGTGCGGCGGCGGAGCTGCTCGCCGACGCCATCGCCAGGGAAATGTCCGCGGGCCGTGGCACGGACGCCTACTTCACCTCAGTCATGGCCCAGGTCAGCACGGCCGTCCCGGTCTCTTTCGTGGACGTCAGGAGCGACCAGTGGGCCGAGATAGACGACGGGGACGACTACCTGGTCGCGAAGCAGCGCTTCGAGTAGCCGAACCGTACGGCGGCACTGAGCAGCAGAACTGAAGAGCGGTTACGGAGCACCACACCCCGAGAAAGGGAGAAAACGACATGTGTGGCGTGGCGGGTGTTTTCCAGACCGACGGACGAAATTTCGAACAGACCGACCTTCTCAAAACAATGACGGACTGCCTGGTCCATCGCGGGCCCGACGAGAGCGGCCTGCACATCGACGGGCCGGTCGGCTTAGGCTTTCAGCGGCTGAGCGTCATCGACGTTCCGCACGGACACCAGCCGATGACCGACGAGGACAGCGGTGTTGCCCTCGTCTTCAACGGCGAGATCTACAACTACCGTGAACTGCGAACGCGGCTCGAAGGGCTTGGCCGGCGGTTCCGTACCACGAGCGACACCGAGTCCATCCTCCAGGGATACCTGCAATGGGGCGAGCGGGTCGTGGACGAACTCGTGGGAATGTTCGCCTTCGCCATCCACGATCCGCGCTCCGGAACACTGACCCTCGCGCGGGACCGCCTAGGTATCAAGCCGCTCTACTGGGCGCAGGTCGGCTCACAGTTCCTGTTCGGCTCGGAGATGAAGTCCATCTTCGCGCATCCCGACTTCCGCCGGGTGGCCAGCCTGGACGGGATATCGAGCTATCTGACCTTCCGGCAGCCCGTCTGGGGCGTCAGTTATTTCGAGGGCCTGGAGAAAGTCCTGCCCGGTCATGTGCTCACCGTCAAAGGCTCCGAGGTCAAGGTCCGTCAGTACTGGAGCCTTCCGGTCCCGGACATCGACGACTCGACGTCCGAGGCGGACTGGCTCGACCGCGCCGACCAGCTCCTTGAGCAGTCGATCCGCCGGTGCATGGTCTCCGAAGTGCCCCTGGGCGCCTACCTCAGCGGCGGGCTCGACTCCAGTCTGATCGTGGCCATGATGGCCAGGATGAGCGACCGGCCCATCAAGACCTTCTCGGTCGGGTACGGCGACGGCGCCTACGACGAGGGCAGGTTCGCCGAGGCCGTCGCCAGAGAGGTCAGCGCCGAGCATCAGCACCTGGTCGTCGGTCACGAGGATTACCGGAAGGGGCTGATACCGCTCATCCGGCACCGGGACGCCCCGTTGAGCATTCCGCAGGAGATCGCCGTCCTTGAGCTGTCCAAGCTCATGAAGCATGACGTCACCGTGGCCCTTTCCGGTGACGGCGCCGACGAACTGTTCGGCGGTTACGGACGCGTCATGCGCTCACCGTTGGACTGGAAGAAAATCAGCACTCTGCGGAAAATACTTCCCGCCGACGCCATCGACCGGATAGTATCCGGACGCGGTCCGAGTCAGACTTCTGTACTGGCCAATCTCGATGTGCGCAGTCACCTCGAACACTTCTACCGCGTATACAACTGGGTGCCGTTCGAGGAGAAGAACGGACTTTTCACCGCCGAATCCCGTGCCGTTCTCGACGGCGACCGGGCCACCCGGTATCCGTTCGAGGCGTCCTTCGGCCGCACTCAGGGGGGCAACCCCTACGACTCGGTGCTGCACGCTTTCCAGCATCTGCATATCGGGGCGATTCTCGACAAGGTCGACACCATCGGTATGGCGGCCAGCCTCGAAGGGCGCGTTCCCTTCGTGGACGCGGAGCTGATCGAGACCTTCATCCGGATGCCGGTCACGTACAAGATGAGCTGGAACAGCCGTCTGTCCCAGCTCCGGTCCTTCTCCACGCCCGCCTTCGCCGCGTCCGAGAGCCTGGACACCACGAAGACCCTGCTGCGGAAGCTCGCCGAACGCTACCTGCCCCGCGAACTGACCCAGCGCAAGAAAATGGGCTTCCCCACGCCGCTCGACGACTGGATGCGGGCCGGCATGCTCGGCGAGGCCAAGGAGATCCTCCTCGACCCGGCCGCGACCCGGCGCGGAATATTCGACCCGCGCCGCATGGAGAAGTTCCTCTCGAATCCCCAGAACCTGGACCACGACTTCTACGGAAAGAAAGTCTGGATGTACATGAACGTCGAACTCTGGCTACAGAACGTGGTGGACGCATGAGCCAGCAGAGGACTCAAGCCAAACCGGCCGAACCGCCCCAGGCGACGGAACCGGCCACACCGGCCGGCCCCGCCGGCGAGACCAACCCGACCATCCTCTCCTTACTTGCGGACTGGGCGAATCTCTGCACCCTCGCCGGCGTCGTGAGCGGTCTTCTCGGCATCTACTTCGCCGCACAGGACAAGCTCCAGATATCCGCCGCGATGGGCGTGATCGCGGTCATCCTGGACTGCTTCGACGGCCCGATCGCCCGCAGCACCAAGAACCGGCCGGCCCATATGTCCCCGCTGGGACTCCAGCTGGACTCGCTGGCGGACGCGATATGCAGCGGCGTCGGACCTGCCGTCCTGGTGATGGCGGTGGGTGACTGGAATGCGTTCCTGCTGATCCCGGCATCCCTGATCGTCATCGCCGGCGTCACCCGGCTCGCCTATTTCAACGTCTATGGACTCTCCGGCGGTAAATTCTCGGGGATGCCCATTTTCTACAACCCGGTGGTGGTCGCCATCGTGCTGCTCGTCCTGTGGGCACTGGCACCGGGCGCGGCGGTGGGCGGCGCCGCGGCCGCCGGATTCGCGGTCGCGATCCTCAATGTCGCGCCTTTCACGGTCCCCAAGCTCCGCGGGCGTTTCCTCAAGGGGTTCCTGGTCTTCTGCTTCGCGCAGACCGCTGTCCTGTTCGTGTACGCCGCACAGGGGATCGGATCATGACCCAGGTGGCGACGGACGTCGCGCTCCGCACCCTGGAACAACTCGCCGCGCACAGCTTCGACTTCGCCACAGGAGTGCCCTGCTCGCTCCTGACGGGACTGTTCCGGCATCTCGAATCCCCCGACACCGAGCGGGAGTTGGGCCTCGCCTACGTGCCGGCGCCGCGTGAGGACACCGCCGTCGGGATCGCGGTCGGTGCCCGGCTCGCCGGCCGGACCCCGTTCGTCCTGATGCAGAACTCCGGGTTCGGCTACAGCATGAACTCCTTCACCTCGCTCACCCAGATCTACGGCATCAACCCACTGGTGCTGATGAGTTGGCGCGGTTTCGACCACACCGACGCCGTCGAGCACGACATCATCGGCCGCGAACTGCTCCGCGTCCTGGACTCCGTCGGAATCGCGCATGTGGTCCTGGACCCGGAAGATCCCGCCCGGGCGATCGACGCGGCGGTCGACCTCCACGACGACGGCAACCGCGCGGTGGCCGTCCTGATCACCTCGGGGGTCTGAGATGCAGTACGAGGACGTGTTCCGCTCCGTGCTGACGGCGTTCCCGAGCGCGGCGGTGATCTCGACCTGCGGGCACATCTCCCGCGACCTGTTCAACTTCGAGGACCGCGACGGGAATTTCTATCTCGTCGGCTCCATGGGGATGGCGGCGCCCGTCGGCGTCGGCGTCGCCCTGGCCGACCCCGGCCGGCTGGTCGTCGTGCTCGACGGCGACGGCTCGCTGGCGATGAACACCAGCGGCATGCTGAGCGTCGCGGCGGCCGGGGCCCGTCTGCTCCACGTGGTTCTTGACAACGGTGTCCACGGCAGCACCGGTGGTCAGCGCACCGTGAAGTTCGAGAATCCCGCCTCGGCCGCACTCGCCTTCGGCTACCGCCGGGCGCTCACCATGGCCACCCCGGACCTCGACTGGGCGTCGCTCGACGCCTTCCCCGCGTTCGTCCACGCGAAGGTCCAGCCGCGCAACGCGCCCGTCGGCCGCCGTGTCGTGCAGACCCCGCACGAGCTGCGTGAGCGCTTCACCCGCTTTCTGTCGGTCAAGTAACCCGCTCGGTCACCCCCGATCACCGCAAGGGAGAACATCAATGTCGCCGGTAAAGTCCCTGCGCACGCTGCTCAACGACGCTGAACTGGCCAAAGCGGCCGGTGCCCACAACCCCCTGACCGCGCAACTGGCCGAACAGTCCGGGTTCGACGTGGTCTGGGCGAGCGGGCTGGAGATCTCCGCCTCCTTGGGCGTGCCCGACGCCAACATCCTCAGCATGAACGAATGCCTCGCCGTGGCCCGGGCGATGGTCGAGAAGGTGAACGTCCCGGTGCTGGCCGACTGCGACTCCGGCTTCGGCGGCATCGGCAACGTCGTCCACATGGTGCGCAGTTACGAGGCCGCCGGGGTCCAGGGCGTCTGCATCGAGGACAAGACCTTCCCCAAGCTCAACAGTTTCGTCGCGGGCAATCAGGCGCTCGTGCCGATCGAGGACTTCGCGGGCAAGATCGCCGCGGCCGTGGAGACACGTGTCAGCGAGGACTTCATCATCGTCGCCCGCATCGAGGCGTTCATCTCCGGTTACGGCCTGGAGGAGGCGCTGCGCCGGGCCGAGGCATATGAACTCGCGGGCGCCGACGCCCTGCTCATCCACTCCAAGCTCAAGACCCCGGACGAGATCTACTCGTTCTGCGCCGCCTACGAGGGTGACCTGCCGATCGTGGTCGTCCCGACGACGTACAACAGCGTGACGATGGAGGAGCTGCGGGCCGCCGGGGCGTCGCTCGCGATCTACGCCAACCAGGGCCTGCGGGGCGCCATCACGTCGATCCGGCAGATCTTCGGGTCCATCCTCGCCGAGGGCACGGCGGCGCCCGTGGAGGACCGGCTGGCCCCGCTGGGCGACGTGTTCCAGTACCAGGACGTGGCCGCGCTGCTCTCGGCCGAGGACCGGTTCGAGTCGATCGGGCAGGGCGTCGCCAAGCAGATCCTCAACGGCGCCAGGGAAGAGCGGAGGAACGCCGATGTCGTTGAGCGTTGAGGTCCGGGCCGGTTGTCTCCATCGGGGCGCGCATCTCGTCGGTGGCCGCCGGGTGCAGGGCGGTGCCCAGCTGGAGAAAGTCAACCCCGCTCGTCCGGGAACCTCGTTAGGCCGTATTCCCGTCGCGGACCGGGGAGTTGTCGAGAGCGCCGTCAGGACGGCGCACGGACAGCTCGCGGCCTGGCGGAAGCGGGGCTCCATCGCCCGCGCCGAACTGGTCCACCGGCTGGCCGAGTTGATGGACCGGGACCGGGTCGAGCTGGCCCGGCTGATCACCGAGGAACACGGCAAGACCAGGGCGGAGGCGGCCTCGGAGGTCGCCCGGTCGATCGAGATCGTGCGGTTCGCCGCCGGGCTCGGCCGCCGGCTCGGGGGCCGGACGCTGCCGTCCGACAGCCCGGACACCTGGAGCTCCACCACCCGCCATCCGATCGGCGTGGTCGGCCTCATCACCCCGTGGAACTTCCCGCTGGCCATCCCGGTGTGGAAGCTGGCGCCTGCCCTGGTGGCGGGGTGCACGGTGGTGCTGAAGCCGTCACCGCTGGCTCCGTTCACCGCGGAACGACTGGTGGGTCTGGCGCACGAGGCCGGGGTTCCGGCCGGTGTCGTCAACCTCGTGCACGGCGACGGTGCGACCGGGGCCGCGCTCGTGGAACATCCGCTGGTCAAGGGGGTGTCCTTCACCGGGAGCGTCGAAGTGGGCCGCCGGGTCCAGACGGCCGCCGCCGCGTCGCTCACCAGGACCCAGCTGGAGATGGGCGGGAAGAACGCGGTGGTCGTGCTGGCCGACGCCGACCTGGAGAAGGCCGCCGACGCCGTCGCGCACGGTGCGTTCGGGCAGGCCGGTCAGCGGTGTTCGGCGACCAGCCGGGCCATCGTCCACGACGACGTCTTCGACGAGTTCGTCGCCCTCCTGGCGGCCCGGGCGAGCGCGCTGCGGGTGGGCCGGCCGGACGATCCGGGGACCGATCTCGGTCCGCTGATCAACGGCGCCAGTCTCGAACGGTGCCTGGACGCCGTGTCCGGGGCCGTCCGTGGCGGCGCCCGGCTCGTCACCGGAGGGACGGCGGTGGTCACTGACGACGGCGGCTACTTCATGGCGCCGACGGTGATCACCGAGATCGACGCGGACGCCCCGCTGGCGAACACCGAGGTGTTCGGCCCGATCGTGGTGGTCCTGCGGTGCCGTGACTTCGACGACGCGCTGGCCATCAACAACTCGGTCAGGTACGGGATGTCGGCCACCTTGTTCACGGCCAGCCTGCCGCTGATCGGCCGGTTCCTCGCCGAGGCCGAGGCCGGGATGCTGCACGTCAACCGGCCGGGGGTGGGCGCGTTCCCGCACATGCCGCACATCGGGACGAAGGAGTCCCAGGTGGGTCCGGCGGAGTGTGCCGACGACGCGATCGAGTTCTTCACCGAACTCAGAACGGCGACCATCGGTGTCGGCTGAGCACTCCGCCGGAGTCCGTCGCTCAGCGCCTGCGGCCGGTGCCGTACTGGAAGTACGTCTCGGTCTCCCGCACGTCGAGGTCGATACCGGCCTCGTCGGCGGCGGCGGCCAACTCGTCGGCCCGGTAGAAGTTCTTGACGATGGTCGCGCTCTCACCGCTGTTGAGCCGCCGCGTCATGGTCTGCCCGGCCGCGCCGTCCACATGGGGTTCGGTGGTCGCGAGCGGCAGGTCGTCGAGGAAGAACAGCCGGCCGCCGGGCCGTAGCCAGCCCCCGAGCGAACGGAAGAAAGGACGGAGTCGTTCGCGCGGCACATGCGAGATCCAGAACGTGAAGACGATGGTGTCGAACCGCTCGTCGGTGTCCCAGGTGAACAGGTCCGCGATCTCGGTCCGGACCTGTTCCTCCTTGGCCACCGGATTGTGCGCGAGCATCTCGGCGGACCCGTCGACCAGCAGGAGGTCACGGGCACGGGGGGCGAGGTGAGCGCTCCAGGTACCGGTGCCAGGGGCGAGTTCGAGGACGTCGGCACCGAGGTCGGTCGAGTCCAGTACGGACCGGACGAGTGCGGCCTCACGGAACCAGACCTCGTTCGCGGCCTCGCCCTTGTCGAAGGAGCCTCGCCTGAGCCACCAGTCGTCGTATTCCCCCGCACGGCTCGAATAGTACGCCAGCTGCTCGGCCAGTTGCTCCTCGGTGACGGGCTGAAATTCCTCTTCGGCCGATCGACCGGGCTGCGTCGTCATGCGGTGTTTCACCTCTCGGGTAGTGCCATCAACTCGCCCAGAACTCAGGATCTGAACTCCAGGAGAATCGAGAATGTGCGGTACTGTTGGACTCTTCACAGGTTGTGCGGCTGCTGCATTCTGCCCAATCAGTCAGTTAAAGCGCAACCCTGTGCAGGCCGACGATTCGTCGACAAAACTTGACGATTCTTTGGCCAAACTACCCGGCTATCGCACCGCATTCGCGAACTGGGACCGGCGCGCCTCCGTGCGCTCCAGTCCGCGCCGGACCCTTTCGGACGACACCGGTGACCTCTTCCCGGCGGACCTGGTGCCGGTCGCGAAGCACGCGCTCGTCGCCGGCATCCGCCCCGAGCTGTTCCGCCGGCTGCTCACCCAACAGCTGTACCGCTACCTCCACTTCACGTCGAAGCTGGAGTTCATGGTGGTCAACTACGTCGTCCTCGGCATCTCGCAGGGCAGCATCCGGGTGCCGATCCCGGACCAGATGCGCTTCGACGCCCTGAAGATCTACTGCGACGAGGCTTATCACGGTTATTTCTCCGTCGATCTGATGCGGCAGGTCCAGGAACGCACCGGCATCGCACCCCGGATCGACGACGAACCTTATTTCCTGCGCCGCCTCGCAGCGCTCAAGGAAAAGCACGATCCGGCCAAGGCGGGCTTCATCGACCTGCTGTTCACCATCGTCTCGGAAACGCTCATCACCGCGTCGCTTACGGAGATATCGAAGTCCCGTGAAGTGTCGGGAGCCGTGGTCGACACCTTGCATGACCACGCCCTGGACGAGGGCCGGCACCATGCCTATTTCGCTTCCTATCTGACCTTCTTATGGGCGTCCCTCGACCGTACGGAACGCACTTTCTCCGCGCGGCTCTTTCCCGAACTCATCGACGTATTCCTCCGTCCCGACGTGCCGTCCATCGGGGCCGAACTCGGCGGGTACGGACTCAAGCCCGACGAGGTGAGCCAGGTGCTCGCCGAGACCTTCAGCGAGCGGACCCAGGCCGACTACAACCGGGCGACCGCCTCGAAGCTGCTCGGATACCTCCAGGAGATCGAGGCGTTCGACGAACCCGGCGCCCGTGACGAGGCTCAGCACCGCGGCCTGCTCCTTGGCTGACGGACCGTCAATTGACCCATTCCGTCCGCTACTTCGCTCGCCCACCTGAGAAGCCCCAGGTCCATGTGGCGGCGCCCGACGAGCTGGAGTCCGAGGGGCAGCTCCCCGGCGCCGCGCGGCAGGGGGATCGTCACGCAGGGCAGGCCGAGGTGGCTCCACGGCAGACTCATCGCCGGACTGCCGGTGTTCGACAGGCCGAGCGGCGCCACATCGGTCGCGGCCGGCGCCACGACAAGGTCGAAGCCCTCCCGCTCCATCCAGGTGTCGAAGGCGGAGCGCTGTGCGGCCAGGTCGTCGGCGGCGGCCGCGTAGGCGTGCGCGGGGAGGGCGAGGCCCCGCCGGATCACCTCCGTGGTGCCCGCGCCGAGAAGGCGGGCGTGCCGATGGAACCGCTCCTCGTGGGCGCGGGCGAATTCGGCGTCGAAGATGACCTTCTGCGTGCGGGTGAGGACGTCCACGTCGGCCGCCAGATCGGTGGGCACGACGTCGAGGCCGGACTCGGCGAGCGCACGCACCGCATGGGCGAACACCTCGTTCGTCGTGTCGGTGGCGAGTGCCAGATAGGCACGCGCGGGAATCGCGACGACCGGCTTCCTGCCGACCGACCGCCCTTCCCCCAACTGCTTTTCCTCCGGCTGCTTTTCCTCGGTCTGCTTTTTCTCCGGCCGACCTCCCTTTGGCTGTTCTTGCTCCGATTTCCCTTCCTCGAAGAACACCGAGGCGGCGAGCAGAAGCCCGGACACGGATGAGGCGAAGAGTCCGAACGAGTCGTAACTTCCGGCGCACGGAATGACGCCGTCCAGCGGGACGCTGCCGTGGGTCGTCTTGAAGCCCGCCACACCGCAGTAGGACGCCGGCCGGATCACCGAGCCGATCGTCTGCGTCCCCACCGCCAGCGTGACGGCGCCGGTCGCCACGGCTGCCGCGGACCCGCTGCTGGAGCCGCCGGGTGTGTGGCGCGGGTCGTGCGGATTACGGGTCGTGGGCGGCTGTACGCAGGCGAACTCCGCGGTCTTGGTCTTGCCGACGACGGTCGCGCCGGCCCGCCGCAGCCGGGTGACCGTCGATGCCTCGGGGCCCGCGAACTCGGCCGGGTCGAGCGCGGAGCCGCCTCGGGTGGGCAGGCCGTCGACGACGAAGATGTCCTTGACGCCCAAGGTGGCCCCGCGCAACGGCCCGGAGCTTTCGGTGTCCGTCCGGGCCAGCCGTGATTCCCTGTCCGGTTCTTCCTCGAACGCCTCGACGGCGGAATCCGTTTCGGCGATTCTTTTCAGAGAGATCCGGATGGAGTGGGTGACATCCGCGTGCGTCCCGGATTCAGAGACGAGTTCACGACCGAAAACCATATCCATGGCCCGATGTTACTCGTTTCCCCACACCGTCGACTGACGCTCAACCGACCGTCTGCTGCTCGTCGAGATCCGCGCCCGGCGCCGGCGACGCGAGGGGGGACCGTACCTGGCGTCGGAACATCACCAGGGACACCGGGGCCACCACGAGACTGACGACGGCGACGACGCCCAGGATGGTCCGGGGGTCCCAACTGCCGCCCGCGGTGGCCAGGATGAGCCCGGCGAGCGGCGCCGACGCCAGGATCATCGAGGAGAACACCCCGAGCGTGGCGCCGAGTTGCTCGGCCGGGATCACACGGATGCGCCAGGTACGCATCCAGATCGTGAACACGGTCACCCCGGCGCTCCAGCACCCGTAACCGACGCCCATGACCACGACGTTCCCGGCGAAGATCATGCACAGGGCGCCGGTCACGAGGAGCAGGGCGACGGGCCACAGGAAGACGTCGATCTCCCGTTTCTTGGCGATCGGGGCGGTCAACAGGGCGGCGAGGAAGCTGACCACGGTCGCCGTCGCCGCCAACAGCCCCACCGTCGGCTCGGATTGGCTGAGGTCGCCGATGATGATCGCGGGAAGCGACGCCAGGACGAGGCTCGCGGTGAGGTTGACGCCGAGCGTGACCGCGATCAGCGAGAGGATCGGGCGGCTGCCGAACACCGTCGAGAAACCGGTGCCGAGCCGCCGCAGGAGTTTCTCACCGCCCGTCTCGACCACCACGCGGTCCAGGGCGTGGAAGCACAGCCCCGTCCACACCCCGGCGACCAGGAAGATCGCGGCGATGACGGCGAGGCCCCCGGCGACCGGCAGGACACCGAGCAGCATGCCGCCGAGGGCGGGGCCCGCGACCGTCACGAGTTGCTGGGCGGCCTGGAATCTGGCCTGCGTCTGCGGGTAGCGGTCCCGGGCCACCTGGCGGCCGAGGATGCTCTCGACCGCGATCGTGGAGTGCCCGTTGAGCAGCGTGGCCGCGCCGCCGGCGACCACCAGCAACGGCAGCGAACCGGTGACCGCGGCCAGCACCAGCATCGCGACCCGGGCGAGGTCGACGACCACGAGCTGCCGGCGGGCCCGGAAGCGGTCGACATAGGCGCCCGAGACCGGCATCGACACGATCCGCGGCAGCCACTGCACCAGGAACGCGATCCCCGACGACGTGACCTTCTGGGTGGCCCCGTACACCGCGATCGGGACGAAGAACGTCACCGTCTGGTCGCCCAGGATCGCCAGCGCCCGGGCGGCGATGAACCCCACGATGGTCGCGTCGCGGTGCAGGGCGGGAGCGGGAGCCGTCACCGGTCGGCCCCGGCCGGGACGTCCCGCAGGACCAGCGCCGAACTCAGGGCGTCGACAGCGGAGTTGAGGTCGCGGATCACATCCGCCTGGCGGGCGCCGACCGCGACGAACGACGCGATCACGGACGTGCTCGACGCGGGTCGCTCCAGCACGTCACCGGGGCTGACCTTGGGCTCGAACAGCGTGATGGACGGGGGGAGTTGGACCTCGCCGAGCGACTCGACCAGCCCGGGGCGGGGTGGCACGAGGGCGTATCCGGTCTGCCGGACGGGCTGCGAACTCACCTCGCGGTGCTGCCGGTTGCCGAGGTAGGCGCGGGCGAACCACTCGATGGGGTCGAGGTCGAAGCCGTTCTCCAGCAGATCGCGGATCTTGGCGCCGCCGACCCGGCAGCCGACCTCGTTGAACACGAAGCCGTCCGGCGAGCCGAAGATCTCCGCGTGGAACAGCGCGGTCTCCTCGATGCCGAGGGCCCGGAGCGCGCGCACGGTGATGTCCTGCAAGGTGCGGCGCCGGGGGTCGTCGGCGTCGAGAAAGGTGCTGAGGGAGACCGCGCCCTGGGTGATCTCCAGGCAGGAGGTGCTCTGTTCGGACGGCCAGCAGATCTTCACCTCTCCGGCGTCGATGATGCCGTCGATGTGGAACAGCTCGTGGGAGACAAAGGTCTCCGCCATGAGGTGGGCGGGAGCGTCCCCGACGGAGAGCGGATTCCGGGTGAGGAACGTGTCCAGTTCCGTCTGGTTCTCCAGGACGGTCACGCCCACCGAGGCGGCGCCGAGCCGTGGTTTGACGACCAGCGGGAAACCGAGTTCACGGACCGCGAGAACGAGGTCGGTGGCATCGTCGACGGCTCGGTATCCGGTGATTCTGACGTCGGACGCGGCCAGTATTTCTTTCATGCGTATTTTGTCGCGGAACAGGAGCGCCTCAGCCTCGGACTGACCGGGAACTCCCCAGCTGTCCCGGAGCCGGCCGGCCCGCAGGAGGTCGAACTCCGACATGGCGAGCAGCTTGCCGAACGAGTGGACACCGTGGAGTTGATGCGCCAGATACTCCGGCATGGCCGAGTCCGCGTAATCGTCGACGATCTCGGTGTGGGCGAATCCGGCCAACTCGTTCTTGCGGGCGGTCTCGTCGGCGGACACCGCGTCACTGCTGGTGATCAGATACAGCTCGTCCGACGGCTGGGCCCACTGTCGGTAATCGACGCGCGCGAGTTTGAACCTGTTGAGAATCAGTACCTTCACGATTGCGGTGCTCCTCGGGCGTATGCAAAAGGACGGAATGTTCTCCCGGGTTCAGACGTATTCGGCGGCGCCCTCGATCGGGTCCCATCCGAACCGCAGCCTGTCGGCGGCGCTCGTGGCGTTCTTGAGCGCGTCGTCGGCGTTCGGCCCGGTGGCGATGACGTGCGCGATCCGGTCGCGGTTGGAGCCGTGCGAGCGGTACACGTCGCCGATCTGGTTCTTGATGTGCACCTCGGTGACGCCGTCGCCGTTCCTGGCGTCCTCGACGCCGTCGATCGAGGCCAGTCTCCCGGTGTCCGGCATCGCGACGAAGCGGATCGCGGCGGCCGGTGCCGCGGCGGTGGCCGGCTCGGGCTCGGGCCTGCCGACGACGGCGGCCATGTGGCGTGCCGTCAGGTCGATGCCGGTGGCGAGCCGGACCAGTTCGGGCACCCGGTCGCCGCCGACCCGGGGGTTGACCTCGATCAATCGCGGAATCCGCTGTTCCCGGTCGGCGAACTTCACCTCGACGTGCGCGGGCCCCCAGTCGAGGCCGACGGCCCTGAGTCCGCGTTCGGCGGTCTCGACGATCAGTTCCGCCACGCCCGGCTCCACGGTGGCCGGGAACTGGTGGGCCAGTTCGACGAAGTAGGGCAGCCGTCCGCTCGTCTTCGCGGTGATGCCCAGGCCACGCCCGTCGAACGCCTCCACCGAGTACTCCGGTCCCGCCAGGTACTCCTCTACCACGACCGTCGGTTCCATCGCGACGCCGAGGTAGCTGGCGGTGCCGAGGATGTGCTCACTTATGCGTGTCACCTCGGTGGCGTCGTCGCACCGCCTCACGAATACGCTGCCGGTCAGGCCGACGGGTTTGACGACGACCGGATAGCCCATCTTCTCCGCCGCGGATAAGGCGCCGGTGACGTCGTGGACGAGTTCGTACCGCGGATTCAGGCCCGGAACCAGGTCACCGGCGGACCGAATGCCCGCTTTTGACCGGCAGCGGCGGACGGCTTCCGGCGCCGGGCCCGGCAGATTCAGGGCGGCGGCGGCTTCGGCAGCGACGGTGACGAAGTATTCGTATACGGACGTCACTCCGGCGAGGTCGTCCCCCGCTATACCGCACGCCGCTTCGACGATCGCGGCAGCGGACGAGGTGTCGCATCCGACAATGCTCGTCCCGATGTCCCGGTAGTCGTCCAGCAGGAACTGGTCCAGTTTCTCCGGCCGGTCGACGAGGATGACCGTGCGGTATCCCCAGTTCGCCAGACTCCGTGCAGCGTCCTGCCCCGCGCCCGTTCGGGGCGATTCGACCAGGCACACAGTTTTCCGCACAACAGATCTCCTCCCGAGAAAATGTGATGACCTCCGCGTCACCGTACCCAGGAAAGATCACAGGAACACTGTGCTATTCCCTGTCGTACGCGAGGTATGACCAGCGACCGGGGAGAATTGACGTTGTTTCACATTCTCTTGGTTGACACGGTTTTACATTCTTTTTCTTGGCCGTTGTCTGGCCGTGTGCGGGTTGAAATCACGGACGCCGACGGCTCCTGGAACGCCGGGTTCCGGGGGCCGGAGATCCCCCACATGGCCTACACGGCAGTTGCCCCGCGTTGCGGCGAGAAAGGATCATAAACGCCGATCTTGCTACCGGGCCCGGCTGCCGGATTCGTCCCCTGACCACCATGCGAGGAGTATCCCTGTGGCGTTGACGAAGGCTTCGGCCCGGGCGGAGCTGGAAGCCGCGAACGCGGTCGGAGACCCGGTCGCCGACACCCTGGTGGGCGATCTGATCGACCATCAGGAAGTCGACGGCGTCAACCATCTGTTCCGCACGATCAACAAGATCGGCCCGGACCAGGATCTCTCCCAACTGCCCCCGCGCCTGGCCGAGTTCATGAAGGAGGCCGCGGCGCCGCTGCCGGGCTGGAGCGAGGCGGACACCAAGGCCGCCGAGGGCTTCTTCGCCCACCACCACGGTGTGGCGTCCATGCTTCAGGGCACGGTCGGCCTGATCGGCACCTACCTCTCCCCCACCGGGGCGTTCACCCTGCGCTCCACCGGCCGCCTCGGTGGCGTCCAGGGCCCGGGGCGCCGGCTGTCGCAGTCCTCGCGGCTGTTCCTCGACATGGGCGACGCGAACGCGCTGCGGGACGGCAGTCTGGCCGCGACCGTGACCAAGGTCCGCCTGGTCCACGCGTCCGTGCGCCAGCTCCACAAGAAGAGCGGCGTGTGGGACTACGCGAAGTGGGGTGAGCCCGTCCCGCAGAAGTACACCGTCGGCGCCGCCTTCGTCTTCAGCACCCAGATCCTCCAGGCGATGAGGAACCTCGGCCTGGAGGTCTCGCGCGAGGACGCCGACGGCTTCGTCGGGGCCTGGCACTACGTCAGCCACTACCTCGGCACCCTGGAGAAGTGGCTGCTGCCGAAGAGCGCCGCCGACGCCGAGGCCCTCTGGAACCAGGAACGCGACCAGGAGTGGGCCAAGACCGACGACGGCGTCTTCATGACGCGGCAGGCCGTCGACTTCTACCGGAAGTTCCTGCCGCCCGGCATCCACGACGCGTTCGTCGCGATGGTGCGCACCGCGCTCACCGACAAGTACGCCGACATGGCCGGACTACAGCACAGCCTCCTGGACGTGGCGGGCAAGCCCCTCGCCGCCGGTAACAGCCTCTTCACCGGCACCGCGAGCGGCCTCTTCGGCGGCACCGCCAAGAAGGTCGTCGGCGTCAACCCGTACGAGGAGGTCATCGGCGTCGCCTCCAAGGCGTTCAACGACGTCGAGCGCTACGCCCTGACCCACGACGAGGACGACCAGCCCCAGATGCACCAGGAACTCAACGACAACCGCTGAGCCTTCACAGGGCTGTTCATCGGTCGTGGCCCGCTCCTCCGCACAACGGATGGGCGGGCCACGGCTGTTGCGGCCCCCGAGCAGGTCTGCCGGACCCTGGGTGACCTGCGACGACGGCAGGTCCAGGGGGCGTTGTCAGTGGTGGGGTGCACACTGGCGAGTGGCTGGATCGAGAACGTCGTCGAGAACGTCGTGGAGGTGACCCTCATGCCCGAGGTGCCGTTCGCCGGGTCTGTCCGATGCCCACGCGGACCCGGATTCCCCCTCACCCCTTCGTGCCCCTGGGGAAGTGGCCCGTGAAAGCGCCCGGCGGGTCCTGGCCCGGCCGCCTTGGCCATGGGGTGATCCCGGCCTCCCGTACGGCAGTAGGGTGACGCCCGTGGCACCACGACCTTTGCATGAAATCGTCGAACCAGGCTGGGCGCAGGCCCTCGAACCGGTCGCCGGACGGATCGCCGAGATGGGGGACTTCCTGCGCGCGGAGATCAGCGCGGGACGCACCTACCTGCCCGCCGGACCGAACGTCCTGCGCGCGTTCCAGCAACCCTTCGACGACGTCCGTGTCCTGATCGTCGGACAGGACCCGTATCCGACGCCGGGGCACGCGGTGGGCCTGTCGTTCTCGGTGGCGCCGGACGTGCGCCCGCTGCCCGGCAGCCTCATCAACATCTTCCGCGAGCTGAACACCGACCTGGGTCTGCCCCAGCCGTCGAACGGCGATCTGACGCCCTGGACCCAGCAGGGTGTGCTGCTGCTCAACAGGGCGCTCACCACCGCCCCGCGCAAGCCCGGCGCCCATCGTGACAAGGGCTGGGAAGCGGTCACCGAGCAGGCGATACGCGCGCTGGCCGGGCGCGGGAAGCCGTTGGTGTCCATCCTCTGGGGCCGGGACGCCCGTAATCTCCGGCCGCTGCTCGGCCCGTTGCCGTCGGTGGAGTCGGCGCATCCCTCGCCGATGTCGGCCGACCGCGGCTTCTTCGGCTCCCGCCCCTTCAGCCGGGCCAACGACCTGCTGATCGGCCAGGGCGGACAACCGGTGGACTGGCGCCTGCCGTGACCCGGGCCTCTCCCCTCGGCTCCGCCGGATTCCTCGCCGTCGATTCCGGTGGGTCCGGGGTTCGGGTGGCTGTCGGGACGGCGGCGCGGGGGGTCGTGGGTGAACGGCGGTGCGGGGAGCCGGTGCGGACCGGGGCGCGGGGCATCGACCCGGAGCATCTGATGCGGCAACTGGTGCCCATGGTGCGGGCGTTGGCCGAGGAGAGCGGTGTCGGCGGGCTCGGGACCGCGGTGGTCGGCGCCACCGGGATGGCCAGCCTCGGGGACGCGCTGCGCGCCGAGCTTCCGGCGGCCCTGGCACGGGAGTTCGGCGTGCGGACCCTCGCCCTGGCCGCCGACGCCGTGACCGCGTACACCGGTGCCCTCGGCCCACGCCCCGGTGCCGTCGTCGCGGCCGGTACCGGTCTGATCGCCGTCGGCACCGACCTCACCGGCTGGCGGCGCGCGGACGGTTGGGGGCATCTGCTGGGCGACTGCGGGGGCGGCGCGTGGATCGGGCGGGCGGGGCTGGAGGCGGCGTTGCGGGCGCTGGACGGCAGGCCGGGTGGGTCGGCGGCGCTGCTGGCCCGCGCCGAGGAGCGGTTCGGGCCGTTGCGGGGGCTGCCGGGGCTGCTCTACCCGCGTGCGGACCGGCCCGCGGTGCTCGCGTCGTTCGCTCCCGGGGTCGCCGCGTGTGCGGTGGACGATCCGGTCGCGGCCGGAATCCTGCGGTCGGCGGCGCGGGAGATGGCCGCGTCGGCGGCGGCCGTCTGCCCACGGGAGGGCGAGCCCCAGGTGGCTTGTACCGGCGGCCTGTTAGGGATGGGGGACGTGCTCCTCGTGCCGTTGGCGGAGGAGTTGGCGCGCGGGGTGCCGTGGGCGCGGCGGGTGCCGGCGGCCGGAGATCCGCTGCTGGGGTCGGTACGGATCGCGACGGACCTGGTCAGGGGGTCGTTGACGCTGCCGCGGGACGAGGCGTTGTTCACGGTGACGACCGGCCACGATGACGCTCCGCATGCTGACCATTTCTGATCTGCACGTAACTCATCAGACAAAACCGGACGGATACCGCTCACCTGCACCCTCCCCAAACGGAGGAGCCGACCGAGCCAGTAACATGCGGCGCCATGAGCTCCCCCACTGGGCCCGCGTCCGGCCTGCCCGTACGAATGCCGCGACCCCGCCAGCCAGGGCGGCACCGCCGCCCCGAACCCGTGGCGGCTCCCGAGGGCGCGCCCGCGCTCGTCCTCGCGGTGCCGGGTACTCCCGGGACCGCTACGCGCAGTCTCGCCGAGGAGGTCGTGAGCATCGCCCGCTCCGAGCTGCCCGGCCTGGACGCGCGGATCGGGTACCTGGACGGGGACGACGCGGAGTTCCCGACGTTGCAGGCCGTGCTCGTGCACGCCGCCGACGAGCGCACCGCCCGCTACGAGCAGGCGAAGGCCGCCGGTCTTGAGGTCAAGCGGCCCGAGGGCCCGGTCGCGGTCGTCGTGCCGCTGCTCGCCGGTCCTGACAACTCGCTGCTGCGGCAGATCCGGCAGGCCGTGATGGAGAGCCGGATCGCCGCGGAGCTGACCGATGTGCTCGGCCCGCACCCGCTGCTCGCCGAGGCGCTGCACGTGCGGCTCTCGGAGGCCGGTCTGGCCCGCGCCGACCGCGCCCGTCTGTTCACCGTGGCCACGGCCGCCGACGGCATCATCCTCGCGTCGGTGGGCGGCGACGAGGCGGTGCAGGCGGCCGGGATCACCGGCATGCTGCTCGCCGCGCGCCTCGCGGTGCCGGTGATGGCGGCGGCGTTGGACCAGGACGGTTCGATCACGTCGGTGGCCGAGCAGCTGCGCACCTCGGGTTCGCAGCACCTGGCGCTGGCGCCGTACCTGATAGGGCCGGAGATCGACCCGGCTCTGGTGCGGGAGGCGGCCGAGGAGGCGGGCTGTTCCGCCGCCGAGGCGCTCGGTCCCTACCCGGCGATCGGCAAGCTGGCGCTGGCCAAGTACACGTCGGCGCTGGGCATCACGCCGCAGCCGGCGCAGGGCACGCCGGTCCGCTGACGCGGCCGCCGGACACCGTACGGACGAACGACGCGGAAGGGCCCGTTCCGAGCATGCTCGGGGCGGGCCCTTCCGCGTGCCGGGGGTCAGTCGAGGACGACGCAGGAGGCGGCCGGTACGGCGGTCCTGCCGTCGTAGCGGGGCAGCCCGGTGGCCGGGTCGAGGGCGAACCAGGTGACGTCGCCCGAGCGTTCGTTGGCGCAGTACAGGAAGGTGTGGGAGGCGGTGAGGGCGCGCGGCCACGCACCGCCGCAGGAGGTGGTGCCGACCAGGCGCAGGCTCGCCCCGGCCGCTTCGACGGCGAAGGTGGACAGGACGTCCTCGCCGCGGGTCGCCGTCCACACGAAGCGGCCGTCGGGGGCGACGACGATGCCCGACGGGTAGGCGTCGCGGGCCGGGGCGGCGGGCAGGACCGGGACCTCGGTGAGGGGGTTGAGGAGGCCGTCGTCGGGGTGCCAGCGGCAGACGGTGACGGTGGGGGTGAGTTCGTTGAGCACGTACGCGTGGCTGCCGTCGGGATGGAAGGCCAGGTGGCGGGGGCCCGAGCCGGGACGGAGGGCGATCTCACGGTGGACGGCGAGGGTGCCGTCACGCAGGGTGCAGACGCGGACGGAGTCGGTGCCGAGGTCGACGCTGACGGCCCAGCGGCCGCCGGGGTCGGGCTGCACCTGGTGGGCGTGCGGGCTCTGCTGGCGGCGGCTGTGCGGGCCCGAGCCGGTGTGCGGGAGGACGGCTGAGGGCGTCGGGGCGAGGGTGCCGTCGGCGCGCAGGGGGACGGCGGTGACGCTGCCGGAGCCGTAGTTGGCGGTCAGGACGTGGCCGTCGAAGAGGCTGAGGTGGGTGGGGCTGTCGCCGCCGACCGGGACCGGCGGACCCGCCTGGACGGGCCGTTGCCCGGTGAGGCGGTAGGCGGCGACCGCGCCCTCGGCCGTCTCGCTGACGGCGTACAGGAACCGTCCGTCGGGCGCGAGGGCCAGGTAGGACGGGTCGGGGACGCCGGTCACGCGGTGCAGGACCGTCAGCGCGCCCCCGCCGGGAGCCACGGCCGCCGTCACGATGCCGGGTCCGCCCGCCGCCGTGAACGACCCGATGAACGCCCGCCGTCGCCGCCCGCCACCGTCAGACACCGCTGTCCCCTCTCGCCGCTTTCACAGCTTTCACAGCTTTCGCGGCTTTCACTGTTTTCGCCGCTTTCGCCGCTTTCGCCGCCGTGAGCCCCTGTGAGCCGCTGTGCGGTCGGGGTGACGCTAGCAGTCGTTCTCCGGCGGTCCAGACCAGCGGCGCGGGTCGGGTCAGGCGCCGACCAGGCGGGAGCCGGGCGGGGTGCGCAGGGGGCCGGCCAGTTCGGCGAGGGCGTGTTCCAGGCCGTGCAGATGGGCCAGGGCCGGTTCGGTGACGGGGGTGTGCGCGGGGCGGGCGACGAGGTCGGGGGCGTCGCCTCCGGTGAGCGCCCGCACGGCGGACTCCACGCGCCAGCAGGCGGCGGCGAGGCGGGCGTCGTGGGAGGCCTCCGGGTCGGCGGCGACGGCGACCAGGCCGCGGATCTCGCGGGCGCAGTCGTCGAGCAGGGCGAGCACCCGGCGGGCCCGGCGCCTGCGGCCGGCCATCGGGTTCAACGGGTGCACCAGCGGGGCCGCCGAGAGCCGTACCCGGGCCAGGAGGCGTTCGAGTTCGGCGACGCGCGGGGCGGGGTCGATGCCTGGGGCACCGGCGAGGCGGGCGGCGGCCTCGGCGGTGCAGGCGTGGACGCAGCGCAGGGCGCGGCGAATCCAGGCGTCGGTGGTGGCGTGCGTGGTGACCGGCAGGACGAGGAGCACGGCGAGCAGCGCGCCCAGGGTGCCGACGGCCGTCTCCGTGAAGCGCAGGGCGAGCAGGTCGGGCGTGAAGACGCCGAGCAGCCCGTAGAGGAGTTCGGCGAGCAGGGTCACCCAGAGCATCATCCAGGTGTAGGACACGGCGGCCGTGTAGAAGATGCCGAAGACGCAGACGGTGAGCAGGGCGGCCGTGGGGACGACGGCGCCGTGCAGCGGGGCGACGAGCAGCAGGCCGAGACCGATGCCGATCACGGTGCCGAGGACCCGGCGGAAGCCGCGGACCACGGTCTCGCCCCGGGACGCGGTGTTGACGAAGATCCACCAGGTGGCGCCGACCGCCCAGTACCAGCGCTCCCCCGACACCGCCGCGCCCACGACCAGCGCGAACGCCGCGCCCGCCGTCGCCTGGAGCGCCTGCCGGGTGGTCACACGGGCGAGTCCGGTGCCGCCGGGCGCGGCGGGCGCCGGTGCGGGCGGCAGCCGTCGTTCGTAGCACCACAGGCCGAAGCGGACGCCGGACGCGGTGAGCACGGAGAGCAGGACGGCCGCGTACAGCTCGGGCAGCCGGTCGGTGGTCGCGTGCAGGAACTGCGCCACGAAGAACGTCATGAACGCGAACACGCCCAGGCTGTGCCCGCGCGGCCCCCAGCGGCGCGCGTACACGCCCGCGCCGACGACGGCGAGGAAGGCGAGGCCGCGGGCGAGGGGGTGGTCGTGCAGGGTGGCGGCGAACGCGAGGACGGGCAGGCCGACGACGGGCAGCAGCGCGGTGGTGACCGCCTGCCCGCGCACGGTCGCGTCGGTGACGGTGAACAGGGCGAGCAGCGCGGCCAGTCCGCCGGTGACGGCGCCGACCAGCGAGTGCCCGGCCAGTGAGCAGACGACGACCGCGAGCCCGATGCCGAGCACGGCCCGCGCGGCGAAACGCAGCCGGGTCCGCCCCGGGTCCGGCGCCAGGAACACCCTCTTCAGCACTGTCTCCCCGCCCCTTTCGACGCCGGCTGGACCGGCATGAAAAAGGCGCCGCGGAGTCCGCAGCGCCATCGACGAGACCCATGAGAGCATCCGGCGCCCGACTGGCTCAAGCGATCCGGTTTTCACTGGTCCATTGGTCCATCGGACCGTCCGTACCACTCCCGCAACCATCGCTGAAGTGGGCGAACGTCTCGGTGGCCGCACTGGGCCATTGGTACAGTCGGCGCAGTTCATGTCTGCGCGAGGAGGGCCATGCCGGTCGACGAGTTGGACACCCGCATCCTGCGGTTGCTGATGGAGCAGCCGCGCACCAGCGTGCGGGAGTACGCCCGGCTCCTCGGTGTCGCGCGGGGCACGGTGCAGGCGCGGCTCGACCGGCTGGAACGGGACGGCGTCATCACCGGCACCGGTCCGACGCTCTCCCCCGCCGCGCTCGGCCACCCCGTGCTCGCGTTCGTGCACATCGAGGTCACCCAGGGGCATCTGGACGACGTCGGTGACGCGCTGGCGGCCGTCCCGGAGATCGTCGAGGCCTTCTCGATCACGGGCGGCGGCGATCTGCTGACCCGGGTCGTGGCCCGCGACAACGCGCACCTGGAGGACGTCATCCAGAAGCTGATCAGCATGCCAGGCGTCGTCCGCACCCGCACCGAAGTGGCCCTGCGGGAACGGGTCGCGCAACGACTGCTGCCGCTGGTGGAGTCGATCGGGCGCGCGACCGGCGCCTGACCCGCCCCGCGAGCGCCGCCGACCCCTTTGACATGCTGGAACGATGAGCGGACCGCCTCCGGCGAGGAGCTCCTCGCCGACGCCGACCGCCGTTGTCTGGAGCCGGCCCGCGACGCCGCTCCGGGCGCCGCCGCACACGCGGCCGGGATGCGCTGCATCGGCGTTCCCTCCGTGGCGGGGGCGTGGGAGTGGCTGACGACGGGGCGGGGCGACTGACCGTCGCGGGCTGACGCGGTCGGCCGTGCGGCCGCCATCCGGGCAACGGCGACCCGATCACCGTCCGGCCGACGGGCTCACCGCCGTCCAATTCAGCCGTCCCACCGCCGTCCGGTCAGCCGTTTCGTCGCCGTCCGGTCGGGCGTCTCGGGGCTGGTCGGCCGGCTGGGCGAACGGCGGGGCGGGTGGCCGGAATTGGTTGCTTCAGGGCCGTTGACCGGTGCGAAGGGCCTGCCTATCGTCTGGTCGGACATGCGCACGGCGTTCGTGATATCGAACTTTTCGGCGCGTTCGCAGGACCGGCCCCGTGGAGGAGCACCCATGGCACCGCCCCTCTCCAGACGATCCCTTCTCCGGGCCGCGGCTCTCGGCGCTGCCCTGCCCACGGTCGGCCAGGCGGTGGCCGGAGCCGCCGTCGCCGCTCCCGCCGTGCCGTCCGCCTGGACGGTCCGGCCGTTCGGGCTCGACCAAGTGACCCTCGGTGAGGGCGTGTTCGCCGACAAGCGCGCGCTGATGCTCGACCACGCGCGGGGCTACGACATCGACCGGCTGCTCCAGGTCTTCCGCGCCAACGCCGGTCTCGCCACCGGTGACGCGGTGGCCCCCGGCGGCTGGGAGGGGCTCGACGGCGAGGCCAACGGCAACCTGCGCGGCCACTACACCGGCCACTTCCTCACCATGCTGTCCCAGGCCTGGGCGAGCACCGGGGAACAGGTGTTCGCCGACACGATCGGCACGGCGGTGGGCGCGCTGACCGAGGTACGCGCGGCCCTGCGCCGGAGTCCGGCCGTGCTGAGCGTGGACGGCAGGTTCGGCGGCGCCGTCGAGAACGAGCGCGGCTCCTACCAGTACGTCGACCTGCCGTCCGATGTCCTGGGCGGCGCGTCCGCCGTCACGCTGGCGGCCTGGATACGGCCGAGCCACGACGACACCTGGGCCCGCGTCCTGGATTTCGGCGACGACACCACCCGCTACCTCTACCTCGTCGCCCGCAACGCGAACGGCGTCCCGCGCTTCGCCGTCACGACCGGCGGCGCCGCCGGTGAGCAGGGACTCGACGGCACCGCCGCGCTGCCGACCGGCCGGTGGAGCCATCTCGCGGTGACGATCGCGGGCGGGACGGGAACGCTGTACGTCAACGGCACCGCCGTCGCCCGGAACACGGCGATGACCCTCACCCCGGCCGCCCTCGGCACGCTCGCGCACCACTGGCTGGGGCGGTCCGCCTACCCGTCCGACCCGGTCTTCGCGGGCGCCTTCGGGGGGTTCGACGTCTGGTCGCGCGCCCTGGACGCGGACGCCGTCGCGGCGTTGCAGGGCGGTCGGCCCTCCGACACCGCCGTCGGCCGGGGCGACCTGGCCTCGTACGCCTTCGACGAGCGCACCGGCGGCAGCCTCGCCGACGCGTCCGGCCGGGGTCTGACGGGCACCCTGCGCCGCACCTGGGGCGGGCCGAGCCATCCGGGGTTCCTGGCCGCGTACCCGGAGACGCAGTTCATCGCGCTGGAGTCGATGACGGGGAGCGACTACACGAAGGTGTGGGCGCCCTACTACACCGCGCACAAGATCCTGCGGGGGCTGCTGGACGCGTACACGGCGACCGGCGACGACCGGGCGCTGGACCTCGCGTCCGGGATGGGCGACTGGATGTACGCGCGGCTGTCCGTGCTGCCCGCGGCGACCCTCCAGCGGATGTGGGGGATCTTCTCCAGCGGGGAGTTCGGCGGGATCGTGGAGGCGATCTGCGATCTGCACGCCCTCACCGGGAAGGCCCAACACCTGGCGCTGGCGCGGCTGTTCGACCTCGACAAGCTGATCGACGCCTGCGCCGCGCACACCGACACGCTCGACGGGCTGCACGCCAACCAGCACATCCCGATCTTCACCGGGCTGGTCCGGCTGTACGACGCGACGGGCGAACGGCGGTATCTGGACGCGGCGAAGAACTTCTGGGGCATGGTCGTGCCGACCCGCATGTACGGCATCGGTGGCACCAGCAGCGGCGAGTTCTGGAAGGCGCCCGGGGTGATCGCGGGGACGATCGGGCCGACGACCGCCGAGACGTGCTGCGCGTACAACCTGCTCAAACTGAGCCGGACGCTGTTCTTCCACGAGCAGGCGCCGGCGTACATGGACTACTACGAGCGGGCCCTCTACAACCAGGTGCTCGGTTCCAAGCAGGACCGGGCGGACGCGGAGAAGCCGCTGGTCACGTACTTCATCGGGCTCGGCCCGGGGCAGATGCGGGACTACACGCCCAAGCAGGGCACGACCTGCTGCGAGGGCACCGGTATGGAGAGCGCCACGAAGTACCAGGACTCGGTGTACTTCGCGGCGGCCGACGGCAGCGCCCTGTACGTCAACCTCTACAGCCCCGCCACCCTGCGCTGGGCGGAGCAGGGCGTCACCGTCACCCAGACGACCGGGTATCCGCGCGAGCAGGGCAGCACGCTCACGATCGGCGGCGCGGACGCGACCTTCGCGCTGCGGCTGCGGGTACCGGCGTGGGCGACCGCCGGGTTCCGGGTCACGGTCAACGGCCTTGCGGTGCCGGGGAGTCCGACGCCCGGGAGCTATTTCACGGTGTCCCGGCGGTGGCGGGCGGGGGATGTCGTGCGGGTCGCGATCCCGTTCCGGCTGCGGGTCGAACGGGCCCTGGACGAACCGTCGTTGCAGACGTTGTTCCTCGGTCCGGTGAACCTGGTCGGCCGCAACTCGTCGACGGAATACCTGACGTTGGGGCTCTACCGCAACGCCGCCCTCTCCGGCGACCTGCTGCCCAGCCTGTCCCCCGTACCGGGCAGGCCGCTCCATCTCACCCTGGGGGGAACGGAGTTCGCGCCGTTCTTCGAGGGGACCGAGGACCCGACGCACGCCTACTTCCGGCGCGCGGAACCGACGGTCGTGTTCGGCACCCTCGACTCCGGCGTGACCAACCCGGTTGATTCCAACGGGACTTCGCTGCTCGACGAGGTGTGGGCCGGGGCGCCGTTCCGGGACAAGGGCGCGCTCGTCACGCGGGTCAGGGCGACGGTGGACGCGTGGGTGTCCGCCGGACTGCTCGACGCGGGGGCCGGGCGGAGCGTGATCCGGACGGCGGAACGGGCGACGTTCGTCCCCTGACGGGCAGTCCTGTGACGGCGGTTCCTTGGAGCGGCCTCCTGACGGCGACTCCCGACTGCTGCTCCTGACTGCGACTCCTGACTCCGGCGAGGGCCTCGGCCCCGGGCAGTGCCTGAGTCGGGACCGTGACCGGGGCCGGGGCCGGGGCGTGCAGGAGTGGTCCGGCCTCGGTCAGGAGCGGCGGCGGGGCTTGCCTCGGTTGCCGCCGCGCGGGGTGCGGGCGCCCGTCTGCTTGCCCTGGGGGGCGGGCGGCTTGCGGCGGGCCGCCTGCTCCGCCCGCTTCGCCTTCTCCTTCGCCTTGTCCTTCGGCTGAGCCTGCGGTTCGGGCTGCTTGCGGCCGCGTGAGCTGTTGACGGTGCGGCCACGGACGATGCCGATGAAGTCCTCGACCAGGTCGGTGGTCGCCTCCTCCGGCCAGGACAGCGCCACGTGCGACTGCGGCGCGTCGGTGATCGGCCGGTAGGTGAGGTCCTTGCGGTGGTGCAGCCGGGCCAGCGACTGGGGGACGACGAGGACGCCGATGCCGGCCGCGACCAGTTCGACGGCGTCGGCGGTGGTCGCCGGGCGCTCGAAGGCGGGCTCGCCGGGCGGCCGGTCCCAGTCGAGGACGTCGTCGAGGGGATGGCAGACGACCTCCTCGGCGAGATCCTCCAAGGTCACCTCGTCCGCCGCCGTGAACACGTGGTCCTTGGGCACCACGACGACCGTCGTCTCGGTGTACAGCGGGATCGCGCTGAAGAACGTGCGGTCGACCGGCAACCGCACGAGCCCCGCGTCGGCCTCGCCGCCCCGCATCAGGGGCTGCGCGTCGGCCGCCGGTACGGCGTGCAGGGTCAGCGGAACGTCGGGGAAGCGCTCGTGCCAGACCCGCACCCACTTGGCGGGCGTCACCCCCGGGACGTACGCGAGCCGGAACATCGGGGAGGTTTCGGAGCCAGTCACCCCGCCAGGTTACCGTCCGTGGTCGTGGGTCCCCCACATGGTCGATACCCTGGACGGTATGAAGTCGCACCAGACCAGCCAGACGATGAAGCCCGCGACCGCGGCGAAGAAGCTCGGCGTGTACCTGGAGGCCACCCCCGCCGAGTTCCGCGAGGGTGTCGTCTCCCGTGCCCAGCTCACGGAGTTGCAGGCCGACCCGCCCGAGTGGCTGCGCGAGCTGCGCGCCAAGGGTCCGCACCCCCGCCCGGTGGTCGCGGCCCGGCTCGGCATCTCCATCGCCGGTCTCGCCCGTGGCGGGGTCACCGAGCCCCTCACCACCGAGCAGATCGACGCGCTGCGGCAGGAGGAACCCGCGTGGCTGGAGAAGGAGCGCGCCACGCAGGCCGACGTCCGCAAGGAAGCGGCCCGGATCAAGCAGCGGGACGCGGAGCGCGCGGCCGGACCGGACGACTCACGTTCTTGAGAACGCGCTGATCACCGGCCACCTTGCCGTCGAGGACGGCCTGCCCTTGAGAGGCCTTGCCCTTGAGGGCGCCCTGTCGCTGAGCATGCCCTTCGCCGGTGCCTCTTCGTTCCGACGGTTCGGGTCTGAGGGGTGGGCATCCGAGCGGTCGGTGTCCGGGGGGCTGAACTGACGGTTCTGGTCCGGCAGTTCACGTCCGATGGTTTGGATCTGGCCGCCCGTATACGGCCGTTCAGGTGCGGTGTTGGGAACTGACGGTCCGTCACGACGAAGGTCACAGAAGCGTATCGGGCATTTCGCGCTTCAACCTTCACACGGGGCGCACATATTGGCTAGGTTGACGCTCAGGCCGCACGACTCCCTCCGGCGATCCTCGCCGGGTCGCGCGGCCTCCGCCGAGTCCGGCCCGCCCTCGCGGCGCACCGGAGCCGGGCCGCGCACGACACCTGGGTGAATCGGCCCAACTGCCTTTCGGGGCACGGGCCGTGGGGCATGCCTTCCGGATGTGACCGCCCGCGCCCGACCGCAGTACCGGCAGGCGGAGCACGGAAGGAGTACGGCTCCCATGGCGCCGGAACGCTCACCGCGTCAGGGAGGCCTCGGCCTCCCCGGCACGCGCAACTCCGCTCCCACGGCGGCGACGGCCGAGGAAGGGCCCAGCCGCGAAGAGGTGCGGCAGCGGGTGAGCAACCTCTACGACCGCGCCGAGACCGACAGCGGGACCTTCAACGCGACCCGCGCGATGAGCACGGGGGCACGCAGGCGCGGCGCCTCCACCGACCGGGGTGAACGGGGCTTCAGCGACGCGGAGTTGGAGAACGTCACCCGGCGACTGTTCGACGCGGCGCGTTCGTCCGTCGGCCCGACCGTCGCGGCGACACTGCCCGCCGACCGGATGCCGGCCCGCCCGATCGGCCGCCCCTCCCGTCCCGACCCCGCCCTGGAACCCCGGCAGGAACGGCCCGCGCTGCCTGCCGCCCGGCCCGTCCCGGAACTCCCGGCGGCGGGCGGCCCCGTCGCGGAACTCCCCGCCGGCCCGACGGCAGCGTTACCGGCCACGCCCTTTGCGGCCCAGGCCACGCCCTTCGCGGCACAGGCAGCCGCTGCGATGAGCGCGCCGCAGGTCAGTGCGGCGGCTTTCGCGCCGGGCGCCATGTCTACGGCTGCACCGGCTTTCGCGCCGGGGGCCGCGTCACCGGGCGGTACGGCTTTCGCGCCGGGGGCCGCGTCTACGGGGGCTCCCGGTTTCCCTACGGGGGCCGCGACGCCAGCCGCTCCGGCCTTCGCGCCCGGGGCCACGTCCACCGGGACTCCCGGTTTCCCGACGGCTTCCACGTCTACGGCCGATCCCGCCTTCCCGGCAGGGTTCGCCTCGGCGGCTGCCCCGGCCTTCCCCACGGGGTCCGCGACGCCAGCCGCTCCGGCCTTCGCGCCCGGGGCCACGTCCACCGGGACTCCCGGCTTCCCGACGGCTTCCACGTCTACAGCCGGTCCCGCCTTCCCGGCAGGGTTCGCCTCGGCGGCTGCCCCGGCCTTCCCCACGGGGTCCGCGACGCCAGCCGCTCCGACCTTCGCGCCCGGGGCCACGTCCACCGGGACTCCCGGCTTCCCGACGGCTTCCACGTCTACAGCCGATCCCGCCTTCCCGGCAGGGTTCGCCTCGGCGGCTGCCCCGGCCTTCCCCACGGGGTCCGGGACGCCAGCCGCTCCGACCTTCGCGCCCGGGGCCACGTCCACCGGGACTCCCGGCTTCCCGACGGCTTCCACGTCTACAGCCGATCCCGGCTTCCCGGCAGGGTTCGCCTCGGCGGCTGCCCCGGCCTTCACGGCTGCCCCGGCTTTCGCGCCGGGTGCGTCGCCGGTCTCCACGTCAGGTTTCGGGCTGGGTACGTCGCCGTTCGGTGCGCCCGCCTCTCCGGTGGACGTGGCGCCGACCGCGGTGCTGCCCGTGATACCGGAGCCCCGTCAGGAACAGGCGCCCGGTGCGGCGCCGTTTGCTCCCCCCACCCCGGCGGCCCGGGCGACGGTTGCTCAGCCCTCCAAGCAAGCCTCGATGCGGGCGGCCAAGGAACTCAGCCAGCGCAAGGTGGGGGTGGCCCGTGAGCTGATGGCCAGCTTCCTGGCCCAACGGGCCCAGCCGCCGTCGAGGGTCGCACCGGCGCCGGCTGCGGTGCCCGCGACGGCTCCGCAGCCGCCGTTCCCTACGGGGGCGGCACCGCAGGCAGCACCCCAGGCGGCGCAGGTCGCGCAGGCTCCGTTCCCGACGGGGGTTCCTCCCTCGGCGGCGATGTTCGAGGGCGGGGTGCCGTCGCAGACGGGGGGCCAGTCAGCGCCCCGGCCCGCGCAGGTGCAGGCCCAGGCGCAGGCCGCTGCACCGGGTCCGCAGGCGTCGTTCCAGACCGGGAGCGTGCCTTCGGTCAGGTCCGAAGGCTGGCCGCCCGCTCAGGCCGGGGCTCAGTCCGCGTCCCTTCCCGCCGCGCAGGGGCAGGTCTCCGCATCGGCGCCGCAAAC